>CANIHD010000009.1 GCA_947467345.1 Alphaproteobacteria bacterium
CGCCTTGCGCTAGAATAATCTCGGCCTCGCGCAGCTTACCGATAATCTCCTCAGGCCCGTGCTTCTTGCCCATTTGTCTTCTCCTTCAGGGTCCAGACTAAAATAGTCGATGGACCACTCTGAAGGGGGCAGATCAAAAAATGCGTGGGTTTTCCCTGGCGCGCGGAATTTCCCCTGGCAGAAAGGCGTAGATGGATTCGGGAAGCAAAGTACTGCGGTATTTCCCAGCATTCACGATGTTGCGGATGGCTTCCTGGTCGCCGTACCAAAAATGGAATTTTGGATCGAGGCGATCCATTTCGTCCAGGCATTCTTGCCAAAATGCCGCGTTCTGCGAAATCGTTGCACAGCCGAGATAGGGGTAAATTTCCCCGAATGTCTTACCTTCATATTCGGAGAGGTTCATCCCGCCGAACGATGTATTGATCAAGTTCGTGCGTCCAAATTCCCTGGCGCAAACGGCGATTTCGCATTCGCCCAGCACAAGCGCCGGATCAATGGGGGCCATCACAAGCATGTCGGTGTCGAGATAGAGCGCTGGAGTGGTAAGTCCCAACCGCGCGAAGCAAACAAGACGGAAGCGCATTAAATTGGAGATATTGCCGCGGCTGCGAAAAACCTCGCTGACGCCCCCAATTTCCTGGGTTAGGTGGTCGGAACATTGAATGAGCCGTGCATGCGGGTGCTGAGCACGGATCGAGCGCACCAGCAGCGAAGGCAATAGCCCATCCGCGCCGACATGCAGGAAGACGAAGTGCGGCACGGGCTTCAATTCTGTCTCAGGCATTTGCGTGAATGACGCGTTGGGAATGTTCTGATGAGAGGGAATTCCACAGAGTCGCGAACCGGCCACATTCGAATGCGCAAAATTCTTCCGTGCGCGTGTCGTGCATCGCGTCCAGAGAAGCAAGCCGCGAAGTCATCTCGTCGAGATGCAATTCCTCTTCCGCGAGAACGCTTTTCAGCGACAGCGAAATGTGTTTCGTGGTAAGAACGTCCTGATACAGCCGGTAAAACCAGACCGCGCGGAATTCAACGACAAGCGACATATAGAGATAGGCCGCCTCACGCGGCACATTGGAGAGCGCGTTTTCGATATAGGCGTCGAGGCGGGCCATATACATGCGCGCGGCAGGGCCGACGATAATGTTTGTGGTGCCGTAGTCGAGGCTTTGTCCCGCCATCGTTTCGGCCGCGCGCTTGAAGAAGAAGGCGTGCCGTGTTTCCTCAGCCAGATGTTTCAGCGTCTCTTGCTGCAGCATGGCGCCGGATTGGCTCGCCATGATTTTGCGGCTGCCGATATGTTCCATCAACGAAAGCGTGTTGAGAAAGCGCGCATGCTGCGCTGGGTTCGCGCAGATATCGCTCAGCCATGCGCGCATCGGGCCGGCGATGCCGCGGCTCGCCTCCTCAAGCTTCGCGTAGTTCGAGCGACTCTTCGATGACATCGTAAATCCGGTCGAGTTCAGTCGGGGTGGTGCAATATGGCGGCAAGACATAGACGACATTGCCGAGTGGCCGAAGCAGAATATCGTTTTCCAGGTAAAAGCGCTGGAGGCGCGGGCCAAGCCCGGCGAGGTACCCGCCATCCGCGACGTTTAACTCTATGGCAGCGATGCTGCCCATCTGGCGCGTCTCGGCCACTTCGCGCCGCGATTGCAGGGCGGCGAGGCGGGTTTTGTGATGTGCGGAAATGGCGGCGATGCGCGCCAGCACCGGTTCGCTTTCCCAGATTTCAAGATTCGCTAAGGCCGCTGCGGAGGTAATGGCATTGCCGGTGAAGGACGAGGAATGGAAAAAGGTGCGCGCCCGGTCTTCGGCGTAGAACGCCTCGTAAATTTCTTCGCTCGCCAGTGTCATGCCCATCGGCAGGAAGCCGCCGGTAAGTCCCTTGGAGAGGCACAGGAGATCGGGCGTCACATTCGCTTGCTCGCAGGCGAACATCGTGCCGGTGCGGCCGAAGCCGGTCATCACCTCGTCGGCGATCAGGAATATGCCGTGGCTGCGGCAGATGTTTGCGAGCTCCGCGAGCAGGTTAGGCGTGTAGGTCAACATTCCGCCGGCGCCGAGAACCAATGGCTCAAGGATCAGCGCCGCGAAAGCATTCGGTTCGCGGCGCAGTGCATTTTCCAGCGCGTCAATCGTGTGTTGCTCACCACCGGCCACGGGAAAAGGTAGGCGCGCCACGTCGAACAGCATGTTCTCATACGGCGCATTGAACGTGCCGCGATTCCCCACCGCCATCGCGCCGAACATATCGCCGTGATAGCCGTGCTCCAACGCGATGATCTTGTGTCGCCTCTGTCCGCGATGATGCCACGCGCCTACCGCCATCTTGAGCGCAACCTCCACCGCGGTGGAACCTGAATCCGAAAAGAACGCGTGTTTGGCGTATGGCGCTAACGCGAGAAGCTTGCGCGCGAGGCGCTCCGCTTTCTCATGTGTGAAGCCGGCGAAGATCACTTGATCGAGAACGCCGGCCTGCTCGGCAATGGCGCGCGCGATATGCGGGTTTCCATGACCGTGCGTGATCACCCACCAGGACGAAATCGCATCCAGGATGCGGCGGCCGCCCGGCGTGACGAGCGTTGAATCGCGCGCCGATTCAATTTCAATGGCGGGGCCGACCAGGGCTGCCTGCGTAAACGGATGCCAAATAGGAGAACGATCAGCCAAGGGCGAAATCGCTCAGCTTGAAATGATCGGCAAAGGCTTGGCGCAACGCGCCTTCATTCAGCGCCGGTAAGCGCGGCAAACGTCCAAGATGTTTGACGCCGCCCATGTCTACGATGGTACTTTCACTGTCCGGCATTTCGTCGCCGACAAACACGATGCCATGCACCTTGATGCGCCACAGGCGTAAAGCCTCCAGCGATAGCAGGCTGTGATTGATGGTTCCGAGCGCCGTACGCGCTACCAGAATTACGGGCGCATGCCACCGGGCGAAAAGTTCGATCTGAAGAATATCGCGTGTGATGGGTACCATAAGCCCGCCGGCACCCTCGACAATGAGCGTTGTGTTTTCCGGCACGTCACGCGGCAGATCCAACGCGTTCCAATCGATAGTGCGGTTTTCAACCTCCGCAGCGCGGTGCGGCGACAGCGGCGCGCGCAGCACATAGGCTTCCTTATGCGCCCGTCCAGACAAGGCAGAAACGGTCTTTGTGTCCGTGCCGTCGTCGGTGCCGCATTGAATAGGTTTCCAATAGAGGCCGTCCAGCGCCAGCGTCAGCATGGCGGAAACCACCGTCTTACCGACATCCGTATCCGTTCCCGTAACCACAAACGCCTTCACGCTGTTTTCTCCAATGCGGTGGCGAGGGCTTGCGCCAACGCCGCGATGTCATTTTCGTTGATATTGATATTGAGGGAAATCCGCAGCCGCGCGGTGCCTTCCGGTACGGTGGGCGGGCGAATGGCACGCACATCGAAGCCTTCCGCTTGCAGCAATGCGGCGATGCGCACCGCTTCGCCGCCCTCACCTAATATAAAAGGCAGGATTTGCGTGCCGCCCTCGCGCAATCGACCGCCCGCGATGTCTTTCAATTCGTGCGCAGCGAAGGCGCTGAGTTCGGCAAGCCTAGTGCGCCGCCAAGGTTCGGCCTCAACCAGATCGAGCGCACACGACACCCCGCTTGCCAAATGCGGCGGCGGGGCGGTGGCATAAATAAAGGGGCGCGCTTTGTTGATCAGATAATCGCGTGTGGTTTTTCCGCTGCATACCAGCGCGCCGTAGACACCTAGCGCCTTGCCGCAAGTATGAACCGAAATCACATTCTCGCTCAGTAGTCCTTCGCTTAGGCCGCGTCCTGACGCGCCAAACACGCCCGTTGCGTGGGCTTCATCGACAATCAGGGTTGCGTTGTGAGCGCGGGCCAACGCGTAAAGCTGGGAAAGGGGCGCCACATCGCCGTCCATGCTGTAGACGCTTTCCACCGCGATCCAGACATCGCGCGCGCCGCTCTCGCGGGCGCGTTTGATATTGTCTTCGAAGGAATTGAGATCGTTATGTGCGGCGCGGAATCGCTTCGCCGTTCCAGCGTGAATGCCTTCTTTGACGCTGGCGTGAATATGCTCGTCGAAAATCACCGCGTCGTGTCGTTCGGGCAATGTCGTGAACAAAGCGAAATTGGCGAGAAATCCGCCGCCGAAGAAAAGTGCCGCCTCGCTGCCAAAGAAGCGGGCCGCGTGCTCCTCCAGTTTTTCATGCGCCGGATGATGTCCACGCAAAAGGCGCGAGCCGCCGGCGCCTACCATGCCGTTGTCCTGCACCGCAGCGATGGTCGCTGCGACAAGCTTAGGATGCTGCGCAAGCCCGAGATAATCATTGGACGAGAAATCGCGCCCGTGCGGCAGGCGCAAAGTGCGATAGGCGGCATGCGCCTTCAAAGTCTCGATGTCGTTCTCGAGCCGTCCCATGACAGCCCTTCGCAATCGTCAGGCCGGCATCGGCACAAGGCCGAGCTCAGCCATGAGGGCACGGTCTTTATCGGCGACCGGATTTGGCGTGGTCAAAAGGCGCGGACCATAGAAGACGGAGTTTGCGCCGGCCAGAAAACACAAAGCCTGCGTTTCGTCCGACATGTCTTCGCGCCCCGCAGAGAGACGCACCACTGATGCTGGCATGGTGATGCGCGCCACCGCAATGGTGCGCACGAAATCGAGCGGCGCCAATTTGGCGATGCCGTTCAACTTGGTGCCTTCCACTTGCACGAGAAGATTGATCGGCACGCTTTCGGGATGTGCGGGAAGCGTCGCCAATGCGTGAATCATACCCGCGCGGTCGTCTTCGCTTTCGTTCATGCCGACAATGCCGCCGCAGCACACATTAATGCCGGCGTCACGCACGCGCGACAGCGTATCCAACCGATCCTGATAGGTGCGCGTGGTGATGATGTCGCCGTAATATTCCGGGCTCGTATCCAGATTGTGGTTGTAATAATCGAGACCGGCTGATTTCAGACGCGTCGCCTGATCGCCTTCCAGCATGCCCAGTGTGACGCAGGTTTCGAGACCCATTGCCTTCACGCCTTCCACCATAGCGCAGACCTTATCGAGGTCACGGTCCTTCGGTGAGCGCCACGCCGCGCCCATGCAGAAACGGCTGGCCCCTGCGTCCTTCGCGGCTTTGGCTTCGGACAACACTGTTTCCAAGGCCATCAGCTTGCCGGCGCCGACTCCGGTGTCGAAATGCACGCTTTGCGGGCAATAGGCGCAGTCTTCAGGGCAGCCGCCGGTCTTGATGGAAAGCAGCGTGGAAATTTGCACCTGCCGCGCATCGAAATATTTTCGGTGCATTTCAGCAGCGCGAAACATCAATTCCGGAAACGGCAATTGGAAGAGGGCGCGAATGTCGGCGCGTGTCCAATCGTGCCTAATATCGCCAGAGCTGGTCTTGTCTGTCATATGATCCCCATCGATCCCACTATCCCGGGGCCCCCAATGATTGCAAGGGGTGGAAACATCGCGGGCAAGGCGTAAATGCCTGCGATATGACAGGTAAACCATGACCGGCTTTGAAATCGTCGAAACTGATAAGGTTCACAACGGCTGGGCCCGGTTCTCCGTGCTCAAAATACGCTTGCCGGGCGGAAAAGTGATCCGCCGCGAGGTCGAGGAACACGGCCGCGCCGCCAGCGTGCTGGCCTATGATCCGGAGCGTTGCGTGGCGATGTTGGTGCGGCAGTTTCGCGCGCCCGTACTGGTGGCAAGCGGCGACACGGATATTTTGGAATGCATCGCGGGGATTGTCGACGAAGCCGATCCTGCGGCGGCGGCAATCCGCGAGGCGGAGGAGGAAGCCGGGCTGTCTTTACGCGCGGTCGAGTTCGTCGCGAATGTGTTTTCCATGCCGGGACTTTCAACAGAGCGCATGTATCTTTATCTCGCGCCCTACCGCGCGAGCGATCGCACCGGCAAGGGCGGCGGCGTTGCGACGGAAGACGAAAATATCACCGTGGTGGAATGTCCGCTCGCCGAGCTCGCGGCCATGGCCGATGGCGGCCGCCTGACGGATTTGAAAACCTTCGCATTGGTGCAAACCTTGCGCCTGCGGCGGCCGGACCTTTTCATCTGAACGGCGACATGAGCCTCGATCCGAAATTTTTCGCGCGCGAGCCCGTCATTGTCGCGCGCGATTTGATTGGTGTGACGCTGCTTCTCGATGGTGTCGGCGGCATTATTGTCGAAACCGAAGCCTATGATCCGCTCGATCCCGCATCGCACAGTTTTGGCGGCAAGACCGCGCGCAATGCCAGCATGTTCGGTCCGCCGGGCTGCGCCTACGTCTATCGCTCCTATGGCATTCATTGGTGCATGAATTTCGTCGCCCACAAATCGCGCATCGGAGGCGGCGTGCTCATCCGCGCGCTGGAGCCCACGCATGGCATCGCAATCATGGAAGCGCGGCGCGGCTGCGAAAGGCCAAAGCTTCTATGCTCGGGACCGGGGCGTCTCGGCCAGGCTCTGGCCATCACGCGTGCTTTGGATGGGCTGAACCTGAACGCACCGCCTTTCGCGCTGAGCAAACGTCAGAAGCGCTTTCCGGTAGTCGTGGGACCGAGAATTGGACTTTCCCGCGGGGTCGAAACGCCGTGGCGTTTTGGCCTCAAGGGATCCGAATTCCACAGCCGGGGCTTTCCGGCCACCTGACAATGCGCCCGTCTTCTCTATGCTGCGCCTCCATGCGCCGCTCAACTGTTCTCCTATTTCTGCTCGCCACCGCTGCCTTACCCGCCTTCGCCGCCGAGCCGGCGGAAGAGGTGTTGGTGACGGGTAGGGTGCTGCCGCCGGTTGGCAGCGCTGCGTTCTCCACGGTGCGGCTTGAGGCCAAGGACTTGAGGTCCGCTCCGCAATTGGACGCGGCTCTGGCGCAGGTTCCGGGACTTTCGCTGTTTCGGCGCAATTCGAGCCTTTCGGCGCATCCAACGACGCAAGGCGTTTCCTTGCGCTCCATCGCGCCCTCGGGCGCCGGACGGGCATTGGTGACGCTCGATGGCGTTCCGCAAAACGATCCGTTCGGATCCTGGGTAATCTGGAGCGCGCTGCCGAGCGAGGCGATTGCGGGTGCCGAGATTGTTCGCGGTGCTGGCGCGGGTCCATACGGCGCGGGCGCATTGACCGGGATCATCGCGCTGCAGGAACGAGAAGGCGACGGCGTGGTGCTCGCCGCGTCGGCGGGGTCGCGCGGGGTCGCGAATCTGGGTGGCGCTGCCGGAAGCGGCGCGGTTTTTTTCACCGGATCGATACAACGCTCCGATGGCTGGATTCCTGTGAATGCGGCCCAGCGCGGCGCCGCCGATGACGAGGTTACGCTCAAATCCGAAAGCGGGGCCTTTCGTGTGCAAACCAATGTCGGCGCCAGAACCAGCGCCACCGCGCGGATCGGTGCCTATAGCGAACGCCGCAATACCGGACTCGTTGGTGCCACTGCCGAAGCAAGCGGCTGGTCGGGAAGCTTTACTGTGGCGCACCCACCGCAAGAAGAAAATATGGGTTGGCGATTGCAAGCCTGGGCGCGCGAAAGCGATTATTCCAGCGTCGCGGTTTCAGTTGCTGCGGGGCGTACGAGCACTACGCCATCGAATGATCAATACAAAACGCCCGCTTTGGGGTGGGGCTTTAATGCCGCGTTGCGCGATTCCACACCACTCTTCAATTGGGAGATCGGTATCGACTCGCGTTTCGCCGATGGCGATTTGCACGAAAATCTCCAATTCGTCTCCGGCAATTTTGTTTCCAATCGCGTGTCGGGCGGAAAAAGTTTTGTCGGCGGTGCCTATGCGGAAGCGGCGATCGATCGCGCGCCTTGGCTATTCACCGCCGGGTTGCGGCTCGATCATTGGCGCAGCTACGACGGGCATGTCGTGCAACGCACGCGCGCAACCGGCGCGGTGACACTGGAACAAGACTACGCCGCAAAAGATGGCGTTGTTCCCACGGCGCGCGGCGGCGTGCGCTACGAACTCGGCGACGGATTATATGTTCGCTCCGCCGCCTATGCCGGATTTCGCGTGCCCAGCCTCAACGAACTTTATCGGTCGTTTCGTGTCGGCAACAATATCACGCAAGCAAACGCCGAGCTGAAACCGGAGCGGCTTTACGGCGTCGAACTTGGCGGTGGCGATGATGACGGCGCGCTCATCTGGCAAGGGACGCTGTTCGTGAACCGGCTCGACGACGCGATTTCAAATGTCACCATCGGGCAGGGGCCGGGAAATTTTCCCGGCGTGGGATTTGTTCCGCCCGGCGGGCTTCTTATCCAGCGGCGAAATGCTGGTGCGATCGATGCTGTCGGACTGGAGGCGGAAGCGCATTACGCGGTTCTTCCCGAGCTTACGCTTGATGGCGCCTTCGATGTCGTTGAAGCGAAAGTGGATGGCGGCACGGCTGTGCCCGCACTGGATGGGAAGCGCCCATCGCAGGCGCCGGCGTGGACGATCACCGGCGGCATCACATCGAATCCCATCGCGTCGCTCACAGTTTCGGCAAATGTCCGTTTCGAAGGCGCGCGCTATGCGGACGATCAAAACAATTTACGCCTGGCCCCAGCCACGCGCGTAAACGCAAATATCGCCTGGTCATTCGCGGAAGGTTTTTCGCTTTATGCGGCGGCCGATAATATATTCGACGACGCCATCGCCACCACGATGGGGGCCGATGGGATCATCAGCTACGATGCACCTCGGGCGTTCCGCGTCGGCCTAAACTTTACGCATTAGCCACCGCAACTTTTCGTCACCACCGTGTGCCGTCGCTTGATTTCCAGCGCCGGAGCGGGAGAAATTGCAAATGGGAGTTTGGCAGTAAAATTGCATCGTTTCGCGCGCGCCCCGCGACGGGGCGGCGGAATTTCTGTACAAGGCTTGTTATGGTTCGTTTGACACGACGCGATTTTGCGCTGGGCGCGGCAGGTTTGACGGTCGCTTCCGGCTCCGCTTTCGCGGCCGCGCCGGTCTTCCCGCAGAAGAATATCACGCTGCTTCTGCCCTACGGTCCGGGCGGCGGATTCGACAGCTTCGCGCGCGCCGTGACGCCAGTCATGGAAACCTATCTGCCACGCAAAGTGAATATCGTGCCGTTCAATCTGCCTACCGGCGGTGGCGGCAAAGCGATTGCGCAGCTCTATCGTACCCGGCCCGACGGCTACACGATCGGGATGTTCCCCATTCCGGGCGCGCTTATCCTGCAGCAACAGCAGCGCGCCCGCGTATTCGATCTGCACAAATTCACCTGGCTGGGCACGCTGGGCTCCAGCGACAATTACGCCATCGCCGTACGTGCAGGGTCTCCCATCAAATCGGTCGCGGATTTGCAGGCGCTGTCCAAACAGCGCGGGGTGAAATTCACCTCAACCGGGCCGGACGGAACGGCCTATCTCGCTAGTGTCATTTCCACGCGGCTGCTCGGAATCCGTTCCAGATTTATTCTCGGCTATAGCGGTTCCACCGATTACATCGTGGCCGCCATGCGTGGCGATGGGGACGCGGTGGTCGCTGCGGTCACCAGCCTCAAGCAATTCCATGAATCCGGCAGCATGCGAATCATCGCCAGCTTCGAAGCCCAGAGCACCATGCCGGGCGTTCCTTCGGCCGGAGATCTCGGCAAGCCGGAGCTGGCCCAGATCACCATCGACCGGATGCTGGCGGCGCCCCCGGGCTTGCCGGCCGATTTGAAGGCCATTCTGACCGGCGCCATCGACAAAGCGGTACGCGACCCTCGCGTTTTGGCATGGGCCAAGAGCAACCGGATTCCCTGGGATCCGCACCCCCCTGGGGAGGCCGACGCCACCTTCCGCTCCCAAGCCGCGTTTTTCGAGAAGTGGAAGGGCTTTCTGCCGGCGACGTGAGCCGGAGCCCCTATCCAAGCGCTTGTCGCAGCGCCCCCCCTGAAATAGCTTACGGCCCAAACCAGGACGATGCCGCACGGGATCAGAATCCCAAGGCATGGAATTTTCGGAGGACGTAATGACCCGACTGACGCGACGCGATTTCGTCGCCACCACCGGTGCTGCCGGTCTGGCTCTGGCCACGTCCCCCGCCTTTGGCGCCGGCGCCGATTACCCAGCCAAGGACATCACCTTCATCATTCCGAACGGTCCCGGCGGCAATTTCGATATTTTCGCGCGGCTGATCTCGCCGGTGATGGAAAAATACCTTCCCAAGAAGGTGAGCATCATCCCGCTGAACGTAGCGGCAGGCGGCGGCGGCAAAGGTCTGACACAGCTCTTCCGCGCTCGTCCTGATGGCTACACGATCGGCATCGTGAACATTCCTGGTGCCTTTATGCTGCAGGAACAGCAAAAGGGCCGCGCCTTCGATCTGAATAAGATGACTTGGCTGGGCAATATCGCCCAAGGCGAAACCTACGCCATCGCCGTGCGTCCGAACTCGCCGTTGAAGACGGTCGCCGACATGGTGGCGCTGTCCAAACAGCGCCCGGTGAAATTCACCTCTACGGGTCCGGAAGGCACGTCCTATTCGGCGATTCTGATTTCCACCGAGATTCTCGGCGTTCGGCCGCAGATCATCACCGGCTACAAGGGCTCGAACGATTATATCGTTGCGGCGATGCGCGGTGACGGCGATGCCGCACTCGGCACGCTCTCCACATTGAAGCGCTTTGTCGATGGCAAGTCGGTGCGCGTGATCGGCACGTTCGAAGCAAAAAGCTCAATTCCTGGCGTTCTGGATGCGCCGGCCCTCGGCAAACCCGAGCTCAGCCAGATTGTTGTGGAGCGCATGATCGGCGCGCCGCCGGGATTGCCGCCAGCCATCAAGGCCACGTTGCAAGCAGCGCTGGAAAAGGCGGTGCGTGATCCTACCGTGATCGCCTGGGCCAAGACGCAAGGCCTGCCGTGGATTCCGCAATCGCCGTCCGAAGCCGACAATGTCATGCGCACGCAAGCCGCGTTCTTCAACAAGTGGAAGTCGCATCTGCTGGCCGGCTGATAGGCTTCTTTTCGTCCTTTCAAATCACGGAATAGGTTCGCCTCATGCTCGATGTATGGCTTGGCGGTGTCCAAAGTCTTATGGACGTCAACGAGATCGTCTTTCTGCTTATCGGGATGTCGATCGGCTTGTTCGTCGGCGTTCTTCCCGGTCTTGGCGGCACCACGGCTTTAGCGCTTCTAACGCCGGTTACGTTCGGCATGGAGAACACTGAAGCATTGGCGCTTGCCGGTGGTGTGATGGGCGGCGTGCCGATGGGCGGCGCGGTGACGGCCATTCTTCTCAATACGCCCGGGCAGACGGCGAACGCCGTGACCTGCCTCGACGGGTATCCGCTGGCGCAGCAAGGCAAGGCCGGACTCGCCATCGGCGCGGCGGCCAGTGCCAATGCCATCGGCGGCATTATCGGCACCATCTCGGTGCTTTTGGTTTTGCCCATCGCAACCAATTTGGTGCTGCTGTTTGGGCCACCGGAATTTTTCCTCATCGCCATTCTCGGGCTTGTGCTGGTCGCTACTACCTCGCGCGGCAAGATGCTGCGCGCGCTGGTCGCCGGCGCGTTCGGTTTGATGGTTGCCTCGGTCGGTTACAACGACGTGACGGGCACCGAGCGTTTCACGCTGGGCAATGAATATCTTTGGGACGGCCTGCATTTGGCGCCGGCATTGGTCGGCCTGTTCGCCATTGCCGAGATGATGCATCTCTCGGTCAAAGGCGGCTCCATCGCCAAAGCCGATACCAAGGTCGAGATCACCAATATGACGGCGGGCCTCTTGGAGGCTTTCAAACATTGGGGAACGATTTTGCGCGGGTCCCTGATCGGGACCTTTGTCGGCGCCATTCCGGGCGTCGGCGTCACCGTGGCGTCATTTCTCTCTTACTCCATGACGGTGCAGGCCTCGAAAGATCCCGAGAGCTTCGGCAAGGGCAACATCAAGGGCGTGATTGCGCCGGAAGCCGCCATCAACGCTAAAGACGGCGCGGCGCTGATTCCGACGCTTGCCTTCGGCCTTCCCGGCGGCGCCGAGATGGCGGTGTTCATGGGCATCCTTATCTTGCACGGCATGCAGCCCGGGCCCCTGATGCTCATCGAACATCAGGTCGAAATTTACAGCCTGGTGTGGGCGCTGACCCTTTCTTGCGTGCTGTCGTCGTTTGTCGGCCTGTTGTTCGCGCGGCCCTTAGCCAAGCTCACGCAAATCGACACGCAGCTTTTGGCGCCGATCATCATCGCAATTTCATTGGTTGGCTCCTACGCCATCGATATGACGATCGAGAACGTTGTTCTCAGTGCGGTGTTCGGCGTGATCGGCTATCTGATGATCCGCTTTGACTATCCGCGCATCACGCTGGTGGTAGCGATGGTTCTCGGCAGTCTGGCGGAGCGCAATTATCACCAATCCATGCTGATGAGCGACGGTGATTGGGGCATTTATCTTGCCCGCATTCCAAGCGCCATTCTTGTCGTGTGCATCGTGCTGTCGCTGCTTTCGCCCGCCATGCGCCCCTTCTTCAAGCGGTTGGCCGCGCGCCGCCTCGCCACCAAAGGGCTCGTGCCATGACGCGCGTTCTCGGCACCAAGCTGATCGAGTACATGCCCGCTGTCGGGATGCTTGTGCTTACCATTCTCTATCTCGCGACGGCCTCCGGCTATGAATACGAGGCGCGCGAGGCGCCTATGGCCGTGGGCTGGGTGATGCTGGTTCTGTTGGTGCTGGATCTGGTCTCCCGCACCTCCACGCCGTTCGGACACGCGCTGTTGAAATTTCTCAATCCCTCGGCGGAGGAAGCTTCGGAAGAACGCTTTCCCATTTCAAAGCAGCTCAGCGCCATGCTCTGGGTCGCCGCTTACACCGCGATGCTGGTTTTTGTCGGCGTTTTGATTGCGACGCCGCTTTATGTCTTCGGCTCCATGCGTTTCCACGGCAAGCGCACCTATGCCACTGCCGCCTTCGCCGCAGTTTTGGTGACGCTCTTCACCTGGGCGCTGTTCCAAGTGGCTTTGCGCGTGACGCTCTACCCCGGCCTTTTGTTCGCGGAGTATTGATGTCGTTCGTTAAGGGCCTCGCTCATATCGGCATTCGTGTGCACGATCTGGCGCGCAGCCGCGCCTTCTACGAACAGCTCGGTTTTACATTCGCATGGGGTCCGGCGGGTCCGGAGCCGGTGGCGGCGATGAATCATCCCTCGGGGCTGGAGCTGAATTTCATCCTCAACGCGCCGCAGGCGAAAGAACCTAATATTTTGATGGATGTAGCGGAGAAGCACGCAGGCATTACGCATTTCGCGCTTAAGATTTCCGATGTTGCAGCGGCGGAAGCCGCGCTCAACGAAGCCGGAATCGTGCTGAGCGGAAAGCGCGGGACGGTCGCTATCTTCGTGCGTGATCCTGATGGCAATGTGATCGAGTTTGCGAGTGATTGAGGAAGGCCCATGCACGACCTCGTAGGGCGCGACAGCCATTGGCATGAACCGTCGGGTGACAATCGCGCCGGCTTCGGTAAATTCGAACGTCCGAAATCGCCCTATGATGTGTTCATGGAGTCGGAAGACATTCCGGTCTTTCGCGGGATTGGTATTTCCAAAGTACAGAATCTGCCGCTGAAGCCGTGGAAGCGCACTGGCGGCAAAGGAAGTTTCATTCAGCTTTATGGCACCGAGGGCAAATGGGGCTCCTTCGTTGTCGAGGTGCCGGGTGCGGGCGCGCTGCATCCGATGCGTCACCTCTACGAGGAAATCTATTACGTCATTGAAGGTCGCGGCACGACAGAGGTCTGGCTCGACGACGAGAAGAAGCGCCATGTCTTCGAATGGCAACAAGGCTCGCTGTTTTCCATTCCGGTGAATGCGTGGTTTCGTATCGTCAACGCGAGTTCCGCGCCGGCTTTGCTTTTGGCCGGAAACACGGCGCCGAATCTGCTTAATCTGATCAAGAACACCGGCGCAATTTTCGACAATCCCTATCGCTTCGGCGACCGCTTTTCGAACGCGCCGGATTTCTACAAATACAAGGGCGACGTGCTGCCCGATCCGGTGCGCGGGCTTGCCATGCGCAGCACCAATTTCATTCCCGATATCGCGAATTGCGATCTGCCGCTCGACAATCGCCGCTCGCCCGGCTCGCGCCGCATCGAACCCAATATGACGGGCAATAGTTTTTATCTCTGGATCGGTGAGCATCAGACCGGGCGCTATTCCAAAGCGCATGCGCATTCGTCTTGCGTCATGCTCATTTGCATCAAGGGCAAAGGCTACACGTACACGTGGCCCGAGAGCCTGGGACCGCGCCCATGGGAAGCGGGTAAGGGCGCCGAGGTGAAGCGCATCGATTACGAGCCGGTGGGGATTGTTTCCGCTGCGCCGGGGGGCGCCAATTGGTGCCACCAACATTTCGGCGTTTCAAAAGAAGCATTGCGCCTCACCGCGTGGTACGGACCGAACCATCCGGCGCGCGATCCCGGGCAAGCCGGCGAGAAGCTGATCGATTTCGGCGCCATCGATATGGACGAGGGCGGCACTGCGATTCCCTATTCGATGGAAGATCCTTACATCCGTGCCGAATACGAAGCGCATCTGGCGCGCGAGGGCGTGCCGTCGCGTATGGATCCGGAATGGTACAAGCCCGGCGTGAAAACGGGTTCGGCCGGCGGGGATTAAATCTTTCCATTCATCATTCGAGACGCGCGCGTCGCGCGCTCCTCAGGATGAGGTACTAGTTTAACCCTCATGGTGAGGAGGCCGCGTCAGCGGCCGTCTCGAACCATGAGATGCAATGCTCAATTCCACTTGCCGCCGATGTTCAGGCTGTAGCGCCCTGCGCCTTGCAGCAGAACGACGACGCTTCCCACCAAGAAGAACAGCGGCACTTCGATTCGCCAGCTGACGCCGTTTTCGGTGAGCTGCCACAGATGGCCCGTGTGGACATGCGCCATCAGAAAAGCCAGCACCATCCAAAACGTCATCACGCCGGCGCCGATGCGCGCAAAAACCCCGAGGATGACCATGATGGGCGCGAGGCCTTCGAAGAAGATCGCTGTATAGGCGAGCTCGATCGGCAAGCCCCACGCCATCAGCGTGTCGCGGATCGCCTGTTCGCCCAACAGCACCGCGCGGGTGTGAAACAGAATCAAAACACCGAGCGCGATGCGGTTTATGGCCTTGGCCAGATCGTCGCGTTTCTCTTTCTCGTCGTTTGAAAAACTCGTCATGACCTGCTCCTAAATCTCGCGCTAGGTCACGTCGCTGTGAACAGCTCAGTCGAACTCGCGGCCCGGATGACGTTCATGTGTTGCCGGCAAATCCTGGCCGTCAAGCGCCAGCACATAGCCGCCGAGGCACCCGGGTCCGCCGCTGCGCAAGGGATAGCAGCTGATCTTGATGTTGGAGCCCACTTTCAGCATGTCGCCGGTCCAGCCTTTGCGCTGCAACTGGCCGATGGCGGCGCCTTCCAATGCCCAAACCTTGGTCGTGCCATCGGGATTCGCAACATAGATGTACAGCCACACATGCGGATTGGCCCAGCGCACCTCTTTAATGGCGCCTTGGATTTGAATTTCGCCCGACGCGTCATACATCGCATGGGAATGATGCGCGGCTACCGGGGCTGCGGAAGCGAGCGTGGCGAAGGCTGCAAGCGCAAACAGGCTGGGCTTCATTGATGGCTCCCCGAGCGAATTCGTGACAATATTAGGCGGTTAGAGGCGAAACACATACCCCAAAAGCGGGGCATGGCTGTACCGCTATTGCCATACATTCTAGCATGGTTTCACCCAAGTTCGTGGTCTAAGGTTTTAGATGAGAGAGCCTCCGTTGGGTTTTAGCGGGAATGCCCGCCAGCGCCTTAAGGACGGCCCAAAATGGAATGATTTAGGGAGGTCATGATGCGGTTTGCGATTCTCGTCTCGGCGGCGTTAGCGATTCTGTTCGCGAACCCCGTGTCGGCGGCGGACGACCCCTGGGCCACCTATGTGAACCGGCAAGACCGCTTCGCTATCAATCTGCCAGGCCAGCCGAAAATCGAGGAATTCACTTATACCTCGGAATATAAATCGCCTTGGAAGGCGAGGCGCTACACGGTTGAGTACGAGGGTTACATCTACCGGATGACGGTGGTGGACATGAGCAATTCTGTTCTCCCCGCGAACACTGATCCGTCCCGCGATATCGGCCCAGGAATCGAGAAGCGCGGCGCCATGGCCTTCGCGGCCACGAATTTGCGCAAGACCGGGCAGGTGACACTCGACACCTATGACCAATTGCAAGTGATCCCCGGCCACAAACTGGAAATCATCTTGCCGGACGGGCGCCAAAACATTGTCGAGATGCATACGCACTATAATTTTCTTTACATCCAGGAATGCATTTCGCCGAAGGACGCGGTTCCCGGCTATGACGTGCAGAGCTCAATGGAATTTCTTGACGCCAATGGCGGCGTGCCGCGCTACGACGACGCCGGATTTCCGGGGAAGGTCCCACTGGTGTCCGCCGCCGCTTTGGCCCCGCGCGCTCCCGTGCCCGCCGGCTGGATCAATTATGTGAACCGCGCCGATCTTTTCGCGCTGAATCTGCCGTCACAACCACGCGTGGAAGAGTTCGCCTTCAAATCCGCTCAGGGCTCGCCCTGGATGGCGCGGCGCTACATTTCAGAACGCGATGGTCACCGTTATGTCCTCACCGCGATTGACACGAGCACCACGGCGCTGACACCCGACAAAGACGCGTTTCGCAATGCCGCGCGGCCTGCGAGCGAAAAGAGTGGCGCCCTGTCGAACGCGGCCTGGGATTTGCGCAAGACCGGAGTTGTGACCCGCGACATCTATCAAGAGTTGCAAGGCGCGCCTGGCCTCCGGATGGAGATCACATTGCCTGACGGACGGCAGAGCATTGTCGAGCTCTACGCCCTTAGCGACAGGCTCTACATTTTAGTGAGCATGGCGCCGAAGGGCGCACCTCCCGGTTATAACGTTCCCGGCTCGCTGGCCTTGCTGGACGCCAACGGAAATGTGCCGCGCTATCAGGACAATGGCCGCACCTTCCCGTCCTTCGTGACCATGACCGGCGACGGTGCTGGCGCGGCGGGACGCGCACCTGGCGTCGGCCCCGGCGGCGCAGCGCAGTAAGCGCTAACGCGAGGAAGGCCAGCGCGTTGGCGTGAGTGAAATGGGAATCGCTTCGCCGAATGCACGCCAGTGATGTTTGGCGATGATTTCGTTGCTTTCGACAGCTTTGCGGTTTGGCCCGAGCGACCAGGTGATGTGATAGACACTGCCATCGGGGCGCGCAGTGCTGCCGTCAATCGCGACGACCATCGCTTCGACGCCAGTGCCGTCATCGCTGAGGCCAATAATCGCGGCGCTTACGGGCGGCGGTAGCGGCCAGGTTTCTGGCACTGGGCTCATCAGCGTGACATGATCGGCGACGATGTTCGCGTAGCGGGGCGGAAAGCGCGACAGAAGAGTCTCGCGCTCGCTGCGGTCCAGCTTCCAGCCGAGAACATTGTTTGTGCTCTCGCTCATTTCGGTGTCGTTCTTTCTGCAACGAATGATTTGAGGCCCGCGAACAATTCCGCGGCGTTGATGACGCGTGGTACTTTGTTTTGTCCGCCCAACCGCCCGCGCGATTTCATCCAGGCGGCGAATGTGCCCCGCGGCACTGCCAGAATTTGCGGCGCGCCCAAAGAGGTGTCGCCGCGATGGGCGCGGTAGTCGTCGTTGCGCGTTTGCAGGTTTTCATCGATGCGCGCCGACATGCGCGCGATAGCTGTTGCGGACGGCGCTTCTGAAAATTCCACCACATAAAGATGGTGCGCCGGCACAAACTCGGCGCCCACGGAAAAATCCGTGATCGTGATGCCGATCTTGGACGCGGCCTCGGCCAACGCGTTTTCAATCTCTTCGCCGATGAGGTGTTCGCCAAACGCCGACATGAAATACGACGTTCGGCCTGTCACCAAAATACGCGGCGGCGCATTCGAAACGAAACGCACGGTGTCGCCGATGACATAGGCGAATGCACCGGCGCAAGTCGAGAGCACCAGCGCGTAGTTCACGCCGATTTCGGCATCGGCAATGGTGTGGCGCGTGGGACTTGTGCTGTCCAATTCCTCCACCGGCACGAATTCGAAGAGGAGTCCGTTATCGGCGACCAGACGCAAGCCGTCGTTGGGCGTCTCGTCTTGCAGCGCTATGAAGCCTTCGGACGCGGCGTAAACTTCGCGCAGCTCTGCTTTCCCGTCGAGGAATGCTTCGAACCGCGCGCGGTAGGGTTTGAAATTGACGCCGCCATGCACAAGAAGTTCGAGATGCGGATAAAGATCGCGAGCATGTGCGGGGCGTCCAAGCTTTGCAGCTTGCCGTTGAAACAGCAGCAAAAGCCAAGACGGCGTACCGCCAAGAACGCTGATATTCGCGCGCTTCGTTAAACCGATGATGCGTTCCACTTTCTTTTCGAAATCGCTCTCGTGCGCCACATCGGGCGGCGGAAAGGTGAATCCGCGCAGCCACCATGGCAGGCGCTGAACCGCTATGCCTGAAAGATCGCCGGAATGAATGCCGGGAGCACGCTCGACCAAAGCAGTCGAACCGCCCAGCATAAAAGTCTTGCCCGAAAGCGGTCTGCTGTTCGGACGCGCCGCGAGATGATGCGCGAAAAGATCGAACCCGGCGCGCGTATTGGCTCGGTTCATCTCATGGCTGACCGGAATGAATTTGGATGTGCCAGATGTGGTGCCTGAAGACGCCGCGAAAAAGGGAACGGTTCCAGGCCAGGAAATATCGGTGAGTATGGGAAAGGGCGATTTCCAATAGTCGTTCCACATCGCCTCATAGCGCCGCAAAGGCACGGCGCGCTGAAAATCGCGCACGCTGCGGAGGGACGAGAACCCGTGGTCGCGTCCGAACTTCGTGTTCTTCGCCTTTTCGAGAAGCGCGAGGAGTTGGCGCTCCTGTGCCGCGACGGCATCCTCATCGGCAAGCGTCTGGCGGCGGCGGCGCGAATAGAATTTGAGCGCGGCGTCAATCACGGCGTCAGAACAGTTTTGTGTGGAAATTCCGTGCGCACGGTTTCGAGGCGCAACGGAACATGGATCAGCGCGCCCGAGCGGAAGGCGTCGATTTGGTCCATGAAATTGGCTGAGTTGAACCAGCCGTCATTGCCGCCGAGCAGCGCGAACCAATTGCTGTCGAGATCGGACATGTCGGAAATATGCCGCGCTTGCGCACCGAAACCGACGGTGACCTTCTCGGCCGAAAGATCGTGATCGGCACGCCATAATGTTTCGCTCGAACCCGGCCAAGGAATTTCGCCGAAGCGATAGCGCCCGCCCAAGACCGGCAGCATGCTGAATTGATGGTTGAGAGGTAGAGCGTGCATGGCGCCCCAATTCGGATACGCATCCATACTGCGTTTGGCGGCGGAGAGCGCATCGGCAATTGCGCGGTCTGTTGCGCCCGGTGCTTCTGCCGCAATCATATCGGCATAGATGATGTTCTCCGAGCCGCCGGTTTCGATGATGGTGCGCTCGGTAGCATCGGCGAGCTGCGGCACTAGGGTCGCAATCGTTGCCTGAAACGCGACGGCACTTTTGGACTCGGCATCGTAGCGGGCATCCCAGCTCGCGATGGCGGCGAGCGATGCCTTCGCTTCTTCGGTCAAATTCGAAATGGAGCGCCCGCGCGCCACAAGCGCATCGCGCAGCCGCGCCGAGGGGCGCATATAGGTGTCGTTCTGCAGGTGCCGGACATCTTCGATGCCCATCGTGTTGGCTGCGCCCAGCACCTCGCGCATGCGCAAGACCCGGTCGTCGCCGGAAAAGAAATAGCCAATTGGATAGGGCGTCTCTGCCAGTTTGTTGTTGGCGGATGCCACGAAGCCTTCATTCGGCTGATAGGTGAATGGCAAATCACGCGACGTCAGAATCGTGTTCCACGCCGCCGCATCGGCGAGGGGGCGCACAATGTCCTTCGGCAATTCGGCGGAACGGCGCGGCAAATGCGTTGTGGTGAGCTGCCCGACATTGCCGTGTGTATCGGCATAGACGAAATTCTGCGCCGAGACGGAGAACGGCTCCAGGCTCGTGCAGAATTCTTCCCAATTCTTCGCGCGGTTCATGTTCAGCATGGCGCCGAATTCGTCAGACGGACGATGGCCGATCCATTTCAACGCGAAAACCTCGCCGTCGCGCTTCGGCATGATCGCGGCGTCGGAAAGGATCGGCCCATAAGGCGTGTCACGCACCTGCACGGTGCGGTCGGTCCAGAAGCGCACGCGGGAGGGAATCTCGCGTGTGGTGATCTGCTCCGCGGGCAATGAGGAAACATCAATCAGATCGCTCGCGGCCGAGCGCAAATTCGTGCCGCCCCAGGCAATCTCCGGATTGCGGCCCACTGCGATGAAAGGCAGCCCCGGCACCATGAGGCCGGCCATGTGATAGGTGGGCGTTTTCAATCCCGCGAGCAGCCACAGATTGGGCAGGCTGACGCCGAGATGCGGATCGCTGGCGATGATGGCGGCGCCGCTACGCGTTTTGCTGCCGGCCACCGCAAAACTGTTGGAGCCGGTGCGCGCCGTCGTCGCTAGAATATTGTTGAGATCCTGCAGCGCCTTGTTTTCGGCGAAAGTGAAAGATGGTGCAGAAGCGGTGCCACCTTCCAGTGCGCGGCGCCACAGCTCCGGCCAATCGGGGCGGTCGCGTAAAGTGAAGAGGCGCATCCACACCAACCACGACACATCGACGGAAGCGAGCCGCCCGAGCGTCAGGAATTCCTGCGGTGTCCATGGCTCGCGCGCAATGCCGAGCAGTGCGTATTCATGCGGTATCACCGCGACGTTCTTCTGATAGTGGTTCACGCCCGCCGCGAACGCATCGAGAAATTCTTTCGGCCCCGGCGCCATGCGCGCATAGACCTCATTCGAGGTTTTCCCGAGATCGAGAATGCGCAACGCCTGTTCGATATCGCGCATGCGCGCCATCGGCCCCGCGATTTCGGCGATGCGCCCTTGCGACACGCGGCGCAAGATTTCCATCTGGCCGAGGCGCAAATGCGCGTGCACCAGGCCGAGCGCGAAGGCGCCGTCGCGGTCGGTCTCGGCCTCGATGAAGGGAATCTGCTCGCGGCTCCAATGGATGGTGACGGACCGCGAAACGGGCGCGCCGGCAAGTGGGATCATTCGCAGGCGCTCTTCCGTGGTCGTGGCGCGCGGCAAGCCCCCAGCTGCGGCGCAGCCGAGCAGCGAGAGCGACGCCAGAATTACGAACAGGCGCGGATGGAAAGCGGCCATGAAATGAATTCCTCCGGGGCGCCATTGAAGGCAGAGCTTGGCCCCCGCTTCAAGGCGGGGGTGCTTACGTGCTAGCGCGTCTGCATGTAGAATAGGCGCATTCAGCTTTGGGGAATGTCCCACATGCAAGGCCTGCCCACCACGCGTGGACCGATCTATTGCGAGACCTTGAGCTTCGTTCCAGGCGTGTTCCCGGCGGAGATGTGGAACACCTATTCCAATCTCGTCATCATTTTCTTCGGCTTCGTGGCGCTCTGGCAGGTGATCCGCAAAGCTCCGCGCGCTTACGACCTTTACGTACTGTGCGCGCTCCTGATTGTGAACGGCGCCGGCAGTTTCCTCTGGCACGGCACGCGCACCTCGTGGGCGCTGACGCTCGACGTCACGCCGGGGCTGCTTTTTCTCTTCGCCATGGTGTTCTTCTGGGCGCGGCGCCTCTGGGGCACGATACCTGCGGGACTCGTGCTCGGCGGGTTCTATATGCTCGCGCAATATATGCGGCAGCTCGACATGTTTGCCTTCGGCCGTTGGGCCGCGATGATGCCCGCCATCATCGCCATCGGCGCGCTGTTGATCGCGCGCACCATTCCGGTCTCCAAATCGGGAGCCATGCTCGGCGCCAGCACCATCGGTGCTGCCATAGTGGCGCTCGGTTTCCGCACCTATGACATGACGGCCTGCGCGACCATTCCCTTCGGCACCCATTTTCTCTGGCACATGTTCCTGTCGGGCGGGGCGTATCTCGGCATCATGGCCATGATCAAAATCGTCAACGCCGGCGCGCCTGCAGTGGCGGCGGCGCGTCCGGCCCAGGCCCCAGCGGAATAGCCCCTTTTAACCGGGGCACTGAGGCACCATGTTGGGGGCAGAAGGAGCCCTCTTATGTCCCAAACTGCGACCACTACCCAAACCGCGTCGAAAGAGGCCACCTCGAAAGAGATTGGCGCCACTTCGACGCTCAAATCCGTTCTGAATGTCCGTCCCACGCCGCAAGGCCATTGGGTGGGCGACGGATTCCCCGTGCGCACGATGTTCGGCTACGACACCGCTGCCGCCGTGACGCCCTTTCTGCTTCTGGACTATGCGGGCCCCCATCATTTCGAGCCGGCCATGCAGCGCCGCGGCGTGGGCGAGCATCCCCATCGCGGCTTCGAAACCGTTACCATCGTCTATAGCGGCGAGGTGGAGCATCGTGATTCCAGCGGCGGCGGCGGCCGCATCGGGCCGGGCGACGTGCAATGGATGACGGCGGGCTCGGGTCTGGTGCATGAGGAAATGCACAGCCCTGAATTCACCATGTCCGGCGGCGCGTTCGAAGCCATCCAGCTTTGGGTCAATCTGCCCGCGAAGTTGAAAATGACGACGCCGAAATATCAGACCATTCTGAATGGCGACATTCCGGAAGTTGCGTTGCCGGATTCGGCCGGAACGGTGCGTGTCATTGCGGGTGCGTTCAACGGCCATAAGGGGCCGGCAAACACATTCACGCCGATCGATCTCTGGGATACGCGTCTCGCCAAAGGCAAGGGAGCGGAATTCCACGTGACGCCAGGTCACAACACGCTGGCCTTCGTCATGAAGGGTGCGATTGTCATCAACGGCAAACGCCTGAAGGAAGCGGAGCTGGTGGAGTTGGGCCGTGACGGCACGACGATCCGCATCGACGCGGAAGAGGATACGAAATTGATGATCCTCAGCGGCGAGCCGATCGACGAACCCGTGTTCGGCTATGGTCCGTTCGTGATGAACTACCAGGCTGAAATCCGTCAGGCGGTGAATGATTTCAACGCCGGAAAAATGGGCCGCCTAGGTTCGACTCTCTAAGCGAAGCGGCTAGTCTGCGATCACTTCAAATGCGTAGCGGATCGCCGGCAAATCTTCGGCCGGATGATCCGCTGCATAAGTGAGCTGCGGCATCCGGTAATTGCTGAGATCCGTCTCTGTGCCTTTGTAAATGCCGGGATAGAGATCGATGAAATGCCAGCCCGGCGCGCCAGTGGCCTTCAGGAAAATCTCGATATCGCCCTGGCTGTTGAAGGCGCAGGAATAGCCTATATACGTGTTGTCATAGACCACATGCATGATGTTGGCGGTTTCGGTCCAGCCAACGCCCTTCAAATGGATTTTTACATCGGTGCCGACAGGGCCGCGCGCCACGCTGAGCGGAAATGATGTCGTCTTGATCAGATGCGCGCCGAGCTTCTTGCCGCCATTGTGTTCGATCCATAGACCATGCGTGCCGCCGAGATCATCCGGCGTGGCGACGTTGAATTCGATGCGCCCGTCCGCGCCGGCCTTGGCTTCGCCGACTGGAATCGAATGATCCGCCCAGCCTTGCCCGTCGATGCGATTGCCGACAACGCGCGTCCAATTCAGCGTGTAGTTGCGGCCCGGCGTGAGCCCTGTGCCGCTCACCTTGATCGGTTCGCCAACGCCTGAAAAACGTGGGGCGGAAATAAGCTCGCCTTGCGGCGGTAGCACGCGGACATTCGTCTGGCCTTGGCGATCCGCCGCGATGGGCAGAACCGGCGCGCCGGCCGTGATGGTGAAAGGCACCGCGAAGGTGGGGCGGTCCGGATTGGGGCTCTGCTGGGTGTTGCGATACGGGAAGGTGAATTGCCCGTGATGCACTTCCAAAATGTGGTCGCCGACATTGCCGGTGGCAGGGATGGTGAAGCTCGCCAAACCGTGTGTCGTGACGGTCGATATCCAGCCGGTGATGTGGTTGTCGTAGAGCAGATGCCAGGAATTGAACTGCGTCTGCCAACCCATGCCTTTGACCTGGACCGTGATCGGTGTGCCGACCGGACCGCTTTTCGGCGTCGCCTCCACCGTCATATCTACCGAATAGGCCACTTGCGTCATCACGCGCGTGCCTTGCTGCAGCACGATGTCATGGAGGAAGCCGAAATCGTCGGGCGTTACGAAATTGCCGCGTAAATTTCCTTGCGCATCGCTGCGCAGTTTCGCCATTTCATAATCGACCGGAACGTATTCACGCCCCTTATAATAGGGGCCGTCGATATTCCACTTCCCATCGACCGTGCGCCAGATCAGCTGGAATTCCTGATTGGGCGGAAGGCCGCTGGCGCTGAGCGTGAAGGGATCACCCGCTTTGCCGTGCAGCGGCGCGACATCGAGCTTGCCGACATAGCCGCCGCTCGCTTGGCCCCCTTGAACCTTGGGGCCCAAGGCGGAGGCGGGGGCCCCGGAAGCCGGTTGTGCCGCAAGAACAACCGCGAAGAGCATGCCAATAAGGCCAGCGAGCCGTGAGCCGCCGTTCGTCATGAAACCCTCCACGTTAAAAGCTTTAGGGAGTAGGAGCCGCCATGGCCGGCGCGCCGGCAACGACGACGAGCTGCGAAGCTGCGCGGGTGAACGGTTGCCAGGTGACGACGCTGCCGTCCTGCATGGTGGCGTGCACCTTGTAGCCCAGCGAGCCGGTCGGGAATTCCGCCGGAATTTGCCAGCTCTCGGCCCAGAAGAAATCAGTCGGCGGCATGCCGTGCGGACCATAGGTGAGGGCAATTTTCTGACCGTTGCCGAGCTCGACCTCGAGGCTTTTCAAAACTGTGTTGTCGGCAACCGTGCCGTTGGCCTGTATCACGCGCATGCGCCAGGCGACGGCTTCGCCGCGCTTGAACTGGCTTTGCAGCACGCAGAACGGGCCCTGCTGACCCATGATGTTGTGTTTGACGATATCGCCTTCGAAAAAGAGCTTTCCGGCGGGCTTGGTCGTCACCTGGGCATTGGCGCTGCCGGCGAAGGCCGCAAAAGCGGCGAGGGCGATCACAACAGATGAGGTGGTTTTCATGGCAGGCCCCTTGACTTGCCGGCAACTGAGCGCCGGAACGACATCTAGTCTCAATCGCATGGATACAGCGGGAACCGGGAGACTGCAAACCTTCGAGCGCCCGCCCGATCACACATGCGTGGGCGCGAAGCGCACCGAATCGAGGCCTATTTCCGCTCCTTCATTGCCGCTTTCAGGAAGTCGATCAGGGCTTGTAGCGCTGCGGGGTTCTGATGCCGGCTGGGATAATAGAGATAGAGGTCGTCGCCTGGCGGCATCCAATCCTCCAAAATCGGCACGAGTTTCTTTTGCGCGACCGGCGTTTCCATATAGGCCGCCGCGAAATAAAGAACGCCAACGCCGTCCATGGCCATGCGAACCGCGAGCGTCGCATCGTTCACGATGACGGAGCCTTGCACCGCCACGTCGAGGCGCTTGCCCTTTTTCTCGAAGCTCCACGGCACGAGCCCGCGCGGAAAGCGAAAGCCGATGCAATTGTGGGTGCGTAAATCCTGCGGATGAATCGGCGTGCCGTGCTTGGCGAGATAAGACGGCGCAGCCACCACTTGCAGGCGCCAATTCTCGCTGATCTTCACCGCGACCATGTCGCGTTCCACCCGCTTGCCTGCGCGCACGCCGGCATCGAAGCGTTCTTCCACGATATTGGTCAGCGCCATATCGGCGGAAATCTCGATCTTGATCTCCGGATATTGTTTGAGAAAACGCGCGAGCAATGGCGCTAGCAGAAACTCCGCCACCGGCGGCGGCACGGTGAGCCGCAGCATGCCGCACGGGCGATCGCGAAAATCATTGATCGATTCAATCGCGGCTTCGTAATCGTTCAGCACCGGGCGCAGCCGCGCCAAAAGCCGCTCACCCACATCGCTGACCGCGACGTTGCGCGTGGTGCGGTTAAGCAGGCGTACACCAAGACGGTCTTCCAGGCTCTTGATCGATTGGCTAAGCGTGGCGGTCGAAATGCCCAGCTCATTGGCCGCTTTTGTGAAGCTTTTCTGCTCTGCCACCGTCACAAAGGCCGAAAGCTCGGCAAATTGGGTGCCGCGCATTGTTTGATCCTGCCTAACATTTTGTTTCGATTATAAGGAATACCGCAAAACCCCGCGGGGCGCCACCTTACCTCTCGAAACGGGAACCAAGGCTGTGTGTCATGAGCAATATTCTCTTCGTCACTTCGAGCATCTTCGGCGAGAATTCCAAATCGCGCACCGTGGCGCTTGATCTTCTGACCAATCTGAAATTGTCGGAAGGCGCCGCATCGGTAACGACGCGCGATGTCGCCGGATTGCCGCATTTCGACGGCGACACGTTAGGCGCGCTGATGACGCCGGCGGAGAAGCGGGATGCTGCGCAAACATCGCGGGTCGCATTGGCCGACGCGCTGATCGGCGAAGCGGAGGCGGCAGACACCATCGTCATCGCCGCGCCGATGTATAATTTTTCCATCTCGTCGCAGCTGAAGGCTTGGATCGATCATATCGCGCGCTCGGGCCGCACGTTCCGCTATAGCGCGGCCGGACCGGAAGGCCTGTTGAAAGGCAAGAAGGTCTACATCGTTGCCGCGCGCGGCGGCTTGTATGCGAATGGCGGACCCGCCGCGGCAATGGATTTTCAGGAACCCTATTTGCGCGGTTTGCTTGGCTTTCTTGGGCTCACCGATGTGTCCTTCGTCTATGTCGAAGGGCTGAATATGGGTCCGGAAGCGGTCGCCAATGGTTTCGCTGTTGCCAATAAACGCATCGCGCAATTGGTGCCGACCGCCATCGCGGCGTAACGCGAAAGTCGAAGACGTGCTCCGCCCCTAAGGATGTACGTCTTCGGTGAACCATTCGGTCGGAAGTTTGTGGCCGAGGCCGGCGGCGAGCGCTTTCTTGTAGAAGACGCCACCGGTCACCGCGAACTGAAAGCCAAGCCCGATATTGTTGAGGAAGCAGGTGATCTGCTCGGGCGATGTGCGCTTCGGCCCATTGCCGGAAATCAAATCCGGCAGCGTCGGCAGCGTGGAATAATCGATACGGTCTTCCTTCTTGCCTTTGTCCTGCTCCGCTTCGGCGACATGGACATCTTTCGCCACGACCAGAATCGGTTTGCCGTCGCGGCTATGTACCGCGATGATATCGGCGCGCCGCACGGCGGAGACTTCGATTTCAGGCCGTTTGATCGACGACAAATGCATGCCGGGTTTCACCCAGCGTTCAAAGAACACCGGCTCCAGCACATTGGTGGCGCAGAGCGCCAAATCGGCGTTTTTCATCGCCGCTTCCGGGCTATCGACCGGGATGATATTCACGCCGAGCCGCTCGCTCCATTCGCGCGCGAAGGCTGTGCGATTGGTTTTTGTCGGGCTGAACACGCGCACGGTTTCAACCTTGCGCACGGCGCAAGCGGCCATCAATTGTGCGCCTGCCTGCCAGCCGGCACCGAGAAGTCCGACGGTCTTCGCATCTTCACGCGCAAGATATTTAACGCCCAGTCCGCTCGCGGCGCCCACGCGCATGCGCTGCAAAACGCCATCGGGGAAAATCGCCAGCGGTTCGCCGTTCTCGCAAGAGAACAGCATGATGAGCCCGACATAGCGGCCACCCGGAGCGGCCGGCACTTTGACGCGGCGCTCGCTGCCGCCGTCCTTCGGTGAGGTGATGAGATCGGAATTGATGCGCACCGCGCCGACACCGAGGCTGGGCACAATGCCGTCCATGGATTTCAGGCTGTAGGTCGCGTCGGGGCGTTTCGTCTGCGTGAAGGAATTGGAGCGCGTGCGTGTGGTGGCGTGACCCTCGCGCAATTCCACATAGGCATGTTCGAAGGCGTCGATGACGTCGCCCATGTTGAGGATTTTGTCGGCGTCTTCATTGGAAAGAATGAGGGTCATGCCGAAATCTCGTTTTTGAATGTCAGCAGACGAGGGAAGATTCCCGTCCCCTACATCACATTTCCAAGTCCGTCGTCGCCGCCTTCGGTGTAGAAGGATTCATTCATGCGGCTGGTCACGCCATCGCGCTTCAATTGCGCTTCGAATTCTTTGCGAATGGCGGGGTCTTCCTCGCTATACGGAATCGCGGAGCCGCCATGCTTCAAATTGATGGCGCCGTAATCCATCAGCTCCTCGCCGGGGCGTCCCGGCTTGCGTGCGCGCTGATTATTGGGCCCGTGCCATGCGGAAATGCGCAACGGCTCTTTCGACGTTCCGAAATGCTGGTGGAACCAGTCGCCGCTCATCGGCGCTGCCGAAACCATGCCGCCCACTTCGTATTCCTGGCGCATGACCTTATCGCCATTGCCGGCTTCCCACGGCCTTGTGCCGAGCGCCTCGGGCCACGTGTAGGTGTAGCCCTTGCCTTTGAGGCACACGAGCACGGCGGCGGAGGCGTGCTTATGCGCTTTGGAATAGCGCCCCGTTTCGTGCTGCCCGATCCAGACATAGAAGCGATTGCCGGCCAGTGATGGCTCGACGCGGCGATAGCCGGGCGAGCGGCGATTGTCCAAAGGCAGTTCGCAATTCACCGCGTCAGGCACGAAATTCGTGCGCCGCATGGCAAGGCCGCGAATCGGATCGGGAAGAATGTCGTCCTTCGCCTTGAAATAATCGGCAGCGCCGGAGAAGCGGTCGGTGAAATTGAACGGGCAACCGAAAATAAAAGCCGGGTTGTCCATGAGGTTCATCACATTCGGCGCCGTGGTGCCGCAGAGAAGCATGGCCGGCGCATTGGTGGCGTTGACGAAACGATGATTGGCGTTAAGCGGAATGGCGAACATCGAACCCTTCTGCCATTCGAAGACGTGCTTCTTCGTTTCGCCGTCCTGCCACACTTCGGTCGAGCCGCGCCCTTCGACCACGAAGACGAGTTTCTCGTAGAGATGTTTCTCCGGGTTCAGCGCGCCAGCCGAGGGAATCTCGACCACGTATTGGCCCCACAGCCCTTCGGTGCCGTAAAGCTGAATGTAGCTGCCGCGCCCGCCCAGTCGCTTCCACGGCGTCATTGGAAGGTCTTGGGCGCGTTTCACGCCGATACCGCGATAGAGCGGCACGCCCTCCGCCTCCATGAAGGCGTCGTAGGGCATTTGCGGGCGCAGGAATTTGCCGAAGCCGGCCTGTTGGCCCTTGCCGGGCTCGTGCCAATGGGTTCCGAGGTCAGGTGCGCCGTGCATGGGAATCTCGCCGCTGGTTCGCGGCGATAGGGAACACATCAGGCCACGCGGCGCAACAATTCCGGCCCGTCCAGAAGGCTTGATTCCCTGGCCTTCGCCACCGGCCAGCCGCGCATCATTTCGGCCGGGTAGGGCATGATCAGATTGTAGGCCGCATAGGGGTTGGAACTCGGCGTCAGCCAGGCGCGCTCGTCCTCGCGGTAGAGGATGGCGGGCATACGTTCGTCCACGAGCGCAAGCGATTCGTTAGGGCCGGTGGTGATGATGGCGCAGCGGTCCGTGCCGTCCGCGTGGGGCAGCCACATGGCGGCGACACCCATGATGCCCGAATCGTCCAGCGCGAAGGCCCAATGATGGCCGCCGCGGGCGTGCTGGGGCGGGCCGGCATAGAACGCATCCGCCGGCACGATGCAGCGATTGGTGGAAAAGAGATCCTGCAGGAGCGCCGCGCGGCGAAGTTCAAGCGCCGTCACGGCAACGATAACGCCATCCACCGTGCTGAGCGCGTGGTGGTCGAGCTCAAGCCCCCATTTGAGGAAGGCGAGTTCGCGGCGCCGGTTTTCGCCTTGGCGAATCACCGGCAGCGCGTCGCGGGGACGCACATTCCAGCTTGTGGAGATCGCGGGGAGGGGCCGGGTACGAACGGAAAATCGCGCGCAGATCGCGGCAGACTCGCTCGAACGCACCATACGGTTACACATGCATGCCCCCACTAACGGGGCGCAATGCAACACGGATTCGTTTTGCCTGCAAACAAATCAAGTACAAAACAAAACGCGCGCCAGCATGCTTACCGTACAATTCATACGGTAGCTTGGTTCCTACTACGGCGGTCCTTGGAAGCCATGCGAATGCCCAAGAAGGCCTTGGATAAGACAAAGTTCAGTGGTTGGTAATTCTACCTGTGCAAGCGTGGCGAGGCGAAATCGGATTGTTTCCTGCTATGCATCGAACTGGCTTATTACTGTCCGCGCTTTTCCTGTTTGGAGCTGTGCTCTGGTTTCCGCGTCACGCCCACGCGGACGTTTATGAGCAATTTCTAACGGTCAGTTGCGTTCAGGAAATCAGTTACTTCTCCCTACATAGTTCGGGAATTTACAATCCGAAGGAAGGGGCAGTAGAAAAAAGTCCGCATACGTTTACAGTGCAGGAACTCGAACAAAACCCGTATCATTGCACGTTAAACGATAGCGTCGAGATTGTGGTGAAAGGCCTGTGTCTGCACGCAATCTCGCCCGAAGCGGTCGCTTGCGCGCCTGGGCTTGAGGGCAGAATCCAAGAATTCGCGATTTTTGTGAACGATCAAATCTTACCGTTAGTGGACCCACCCTTTCGGACAGCAGAGAACAAAGATTGGCTTTCGATTGTCGAGCAGCGTCAGATGGTCGAGATATCTGCCTATGCGCCATACGGAAGCCAGCAGGGGAAACTCAATTCTCTGAATTGTAGATTCCCGGAATCATACCCATTGCGCTACCAACCGGAGAACCCGAAATTTCCGCTCGCGATGGAGTGCTGGACCATCGAAAAAATACTCAGCCCCACACCGTAGCGTTGGCCGCAAAACAAAACGCGCGCCGGAACATCCGACGCGCGTTTAGTCTGTACGTTAAGACTTACGGACTTACGGGTGGGCGGCTTTGTAGGCCTTCACCGCTTCCTTGGTCTTGGTGACGTGTTCGATGGGATCGTTGCTCTGCAGGGACAGCAGGATGTTGCCGTCCGGCGCGATCACATAGGAGATGCGCGCGGCGCGGCCAGGGCGCTGCGTGTTCTCGGCTTCATAGGATTTGATGACCGTGGCTTGCGGATCGGCCGCCACGGCGAATTTGTTGCGGCAGGCTTCGACCGAGAAGCGATCCAGCGTCTCAAGATTGTCGGCGGAGACGCCCACAACGGTGGCGTTCATGGAGGCGAATTCGTCGGTCGCTTCGGCGAATTCATGGGCTTCGATGGTGCAGCCCATGGTGAAGGCGGCCGGGTAGAAATAAAGGACCACGGGGCCCTTTTTCAGGGCGTCCGCCATGTTGAAATCGATGTGTTTGCCGCCCAGCGAAGCCTGCGTGGCGAAGGTCGGCGCCTTGGCGCCAACGGTCAGTGCGGCATAGGCCGGAAGCGCCATAGCGCCAGCCAGCAAAACGGAAGCGAAAAGAATGCGTTTCATGTGGTTTCTCCTCCAAAGTTGGCGGCAAGCTAGCATAGGACCAGCCCTCTGTCAGGGACGGATCTCGCCTCAGTTTAGCGCCTGTTTTTCAGTTCCGGTGAATTGGGGTCGATTTCGCGGAGAGAATAGGTATTCCTGAGTATGGGCGGACCGGGGTCCGTCCAGCCGTCCCCCCGGCAGGTCTAACACCCGCAGCGAATGCCCATGTCGCCTCCATCCGCCATTCCCAACGGCCTGCCATCGCCACGCCGCCAATGGGCGATTGTGGCGATGTGGTTCGCGCTGGCGGCATCGGTCATCGACCAGTCGATGATCAGCGTGGCGTTGCCGACCATTGCGCGCGATTTGAACGTCGAGCCGTCTTTCGCGATCTGGATCATCAACGCCTACCAAGTGACCATCATGATGTCGCTGCTGCCTCTGGCGGCGCTGGGCGACATATTCGGCTATAGCCGCATCTATCTTGGCGGGCTTGTCGTCTTCACGGTTGCGTCGTTGGTGTCGGCGCTTTCCGACGGCCTGACATCTCTCGTCCTCGCACGCGTGCTGCAGGGTTTCGGCGCGGCCGGGCTGATGAGCGTGAACATGGCACTGGTGCGTTTCACCTATCCGGTGGAGATGCTCGGCAAGGGCATCGGGCTCAACGCGCTGGTCCTGGCTGTGGCTGCGGCTGCCGGCCCGACAATCGCCAGCGGTATTCTAGCAGTGGCGCCTTGGCGCTGGATTTTCGCGGTCAGCGTGCCGATCGGCATCGCATCGTTCGCGATCGGGATTTGGGCGTTTCCGGATAGTCCACGTCAGCGACGGCGGTTCGATTACATCAGCGCGGCCTTAAGCGCGGCGGCCTTCGGGCTTCTCATTCTGTTCGTCGATACGCTGGGGCGCGGCGGCAGCATGTGGCTGCTGTCGGCTGAGATCGGTTTTTTCATTCTCAGCGGCGCGTTTCTGCTCCGGCGGCAGGTGTCGGCAACGGCGCCTTTGCTCCCGGTCGATCTCCTGCGTATTCCGATATTCGCGCTCTCGATTGCAACATCAATCTGCTCCTTTGTGGCGCAGACTCTTGCCGTCATTTCACTGCCCTTTTTCATGCAGACCAATCTTGGCCGCACCGCTGTACAGACGGGTCTCTTGATGGCGCCGTGGCCCATCGGCACGAGCCTGCTCGCGCCGATTGCCGGACGCCTTTCCGACAAATATCCCGCGGGGCTTTTGGGTCTCTTGGGACTTCTCGGTTTTGGCGCGGGGCTGGCGGCCTTGGCGCTGCTGCCGCCGCATGCCGGCATTCTCGATATCGCCTGGCGCATGGCGCTGACCGGAATGGGATTTGGACTCTACCAGTCGCCCAATAACCGGACCATGATCACCTCCGCCCCGCGCGAGCGCAGTGGCGGCGCCGCCGGTATGCAGGGCATGGCGCGGCTTCTAGGGCAGTCCGTTGGCGCGGCGTTCACCGCGATCCTGTTCGGCGTATTGGCTGCGAATGCGGCGCCTGTGGTCGCGCTCTGGCTCGCGGTTGCATTCGCGGTTCTGGGTGCCGTGGTCAGTTCCTTGCGCCTGACGGATCTGACGAAGAAATAGATTGCCGTGATCGTCGCTTCGCATGTGGAGACACACGATGGAATTTGAAGTCGTCAATCCTGCCACTGGTGAAATCGGCCGCTCCTATCCCGGAATGTCGAAAGAGGAATGGTCCGAAGCCGTCGTAGCGGCGCATGCGGCGCATCTCGAATGGCGCAAGACCGATTTCGCGACGCGGGCGGGCGCCATGCGGCAGACCGCGCGCATTTTGCGAATGCGGGCGCGCGAATTCGGTCGGCTAATGACCGAAGAAATGGGAAAGCCCATTAAGGACGCGATTGCCGAAGCGCAGAAATGCGCGCTGGGGTGCGAATATTATGCCGACAACGCCGAGCGCTTTCTTGCGTCACAAATTGTGGAACCCGCGCCGAAGAAAAGCTTCGTCGCGTTTCAGCCCATCGGGGTCGTGCTTGCCGTAATGCCGTGGAATTTTCCCTTTTGGCAAGTATTCCGCTTTGCTGCACCAGCTTTGATGGCAGGCAATGCCGGCGTGCTTAAGCACGCATCCAATGTTCCAGGTTGCGCGCTCGGTATCGAGAATCTGTTTCGCGAGGCGGGGTTTCCGGAACATTTGTTCCGCACACTTTTGGTCGGCAGCCGCGATGTCGCGGACATCATCGAGCACAAATTGGTGCGCGCCGTTACGTTGACCGGCAGCACGCCTGCCGGCCGCGCGGTAGCGGCGAAGGCGGGATCGCTTCTGAAAAAATCCGTGCTCGAGCTTGGCGGCTCGGATCCCTATCTCATTCTCGGCGATGCCGATCTCGAATTCGCCGCAGCCGCCTGCGCTAAAGGGCGCTTGGTCAACACGGGGCAAAGCTGCATCGCCGCCAAACGATTCATTGTGTTGGAAGAAGTGCGCGCGCGCTTTGAGACGCTCTTGGTTGAAAACATGAATGCCGCGAAGATGGGCGATCCGATGATTGAGACGACCGATATCGGCCCATTAGCACGCCACGATTTGCGCGATGAGCTGCACAAGCAGGTTGTCGATTCCATCGCCAAAGGCGCCAAACTTTTGAGCGGCGGACAAATTCCGAGCGGTCCAGGCGCCTATTACCCGCCCACAGTTCTCACCAATGTGACCAAAGGCATGCCTGCCTATGACGAAGAAATTTTCGGGCCTGTTGCGGCGGTTATCTCAGCTAAAAATGTCGATGATGCCTTGCGCATCGCAAATGACTCGCCGTTCGGGCTAGGCGGCGGTGTCTTCACTGCCGATCTTGCTCTCGGTGAAAGGCTCGCGGTGGAAGGAATTGAATCGGGATCGGTCTTCGTCAATGGAACGGTGGTTTCCGATCCGAAACTCCCTTTCGGCGGCGTCAAGGAGAGCGGTTACGGGCGCGAACTCTCCAGCTTCGGCATTCATGAATTCGTGAATATCAAATCCATTGTGGTGTCGGCGCAGGCGGCGCCAGTGAAGGCGCCGCCCAATGTTGGTCATAGCGAGTAATCGCTATCTAATCACCGATTTGTAGATGGTGAGGCCGAGAAGAAGCGTCACCAAGAACATAATGATAAATAGGAAGAACAGGAAATTCGCGATTCCGACCGCCGCGCCCGCAACGCCGCCAAAACCAAGCGCGCCTGCGACGATGCCGAGTATCAGAAATATAAAAGCCCACCGGAGCATGTGTCTCTCCACGTATTATGTGTCGCTGTATAAACGCGAGTGGGCGCCCGAAAGTTCCCCAGGGTTCCTTTCTCTAAAATCGCGCTCCGTAAGCGCGGTTCCTCCCTCCCACTCACGCATTCTCTAAATAAAACGAAACATTGCCACCGGAACCGCTACGGAAATACGGCGTTACCGTGGCGAACTGTTTGGAGAGAGAAAATGGGTACTGCTAGTGGACATACAAAAGCGATTCTGGCGTCCAAGGTGAATGGCACGCCGGTTTACGATTTGAACGGCGACAAGCTTGGTCACGTTGAAGATGTTGTTTTAGACAAACTGTCGAACAATATCATATTTGCGGTGCTCGGATTTGGCGGCGTGCTCGGTATGGGCGAAAAATTTCATCCCATTCCCTGGTCGTTGCTCGACTTCGATCCAAAAAAAGGCGGCTATGTCGTGAACGTCGAAAGAAGCCAGCTCGAAGAAGCGAAGACATACGACATCGACGCACTGACTGCCGGCGACGGCACGAGTTCTATCCGGAATGAGACCTACAAATATTATCAGGCGCCGCAATATTGGTGATGCCGCATTCAGCCTAATACCCGCTTAGCGGGTTGGGCAAAGGGAGCCCTCGTTCCGGTCCTCCCCCGGTGCGAGGGTTCGTTATTTTTGGCATTCTCTTTCGTTCGAAAAATGGGACCTGTAGATTCTTTCGGCAGCGCCGGATGAATCGCCATGATCCTCCATAGCTTCTTCAGTTCTTCCGCAGCCTATCGCGTGCGCATCGCGCTCCATCTCAAAGGCCTCACTGTGGAGTATGCGGCGCATCATGTGCGCCGGGGCGAACAATTCACGCCGGACTATTTGGCGCTCAATCCGCAAGGTCTGGTGCCTGCGTTGGAGACCGACAGCGGCACAGTGCTCACGCAATCTCTCGCCATCATCGAATGGCTGAACGACAAATATCCAACGCCGCCTTTGCTGCCATCTGACGTCGATCAACGCGCGCAGGTTCGCGCCTTCGCCTATGCCATCGCGTGCGAAATTCACCCGGTGCAAAATTTGCGCGTGCTCCGGCGCCTGCGCAAAAAGGAAGGGCTCAGCGCGGAACGCGTGAATCTTTGGGCCCGCGAGGTCACGGAGGAGGGGCTGGATTCCTGTGAAAAACTGGCAACCGGGTCTGCCACGCGCTTTCTCTACACAGACGCGCCGTCGCTGGCGGATATCTGCCTCGTGCCGCAGCTCGCCAATGCCCGCCGCTGGGGCTCCGATATCGCCCGCTGGCCGAGGCTCGCATCCATCGATGCAGCCTGCTGTGCCCTGCCTGCCTTCATCGCTGCGGCGCCAGAAAACCAGCCGGACGCTGAATAAATCGCGAGAACGGTCGCGGCATATTGACTCCCGCCAGCACGGGGGTATGAACCTTGGTGGAAGTCTTCTTACGGCGCTCCAGTGCACGGCGAACTGACCGGAACCCTTCTCGTGATCTGTGGCTTGGCCTTCGCCTGGGGCGTTCGGCACGGTCTGGATGCCGACCATCTGGCCACGATCGATGGGCTGGCTCGCCGCGCCGCCGGCAACCGTCCAGGCCTCGCCAGTTTCGCCGGCACGCTGTTTTCGTTCGGCCACGGGCTGGTGGTTTTAGCGGTGGCCGTGGGTGCCTCGTTTGCCGCTTCGCGCTGGCATACGCCCGGTTGGCTTGAACTCAGCGGCACGGTCGTTTCGGTCGTCTTTCTCCTGGGCCTCGCTTTTCTCAATTTACATGCGGTATGGACCACTCCGCATCATCATGTGGTCGTGCCAACCGGGCTGAAATCGCGGCTATTCAATCGGTTGGTCTCGGTGGAGCACCCACTCGTCATCATGGGCGTGGGCATGTTGTTCGCGCTCTCCTTCGACACGATCTCGCAGGCGGCCTTATTCGCTGCCGCTGCGGCGCAGTTCGGCAGCGTCGGTCACACGCTGTTGGTCGCGGGCGCCTTCGTGGCCGGCATGATGCTGGCCGACGGGTTGAACGGATTTTGGATCGCCCGGTTGATCCGGCGCGCTGACCGACGCGCGGCTTTGGCCTCGCGCATCATGGCAACCTCTGTCGGTCTGGTCAGCCTGGCAGTGGGCGCCTTCATCGTCATCAAGCTGGCGTCACCTGTTGCTGAGGCGTGGGCGGAAAACGCTGGACTATGGATGGGCGTGGGCGTGATCGGCGTGGTCGCAGTGGCCTTTGGGGGCGCTATGCTATTTGCTGGCAAGGGCGCGTCGCACGATCACGCGCCCGCCGAATAGCTTTTGTCTACGGAAGCATTCTTTCCAACACATCGTCGCCGCGAAATATGCCGTGATAGAGCGCGGCAGCAACGTGCAGCGCGATAACGCCCATCAGCACATTTGCCAGAATTTCGTGCGTCTCTTCGCCGAACTCGCCCAGCGCCGAATCCGGCGCGGCGAGTGACGGCAATGGAATGATTCCGAAAAGCTGAAACATCGCCCCTTCGTTTGATGCGGCCAGCAAGCCAGACGCCGGCATGACGATCAGCAGCACATAGAGCAGGCGATGCGTGGCCCAGCCGACAATCTGCTGCCAGCGTGGAATGTGCGTGGAAGGCGCCACCGGATTGGAAAGCCGCGTGAACAGCCGCCACGTCGCGAGAATGATGATCAACACACCGATCGTAGCATGCACGTTGGACGTGGCATCGACCTTCTGGCCCTCGTCATGGGGCCCCATCGTCCAGGCGGCGATGAATTGCGCGACGACCAGCACGAAGATCGACCAATGCGCTGCCTTGGCGCCGGTTGTGTAGGTCTGCGACTCCGCCATGCGACGAATCTCCGGATTCCGATGCCAGCTTAGAATTATAAGGGGTGAAGCGGTAGCAATCTGGGTGAGCGGCGGCGGCGTTTCCGCGCAGCGAACGGCCAGCGTGTTTATTCCACGCCGACCGTACGCCCTCGAATCTAATTCGTTGCGAAGCAGTAGAAGCGCCCGGCGCCGCCGGTGGTGACCAGCGCCTCGGCGGAGCAGCCCGCCGTGGTGTGCGAGGAATTCCACGACGTGTTCCATTGGCTTTGGCGGTCGTGGTGGCCGATCATGGCGTGATCTTCGGCGCTGTCCGACGTCCAGTTCTTGCAGGTGCGGTCGCCGCCCGCTGAGGCTGTGCCCGGTGGGAATGCGCGGCCATGCGAATCCGAACCGGTCAGCATGTCGTGCTCATTGTTGACGCCTTCGGCGCGGCCGACGCGCGCCGGAACCAGCTCGCCTTTTTCGGTCAAAGCCGTTTCGACAAAGATGAGGTTTGAATCGCGCTGCACATCGCCGTGCAGATCGGCGAGGCTGCCGGCAATCATGACGCCGCGAGAGTTGAACCAAGGACCATTACCAATCCGGTCGCGTGCGTTCACGGACGGCGTTTGCGGCGTGCCTTGCGTGCTCAGATAGGCGCGCCATACGCGCGTAGCCGGCGAACCCGCCGCTTGCGCGAGCCGCTGGCAAATGGCGTCGGCGCCGGCGAGGCCGCCGAGATTGCCGCTATGTTTTTCGCCGGTAACGAAAAAGCTCATGCGGTCAGGTGTCAACGGCGCCGGTGCTTGTGCGGCCATCACCGCCGCTGTGCCCAGCAATGTCGCCGCAATGGCGGCGAGAATGATCTGTCTGTTCATGCGATTGCTCTCCCCAAAATCCTGCGCGAGTTTAGCACGGTCTTCGCCGCGCCAAACGCACAGAGCTGTTATTCTTTGTGCCCAAAGTTTCGGCAGCGCGGTTTAGAGATCCAACGTGTTAGGCGCGAAGATTTCTTCCAACGCCACTTTGCGCGACGCAAGACCCTGCTCGTGCACATATTGGGTCACGGTATCCAGAACCTTGCGTGAAGACTTGAGCCCATACGGCATCACGTCGCGCTTGAGTGCGGCTTGTGCGTCGGCATCCAGAGCGCCGACTTGGGCGTTGATATCGATCCAGGCTTGCGCCTCTTTGCGCACCTGCTCCTTCGCCTTGACGAAGGCGGAGTAGATGTTCAGCGCCACCCATGGGTGTTTTTCGTACAGCGCGCGCTTCATCACCATTATGTGGTTGATGGGAAACAGCCCTGTCTTGTCGTAATAGCGTTTGGCTTCCGCGGCGCGGTCGGGGAAGAGATATTTGATTCCCGGCTCTTTCGAGATGTCGACGCGGCTGCGATCGACCAGGTTCTGGTCGGTGATGTAATGCACGCAGGCGTCCAACTCGCCTTTCACCAGCATCTCGCCGATGCTGCTGGTCGGCGGAATCTGTTCGAGGCTGACGCCCGGCGGCGCCTTGAAGCCGGTGGACGTGCCATGACTCTTGTCGGCATTGCGCTCCATGAACCATTTCATGTCGCTCGGCTTCACGCCGAATTCGTGTTCCAGCGCGCCGCGCGCCCAGATGGCGGCGGTTTGTTGAAACTCGGGCACGCCGACGCGCTTGCCCTTCAAATCCGATGGCATCTGAATCCCCGACGCCGTGGTGACGATGCATTGCGTGTGGAAAAACGTGCGGAACGTATAGACGGGGAGGCCTACCCAATCGCGATTGCCAAGCGAGGTCGCGATGGAAAGCGTCGACAGGCTCATTTCGGAAAGGTCGAAATCGCCGTAGCGGAGCTGACGCCAGAACATTTCGGACGGGTGGCAGGTGGTTGGTACCAGACGAATGCCTTCAACCGGGATGCGCCCTTCGATAATGGGCCGTGTGCGTGGATTGTCGCTCAGCGCTATGGCGAGCTGCAATACGTTGCGCCCCGCATAGGTTTGATCCTGCACGAGCTTTGTGTTGTAGGAATTTTCTTCGCTCGTCACCATTTTGCAATCAGCTCCTTCTCGAAAATGTCGCGCCAGTTTGTGCCCTTGGGAATGATGCGGTCGTGCGGGCGCACGGTTCTATAGGTGCGGGCGTCGGCGCCCCTAGGCTGTCCGCCGTTTTGAACGACGTTGATCGCGTCGAGGAGAAGCCGGCGCATCGCCACAACGGCCTTATCGCTGGTGCCAAGGAATTCTTTGGAGCGATCGCAGATCGGGCCCATGCCCTCCTGCAGCGCGAAATCCTGTGTGTTGATGCCTTCAATGCCGGTGAAGGTTTGGGTCTTCTGCTTGGCGCGGTTGATCATGTAGTCGTTCGATTGATTGCGCTTCAGACGGAAAGTCCCCGGAATCATTTCGTCGGGACCGCGTCCCATCTCGGATTCGCGCTTCAGTTTCCATTCGTCGCTCATCTCAATGGTGGCGTCGTACGCGCAATTCCAATTGTAGACAAAGGTGGAATGGTCATCGATCGGCACCCAAACATGCCCGTCGAGACGCGGCACTACGTTTTTTCCGCCGAACCAGCCCATGACGTTGGCGCGCATCTGCTGCGCAGGCATCACGTAATGATAGACGCGGAGATAATTGCCTTCGTCGCCCATGTCGCGCGTCGAGACATAGTAATAGCCGTAATCGGTGCGTTCGACATCGATATGCGGCGAGCGATCGCGCTGGCGCAGCACATCCGTGTTGCCGATATGGTTGTTGTGCGCGAAGGAAGAATGCGCCGTGTCCAGGCCGCCCTCGAGCCCTTGCAGCCAATTGCAGTTTTCATAGGTCTTGGAGACGTTGCGCTTCTCTGGCGGCGCGCGCAGCCACTCATAGTCAGGCGCGTCGGGCATTAATTCCTTGGGCCCAAGATAGGCCCACACCACGCCGCCTTTTTCGTAAGTCGGATAGGCGGGCAGCTTGACCTTGGCTTGCAGCGTCGTGCCCGCGGGCTCCGACGGCATGTCGGTGCAATTGCCGTGACGGTCGAATTTCCAGCCGTGATAGACGCAGCGCAATCCGCATTCTTCGTTGCGCGCGAAGAACAGAGGCGCGCGCCTATGCGGGCAATAAGCGTCCACGAGACCGGGATTTCCGTCGCTGTCGCGGAACGCGATGAGGTCCTCCCCCAGAAGGCGCACGCGCAAGGGCGCGCCGTCGGGTTCGGGTAATTCCGTCGAAAGGCATGCGGGAATCCAATAGCGCCGGAATAGTTCGCCGGCCGGCGTGCCGCGTCCGACGCGCGTAATTTTGGTGTTTTCTTCCGGTGTCAGCATAGGCGTCGCTCTACCATTGCGTCATCAGATCAGGCGCTAGCACGCTTTGCCAATCGGCGCCCGTCGGCACGATATTGTCCCAGGCCCGCACCGAACGATGGCTTGCCGGATTAAGCCCGCGCGGATCGCCGCCTGCTTCCACCACAGCAATCGCTTCAAGAAGGAGACGGCGCATGGCGACGATGGCCTTGTCGCTGGTGCCGAGGAATTCCTTCGAACGATCGCAGATCGGTTCCATGTTCCCCTGCACCATGTTTTCCTGCAGCGCGAAGTCTTGAGTGTTGACGCCAGCGATGCCGGTGAACGTCTTCGTCTTCTGCGCGGCGCGGTCGATCATGTAATCGTTGGAGCGGTTCCGCTTCAGGCGAAACGTGCCGGCAATAATATCTTCCGGCGCACGGCCAAATTCCGCTTCGTGCTCGGCGATCAATTCCGGCGTCAGCTGTACGTGCGGATCGCAATTGTAGTGAATATTGTAGACCCAGGTAGTGACGTCATCAATTGGCACCCAGATGTGTCCAAAATTGCGCGGCACAGCGGTCATCTTGCCATCCCAGGTGCGCACATGGCCGCGCTGCTGACCGGTCGGCATGAAATAATGATAGGCGCGCACGTAGAAGCCGTCGTCGCCCAGGCTGCGATGCGATGAATAGGTGTAGCCATAATCGGTGCGTTCGACTTCGATGCGAGGCGCCTTATCGCGCAGGCGAAGTTCGTTTTTGGATGTGAGATTGTTGTTGTGCGCGAACGAGGAATGCGCGGTGTCGAGACCGCCTTCCAGTCCTTGCAAATAATTGCAGCCTTCGAAGGTTTTTGAGACATGGCGCTGCGAGTCCGGCGCGCGCATCCACTCGTAATCGGGATGCGGCGGCTCTTTGTCCTTCGGGCCCATATATGCCCACACCACGCCGCCTTGTTCGAAGCAGGGATAGGCGACGAGTTTCACCCTGGCTTGCAGCGTGGTGCCGGCAGGTTCGGACGGCATGTCGACGCAATTGCCGGCGCGGTCGAATTTCCAACCGTGATAGACGCAGCGCAGCCCACATTCTTCGTTGCGTGCGAAGAACAATGGCGCGCGCCGGTGCGGACAATAGGCATCGACAAGCCCGAGCTGACCATCACTGTCGCGGAAGGCGATGAGGTCCTCGCCCAGCAGGCGTAAGCGCAACGGAGCGCCATCGGGTTCAGGAAGTTCGCTGGAAAGGCAGGCCGGCAGCCAGTAACGGCGGAGCAGGTTTCCGCACGGGGTCCCCGGACCCACGCGCGTCACCCGTTCGTTTTCCGCTGCTGTCAGCATTGTTAAGCTCCCACGCCGGCCCGTTCAGCAGCCGGCGTTCGGAAAGCCGTGAAGCGTTACCATTTCGCTTTCAGATCGTCCGCCATCGCCTCTTTCCAGTCGGCGTCTTGCGGAATGACGCGGTCATAGGCGCGGATATCGCTATAGATGCTGGGGTTGAGCCCGCGCGGATCGCCACCGTCTTCGTTCGTCTTGATCGCTTCCAAGAGAATGCGGCGCATGGCGACAATGGCTTTGTCGCTGGTGCCGAGGAATTCTTTCGAGCGATCACAGATCGGACCCATGCCTTCCTGAAGCGCAAAGTCCTGCGTGTTGACGCCGAGAATGCCGGTGAAGTTCTTGGTCTTCTGCATCTGCCGGTCGATGAAATAATCGTTCGACTGGTTGCGCTTCAGACGGAACGTGCCGGGAATGACGTCGGTCTTGCCGCGTCCGGCAGCCGTTTCGCGCGCTTCAACGGCGTTCAGCTCAAGCTCGTCCTCGGGATGCGGGCCGGCCATGATGTTGTAAACGTGGACGGTGTAGTCGTCGATCGGCACCCAGATATGGCCGTCGAGACGCGCCGGATTGTTGCGGGTACCTTCGTAACCGATGATCGACGCGCGCATTTGCTGTGCCGGCATCACAAAGTGATAGACGCGCATATATTTGCCGGCGTCCACTTTGCGCGTTGACGCGTAATAGTAGCCGTAATCCGTGCGCTCGACGTCGAGATGGGGCGACTTGTCGTGCTGGCGAAGATTGTCGCGCGCGCCGAGTTTGTTGTTGTGTGCGAACGATGAGTGCGCGGTGTCGAGGCCGCCTTCGAGCGCCTGCAGATAGTTGCAGTTCTCGAACGTCTTGGAGACGAAGCGGTGCGAGGCCGGCGCGCGGGTCCATTCGTAGTCGGGTTCCGGCGGCTGTTTGTCTTTCGGGCCCATATAGGTCCAGACCACGCCGCCTTTTTCGACGCAGGGATAGGCCAGCGTCTTCACCTTGGCCTGAAGCGTCGTGCCGGCGGGTTCGGACGGCATGTCGACGCAATCGCCGTGGCGGTCGAATTTCCAGCCGTGATAGACGCAGCGCAGGCCGCATTCTTCATTGCGCGCGAAAAACATCGGGGCGCGACGGTGCGGACAATAGGCGTCCAACAGCCCGACATCGCCGTTCGAGTCGCGGAATGCGATCAGGTCTTCGCCCAGGATTCGTACCCGGAGCTGGGCACCGTCCTTCTCCGGCAATTCGCTGGAGAGGGCGAGGGGCCACCAATAGCGGCGGAACATCTTGCCAGCCGGGGTTCCGGGACCGACGCGCGTGACGCGCACGTTTTCTTCAACCGTAAGCATGTCGTCTCCTTAATTCGTCTCAGCTCTATCTTCCGCCGCCGGGGCGGAAGGACTTCCTCATCTCCACGGCTCAATCGTGACGTGGATGGACTTTTCCGGCAACTCACCTCCGACCATGCGCAAAGCGTGATCGACGTCGTTCAGACCCATCACATGGGTGCTGATCAGGTCTAGCGGGAATTTACCCGACTTCATCGTCTGCAAGGCGATCTCGACCGCCTCGAAAGAATGGCCCCGTGTCCCGCTCAAATGGGCCTGATTTTGGATCAGGCGGTCAATGTCGAGCGGCGCCGCCGTCTTCTTATAGGCGGTGCAGAGCATCTGCCCACGTTTTTTGAGTAAGGCAATTCCCGCATTGATGATTTCCGGCCCGGCGCTTGACACGTCAATCACCGTGTCGGCCATCTTCCCGCCCGTGATGCGGCGGATTTCCTCGCGCGGATCGCCTTGGTCGAGAGCGATGGCGTGGGTGGCGCCCAATTTCTTGGCGATCTCGAACCGTTCAGTGTGGCGTGACAGCCCGGCGATGACGACGTTCTGAGCCCCGGCGGCTGCGGCGGCCACGATGGAGCCGAAGCCCTGCTGGCCGGGGCCCACGACAACAATGGTCTTCTCCGGTCCCGCTTCGCCGTCGAGGTAGGCCCATTGGAAGCCGTTACCGAGCGGCAGCGCCATCGCTGCAACATGTGGCGCTATCCCATTGGGGATTTTGTGAAAAATGGTTCTCGGGTGGAGGTAAAGATAGCGGCTGTGGCCGCCATAAAGCGATGGTGACACTGACAACGGCGTGGTGCCGTAGCGTATTCCCCCGGTCCGAATGTCTGTCTCAACGCAGGAACGGTATTCCCCGCTCCTGCAATAGGCGCAGTGACCGCACGGGAGATATTCTTCGAGCGCGACGTAGTCGCCTTCTTTCACGCCCCAACGGCTCTTGGCTGTCGCGCCCAAAGCTTCGACATAGCCCACGATCTCATGGCCGAGTATCGCGGGGGCGAGCTTGTCGCTTTTGTATTTGTTGACGTCGGAGCCGCAGATGCCGTTCGCGACGACACGCAGGAGGCCCGAATCGTCCGCCGGATCGGGCAGGGGAATTTCGCGCAGCTCGGTGGTTTTCGGCGCGGTCATTACCGCGGCCAGCGAGGTCCCTGCCATAGCCTAAAACTCCTGAGCTGCTCCCCCGTGCGGGGGAAGGGCGCGAGCAAGCAAGGGGGCCGGGATACGGAGCAATTGCAGGCCTTTGGCGGGCGGGATCGGGGTTTGTATAGGAGCGAGGCAGAGCTCTGACAAGCGCACCCGCTTGCGTCGCATATTCCAGCGTCTGTCTGGGAAAAGAAGTGTCCTAAAACAAAACGGGCGCCCGACAGGGGCGCCCGTTTCGCAAGAGATGTAAGGCCGGATTAGTTGGCCGATTAGTTCGGCTGGCCGGACAACCAGGGATTGACGGAGACGTGGATCACGTCCGCCGCGCCCTTGTTGCCAACCGATTTCAGCGCCCAATCGACCTGGTCGAGGCCGAAAATGTGGGTGAGCGCCTGCTCGACCGGGTATTTGTGCGAGGCAAGAAGGCGAAGAGCCAGCTCGCAAGCCTTGTAGGAATGGCCGCGCGCGCTGACCAGCGACGCGTATTTCTGAGTGACCTTGTAGATCGGGAAATCCGGGAAGGTCGGCATTTCATTGCCCTGGATGACCAGCTTGCCGGCTTTGCGCTTCAACGCCGCGATACCGAGCAGCATCGGAGCCGTTCCGGCGCCGGCGGTGCAATCGATCGAGAAATCGACGCCTTTGCCACCGGTTGCCTTCAGGATTTCCTCAAGCGGGTCCTGCTGCATGACGTCGATGACCACGTCGGCGCCAAAGGCTTTGGCGACTTCAAGACGCCTTTTGTCTTTGGTGGTGCCCGTGATGATCACGACTTCAGCGCCGGCTGCCTTGCAGGCGATGATCTGCGCCAGACCCTGTTGGCCGGGGCCTTGGATCAGCACGGTCGAGCCGAAGCCGACGCCGGCTTCGAACAGCGCCCATTGCACACCGTTGGACATCGGGGTGGCGATACCGGCCAGTTCTGCGGTCACCGAGTCCGGAACCTTGTGAACGACGGCATTCCACGGGGCATAGACGTAGTGCGCGAAACCGCCCCAGAGATGCGGGGCCAGATCAGCCGACGTATAGCCATAGCGGATCGCGTTCGGGTTGGTGTGCCAGTCGGTTTCTTTGCAGTGGCGGTATTCGCCCTGGTGGCACCATTCGCACTTCATGCACGGCAGATAGTGCTCGAGAAGGACGCGGTCGCCTTCCTTGACGCCCTTGCGGTCCGACCATTTCTTACTGGCTTTGTACACCACGCCCACGTTTTCGTGGCCCATGATGACGTTCTCGATCTTCTTGCCATAATTCTTGACGTCGCTGCCGCAAATGCCGGCGATTTCGACTTTGATGATGGCCGCATCGTCTCCGATGTCCGGCATATCGAATTCGCGGTAGACCGTTTCATTCGGGCCCATTTTTACGGCTGCAGGGACTTTCTCGACCACTTCATGACCTCCTGGGGATTTTCTGGGGGTGTGTTACTCGCGTGGGGACCCCCTGTAAACTCTTAACGGATGCGCCATTTCATCCCCTATGGACACCGTGCCTTCTGGGGCCGAAAACTCACCTATGAGCGACTACGAGACCGCCCTCCTGGCTTGGCTGCCGAAGGCCCAGACCACCCCTCAGCATGGCCCGGCTCCGCGGTCCGGCGAGGACGAGGCGGAAGGCGACGACATTTTCGGAGGCGCCAAGCCGAGATCGGTGGATCTGGCGACGCTGGAACGGGTAAGTGCCTGGACTCGCAAGCGTTTCAGTCTTGCAGCTGACGACGTCGTGACGGTCGCCGAACTCACCTGCCAGCTTCCGGGTTGCCCTCCGCTGGAGACAGTTGTCACCTTCTGGCAAAGTGATGCCCGGCACCATTTCAAGCTCCTGAAACCAGTCGCTGAAGTCGAGGAAAGCAATCTGCCTTATGCTTGGCTGAAGGACACGCTGGTGGCGCCCGAGGGCTTCGGCTGCGACTGCTGCTAGGACGGCGATCCTGGCGCTGAACGGCCCTATAGCGGCGGCGGCGCCTATTCGCTACTCACTTTTCGGAAATCGTCCCGGGGGAGCCACATGGACAAAATACCGCTCAGGATTGCCGTTGCCGACAACCCGCATACGCTGGCGGTGAAATCCGGCGCCTTCCCGATTGAAGGCGTCGTGCCCGAATTCATCACCATCGTGCCGCAGATCGCCGCCTTCCGGCGCATGGTGCGCGGCCTCGAGTTCGATGTCTGCGAATTGGCCCCGACGACCTATCTGATCGCACGCGCGCTCGGCGCACCTTACGTGGCGCTGCCCATTTTTCTGATGCGCGCCTTTCATCACAGCGGATTTCTTGTCCGTCCCGAATCCAACATCCGCCACCCCAAGGACCTCGAAGGCAAGAAGGTCGGTGTGCGCGCCTATTCGGTGACAACCGGCGTCTGGACCCGGCAGATTTTCATGGATGAATACGGGCTGGATTCTTCCAAGGTCACTTGGGTGGTCGACGATGAAGAACATGTCGAAGCCCTGAAACTGCCGCGCAACGTCGTGCATACGGCGCCGGACCAATCGCTGGCTGGAATGATGGCGAGCGGCGAATTGGATGCTGGCCTCGCCGGCAATGCCGGGATTGGCCGCTCCGGCGGGCCGCAATCGGGCACCTGGAAACAGGAGAAGCAGGACTATCCCGAAATGTTCCCCAATGCGCGCGAACTCGAAACCGAATGGTACAACCGCACCGGCATCTATCCGATGCACGGTACCATTGTGGTGAAGGAAAGCGTGCTGCTTGAGAATCCGTGGATCGCGTATTCGATCTTCGACACATTCCTGCAGGCGAAGAATGAATGGCTGAAGCGATTGCCGACGCTGGAGACGGCGACCGACAAGAAATATCGCGAGCTTTCTAAGATCGTGGGCGATCCCATGCCCTACGGAATGGAAGCGAACAAGCCGGCGATTGAGGCCTTGATCGATACGGCCTTTAAGACAGGCCTCACCCATCGGCGCCTGTCGGTGGCGGAAACCTTCTTCAATCCCGAATCCCTTTAAGTTATTCCTCTAAGTTTTTGCAGTGCAGCACATTTGGGGCGCCGCGAATTGCATTTCGGCGTTTCACTGGCGTGCGGCTCGTGCTATTTATTGTCTCAACACGGACATGTGAGAATTTTTCACTATGTCCGGCGTGCAGCGTCAGCGTCAGCGTTTGACTTTGCGTTCGTTCGCATTCGGGTTCGTTGCTTCAATCAACACATGAAGATCGCAGCACATGCGATCATTCGGGGGGACGTTATGTCGTCACATGAATTGCGCGCCTCGCGGCGCGCGACTCTGCGCCTGTCATTGCTTCTTGGCTCGGCATCTCTATTCGCCATCGCTTCCAGCGATGCAGCACGGGCTGCCGCCCAGCCGGTTGCCGCTGCGGCGCCGGCCGAGGAAGAAATCCTGATCACCGGTTCACTCATCCGCGGTGCGCCCGCGGTCGGCGTGCCCGTCACCGCCGTCGGCGAAGAGGAATTCGAGAAGGTCGGCGCTGTTACGATCTCGGAGATGCTGGCCAACGTGCCTGCCATCGCGGGCAATGTGAGCGTCAACACGGTCGAAGTTTCCGGCGCCAACCGGCAGAGATTTCAGAACGCGGAAATTCACGGCATCGGCGGGCAATCGACCGCGACCCTTTTGATGATCAACGGCCGCCGCCATCCGGGCCAGGGCACCAATCTCGAAAACGTCGATCCCTCCATCATCCCGAGCCTTGCGGTGGAGCGCGTCGACGTACTCGCGGCAGGCGCATCGGCCACTTACGGCTCCGACGCTGTTGCGGGCGTGATCAATGTCGTCATGAAGCGCGGCTTCAACGGCGCCATTACCCAATTGCGCGCCACGGTTTCGACAGATCTCGGATGGGACAGCGCGCGCTACAACGCGGCTCAACTTTACGGAACGACATGGGACACGCTTGGCGCGTTTGGTCCCGGCGGGCTGACGGTCAGCTATGAATGGTGGGATCAGAAAGCCGTTCCCGGCACCAAAGATCACGCGGGACGCGAGTATCTGACCACCGATTTCGAACCATTCGGATATGACGACCGCACACCTTTGGGCTCCAGCTATCCGGGCGTCGTTTCATTCGGCAATTCAAACGCCAACGCAAATCCTTCCACCACGCTGACGGTACCGTCGGGTGGCAGCGTCGCCATCGGGCCGCAGCGCAGCGACAAATATTGCACGAATTGTCTTTTGATCCCGGTGGGTACGGGTTGGGATTTCGGCGCACAGGCGCCTGGAGCAACGGTCTCGTGGGCCACATTGGTCGCCAATCCGATGGCGCCTGGCAAAAATAATTTCCGTTCGCCTTACGAGTTCGCGACCATGAACCCGCATGGCTCGGCGAATTACGCGACGCTGACCTTCGACCAGCAGATTTCCGAGAACATGTTCGGGCTCGGGCCGGTGGGCCTCTTCGTCGACGCCTATTATATGAACCGCCGCTACGACACGACCTATCCGGGTGGCTACAGCCCATCAGTGCGCACCATCACGCCGGCTAACGGAACGACGGTTCCGACCAACAACCCATACCGCCCGTCAGGTGTGCCGGCGGGGACAGTGGTCCGTACGCATTATTCGTTGATGAAGGAGTTCCCATCTCATTCGACGGAAGGTTCGATCAGCCAAGGCTATGCCTTTGGATTGAACTTCGACGAATTGCCCTATGACTGGCACGGCAAGGCATATTTCTCGACGACCGAGGAATATAGCTGGTCGTTCATGCGCAATCTGGTCAATCCGAACGCGTTCGATGCGGCGGTCGGCAATACCATCGCTTCGACGGCGGCAAGCGGTTCGACGCCCGCGCATTCCGCCTATTCCAAGCCGGCGAATATTCCATACCTCAACACGTTCTGCGATGCGCTGGTTTATCAGTGCAATTCACCGCAGACATTGGAGTTCATTCGCGCTTTCCGCGATGACGATTCCAACTTCAATGATCGCCAGTTCGGCTTGAATTTCGATGGTCCGATTTTTGATTTCCCATTCCTGGGCGGGCCAATCCTCGGCGCGGTCGGCTTCGAAAAACTGTCGCAGCATTTTTACCTGCGCAGCTATCGCAACGAGAACACGTTCCATCCGGAAATTACGACGAACTCGCTGCAATACAACAAGCAGCTCAACTGGGCGGTCTTCGGACAGGTGAATATTCCCGTCATCACCGACCGCAATGCGCTTCCCTTTGTCAAAGGGCTCTTGTTCGAACTTGGCTATCGCTATGACGATTATTACTACGCCGGCAACAAGGTGAAGACGCCAAAATTGGCGGCGAACTGGGATGTGGGCAGCGGCCTGACGCTACGTGGCGCGGTAGGTTCTTCCTTCAACACGCCCGGCTTCGGGTTGATCACCAATTACGAAGGCATTCGCGAACGGCATGGCATGGTGAACAAGGGTTTCCTCGCCGGAAATCTTGTTCTCGATTGTCCTGCACACACTTTGCTGGGCAATGCTGCCGGCGCCGCGGTTCCGGGATCGTTGCAGGCGAAACTCAATCCCAATTGTCTTGGCGCGGTGGGCCGTCCGGCAGATCCTGGTGCAGGCACGGATCAATCGATCACGCGTCCCGTCGGGTTCGATCTCGGACCCTCGCTCTTCTTTCTGCGCGGTGAAGCATTGGGTCCGGAAACCGCCGATCAATGGTCTCTCGGATTCAATTTCGCGCCGCGTCCGGATGATCCGTACACAGGCATTCTCTTCGGCCTAAGTGTGGATGTGAGCTGGTGGAACATTCAGCGTGAAGGGCTGATCAACACGATCAATGCCGGCGAAGGCGTGAACGATCCGAGCTCTTTCGACTACGCGCAGACCACTCTGGCGAACGGCGACCCCTATACCTCGCGCTATATCGCGATACCTCGTCCGGATTTGCCGCTGACGGCGCCTGAAAACGCAACGTTCAAACAGATCATCGACGATCTGATTGGGAGCGGCAAAGCCGAGTACGATCCCAATTCGGTGCCCTTCGTCAAATTCCTGACCTACTCGAGCACGTTCAACACGCAAGGCTTCGAGCAATATTCGGGAATCGATTTCAGCCTTGCTTACGATTGGGACATGGGCGCATTCGGTTCGATGGGCGCCAGTGTTTCCGGTGACTACCGCCTGCGGCATCGTACGCAGAATGGTATCGGTAGCCCGATCATTGACGACTACACCCAAACGATTCGGGGTACCGACACCGTCGAAGGACAAAATTCCGGTCACCAGCTCCAACGCGCACGCTTCAATCTGCGGTGGACCGATGCGGACGCGACGTGGAACGTCAATCTCGGCTCGACATGGATACCGCATACATTCAACGGCGGCATTCCACCGGCGTGCTTCTGGCGCGACGATTACGGTCCCGGCACGACATGGGCGCAAGCACGAGGTTATGCCGGATGTTATCCCGGTTCGCCTTTCTATCCGCAGCCGGCCTTGAAGGCGCAAGGCGCTAATGACGTGGATATTACGGAGCAAGAATTTGCCGGCGTATTGCAGCCGTCGCAGATGTTCTTCGACCTCGCCATTGCCTACAGCACGGGCGACATGCCGACGAATGCCTATCTGCAGAATCTGCGGATCACGCTGAACGTCAACAACATCCTTAACCGTCTGCCGTCGGCCATCGACTATGACGGCAGAACGGCCAGCGGCAGCCAACGCATCCGCCAAGGCAACCCGCTGCAACGGACGGTCGGGCTGACGATCACGAAAACCTTCTGATCTAGCGGTCTTCCCCAGGCGTCGCAGGCTGTGTCTGCGGCGCCTTTTTTTGCCCGGGCGGCAGGGTGGCCGGTGCTCTCGACGGCGCGCCTCGACCTGGCTTAAAAGGCTCAGCCTTTACCGCCCGCATTTTTCAAAGAGACACCGATGTCCGACCTGAACCTGAAGACCGTCACCCGCACCGCGGGGAACAACAAAGCGCTCAAAGACGGCACCGTGAAGCCGCACGGGTTTTCGTTCGCCTTCGAGGAAGTCGATCCGCTGATTGCTGCCTTCCGCAGGATGGTGCGCGGCTCCGAGTTCGACATCTGTGAACTCGCCATCACCACTTATATTTGCGCCAAGGCGCACGGCAAACGCTTCACCGCCATCCCCGTGTTTCTGGTGCGGGCATTTCATCATGGCGCCATTCTGGTCAACACCAAGGCCGGCATCCGCACGCCGAAAGATCTTGAAGGGCGCAAAGTGGGCGTCAATCGCGGCTACACCGTTACCACCGGCGTGTGGGCCCGCGCGGTTTTGCAGGACGAGTACGGCGTGGATTTGTCGAAGATCACTTGGGTGCTTTCCGGCGACGAACATGTCCAGGAATATAAGGCGCCATCAAACGTGGCGCCGATTGAGAAGGACAAAAAGATGGCCGACATGTTGATCGCGGGCGAACTCGCCGCTGCCATCGGCATCGAGGTTGATCATCCCGATGTGCAGCCGCTTATTCCCAATGCGTTGGAAGCCGGCATCTCGGCGCTGAAATCGCGCGGGCATTATCCGATCAACCATCTTGTGGTGATCCGCGATGAGCTTTTGGAGGCGCATCCGAATCTGGCCCGCGACGTGTTTGACACGTTCGCCGAAGCGAAGCGAATTTATGTCGCGAAGCTCAAGGCCGGCACCATCGAGAAGCCGACCGAGCAAGACGAAATCCATCGCCGCGTCATGGAGATCACGGGCGATCCGTTGCCCTACGGCATCGAATCCAATCGCCGCGTGCTGGAGGATCTGGTGGGACATGCGTACACGCAAGGCATCATCACCCGCCGCACGAAAGTGGAAGAGCTCTTCACCAAAGACTCAGGCACGCTGAGCGCGTGAGCCGGCGAAATCAGCTGGCGGTTGCTTTGTCCAGGAATTCGAGCACGCGCGTGGGCGCCGTGGCTTCCGTTTGCTGCGCCACCGGCACATCCCAATATTCGCTTTTCGGGAAGCACTCTTCGAAATAGCGCGCGGCGCTGGTGGCGTGGGCGGGGTCATGGCCCGGCACAACAAGCACCGGAATATCGCAGCGCATCATGTCTTCCGGTTCGGCGCCCGGCGCGGTGTCGCGGTCTAGCAGCGTGCGCGCCATGCCGGCGACGATGAGTTTGTATTTCTCCACATCCTGCTTGCCGTAAAGCTCCGCGAAAGCGCGGTCGCTACGCAAGACGGACGCCCACGGTCCGCCACGCGGGTCTTCGCCAAAGCTTTTATTGTTGCTTTGCGCCAGCTCCACCACGCCATTCAGCCCGTGGCCGACGACATAGGCGAGGTGAATTGCAAAACGCTGATGGCCACTGAGACGGTATTTCGGTCCGCCCACTGGCCACCACAGCACCAGACTTTTCACGCGCTCAGGGTGGAGAATGCCGAACAACGCCACCGGCGAAACGCCCATGCAGCCGCCCATGATGTGGGCTTTCTCGTGCCCGAGAAAATCCAGCAGCCCGCGCCCTTGCGCCACATAGTCGGCCCAGGTGACGCGCTCGACGCGTCCGCCCGAAGCGCCGCATTCGCGCCGGTCGAACACGATGCAGGTGTATTTCTTCGGCAAATGGTCGAGGAATTTGACCGTCTTATAGATGCTCTGGCTGCTCCATTTTTCGACCGTCGCGTCGAAGCCGCCGGGCGCATACATCAGCAGCGGCGGACCTTCGCCGATCACTTCGTAACGCGTCTTGATGCCGCCGATGTCCGCAAATGCCATGTTGTCCACCTTGTCAGGGATGCCTAAACCGAAGGGACGCCTAAACCGCTCCGTCCATCACGCCTATTTCGTGGGCGCTTGGCCTCGAACGTGATTGCCGGCGCGCACATCGGCGGCGTAGTTCGAAATGGCTTCCAGTGCGATCTTGGAAATGTTGGCGTAGTTGTCGCCCGTGGCGTCCAACGCCGCCGCGCTATATCCGATCGCGGCATGCGCCATGCGCATGCGCCCATCCAGCCAAGGTCCGCCGCCGAAGCCGCCGATGACCGGCAATTTCGCGGCGCGCGTCACCGCTTCGCCTGCCACCGCACCGGAATTGGTGAAATCGAGCAGCGAGGCGCCGGCATCTTCCAGGAGCTTTGCTTCTTCCACCATCTTGGCCGCCATGCTTGCGGCGAGTTCGGCGCCCGGCTTGTTCATTGCGTTGTATTGCAGGCCGAAAGCCATGGCCGTTTGCGGCGTCAAACCGAATTGCGCGAACACCGGAATGCCGGCGCGTGCAATCGCCGTCACCGCTTCGGGATAATCCGCTGCGCCGTCCAATTTGATAATGTCCGCGCCCGCTTCCTTCACAATGCGGATGGCGGCGCGCACGGCGCTGTCGATGCCTTCCTGCAACGTTCCGAAGGGAAAATCACACGAGAGCAGCGCGCGCTTAGTGCCGCGCCGCACCGCTTTGCAGACGAGAATCATTTCTTCCAGCGTGACTTCCAGCGGCGTCGCGTGGCCCCAGAGATTGATGCCGACAGTGTCACCAACGGAAATGATGTCGACGCCCGCTTGGTCAACGATACGCGCCATTTGGTAGTCCCATGCCACAACACCGACGATCTTGCGGCCGTCGCGTTTCATCTGATGCAATTGCGGAATGGTGATTTTCTCGGACGACGACGCGGCGGACATGGGCGCTCCTGGCTAGGCGGGAAGTGAGGTCGGCTGATCCCGCGATGCTATAGGAAAGCCGGCCCACGCTGACAAGGATGGGCGCATCCGGGGGCGAACACAAATGCGCCCGCCCGATCCTTTCATGGACCGGACGGGCGCTGGGATTGCTAGTGGTTCGGCTTAGTTACCGGTGGCCATAATGGTTCGGCGGCGGGTAGTTATATGGGCCGTTATAGCCATAGAAGCTGTCGCCATAGTAACCGTCGTCGTAACCATAGCTGTCGTTACGGTAATTGCCACTGCGATAATTGTCTTCGCGGTTGTTGTTGGCCGCGAGCGCCGCAATGGTGCCGAGCGCGAGAAGGCCGAACACGACCGCCGCGCCGTTGTTGTTGTCGCGACGATACTGATGCGCCGGCGGTGGAGCCACGCGCACGATATGACCATGACGGTCATGACGATGCGGGTAATTTGCCGGGTGTGCCATTGCGCTGCCGGTCGTCGCGGTCACCAGCGCCGCGGCCAGCGTGATCGAAAGCAGCTTTTTCATTGTCGTCGTTCCAAACGTGCGCGCTAGAAAGCGCGGCTCGAGGGCCCATGCCCTTTTCGACGCGGATATTCACACGTTGCGCCTGAACCGGGTCTGAATGAAAAACGCCGCCTTTCAGCGGCAATTCCGCGAGCGATCGCCCCTCCGTTCGCTTTCGCGAACACCTCCCCCGTAAAAACGGGGGAGGAAAGAAATGGAGTACAGAGGCGCAATGATCAGTACACAAACAAGATTTATGGGTTCCGCCAGGTATGCGGATTGCCGAATCATAGGATTGCACAGAGTCTTTCCTGCCCCGCTTGCGGGGGAGGTCCTCTGCGAAGCAGAGGGGAGGGGGATTGTGAGCGTTGAGGGCGACACGCCGCGGTCTTTCAAACCCGCGCTGGCGGGCGTGGTGCGCTACCGTATTTTCAGCGACTGCGCCTCAGCGCATCAAACAGCCACTCTTCGCGTTGACGGCAAACGCGTAGCGAGAACTTTGTCGATGCGGCGCCCGTCGAGATCCATCACTTCGAAACGCCAGCCATGACGATCGAATACTTCGCCGACTTTTGGCAACGCGCCGAAACCGTCGAGCGCGAATCCGGCAACCGTGTTGTAGCTGTGATTCTCCGGTAGCGTGATGCCGATGAGATCGGCGAATTCGTCCGCCGGCATCCAACCCGAGAGAAGATAGGAGCCGCCATCGCGTTTCACGGCCGGCGGTTCCGCAGGGCCCTCTTCGTCGGCGAAGCCGCCGACGATCGCTTCCAGAATATCGGCCGGCGTAATCAGTCCGACGAAATTTCCGTATTCGTCATGCACCAGCGCCATATGTACTGACGCCGTCTTCAGCATCTCCACCGCTTCGCCCGCGTCCATGCTTTCGGGAATGATCGGCGCTTCCTTCACCAGCGCGCGCAAATCACCATCGGTGCCTGCCATCACCGCGTTCAACACATCCTTGGCTTGTAATATGCCGAGCAGTTCGTCGGGGTTGCCGTCATGCACCGGCAGGCGCGAATGCGGACTATTGGCGATCTTCTTGCGCAACTCGTCCTGCGGTGCCGAAAGATCCAAGAGATCGACATCGTTGCGCGGCGTCATCACCGCCACCACCGGGCGGTCGGCAAGGCGCATCACGCCGGAAATCATTTCGCGTTCGCCGGGCTCCAGCACGCCGCTGCGTTCCGCTTCAGCGATGACGCTGCGAATTTCTTCTTCGGTGACTTGCTCGGCCGGCGCGTTGCGATAGCCGAACAGGCGAAGAACTATACGGCCCGATAAATCGAGAAGGCTCACGAGTGGCGATGTCACCCGCGACAGGAGCATCATTGCCGGCGCCACTTGCAGCGCGATCTTTTCCGGATTGCGTAGCGCGATCTGTTTGGGAACGAGTTCGCCAACGATCAGCGAGAAATAGGTGATGATCGCCACCACCAGACCGATGCCAAGGCCTTGCGCCCAATCGGCATCCATCCCCTGCGCGGCGAACCAGTTTTCGAGACGCAAACCCAGCGTGGCGCCGGAGATGGCACCCGAGAGAACACCGACAAGGGTGATGCCGATCTGCACCGTCGAGAGAAAGCGGCCGGGGTCTGAATTCAGCGCCAGCGCTCGGCGCGAGCCCGGCGCATCCTTGGCAACCAGCGCCTTGAGCCGCGCGGGGCGCGACGACACCACCGCAAGTTCGGAAAGGGCAAGAAGTCCGTTCAGAATGATAAGGACGGCAACGAGGCAGATTTCCAGGGTAAGCATGGGGCAGGGAATAGCAGACAGGTGGCCTCGGCAACAATCGCTTCGGCGATAGCCCCCCAGCTTTGGCTGCTCGTTGCTACTGGCTCGGCACCGGCTACGCCGGCTGCGGCCTTAACCCTAGCCAATTTGCCAAAACATGGCCCAAGGAGACGGCGCCCGCGCCACGGGTCAACAAAATCAAGAGCATAGCTACCCACTGGATGTGGGTGGGCCAGGCGCCAGGGTAAACGAAGAGCTGAATTACCGCCGTCATGCCGAGAAGTGCCAGCGCCGTCGAGCGCACCAGTAGACCAAGGACCAAAAGTACGGGCGTGGTCAGCTCCATCGTGGTGGCCATGTAAGCCGCAAATTCGGGAGGCAGCACTGGCACCCGATATTCTTCGGCAAAGAGATAAAGGGTGGAATCCCAGTTCGCGAGCTTGGTCATGCCGGAATTCCAGAACACCACCGCCAGCGCGAAACGCAACGGCAAGGCTAGAAGCGAATATGGCACCGTATTCAGCCACGCAATTGCGCGCGCCGGCAAAGCCAGAAGGGAATTCTTCTCCGTGGTGTTCATTGTTCGTCTCCGCTCGTAGAGGATTGTTCAATTCGGAAATCGTGAAAGCGCCCGCGCGCGAAATGTTCGGCCATCAGCGCGGTCAGAGTTTCAGGCGCGAGTGTTGATGCCGCTTCGCCTAATGTGGTTCCGGCCACGAGGGCTTTGGCAAATTCCCATGCGACGCGATCTTGCCGCGTCACGGCGATGCCGCTCGCGAGACGTTCGACGCAAAGGAAGAATGGTCCTTCGCCAAAAGCGATTTCATCGAGTGCGTTGTCGTCTTCCGTAAGTACGGCTTGCCAAATGGAATCGACCGGAAACGAAACCTTCAGAAACGTCAAAGCAGGTTGCGGTACGAAGACGATTCTCGGGTGATCTTCAGTCTCGATGGCCGCCAGCGCGACGGGATCGAGTGCTTCAGAATCGTCAGCGTGAAGCGCGCGCGACACCGCCCATTCCAAACGCGCGAGATCGGGCAGATATGGAAGCGAGGAGGCGGGTGCGAATGAGTCCAGAAAATCGGCAAAGCCTTCGCCGTAGCAGTTTAAATCGGCTGCTGTAGGAGGATTCGCTTCGACGAAGTGGCGGCCGGCGCCGGTTAAGAATTCTTCGCCGACCACGCGTTGCACGGCCGGATAGGTGAGCCGTAAGGCGGTGTCGAGCGCCGAAAGATAGGTGCCGCGATAGATGCTCAAGCGCGCCCCGGCGTCGATGCCATTCGCGATGAACATTTCGCCGAGTTCATTTGCCGGCTGCCCAAGAATGGCGACGGAGAAATGGGTTTGAACCTCACGCAGCGTCGGCATGGCGGGCCTCGCTTTGCGTAGCGTCTAAGAGATTTTGCGCCGTCGCGGCTTCGCCGAGCAGAACGTCCAGCGATGGAATATTGCTGTCCCATTCGATCAGCGTCGGCACAGGGCCAAAAAGCTTCAGCGCTTTTTCGTAAAGCGACCACACATCGGCACTTACGCGTGCGCCGTGATCGTCCACACGTATCGAGCGGCCGTTGCCGAGATCGCGCACGCTATGCCCAGCGAGATGGATTTCACCGATCGCAGAAGCGGGCAGGCCGAGAAGATAGTCTTCCGCGCTCCAGCCGTGATTGCTGGCGCTGACAAAAATATTGTTCACGTCGCAGAGAATGCTGCAGCCAGTGCGCGCGGCTATCTCGGCCATAAATTCCCATTCGGGAATGGTCGAATGCGTGTACTGCACATAGGTGGACGGATTCTCGATCAATATTTTCCGCGCCAGCGTGGTCTGTGCCTGATCCATATGGCGGCAGACGACGTCCAGCGCTTCTTCCGTCATGGGCAGCGGCAGAAGATCGGCGAGATAGACTCCGTTCACCGCGCTCCAAGATAAATGCTCGGAGACAAGTCCGGGTTCAAACCGCGCAATTGCTTCGCGCACACGCTGCAAATGTTCGCGGTCGAGATCGTCGGCACCACCAAGTGAAAGGCCGACGCCGTGAAGAGAAATCGGTAGGTCACGGCGAATGACGTCGAGCTGCGCCGGATTGGTGCCGCCGCCGAAATAATCTTCGCTATGCACCTCTATCCAGGCAATCGCAGGACGCTCTTCCGCGACTTCGCGATGATGTTGAAAGCGCAGCCCGATTCCGGCCGCTGCCGGAATCGAGCCGCACGACGCGGCGGTATTCGGAGCTTGGGGAGACCGCCGCATCATGATTACATCGCCTTCATGGAGCCGCCGGCGATCTTCGCGCACACGCCGGTTGGCACGAGCACGAAGGACTTCGTATCGCGCATCATGGTGGCTTGGCCGGCGCACGAATGAACGCCTTCGGCGCAATCGTTCTTGGCGGCGGCGTTGATGCCGTAACATTTCTCAAGCTTGTCGCGTGTCGCGCGGGCCATGTTGTCACGCACGATTTGCGGCATGCCTTGCTGGGCGAAAACGGGAACTTGCGCAGACGCGAGACCGATGGCGCCGACCAGAGCGGATGCGATGAGAAGATGATTGCTGTTCATTGTTCGAACCTTTCGAAATGCCACTTCTCATGAAGCGGTCATGGATAGGTTCGGTGGCAGGAACGGGAAGGTTACGCGTTCGCTGAAAAATAATACGAGGCGGGAGGGCGGCCTCGCGTTAGACTAATGCAATGACGACTGTGGCCGATGCCGAAGAAACTTCGCCAGAATTAACACCTGGGCCGGACGAATGGTCGGTCCTGATGGCGCGGGTACAGGCAGGGGATAGCGCCGCTTATCGCCGGCTTCTGCACAGCGTTACGCCCTATTTGCGCACGATCTGCGGACACCACCACCGGGACGGGCGCGATGTTGAGGATTCGGTCCAGGACATACTCCTGACCATTCATATGGTGCGGCACACCTATGATCCCGCGCGCCCGTTCAAGCCTTGGGCTGCCGCGATCGCCAAGCGCCGGATCATAGACCGCCTTCGGGTCCAGCGCCGCACCCGCGCCCGTGAAACTTTTTTAGATGCCGGGCACGAAACCTTTCCGGCCCCCGCAACGAACATTGAGGAGGCCGCATCCGAGTCCCGGGCGCTGTACCTTGCCGTGGAGGCTCTGCCCGAGCGCCAGCGCGAGGCCATTCAGTTGACGAAGTTGAAGGAGATGTCTTTGAAATAGGCGGAGGTGCAGTCCGGTCAGTCGGTGACGGCGCTGAAGATTGCCACCCACCGTGCGCTCAAGACCTTGCGCCGCATGCTCGAGAAGGGACCGGCCGAACCATGACGAACACGCCAGACCTCATCGAGCAATTGACGGCGCACGCCTCTCCGGTGAAGCGCTTGCGCCCGCCGGCCTGGCGCGCGGCGATATGGCTTGCCGTTTACGGGGTCGTGCTCGCGCTTGCGGTTATTGTGTTCGACGCATGGCCGAATATGCGGATGCGCCTGCAGTCCATGCCTTTTGTGTGGGAAATCGCGGGGACCGTGCTCACCGGCGTGGCTGCCATTGTAGCCGCGTTTTATCTGGCATTGCCGGACCGCAGCAGGAGCATTGCGCTTCTCGTCGTGCCGCCGCTTGCCGTGTGGCTCGGGAGCAGTGGCTATGGCTGCCTGGTCAATATCGGCGATGGCGGCGACGGTTGGTTACGCTCGAGCGATTGCGTGATGTTTATTATCGGGACCAGCGTTCCGCTCGGCTTGGCGCTGTATGTTGTGTTACGCCGCGCTGTGCCGCTCGATCCGCTTGCGGTGCTTGCGGTCGGCGGTCTTGGCGTTGCCGCGCTCAGCGCGGTTGTGCTGCAATTTTTCCATCCGTTTGACACCACCATTATCGACCTGGTGTTGCACATGGTCGCGGTGCTCACCGTCGTGGCGGTGATGACGACGCTTGGGCGGCGTGGAATGCAGCTGCCGGCCTAAACTACCCGCCCAGGCTCTTATCCACCGCCATGGCTTCGATCTGGATCAGTCGGCCGCCACGCAGCGGCATGACCAGGGAATCACGCGTCGGACGGTGCGCCGGGTCGGGATACCATTCGTGCCAGGGCTTGTTGACGTGAACGCGATAGGAATCGTCGACGAGATACACCGTGAGCTTGACGATATCGCCCATATCCATGCCGGCTGCATCGAGCACGCGCTGCAAATTCTTGAAGCACAACTCGGCCTGGCTGGCGGCATCAGGCGGCATGACGCCGGTCTCGGCGTCTTTGCCCATGATACGGGAGGTGACGAGGATGGGCCCCACGCGGCAGGCGGTCGGGATCGGCGCGCCGCTATGCGACAGGCCCTTCACGTCGATGCTTTTCTGTCTCAATGCCAGTCTCCGGTGTCCTAGGATATAATTTTAGGTGGGTCGGTTCAGTGACGCCAGTAGTGGGAGCGCCATTAACTCCATTGGGCAAAGCCCAGCCCGGCGCCGGTGAGGGCAGGGGTGCGGTAGGCGGGAATATAGTCGATCCAGGCCAGGCCGAGGCCTTCCGCCGCCGCTGCGGCGCAGATCCAGCTTCGTATCTCCGAGCTTCCGGCCTTCAACCGTTCGGGCGGCAACGCGCCGAGGTAATCCAGATCGTTTTTCCGGAACGCCTCGATGAGGCCGTGATCGAGCTCCTCGTCGACCACGAAATGCGACAGCCCGCCCGAGGCGATGATACCGACGCGCAAATCGTCCGGGTAGGACTCGACCAACGCCTTGATCGCCCGCCCGAGTTTCACGCAGCGCGACGGTGAGACGGGATTCGGCTCGTAATAGGTGTTCATGAACACCGGAATGATCGGCAGAGATTTTCGCGCCGGCAAATAGGTGCGGTGAATATACGAGTAAGCGTGGCCCTCATGCTGATCGGGCGGAATCGATTTCACCGCGGTGATGTCAAAACCGTTTTTCGTCAGCCCCGTGATCAGATGCAACGCCAATTTGCCGTGCACCGGATAATGAATGTCGCCATCGGGTTCGCGGCGGCGCATTTGCGCGCGCTTGTACCAATCTTCCGGCATGGTTTCCGGCGCGCCGGCATTGCGGATCGTGTCGCCATAAAAGATAGCGAGCGAGGGCATCATGGCGTCGAGAAATAGTTCGTGCTGGTCATCGCCCACAATGATCAGCGCATCTAGCGGCGTCGCTTCTATGGCGGCGCGCAATTTCAGAATGGACGCATCGGTTTGGCGATGACGCTCTATCATCTTTTCGGGCGTGACACGGTCTTCGGCGTCGGCGGGCGCGGCGGCTAGAAGCCCATCATAGGTCAGCGTTTCACCGCCACGGCCGTAAAGCGGCATGCGCCGATCCGACACGCGGAATTTCTCGATCCAATCCTCCGCCTCGGTGACCAGCATGACGCTGTGCGACGAACCGAAAGCGGCGGTGATGCGTGCCAAAGCAAGCCCCTTAGATGATTGCGCGCCAGGAGATTTTTTTCCTGGGCGCGTCCCCTCAATCTTCCATCCGTGCGACGTTGGTGCGCACTTTCTGCAACAAGGCGATCAATGTATTGGTCTCGTCGCCGCTCAGTCCGGCCACGATGCGTTCTTGCCGCTTCAACGCGACGCCGAGAATTTTTTCGTACAGCGCTAGTCCCGACGCCGTGAACGCCACGGTGCGTTTGCGCGCATCGGTGCCGTGCGGGGCGATCAGCACATAGCCTTCCGCTTCCAGCACCCGCAGTGAACGCGATGCCGCCGCTTTGTCGAGCTGTGCTATTTGGCAGAGGCGATTGGCGGTGGTGTTGGGTTCGGCGGCAAGCGCTGTGAGCACGCGCCATTCGGTGACGCCGATGCCAAATGTGTTCTGGTAAAATTGCGAGGCGCCGCGATAGAGCCCATTGGAAATCGAAATGATTAGGAACGGCACATAACGATTGTGATCAATGGCGGCGACGGGTTTTTCGCTGGGAGTCGCGTGTTTCATCGCATCTACCAAAATCCGCCAGTCCGCGTGGCAAACGGCCGCGCGCAGGCAACGATCTTAAATGAACCGGTTCGGCCACAGGTTTCGGCCACACTGCGCCGCGCCGAACTGCCCGATGGGGACAAGACTATGCAATCATACATGCCAGCCCATTGGCAACGCCGGAAAAGCGATTGCCCGGCGGAACGCCGGCCAATCAGAGGTTAGGCGAATCAGAGATCCAGCACCAGGCGAGGCGATTTGGAGCCGGAGCAGCAAATCATCATGGTGGCATTCGCCTTGCGCTCGGATTCCGTCAAAATGGAATCGCGATGATCGGGCGTGCCCGAGATCACCCGCGTTTCGCAGGCGCCGCAAATGCCTTCCTCGCAACTGAAGGGCACGTCTACGCCGGCTTCGCGCACGACTTGAAGGATCGATTTGCCTTCAGGAACTTTGAGTTCTTTTTTCGAACGCTCCAATTGCACCGTGTAACCGCCCTCGGCGGCGGCGGCGAATTTGGGCGTGAAATATTCCACATGCACTTGCTCGGCGCTGAATCCACTGGCGGCTGCCGCGGCTTCAAAAGCCGCGAGCATCGGCGTCGGACCGCAGCAATACATGTGCGAATTCTTCGGCAGCCCCGCGATGATGTTCGCGATCGGCATCACGCCGCCTTTTTCTTGATCGAAATGCAGCTTCACTTGCGGATAGGATTCCAGCTCCTTCACGAAGGCTGCATCGATACGGGAGCGTGCGGAATAATAGAGCTCCCAGGAACGACCGAGTTCGATCAGCCGTTTCGCCATGCAATAGATCGGCGTCACGCCGATGCCGCCGGCGAACAGAACGACGTGATCCGCAGTTTCGACCAACGGGAAATTGTTGCGCGGCGGCTCGATGGTGATCGGCTGCCCGACGCGCAAATGCGTGTGCATGAACAGCGAACCGCCGCGGCTGTTCGGGTCCAGTTTCACGCCCACAATATATTCCGTCAGCGACGGACCGTAATTGGTCAGCGAGTATTGGCGCTCAATGCCGTTGGGCAACATCAGGCTAATATGCGAGCCCGGTGTGGCACCCGGCATGGCGGCGCCGTCCGCTCGGCGGAAGGTGTAAAGATTGGTGTCCTTGGCCGCCATCTGGATGGATGTCAGGAGTACCTCGAGGGCCAAAGCGGTAAGGGCAGGTTTAGAGCTGTCGGCCAAAGCGTTCGTCATCCAAATCTGGAGCCTCGGATAGGGCCGGCTCCCTGCGATCTAAGCCCAAGACCCTGTCACGGGCAGTTTCTCCCCACCTATACCAATACATCCCTACCGCAAAGGAAAAATGGGGTGTGAAAAGCGCCTTCACAAGGCATGGGCTTGGCACATGACCGCATGGTGAACAACGGTGTTCTAAATTGCCAGACAGGTCCAAGGCTGCAGCCGGATGGTGCTCTTCGCAGATGCGGCAGACGCTTTGGCGACGGTTTTGGCACCAGGGTACCACTCAGTGCTTGCGTGGGCCGGTGCGCGCGTTAATCAGAGCATATGGCCACGACATCGCAACCGCCGCCGGACGACCCCAAAGCCGGGGCTGCGCCCGAAGAGGTGCCAAAGGTCTCGCCCCTCGTTCCGCTGATCGTTGCCGCCAGCCTGTTCATGGAGGGGCTCGACACCTCCATCGTCAACACGGCGCTGCCGCGCATGGCCGACACGTTCCACGTCACGGCGCCGCAGATGAGCAGCGCCATTACGGCCTATCTCCTGGCGCTTGCGGTATTCATTCCGGTGAGTGGCTGGATCGCCGACCGTTTCGGCGCTCGCAAGGTCTATTGCACCGCCATTGCCTGCTTCACCTTCGGCTCCATGATGAGCGGCTTTGCCTCGTCCATTAATATGCTGATTTTCGCGCGCATCATTCAGGGCTTCGGCGGCGCCATGATGACGCCGGTCGGCCGCCTGATCCTGGCGCGATCCTTTCCCAAGGATCAGCTGATGCGGGCCATGACGTTTTATATGATGCCCGCCAATCTTGGCCCCACGATCGGACCTATTCTCGGCGGCGCCATCACCGCGGCGTTTGGCTGGCAATGGAATTTCTTCATCAACCTGCCGTTCGGCGTTCTCGGCATCGCACTGGCGTTGCGCTACATCCCCGATGCCAGGCTGCCGGCAACATCGCGTTTCGATTGGTGGGGCTATTTGATTCTCGCAGCCGGGCTGGCAGCCGCGCAGCTCTCGCTGGAAAATCTTGCCCAGCCTGAGATCAAGGGCGTCACACAGACATTTCTCGTTCTGGCGGCGATCAGCTTTCTAGTCGCCTATGGGATTCACGCCGCGCGCACCCCGAGCCCCGTGCTCGATTTTCGCCTGTTCCGGCAGCGTGTGTTCGGCGTCTCCATCGGCTTCGGCAATCTTCTGCGGCTCGGGACCTTCCCGGTGTCGTTTCTTGTGGCGCTTCTGCTGCAGGTCGGCTTTAGCCTAGGGCCATTTGAAACCGGCGTCCTGTTTGCCTTCTTCACCATCGGCGCCGTGACCATGCGCGCCAACATCGCCAATCTGGCGCGTATGTTCGGCTTGCGCCGTGTATTGATCACCTGTTCGCTGATCACAGCGGCGGTCACGGTCGGGTTTGTCTTCTTCACGAAAGACACGCCGCATTGGTTTATCGCGATGTACCTGTTCTGCTTCGGCGTGCTCAGAAACGCCCAGCATCAAAGCGTCTACGCGCTCTCTTATGCTGAGGTGACGACGGAGGACATGTCCAAGTCGACGACCATCACCGCCCTGATGCAGCGCGGTGCGCAATCGATAGGTGTTGGTCTCGCTGCGTCGCTTCTGGCCATATTCTCCGGCGTAGGCGGCCCGATGGGACCGGAACCATTTCGTCCCGTGTTTCTCGTATTGGCTGCCATTACGGCGGTGACCGCGATTGGCTTTGCGCAACTCAAACCGGACGATGGCTGGCAGGTCTCCGGCTACAAGCCGAAAACCTAAAATGGCGCGGACGGCTGTAATGACTGGCCCGCGCGCAACGGAAATGCGGGATATCGCATTGCCGGAAGCGGGGCCTGGCGACGGGCTTTTGCGCGTTGAAGTAACCGGCGTGTGCGAATTCGATGCGCAACGTTACCGCCGCGGCGATATTGCGCCGGCGATTCTGGGACATGAAATCGTCGGAGTTCTCGAACGCGTTGGGCAGGATATGGCGGTGCGCTGGGGTGTTAGTGCGGGCGACCGCGTGCTCGTTGAAGAATATGTTCCATGCCTCGATTGCGAGTGGTGCGCGCGCGGCGAACATCGCCTGTGCGAGGCCGCGCAATTGGATGCGCCGGCGGCGATACGCTATGGCGCCACGCCGCTGTCTCGCGCTCCGGGACTCTGGGGCGGGTTTGCCGAGGCGATCTATCTGCATCCACGCTCAGTGCTGCACGCCGTGCCGACAGACATGCCGGCCGATATCGCGGCGCTCGCCGTGCCGTTGGCGAATGGTGTGCAATGGGCGGTGTTCGACGGCGGCGCCGCGCCCGGAAAAACGGTTCTCATTCTTGGCGGCAATCGCTACGGCGCTGCCGCCGCGCTCGCAGCCAAACATGCCGGTGCGCGCGAAGTGCTGCTGGGCGTAACGGGCGCCGAAGCCAAGACGCGTCCCGCCACAGACGCCGACTTTGTTTTCGACGTCGAGGAGGGCGATTTCCGCGATGCGGCCATGGCGGCAACCGGTGGGCGCGGGGCGGATGTCGTCGTCGACGCCACGTCGGATACGTCGGGCCAGGTTGCGGCGGGCGCCATCGCGGTGGCTGCTAAGGGCGGAATATTGGTGCTTGGCGGGGTCGGCACCGTGCCGCTTAATCTGGGCGAGATAAGGCGGAAATATTTGACGGTGAAACCGGTGCGCAGCCATTCCTACGCTGCCACGCAGCGCGCATTAGATATATTGCGCGCACCACAGACCGCCTTCGTTACGGGGCAAGAAATATTTCCGCTTTCGGCAGTGGACCAGGCCTTGCGCGCTCGCGCGCGTCACTGCCTGGTCGTTCCAAATTGAAACGTATACGGATCATTCTGACGAATTGATGCCGATGAATTGCCGAATCGGCGGATTTTGTGTAGCTGCAGCGTATAAACCCCAGGAACCCGAGGGCAGATTATGGGGCTGAAACCTATTCTTGCGGCCGGGCTGGCAGCCGGCATGGCCATGTTCCTGTTTCAGGCGGCAATCCATGCGACGCCCTATGCGCACCCGGGACTCGAATCCATGGCCCGCGAGGGACTGATCATAGACACGCTGGATTCCGGCGTGGGCGGACAAAGCGGCTATTTCTATTTTCCCGGCGATAGGGCCGCGCCGCCCACCAGAAGATCCGGGCTGCTTCTCTTCCATGAGGACAATAAATTTTTGGAAACGCCGGCGGACTTCGCCTTGGAGTTGGCCAAAGATTTGTTGCAAGGCCTTGTGTTTGCCTATCTGCTCTCTCTGGTTGCAGGAAACCGTTCGCGACGCTTCGCAGCCGTAGTCGCAACCGGCGCTTTGGTTTCGATCAGCGTTCTTGGTTCCAACTGGATTTGGTATGCGTTTCCGGGAACCTACATCCTGGGACAAATGGCAATTGTAATGTTGGGATATGTCGTAGGTGGTAGTATCGCGGCAGCAACATTGCCGCGAAAGGTTTCCTAGCGCGTGAGACATTCTCTATTTACTTTGGCTTCGCTTTTGCTGGCGTTGGCACTATCTGCTTGTGCCGCGATGCCGCCGCAACCTGATATCGCGCCCGCTATTGCCGATCTGAAAACCAAGACGACAGCGCTGATCGATGCTGCGCCGTCAGAACCGCTGCAATCGCGAATCTCCGCGCCGCCGATTCTCTGGCGCGTACCGGGCGCGTTGGCGAGTTTCAAGGACTGCGCCGCATGCCCGCAAATGACGGTCGTTCCGGCAGGAGAATTCACCATGGGCTCGCCTGCGGGCGAGCGCTATCGCGGGTCGGAAACACAACACCGCGTCCGCATCGCCTATCCACTCGCAGTGTCCACCTTTGAGATCACCTTCGCGGAGTGGGATGAATGTGTCGCTGGCGGCGGCTGCGAGGGTTACAGACCGCCGGATGAAGGCTGGGGCCGCGGCCGTCGGCCCGTAGTCAATGTCAGTTGGGATGACGCCAAGGCCTATATCGCGTGGCTCAATGCGAAAACAGGCAAGCATTATCGCCTGCTATCGGAAGCCGAATGGGAATATGCGGCGCGCGCCGGCACCACAACGTCCTTCTTCTTCGGCGCCACACTCGAGCCTACCCAGGCAAATATTGACGGTTCGGGTGAAGCGGATTCCCCGCCGAGCGAGCGCAACAGGCAAAAGACCTTGCCGGTGGGAAGCTTCGCACCCAATGCCTTTGGCCTCTACGACATGCATGGCAATGTTTGGGAATATACCGAGGATTGCTGGAACGATGAGTATGGCGGCGCGCCCACCGATGGTTCGGCGTGGCTGACCGGTAGCTGCACTGGCAAGGTGATCAAAGGGGGTTCATGGCTGGAATATTCCGGCGAGGCGCGCTCGGCGCATCGCGTCGGCGGTGAGGCCAACGAACCTTACAACACCGACGGAATCCGCCTCGCTCGCGACCTGTGAAACGCGTAGGCTGCTCCTCGCCGCTGAAAGAAGGGTATTGCCATGCAACGCGTCACCGTCTCGCTGGATGAAGCGCTGGCCGACGAGTTCGACGGGCTGGTGGCCGTACGCGGCTATCAAAACCGCTCCGAAGCCGTGCGCGATCTCATGCGCCAGGCAGTCGAAGCGCGGCGCATTGAAGAGGATTCGTCCAAACTCTGCGTCGGCAATCTCTCTTACATCTACAATCATCATGAGCGCGATTTAGCGGAGCGTCTGACTGAGGCGCAGCATGCGCATCACGATCTCGTCGTGTCGTCCATGCATATCCATCTCGATCACGACAATTGCCTGGAAAGCGTAATGCTGAAGGGCCCCACGCCGGATGTGCGCGCGTTCGCTGACCAAGTGCGCGCGGAGCGCGGCGTGCGCTTCGGAAATCTCAATCTCGTCAGCGTCGATCCCGGCCATCGCCATAAGGATCACGCGCCTCACAGCGATCACGGCCACAGCCACAGTCATCTTTCGCCCAAGCGCGGCTGAATAGACCGCGCGCAAGCCGCGTGTTGACATTCAGTTGCGAGTATGATGATTCCAAGAAATCGTCTTACAAACTGTTGAGGGGCCATGTTTTTGAGTCACTTGCGGGCGCGAGCCCGCACGCGCGCGGTTGCGCGCCTGCTGCTGAGTGCAGCTTTCCTGCCGGTTCTTTCCGCCGCCGCTGAGGCTGCTGAGGAAGCGCCGGCGGAGGAGGTTTACGTCTGGGGTCTTCGGCTGGCAGGTATCGGCGAGGTTCAGGCGGCGAGCGAAGGCATCGTCGATTTCGCGGCCTATGCCGCCCGGCCATTGCTCCGTACGGGCGAGCTTCTCGAAGTCGTGCCAGGTCTGGCCGCCACTCAGCACTCAGGCACGGGCAAGGCCAATCAATACTTCTTGCGCGGATTCAATATCGATCACGGCACGGATTTTTCGACGTCGCTCGACGGCGTGCCGCTCAATCTGCCCAGCCATGGCCACGGGCAGGGTCGATCTGAATGCCATCGTTCCGGAAACGATCCAAACCATTCATTTTCGCAAAGGGACCTATTTTGCCGATGTCGGCGATTTCTCTGCCGCCGGTTCCGCGGCCATGGATTTGTTCGACCGTCTGCCGGACTCATTTCTGCAAGGTACAGGTGGTAAGCACGATTATTATCGGCTGCTTGGCGGCGTGAATTTGGGTGAGAGCGGTTATGTCGTTGGCGACTACACCAGCTCCGATGGTCCGTGGACGCGCGAAGAAAATCTGGAAAAGATAAATGTCATTGGACGGGTCGTCGTGAACAATTGGTCGTTCACCGGCGTGGCGTATTCCCCGACATGGGATTCCACCGATCAAATTCCGCAACGCGCTATTGATGCCGGAATCATCGGTCGTCTTGGTGCCATCGATACAACCGACGGCGGCGAATCCTCGCGCTATATTTTCTCACTGCGCAATCGCGACCTGGAGGGGTGGAATGTTTCCGCTTACGCGCAGAATTACAGCCTGAAGCTGTGGTCGAATTTCACCTATTTTCTCGACGATCCCGTCAACGGCGATCAATTCCTGCAGCGCGACGAACGCTGGATCTATGGCGGTTCAGTCACGCGAGAGTTTATGACGAGTGACGGCTGGACATTCACCGGCGGCGGGCAGTTCCGCTACGACGATATCGGACGGGTAGGGCTCTACCACACGAAGGCGCGCCAGGTGCTTTCCACTACGCGCGAAGATTCCGTCGGCGAATGGCAGGGCGCGTTATGGGCGCAAGCTGAACACGCCTTAGGCCCTGTTCGCGCAACCTTAGGCAGACGTTTTGATGCAATTGGGGCGGATGTAGACGCGGATAATTCCCTCAATTCCGGTTCAGCCAGCGATAATTTGTTCAGCCCGAAACTGGCGCTGGCGTGGCGCGCATCCGAAACGATGGAATTCTATGGCGATATCGGACGCGGCTTTCATTCCAACGATGCGCGCGGCTCCACGATTAACGTCGATCCGCTGTCGGGCGACCTGGCCGACAAGGTTGATCTCTACGCGCCCGCGACGGGTGCGGAGATTGGAGCGCGCTGGAGTACCGATGACCTGACGTTGACCGCGACGGCGTGGTGGCTGCGGTTGGATTCCGAGCTTGTATTTATCGGCGACGCCGGAGGCACCGAGCCATCGGGCGCCACCGAGCGCTCCGGCCTGGAGTTCTTGGCGGACTGGCGGCCGATGCGACGCCTTTCTTTCGATATGACGGCTGCGTTCGCGCGTGCGCGTATTCTGGACTCGCCCGGCGAAGACCGCATTCCGAATGCGCTGGAATATATCGTCACCGGCGGCGTGTCGGCGCTGATCACCGACGATCTCACGGCCACAGTAACGTTGCGTCATCTCGGCGAGGCGCCGCTGATCGAAGACAATTCCGTGCGCTCGAAAACAGCGACCGTCACCAACGCACTGCTGCGCTATCGCTTCGGCCGTTTCACGCTGAGCGGCGAAGTGCTGAACGTGTTCGACACCAAGGCGAATGACATTCAATATTTCTATACCTCGCGTCTTCCAGGCGAAGATTCGGGCGGGGTGGATGATCTTCACATCCACCCCGCCGAACCCCGCACATGGCGGCTCAGTCTTCGTGTCGCGATGTAAGATGATTTCGCAATGGAACTTTTAAGGAGCTTCCAAATGAGGCGGCATGGTCATTGCGAGGGAGTACCGATATAGAAATAGAGTGCATTGGGTAGAATTCGTCGCATGAAGATTATTGTAGACAATTGTATGTTTTTTAATGGTGGCGACGCGGCAATCAATTTGGCCACTGTTCAAATCCTGCAGGACTTTTTTTCCGAACGCGGAAATCTCATTTGCGGATGCTGGGTTTCCACATATCTGCAAATATTACCCCGCTTTAAAAATAATGCCGCAAGCCAGCTTCCTGCTGGATCAGTCTCCCGTCATCCGATTGTCACGCAGATTTCTCGGGAATGGCAGAGGGCATTTCGCGGTCCGGAAATTCTATTTCGCAGCAAATGTCGCCGCTGCGAAATATTTGTCCAGGCTTAAGCTTCTGCTCCCGTCAGCAACCATGCGTGCAATCGCGCCCTATCTCGATGCTGACTTGGTACTCGCATCGGGTGGCACCTATCTGGTCAGCAAATATGATTATACGCATCGCATTTTGGAATTTCGTAAGAACGTCCAACTGGGAAAGCCCATGGCGCTCTTCACGCATTCCCTGGAGCCTTTCGCGGACGATTTTCAAACCCGGGACATGATTCCACTGTTTAAGCGGATGAAGCTTATTCTTCTGCGACACACATTCAGTGTTGAGACCCTGCAGCCGCTGGGTAGCGCGGACCGCGCAGTTGCAGTTGCGGATTCGGTGTTCACCTTCTGGCAGGCTGGGCCGCACGATGTCGCAGGCAGGCGCGCGAGGGCGGGGCGCATACCAGACGCGCCGTTGAAAATTGCCGTTTCGGTTCGTCAGCTAAAATCTTTTGGAAAGCGGCAAAAGACAGAAGGACTTTCCCTTTATCGGGACTCCATTCGCAACGCGGTGACCAGACTTGTCCGTGAAAAGGGCGCCGAGGTGACTTTTCTATCAACCTGTCAGGGCATCCCGGAATATTGGAGCGATGATTCCGCCATCGCGCTCGATTTCGTAAAAGACCTGCCTGAGGACGTGGCGGCAAAAATATTTGTAGATCGTTCTTTTAGTGATCCCCATCAGCTGATGGAAAAGATACGCGGCTTCGATGGCGTTATCGCGAGCAGGCTGCATATGGCAATTCTAACCCTATGCACGAATACGCCGGTATTGCCCGTGTCTTACGAGCCAAAATTTGGGGAGACATTCGCCGAGCTTGGCCTTCCGGATCTCGTCACGCTTGTAGAGGACATCGAGCCGCAATCCTTTGGCGACAAGGCGATGAACTGGGTGGAGAGGCTTGATGAGTTCTCGGCAATTCTTGCGACACATGCAGCGGTGATGCGGGATTCGGCCCATTCAGCGGGTGAGAAACTTAAGAGCGCGCTGGCGCGAACTTAAGAGCGCGCTGATCAGCGCAGAGCCCTGAATTTTTGGGTTTGTGCCCGGCTGGGATGGATGATTGCCACATCCATCCCGCTGAGCCTCGCGCATGGCGGTATATTTTCGTGCCGCGATGTAACGCTTTAACCGGCGCGCACACCCGGCACGCCTTGAAATACCCCAGCCAACATGATGGCCATTGCGGCGAAGCCGGCAAATGCAAGGATCACCGGTACCAGATCGCCGCTGAGGCGAAACTTCCCGTAACGCAACAGCAGGTAGCCCACGACGAGATTGAACATCGCCCACACGACGTTGATTTGCGAATTCGAGACGCCGGCCGGCGGCGGCGGATTGGCGAACGGTGTTGGAAATGCGTTTCCCGTGATGCCTTCGACAAAATGCGGAAAGAAATTAGCTACGAACACGCCCCCAAAAAAGCACATGAGGTAATGATACCATTTCATGATGCTGCCCTCCCTTAACGCGCTTATGCGCGTAAGGGCATCCAATCACGTTGCGCGTGAGGCCGACAGTGCGAGGTGCCGGTATTCTTCGCTAGCGAAGATGGATCGCCCCCCTCTGCTTCGCAGACTACCTCCCGCAAGCGGGGGGGGGCTGGCGGTAACGCATCTTTTTTCCCGCCGCGTATTTCCGGCCGGAAATTTCGCGACCCGAACTTACTTCCTTTTTTTCCTCCCCCGTGTTCACGGGAGAGGTGTTCGCGAATGCGAACGGAGCGGGGCAACAACGTGTAGGCGGAATGAACGGAGGAAATCAGTCCGGCAGGAGGAGGTCGTTGAGATCCGAAGGCGATAGCACCGCCGCCAATTTTTTCTTGGCGCGATAAACGCGGGTCTCTACAGCCTTGGTATTGATACCGAGAATCTCGCTGACCTCGCGATGCGACAGGCCTTCCAGCATGGCGAGGACGAGGGGTTCTTTGAGCTGACGCGGCAAATTGGCTACTGCCGCTTCCAAATTCTTCAACGCCCGGTCCGAAGCGTGCGTGGCATCGGGCACCGGCGTCGCCGATTCGCACGGGCTGAGGCCGGTCGCGGAAAATATGCGCATGGCGGCATGGCGCACGGCGTTTCGGCGGGCGCTGTCGCGGCATTTGTTGAGGGCGATACGGCGCAGCCAAGCCTCAAAGGAACGCTCGGCATCATAGCGCTGCAGGGCGGACCAGGCGGACACAAAACTATCTTGCAACACGTCGTAGGCATCGTCGCTGTCGGAGACGTAGCGGCGGATGAAGCGATAGAGCCAATTTTTGTGACGATGCATCAGCAACGAAAACGATGTTTCGTTGCCCGCGCGCGCGGCGACAGCCAATTCCCCGTCGGAGCGCGCTTGTGTGTTCACGGCTGGGCGGCCGTCAGAGCTTCGCGAACCTTACGATCGTAGATCCGCTGCTGGTCGTTGGTAAGAATGTCCCGCACTTCCAAGACGTAGAGGACGGTCGCCTTCTGCAAATCGCCGAGCCCGGTCTGCACCGTTTGCACGGCGAGCTGCGCCTGTCTTCCATAGGCCATATCTTCCATCAACGCGTCGGCAAGCTGGAGATTGCCCACTGCGATACGATTGCGCAGGCCACGCCGCTCGTGGTCGAAGCGATCTTGAATGGCTTCGACCTGCGATTTCTGGTCCGCCGTCAGATTCAGATCGCCGGCAACGACCGCGTCGACGGTTTGGCGTAAAGGCTGTGTGTTCAGAAGACCGCCTTGAGCGCGCTCGGCGCCCATCCAGCCTCCGGCCGCGCCCGCAGCGGTCGCAACCAGGACCGTAACAGCGAGATTTCTCAGAAACGGGCTCATGCGCCGCCCTCAATGCTCACTGACGGAGCTAAAAGACTGTCGTCGGAAAGCACCACGGTCTCGCTCCTGATCTGCTGCACCCTGCCATGCCCCATCGCCTGGGCTATGGCCAAGCCGATTAGTAGCGCGCCGCAGCTGACAGCAAGCTGTACCTGGAGCGCATGACCGCGGAAAAAATCCGGCGCACCCTCATTGATCCGGATGAACACCGCGTCTTCCATCCCATTCAGGCTGCGATCGGATTTGGCGCGGCGAAGCCGGGCCAGGCCGAAATCCACAGGGTCTTTCATGGCTTTATCCTTCTCAGACAGTCCAATCCGCCCATTATACGCGCAAGGCACGGCGTACACTCAATATACTGGAAGATATGGGGCCGTTTGTCGCCGGAAGGCGCCGATAGGTTGAGGGGCGGGGTGGTGAACCGCGTATTGTTGTCAACGAGACCGGCCTATAGGCTCTCGTTGAGAGGCTCACCATGACGCATGGAAAATATGCTCTGGCTGCCGTGGCACTCCTTACCGCCACGCCTGCACTGGCGCATCATGCGTTATCCATGTTCGACCGCCACACCACGGTTACGGTGACCGGCGTGGTGAAGGAGTTTGTTTGGGGCAACCCGCATGTGTGGATCGAACTTGTTTCCGATCCGAATGAAGGCATGGTGATGGCGTGGAGTATCGAGGCTGGCTCACCAACAGTTCTTGCGCGTGGTGGATGGCGTCCTTCGGCAATCAAACCCGGTGATATTATTTCCGTTGGTATACATCCACGTAAGGATGGAATCTCCGGTGGGTATTTAGATGATGGCGAACCGCTGCGCGTGAATGGACGTATACTGATCGGCGGCGTGAAGCATTGACCAATCCGTATCGAATTGTTATCTGGCGTAAATAACATACCGGATCTCCAGCGATCCAGGTAGGGGGGCATATGCTGCATTGGATTCCTGCGTCTTCATCGCATTTGCATATTCTTGTCAGCGTGTTCCCCTCAGTCGGGCTCGCGTTTCTGTTGGTGCTCTTCGTTACAGCGCTGATGAACGACAACGAGTCGATGAAGCGACTCTGCTTGTTTCTGTTTGCCGGTCTTGGCGTTCTCGTTATCCCCACCTATCTGAGCGGCGTCGCGTCCATCGCGGCCGTGGTTCAAAAGCCTGACGTTTCGCAAGCCATGATCGACGCCCATTATAGCTGGGGCCTGATCGCGATCTCCGGACTTGTACTGACCGGCGTAGCTGCCGGCGTCGAGTGGCTGCGTTCGCGCGGTACTGGGCGCATATCGGCTTCCATGAACAATATCGTTCTTCTGCTCGGCGCCGCCACCGCAGGCCTGATGGTCATGATGGTGTTCGCCGGACATCTGGGATGGGAAATCAGCCACCGCGAGTTGCAATCGAACGCCCATATGACCAATGGCGGCGGCAGTTCGCAGCGCTGGTCGCATGTCCATATGATGCTGAACCACACGCCGACAGTCGGCTTTGTGTTCGCGCTCGTTGTCTATGGGTTCGCGCTGTTCACCGACAATCTGCTGATGAAGCGCGTCGGGCTCGCGATGTTCGTTATTTGCGCCGCGTTGATCGTGCCGACTTATGTAACCGGCGCTGCCTCGATGTGGGCCCTGACGGATCCGCCGTTCCCGGGCATCTCCAAGGGTTTGATCAACGCCCATCGTGACTTTGCGCTTATAACGCTGTTCGGCATGGCTTTCACCGGCACCGCCGCCTGGCTCGAATTGTGGAAATTCCGCCATCGCGGAAGCTTCAACAAGAACGCGCTCAATCTCATCCTCGTTTTCGCGGTCATCACGCTCGCCATCATGGCGGAGACCGGCCATCGCGGCGGCATGATCAATCATCCTGAAATCCGCACGGTGGCCGACATTGTGCCGACGGGCGAAGATCAAGACTCGGCCTACTGGACGCCGGCGATCGAAATCCTGATCAACAACGTCATCTGGTTTGTGCCGTGGCAGACGCTGCACTTCTTCGGATACTCGCTGATCTTCGGCACGGTGCTCGCGGTGACATTGCGTGTGCTGGGCTTCTGGAAATCCGTACCGTTCAGCGCGGTCCATCGGTTCCTGCCGATCGCGGTCTTCGGCGTGCTGATGAACGTGTTCAGCGGTATGCTGATGTTCCTCGCAGACACCTATCGCTACGCGAACAACACGCCGTTCGCACCGAAGATGTCCATGATCGTGCTCGGCGTTACGGGAGCTCTTTACCTCTCCATGTCGGACCGGCTGGCAAAAGTGAAAGCGGGGGAAGATGCTCCCATGATCTCCAAGGCTATAGCCGTGTTGGTTCTCGTGGCATGGACCGGCGTCGTCGCTGGCGGCCGACTGCTGCCCTACCTGTAACCGGAGCGTTCACCCATGGATATTTTCTTCCTCGTTCTTGGTGTCTCAGGAACAGCGCTGGTGATCGCATTCTTTGCGATGCGCGCGTTGAACAAATTTGCGGATCGTTACGACCGCTAATCGCGGAAGTTTACGGACAATTCGATCAAGGAGCGTGAACAGTGCTCGAATGGCTGGATACTCTGTCTTATGCGACGTGGGTTCGGGAGTCCCTCTACGGATGGGCTATCGTCCTTACGCTCCACGCCTTTGGAAACGCGATGGTGGTGGGGTTCATTTTCCTCATCGGTCTGCGTCTCATCGGTATGTTTCGAACCATACCGTACAACTCGCTTAACGACGCGCTTATCCCAACTATATGGATAGGCTTTGCGATACAGCTGTTCAGCGGCTTCTCGCTGTTCCTGACAAAACCGACGCGCTACGGCGCGGACGCGCTCTTCCTGACGAAGATGGGTTTTGTTCTGGGCGGCGTTATCCTGACGCTCTATTTCCAGAAAATATATAAGGCTGAAGTAAGGGCAACCGGCCCGCGCTTGGCGCCGTCACCGCGCGTTGTTCAGATCGGTCTACTGGCCTGCTTCATGTGGGCTTCGGTTCTGATCATGGGACGCCTGACCGCCTATCTCGGCCAGCTCTACGACGTCTGATCTCAGGCATCTGACGTAAACAAAAACGGCGCGTCGTATTTACGACGCGCCGTTTTCTTTTGCGGGTCAGCTTTTGTATCGCCCGCACGAAGAACACCCGCGCGGGCGACGTGGTCAAATTCTCAGAATGTGTATTTCAGGCCGACGCGAACGGACCGCGGCTCTTCGGGACGGCTGAGGCGGCCCTCAACACCTTCCACCGGTTCACCGGGCAGGAGCGAATTGTACCAGTAGACGACGTCCTTGCCGTCGTGATCGAGCGCGTTGAGCAATTCCGCATAGATGGTGAAGCGGCCCGGTTTCCACGCGGCGCGGAAGTTGACGAGCATGTCCGCCTCGGCGCGTTCGCTGTTGTCTTCGACCAGCGGGTACTCCCCGATATAACGCAAGCGCATGCTGAGTTCGTATTCCGGCCAGTTCGCGGCGAAGCCCAACTCCGCTGCTTCTTCGAGCGAGCCGGGAATGAATTCCGCACCCGGGCTATCGAGAAAGCGCGAATGGGTGTGAGTCCATACGCCGTCGATAGCCAGCCAGTCATAGGGGCGCCAGAACATCACCAGCTCGTAGCCCTCGCGGGCGCTGCTGCCGCGCGGCTCAACCGAATTGGAATCTCCGACAAAGACGAGTTCACTGTCTTCATCGAGCCACCAATAGGTCGCCGTGAAATTGAACCCCTCATATTGCAGGCGAGCGCCGCCTTCTTTGCCGGTGCCTTGCGCTAAAGCCTGCTGATCCAAATTGGTGATTCCGCGCGCGTCATTGGAGTGAAAACCGCGGCCCCAGTTTCCGTAAAGCTCCAGCCAAGGCGTCGCCGAATAGGCAGCACCGAGTTTCGGCGAGAAAATGCTGGCGTTGGCTGAGCCTCCGACCGAACCGGGATCAATGGCCTTCACATCGAAGGAATAGGTGTCGCCGCGCGCGCCGGCCATAAGGCGCAAATTCTCGATCGGCAACCAGGTGACCTCGCCATAGGCAGCGGCCGAGCCTTCCTGGGTTTCATGCAAGCTGATCGTGCTCAGGATCTCTTGCGACACGGTGTGGTGGACGCCGACCGGGCCGATGTCGTCATAGCGGCCCTCGATTCCGGTATTGAGGGAAAGCATGTCGCTGAATTCGAAACGCTTCTCGATTTTTCCGCCGTAGATCCAACGCCGATCCACCTGCAGGATTTGGTCGCCGTTTACATGATCGTCCAGGAAGTAAGTCGGGTTCGACGCCATGTGTCAATTGTAGAATTGGCTGTAGATATTGGCGTGCCAGTCCTCACCGGTCAGGCGTGCCGATCCGACAAATCGCGTGGTCAGGCCACTGGCGGTCGGATCGCCGGCGCAAAACTCATCTTTGCAATCGACTGTGGGCAAGCCGGGTTCTGAGAACACGTGCCCAATGGCGCGCTCAGGTATTTGCTCCGTCGGGCGCCACGTCGCGGAATATCCGGAGAGACTCGCTTCCAAAAGGTCGAGGCTCGTTTCGTGTGTGTATTTCCCGTAGCCGGAGAAATGAACAAGCTCCTCCGGAACCTCCCACGGGCCGTCGTAACCTTTCCATTGGCCGACCAGCGTGAACGTTCCGCCGCCAATGTCCGTGCTGCCACCGGCAACAAAGCGGCGCCAGCCATAGGCGCCATATTCGGCAAGCGCGAAGGGCGCGTCATATTTGTCCACGGTCGTCAGGATCGCGGCGCCGGCGAGCGCGAAGTCGCCGAAATCGGCGCGGTAGGGCCCTTTGCGATAGTCGATATTGGTGACCGTCTCCGGAATGATGCCGTTGACGTCGAGATAGCCTTGCCCGTGTCCGTGACTGCGAAAGTTTAGCGGCACATCGTCGAAATAGGTCGTGAAATCCGTTCCGTGGTCGAGATTGATGCCGCGGAGAAAATACTGATTTGCCTTGCCGGAGCCGGAATTCTGGCCCGCGATCAGGCCGGGGACGACTTCCAGAAGTTCCGCTACGCGCAAGATCGGCCGGACGGAGAGATCAGCGCCGCCGACAGCGCCTTCGCTGGAGGCTGCGGCAACACCGATCTGCCGTTCTGCGCGTCCGAAAATGATGATGTCTTCCGTCAGCGGCGCCGGCGTAGCGGCTGCCGCCACTTGCGCGGGTTGGGTCGTCGGTGCTTGCGCTGAAGCTTGCTGCGCGGAAAGCGCAGAGGCGGCGCAGGAAACCAGAAGCAATGCACGTTTCATCGAGCGCTGAGACAAATTCAACTCCCTCAATAGTGTATTTACTGCCGCGAGTTTTCGACGGTCGTTATGCCTACGCAACGGAGACCGATTACCCTCACTGCATGCGAGACACAAAAAAAGAGCGGCATGTGTGACATGCCGCTCTCTGAAACTATTGTGGCAATTGTTACCGCGGATTGATGACCAGCGTGCCCGGGCCGCCTTGCGAGAAGACATAAACCGAAAGTGCTTTGATCTCTTCCGGTTTCAGCTTATCCGCGAAAGCAGGGCTTACGCCCGAGCTGCCGCTTTTCATCGAAGCCAGAATTTCTTCGCGCGAGGAGCCGTAGAGATAAAGTTCCGGTTTCTGAAGATTGGTCGAACCGAGGGCCGAGTCGCCGTCTCCTTCTTCGCCGTGGCAATCGTAACAGCCACCTTTGTCGGCGAAGAGAGCCTTGCCCCGTGTGGCCTTCGCCATGTCGTGGTCGCGCCCGCTGATCTGCATCACGAATTCGACGACATCGGCCTTCTCGTCGTCGTTCAAATCATATTCGAGGCCCGGACCGATGGGCGGCATGTCGGTGAGCGTTTTGTAGGGCAAATTCTGCGCGTCGGCTTCCTGCTGATTGGCAGGATTCGAGACACGCGGGTGCGAACGAATTCCGTTCGCGATTGTCTTCTCGACATCGGAGGCCTTGTGGACGACGCCGCCGGAGTCCAGGTCGTCGCCCGCATAGGTCCAGAAATCGTCGGTCAGGTTCGGCGTATGCTGATCGGCGATGCCTTTCAGATCGGCGCCGTGACAGCTTGCGCAGTTTGCCTCGAAGAGTGTTTTCCCGTTGCTCATCGCAATCGGAAGCAATTCCGGATTTTCCGCGATGTCGTCGGTGGCCACAGCCGCCAATTTTGCAAGCGCCGCCGCAGGGTCAGGTGCTATTTGGGCTGCCGGTTCGGGCGCGCGGTTACACGCACTGAGTCCCATAACAAGAATAGTGGCCGCCAAAATTCCGCCGATTGCACGCATCATTGGCCTCCTACGTGGTGCAGAGAACGCGAGTTTACATCGGATTCGTGTCGTAACCGTTGCGTTGCAGCACCCCGTTACGCCGAATTAATGGGCGTGAATTTACGCGGTGTAACCCTTGGTGAGAAACCAAAAGAAGCCAAGTCCGACCAATGCGGCTGAAGCGACATCCACCACCAAAGGACGCGGCAATGTCAGCTTTACCTTAGCGAGGAGCGCGACAATCGTGAGAATCACCGCGACCACGGATAACTGACCAAGTTCGACACCCATGTTGAAGCCGATCAGAAGTTCGGCGACGCGGCCTGCCGGCAGGCGCATTTCGATCAGGCTGTTGGCGAATGAGAAGCCGTGAATGGTGCCGAAGACCAGCGTTACGACCAATCGGAGACGTGCTGCGTCTTTAATGTGTCGAGACAGCATCATGTAGCAGACGGCAAAGATGCCGATGCCGATAAGCAGCGGCAGTGGCATTCGGTCGAGTCCAAAGAAATGCGCCACCACGAAGAAGCCTAGAATCCCTGCTATCGCGAGGGCGAATGATCGCTCTCGATGCGAGGCATGCGCCATGTTCTCCGCTGCGACCATGGCGATGGTCAGTGCGATCACAGCGTCGATGAATTCGGCATGTGGACGCAAAGCCCCGGTAACCGCGAGGCTGAGCGAAATGCTGTGCCCGAGGGTGAAACCGGTCACCACGAAAATAATGTCGCGAACGCGGCCCGAAAGCAGGATCAGCGCGAGAATGAAGGCCTGATGATCATATCCGGTGAAGATGTGATCCATGCCGAGCAGGATATATTCGAAGAAGCTGGCATCTTGGAGTTCGCTGACGCCGGACGCCGACGATAGATCGAGGGTGCGTTGCTGGTCGGTGAAGAGCTGCGAAATGAAGCGGCCATCTTCGGGAATGATCTGCGCGTAGGTGACATGCGTCGGCACGAGTTCGAAAAACGCCGACGATGACAACGAGATTCCATTGGCGTCGGGGCAGTGGAAATCCAGCTCGAAGCGTTTGAAGCTGGGTGAAGCGCTGACGGGCCGCACATTGTCGCGCGGGCAGGCGGTTTCGCCGTGCAGAACCGATACATGATCGCCGAGATAGGCGGCGACGATGGCGTTGTCCGGAATGGTGTTGTCCTTCGACAGCCGGCGCGCCTCGATATCTGGCACCGTGAAGGAGACATGAATGGTCGGACCCTGAATCCGCCAGATCGACTGCGTTTCGCTTTTGGTGTGCGCATTCGCCGGCAGGCCGAAAACAAAGAGCAGAAAAACAAGAGCTGTGATGCGCTCGAATTTCATTTCCGGAACTCCGGCGCAAGAACGATGTTGGCGCTTTGCTTGAGATAGGTAAGGTTTTCATCCTGCACTTTGCGCGTGGCGTCGCGTTTCAAATCCTGCAGAACGCTGTCGCGGGCTGCTGCGTAATCGCGCGGGATCGCTGCATTGCGCTTGAGCATATAGACGACATGAACGTCCGCATTGATGTCACCCCGCAAGACGAACGGCTCGGAAAACTGGTTCGCCTGCAGCTTTGTCGCCATGTCATAGGTTTCCGGGCCCAGCTTGATCTTGGCGGCGAAATCGAACTGATCGCCTGGATCGATCTTGCCGGAATCCATGAGGCCGTATTTCATCATCACGGCGTCGACCGGCACGCCGCTGGTGAGCTCCTTGCCGGCCAGGATGATTTTGTCGCGCGCTTCCGGCGGCGTCAGGTTATCGCCCGGACGCAAATAGAGATCGCGCAATTGCATGATCCCCTCGCCGGCATAGTTTTCCTTATGCTGATCGTAATAGGCGTGCAGCTCTTCCTCGGTCGGTTGCGAGGCGACGATATCGGCGGTCACCTGCACGTTGACGCCGGCCACGATGGCCGCGCGCACGTCTGGATCGGAGGCCGGCAGATCGATTTCCATGCCGCGCTGAACGAGGATTTCTTCGTTGACCATGTCTTCGAGCACGCGCTGTTTTTGCGCGGGCGTCGCGTCGGTAAAGCGGATCGCGTAGGTGATTTCTGTTTGGGTGATAAAGTCGCTGCGCAGGATGTGGCGGCCATTGACGGTGGCGATGTCCTGCGGCGGCAGATTGCCCGCCGTTGTTGTGCCGGTCGCGGTGAAAAGTCCGTAAGCCGCCAGACCGAGGCCGATAATGGCCCCCATGGCGAACAGGATCAGCGAGCGCCGCGGGCTCGGCTTTGCGACGCTTCCCCAGCGTTCCGTCGAATGCTGTTCAGACATGTGATCCTCTCATGGGTTTGCTGCGGGAGGAGCGTTGGTTCCGGCCGCCTCCGTTCCATTGGCGGGGTGGGAGATGCGGTGGATGTAAATCGCGATGCCGCGAATCGTCGCCAGATCCAGTTTGTCGATGAAGGCCGGGCAGAGCCCGTGCCTGCCGTCATTGACCGAGCGTAAAACCGTGGCGCGGTCGCCGCCGAAAATCCATTCATTGTCGGTAAGGCTCGGCGCGCCATAATCGGGGCTGCCGGCGCCATCGCGCGCGTGGCAGTCATAGCAAAGCCCGTCGCCCTCGAAGAGTTCTTTCCCGCGCGCCAGCACGGCGGGGTCGCCCTGTTTGCTGGTCAGTGAAAGCGTGTAGTCCACAACGTCGTTGACCTGCTCAGGTGTCAGACGCTTCAGCGAGCCGAGGCCCGGCATATCGGTGACATTGCGCATTTTGGAATGGCCCGAACGGATGCCGTACATGACGGTGCGTTCAATGTCGGAAACATCGCCGAAATCGAACAGCCAGATTTTGTCGGTCAGATTCGGCGCGCCTTTGGACTGATCGCCCTTGAGCTCGGCGCCATGGCAGGAGGCGCAATTTTGCGCAGCGGCAGGCTGGCCGATTTCGGCGGCATAGTTGGCAAGCTCGGGATTAAGCGGGATGGCGTCCGGATAGGCCAGGAGCAGCGCCCGCTGCATCGACCATTCTGCATAGTAGGCACGGGCGACGAACCCGGCGCCAATGGCGACGATTATCGCCACCGCCAATGCTACGCGACCAAATCGGCGATTATCCTCTAGTTCCATGCAATGCCGCCCTTAAGCCATCTGAGGTCGTGAAGGGGCGTCTTGTGCGCCCCCTGGCACGCCCGCCAACATGCCTACAATTTACGGGACAATAGCGGCATTCCCTCGCTTTGGCGTAGATAGTGTTCCCCAATGCGTAGCTCTGTGAACATGAATTTAGCGCAACGTGAGGCGCTCGCGGACATCAGGTCCTGGACGCGGCAGCGCTTTGCCTTACCCGACGATGCGGCGGTGCTGGTGGCGGAGCTGACATGCGCGGTGCCTTTGTGTCCGCCGCTGGAAACGGCGGTCGCCTTCTGGACCGAAGACGGCAAGCGCCATCAATTCAAGCTATTGAAACCGATGCAGGAAATTGCGGCCGACGATATTGCGTGGCTGATCTGGGATCTCAACGGCCCCGAAAGCGCCGGCTGGGATTGCTGCTAACCCAGCGCCCCGACCGTGACCTTCCAAGGGCGGACATCGACGCTCTGAAAGAGTCCGGCCTTTCCATAGGGGTCGTTTTTCACGAAGTCGGCGACGTCCTCCGGGCTTGGCGCCTCCAGGATCAGCATGGAGCCGATCATGACGCCTTCCGGCGATAGGAATGGCCCGCCGACTTTGACAGCGACGTTGGTCGAAGCTTTGACAAAGGCGAGGTGCGCCTCGCGCGTCGCCATGCGCACGGGCAGTGAATCCGGTTTGTCGGTGCAGATGAGGACATAGAGGTTCATGACGCGACACACGCCTCGAAGCCGGTGCGCAACGCTTCGCGATCGAGCTTGCGGCCGATGAAGACGATGCGACTGTACCGATCTTCATCCGGTTTCCAAGCGCGCTGAAGGTCACCCTCCAGCACCATGTGCACTGATTGGAAGACAAGGCGCCGATCTTCGCTCTTCACGTCGATGATGCCCTTCGAACGCAGAATGTGTTGTCCCTGTTCGGCAACAAGCTTTGTAAGCCAACGGCTTACCTTCCTGCGATCCATCGGTGTTTTCAGTGTCAACGCGACGCTCTTGATCTCGTCGTCATGTTCGTGGTCGTGCTGCTCATGCCCGTAGTGATCGTCATGGTCATGGTTGCAGTGTTCGTCGTGCACATGACCATGTTCGCAATGCTCGTCATGCACATGGCCGGACTCGCCGTGGCCCGGATTCAAGAAATCCGGCTCCAGCGTTTGGATGCGCTCAAGATCGAATCCATGACAGCCAATAATTGCATCCAGCGGCACATTGGAGCGCTGCGCCCGGTGGATTGGCGCCAGCGGATTGAGCCGGCGCAAACGCGTCTCGACCTCGCGAAGCTCGGCTTCGGAAACGAGATCTGACTTGTTCAGCACGATCTGATCGGCGAAGGCGATCTGCTCTGCAGCTTCGCGGCTGTCCGCGAGGCGCAGTAGTACGTGCTTGGCATCGACAACGGTGGTGACGGAATCGAGCACGGTGCGGCTTTTCAGGAAGCCGTCGACAAAGAAGGTCTGCGCGACAGGGCCTGGATCGGCGAGGCCAGTGGTTTCCACCACGATGGCGTCGAATTTGATGTCTCTGGCGAGCAGGCCGTGAAGCGTGCGGATCAGATCGCCCCGCACAGTGCAGCAGATGCAGCCATTGTTCATCTCGAAGAGCTCCTCATCCGCCTTGAGGATGAGGTCGCCGTCGATGCCGACTTCGCCGAATTCATTGACCACGACGGCGTAGCGCCTGCCGTGATCCTCGGAGAGGATTCGGTTGAGAAGCGTGGTTTTCCCGGCGCCGAGATAGCCGGTCAAAACGGTGACAGGGGTGGGAGCGGGCGGGGTCCCGTCGGTCATATGGCCATTTGGAATGGGTGTCGGCCCAGGTTTTCGCGCCTCCCCGTCCCCCCGTCAACCGAGGGAGTGGCGAACCGCCAAAGCGCCCGGTTTATTGCTGCTGCTGTTGCTGCTGCACGTTTCGGTCAGGCGAGCGCCCGCTGGTCGTCTGACCCATGGGGCGCACCAAGCGCAGGAAATCCTCATGCCGAATGGGCGCCGATGTTGGCGCGACCGAGACGGCGACCGCCAATTCGCTGTCCGCCCCGCCCTTGAACGTGCCGCGGGTCGGGGGAACGTCGCTATAGTCACGCCCCACGGCGGCGCGGATGTGGCGGCTGGTTCCCATGATGTTGTTGGTGGGATCGAACGAGATCCAGCCGAAGCTGGGAAGATAGGCCTCAACCCAGGCATGGGTCGCGTCTTCGCTGGAACGCTCCCTGTTCTGCCGTGTGTGCGACAGGTAGCCGGAAACGTAGCCGGCCGGGATGCCCCAATCGCGCGCGATGGCGATCATGATATGGGCGAAGTCCTGACAAACGCCGCGACGTGAGGCGAGCGCGTGGTCGATCGGCGAATTCACTTCCGTTATGCCGACCTCATATTCGAACGCCGTGAACATCGTGTCGTTGAGGCGTTTGAGCGCGCTCAAAGGATCGATGCGCGGCCGCTCGAGTTCGTGCGCACTCATGAACGCCGCAAGCGTGGGCGTCATCGTCGCGAAGGCTGAGGGCTCGAGGAATTCGTAATGCTCGCTGCGCAAATTCAATTTGTTGTAGCGGTCCCATTCCAGAACATCCGCCTCTTTCGGCAGCACCATGGGCTCTTGGACTTCGACGACCGACTGCGCCTCGACGCGGAGTTCCGAATGGTCACGCAAGAGATTGAAATGATAGACCGCGTTGCCGAAATGATCGGTATAGGCGAAAGGCTGAACGCGCGGATTGGTGGCGATCTGGAATCGGCGCAGCGATTGATTGGCCTCGGAGCGCGGCTGCATGCGCAATTCCATCACGCTTTCGCGCACCGGGTGCGAATAGCGGAATAGCGATACGTGGCGGATGGAATAATGCATGCGCTTCCTCAGACCACGGTTTCAGCGTCGTATTCGATATACGCTGCATAGACGGCGTCGTTGATTTGCTCGCATTGACGCGTGACGCCGGCAAGGAATCCATCGATTGTTCCGGCCATCAGTTCGTCGATCTGACCGAAATCGACATTGGCCCGAAGGCGCCCCGCCAAGCGGTTGCATTCGGCACGCCGATGCGGCGGCGCGCCCGGCGCGACACGAGTCAAGGCTTCGTCCATGCGCTCCACGGCGAAGCGTATCGAATGCGGAAATTCCGCGTCGAACAGCAAAAACTCCGCAACACGATTGGGCTGAATATTGGCCGTGTAGACTTTGCAATAGGCTTCGAACGCCGTGCAGGATCGCAAGAGTCCGAGCCAGTCGGGATATTTGGCCGGCGGACGCGCACGCGCATCAGCGCCGAAATGCAGATCAAGAAGAAAGCTTATCAGCTGCGCGCGCTCGATATAACGGCCAAGCTGAATGAAGTGCCAGCCCTCGCCGTGGCGCATGGTCGAGAACGCGATGCCCTCGAACATATGCAAATTATCCAATGTTTCGCGGAAAATATGTGCCGGCTGATCGCTCCAGGAAGTTTTCAAATTGACCGGTGCGAGCTGAAGATACATCTGATTGAGATGGCTCCACATCTCGGTGGAAATCTGTTCGCGCACCTGGCGCGCATTGTCGCGCGCGCCGCGCAGTGAGGAGATCAGCGATGAGGGATTGTCGAGATCGAAGCCGAGCGTCTGGGTGAGCGACGCGACGTCGGGCGAGGTGGGTGCGAATTCGGCGCCGAACAAAGCATCGACCGCCCGGCGCCACGAGGCCTCGCCGTCTTCTGGCGATTGGTCGAGCATGGATTCCAGTTTAACGGTGAGCAGGCGCGCCGTGTGCTCAGCCCGCTCGAGATAACGGCTCATCCAATAGAGATTTTCGGCGACCCGGCTCAGCATGTGCGTAGCATTTGCATTCCGGAAGCGGTGGTCATGAGCTGAGAACCCATGTGTCTTTGGAGCCGCCGCCTTGGCTGGAGTTGACGACAAGGCTGCCGCGCTTCAGCGCCACGCGTGTGAGGGCACCCGGCACCACGACGGTTTCTTCGCCGTGTAGAACGAAGGGGCGCAAATCCACGTGCCGGGGCTCGATTTGCCCGTCGATAAAGCAGGGCGCCGTCGAAAGCTGAATCGTCGGCTGCGCGATGTAATTTTCGGGATCGGCCTTCAGCCGTTCGGCAAAGGTTTCGCGTTCCTCGCGCGTCGCATGCGGTCCAACCAACATGCCGTAGCCGCCGGATTCACCGACCGCTTTGACCACGAGCTTGTCGAGATTGGCCAGCACATGGGCGCAGGACATCGGCTCGCGGCACAGAAAGGTTTCGACATTTTCGAGGATCGGCTCCTCGGAGAGGTAATAGCGGATCAGCCGTGGCACATAGGCGTAAACGGCTTTGTCGTCGGCAATGCCGGTGCCCGGTGCATTGGCGATGACGACATTGCCGGCGCGGTAGGCATTGAAGAGGCCCGGCACACCGAGCGTCGAATCCGGACGGAAGGCGACGGGATCGATGAAATCGTCGTCGATGCGGCGATAGATGACGTCAACCCGCTTCAATCCCGACGTGGTGCGCGCATAGACGTAATTGTCGTTGATGACAATGTCCCGGCCTTCGACCAGCTCCCCGCCCATTTGGCGGGCGAGGAAGGCGTGTTCGAAATAGGCCGAGTTGAAAACACCCGGCGTGAGAACGACGATCGACACTTCGGATTGCAGCGGCGCCAGTGATTTCAGCGTCGAAAGCAATTCTTGCGGGTAATGCTCGATCGGCCGCACGCCGGCATTGCGGAACATGTTCGGGAAAGCGCGCCGAACCACATCGCGATTGGCCAACATGTAAGACACGCCTGACGGTACGCGCAGATTGTCTTCAAGGACGACGAAGGCGCCCGATTCATCGCGGACAAGATCGGTGCCGCAGACGGTCACATAGGCATTGTGCGGCACCTGAACGCCGCGCATTTCGCGCCGGTAATGCCGCGAGCCCTAGATCAGACCGCGCGGGACTAGCCCGTCTTTTAGGACGCGCGCCTCGCCATAAATGTCGCGCAAGAAATGGTTGAGGGCTTGGATGCGCTGCTTCAGACCGGCGTCGATCCGATTCCATTCCGCCGCCGTGATGATTCGCGGCAGCAAATCGGTGGGAATGATTCGCTCTGTCGCCTGATTATTGCCGTAGACCGTGAAGGTGATGCCCTGATGCAGGAAGGATTGTTCGCACGCGTGCTGGCGGCGATTCAATTCTTCGACGGATAACTGCAAAAGCTGCTAGTTTAATTCTTCGTAGGGCGCACGAACATTACCCTCGCGCGAGAACATCTCGTCGAAGGGTGCGCCGAGCGTATAGCGTTCATAGGGCGACATTTCGCCCCTCTTCGCAGCTGCGGTAAAACGATACTGCATATGCGAAATCAAAGGCGGCTGAGGCCGCCACGTCAAGTGGGGGGAGCGCTCCGAAAGGCCAATGCGGCAATTGGCGGGGTAGGGTCAGAAGCAATTTTTCGTTCACCTTTTGGCCGGTCTACATGCCGGTTCGATTTAGGGCATCGTTTGGCCCGGGGACAAGCGGCCCTACTGAGCAATCGGGACAGCCGCGCGGGATTTAGTTACTTCTTGCCACGTTGCTGGCCGCTTAACTGGTACGGGGGACTGTGTGGAATTTTTGAGTCGAGCATGTGCGGGTGGGGCTGGCATCGACTATTTCCTGCAGCAATTGGTCAACGGTGTCACCCTCGGGGCCATCTACGGCCTGATCGCCATCGGCTACACGATGGTTTACGGCATCATCGGCATGATCAATTTCGCCCATGGCGACATTTATATGATCGGCGCTTTCATCTCTTTGGTCGGCTTCCTCCTGATGTCGGCGCTCGGCATCACCTCAGTGCCCATCGCCATTGCCGGCGTCCTCCTCTTCGCCATGATTTTCACCGCCGTCTATGGCTGGACGGTGGAACGCGTCGCCTATCGGCCCTTGCGCGGCGCGCCGCGACTGGCGCCGCTGATCTCGGCCATCGGCGTTTCCATCGTGCTGCAGAATTATGTGCAACTCGCGCAAGGCGCGCGGGTGAAGCCGCTGCAGCCAATGGTGCAGGGCGGGTTCACCTTTTCGCCGGGCGGCGAATTCCACGTCACGATCAGTATCTTGCAGATCATGATCGTTCTGCTGACGCTGTCATTGATGGCGGGGTTCACCTATCTCATTCAAAAAACGCCGCTTGGCCGGGCGCAGCGCGCGACCGAGCAGGACCGCACGATGGCGGCGCTTCTCGGCGTCGATGTGGACCGCACGATTTCCGCGACCTTTGTCATCGGCGCCTCGCTCGCCGCCGTCGCGGGGCTCATGGTGACGCTCTATTATGGCGTCATCGATTTTTATCTGGGCTTCGTCGCCGGCATCAAAGCTTTCACGGCGGCGGTGCTTGGCGGCATCGGCTCGCTTCCGGGCGCCATGCTGGGCGGCTTGCTGATCGGTCTAATTGAAGCGTTTTGGTCGGGCTATTGCAGCATCGCCTATAAAGACGTTGCCGTATTCGGCGTGCTCGTGCTCGTGCTCATCTTCCGTCCCACTGGCCTTTTGGGCCGTCCTGAAGTGGAAAAGGTTTGATGGCGCGCGGGCTAAGTCTGGCGGCGTTGCGCGACGCGGCGGCGGCGGGAATCGTCGCCGGACTTTTGGCGTTGCCGCTACTCGGCTTTCGCCTGCTCGATTCCGCGCAAGGGCTGAGCCTCGGTTATCGCTTGAGCTGGGTCTTCTATGCCGTCATCGGCGTTTTTCTGGGTCGCCTCGTTCTCAATCTGATCGGCGCGAAATGGGCGGCGCGCCCGCGTAGCACGCATCACAATGCGGCCATGGCCCGCTTCACACCGAGTGCCAGCCAAAGCGAATACATCGCCGGTTGGGCGATGATCGCCATCGCTTTCGTTTTGCCGTTTCTCCCCTTCGTCGATCGTAACGTAGTGGATCGCATGACGCTGGTGCTGATCTACGTGATGCTTGGCACCGGGCTGAATATTGTTGTCGGATTGGCCGGGCTTTTGGATTTAGGCTACGTGGCGTTCTACGCTGTCGGCGCCTATTCCTATGCATTGCTGGCGCTGAATTTCGATCTGTCATTTTGGATCTGCCTGCCGCTGGCGGGGATTTTCGCTGCCGCGTTTGGGGTTCTCCTCGGCTTTCCCGTCTTGCGTTTGCGCGGCGATTATCTTGCCATTGTGACGCTGGGCTTCGGCGAAATTGTTCGCGTCATTCTGATCAATTGGCAAAGCCTGACCGGCGGCCCGAATGGTCTCGTCGGCATTCCACGGCCGAGTTTCTTCGGACTGGAATTTCGTGCAGGCGCGGGTGGTTTCGCGGATGTCTTCGGCCTTGCCTTCTCGCCGGCGCAGCGGATTTATTTTCTCTATTATCTGATCCTGGCCCTTGCGCTGATCACCATTGCTTTCGTGCAGCGCGTGCGCAGCCTCCCCATCGGCCGTGCCTGGGAGGCTTTGCGCGAAGACGAAATCGCTTGCCGCAGCCTGGGGCTCAATCCGACCACGATCAAGCTCTCGGCCTTTGCACTGGGCGCGGCGTTCGCCGGATTTGCCGGATCGTTCTTCGCCACGCGCCAGGGCTTCATCAGCCCGGAGAGTTTCTCATTTATAGAATCCGCCATCATTCTCGCCATCGTCGTTCTCGGCGGCATGGGCAGCCAGATCGGAATCGTTCTCGCGGCGGTGCTTCTTGTTGGACTGCCGGAATGGTTTCGTGATCTGCAGCAATACCGCATGCTCGCGTTCGGCGGCGCTATGGTTTTGATCATGCTCTGGCGGCCGCAAGGGCTTTTGTCTCGCCGTACGCCGACCGCGAAGCTTGCCGAGGCGGGCAGCTCGTGACGCAACCTGTTCTCGACGTAAGCAATCTTTCCATGCGCTTTGGCGGCTTGGCCGCCATCGACAATCTGTCGTTCACCGCGCGTGGCGATCATATCACCGCCATCATCGGGCCGAACGGCGCCGGTAAAACGACGGTGTTCAATTGCCTGACCGGGTTTTATCGCCCGACCGGCGGCTCCGTCCGCGTAACGCATGACAACGGCAAACAGTTTCAACTCGAGCGTATGGCCGGGTTTGAAATTGCGCGCAAAGCGCGCGTGCTGCGCACCTTTCAAAACATACGTTTGTTCGCCGGCATGACGGCGCTGGAAAATCTGCTGGTCGCGCAGCACACCGAATTGATGCGCGCGTCATGGTATTCCGTTGCAGGACTGCTCGGTCTCAAACCCTATGAAAAGGCGACGCGCACTGCGATGGAGCGCGCGCGCTATTGGCTCGACCGCGTGGGCTTAACGGCGCAAGCGAATAATCCGGCAGGCTCGCTTTCTTATGGGCTGCAGCGCAAATTGGAAATCGCGCGCGCCATGTGCGCCAACCCGGTGTTTCTGTGTCTGGACGAACCGGCGGCGGGATTAAATCCGCGTGAAGACCAGGAGCTGGTCGAAATTCTTTTGGAGCTGAAACGCGAGCACAACATCGCCATCATACTCATCGAGCACGACATGGGCGTGGTAATGCACATCTCCGACCATATCGTGGTGCTCGATCACGGTGCCTGCATCGCCGATGGCACACCGGCCGAAATCCGCGCCAACGAGAAGGTGATCAAAGCCTATCTGGGCCAGGACGACAGCGAGGAAGACGGCTGATGCTCGAGATACGCGATTTGCGTTCGGGCTATGGCCTGATCGAAGTGCTGCAAGGTATCAGTCTCAGGGTTGAAACCGGCGAGATTGCAACGCTGATCGGCGCCAATGGCGCCGGCAAAACCACGTTGCTGATGACGTTGAGCGGGCAGCCGCGCGCCCGCAACGGCAGCATTGTTTTCGACGGCAAGGACATCACGCACACGCCGATGCACAATTTGGTGCGCCTCGGTATTGCGCATGTGCCCGAAGGGCGTCACATTTTTCCGCGCATGACGGTTTTAGAAAATCTGCAATTGGGGGCGTTCGCCTGCGATCCCAAGAATTTCGCCGACGATCTCGACTTTGCGCTTACATTGTTTCCACAATTGGAAAGCCGCATGGCGCAGCGCGGCGGCACGCTGTCGGGCGGCGAGCAGCAAATGCTGGCCATCGGGCGCGGGCTGATGAGCCGGCCGCGTTTGCTGTTATTGGACGAGCCATCGTTGGGCCTCGCGCCGCTGATTGTGCGTCAGGTGTTCGACACGATCCGGCTGATCAATCGCGAGCGCAAAACCACTATTCTATTGGTCGAGCAGAATGCGTTTCAGGCGCTGAAACTGTCCGACAAGGCCTATGTGATGGTGAACGGTGCGATCACGCTTTCAGGGACCGGCGCTGAGCTTCTCGGCAATAGCGAAGTTCAAGCCGCCTATATGGAGGGCGGCCTGGCGCAAACAGTGCCGGCTTAGGCCTCATCCTTCGATACGCGCGCGTCGCGCGCTCCTCAGGATGAGGTAAGTTAAGTCCTCATGGTGAGGAGACCGCGCAGCGGTCGTCTCGAACCATGAGCGGCATAAACCGCAAGACTTAATTGTATTCTTTGTCCATCGCGACGCCGTTGATCCCGGTGATGAAGCCCAGCAGGCATCCATGCGCGCCATCTTTCAGCGGATGACAACGCACGCTGATATTGTCCCGGATTTTGATGCTCTCTTTGGTCCAGCCTTTACGCGCCAAACCGGCGCTGCCGGTTCCTTCCAGTGGCCACACGATCTTTTGGCCTTGCGCGCCCGCGACTTCGATATAGAGCCAGGTGTGCGGCTCCATCCAATGAACCTCCGTCACCTGCCCGCTGAGATTGATGGTGCGGTCTTGCGCATAATTGGCGTGGCTGTGATGCGCGGCCGCCGGCCAAGCGCAAGCAATGGAAATGGCTGCAGCCAGACCGAGAATGTTTTTCATGTCCCTCTCCTCAATCCGGCAGATCGCGAAACGCCTAGCCGTAACGATATATTCTGCCCGTTGGCGAAATCACGCAAGCCTCACTGGTTGGCGTAGATTTTGATGAGATCGTAAAGGAACGCCCGCGATTCATAGAGCACTTGCGCCGGAATGCGCTCATTGAGCGCGTGGGTGCCGTCGCCATCGAAAGATCGGAACTGGCCACTAATGCCATAGGTCGGAATGCCGGCGGGTGTCAGAAAGCGGGAATCATCCGCGCCGGGAACGAGCGCCGGAACGACGGGCACGCCGGGCCACATCTTCGCGGCGACGCGTTGGATGGGCTCCATGATCTCGCGCGTCAGCGGCGGTGCCGCCGTGCTTTTGGCGATCTCGCCCACCGGCGTCAGTTTCACATCCGGATTGGCGAAAACGTGCTCCAATGTTTTCTGCACATCTTCCACCGCCGTTCCCGGCTTGATGCGGCAATTCACATTGGCGGTGACGCGCTGCGGCAACGCGTTGGGCGCGTGCCCGCCTTCAATCAGTGTGGTGGTGCAGGTGGTGCTGAGCACCGGGCCGTATTGGCGGTCGTCCAAAATGCGTTTGACGGCGGCTGGATCGGCCGGTGTTTTCACCACCGCGAGAAGATCTTGCGCCAATTGGCCACCTTCCGCGTCGGCGGCGGCCGAAAAATAACGCCGTACCGGCTCGTCGATTTCGGCCGGGAATTCATAGGCGTTGAGGCGGCCCAAAGCTTCGGCCATCGTGTAAATGATATTGCCGTCCTGCGGACGTGAGGCGCGTCCACCGGCACTGGTGATCTCCACCTTGAAGTTTTGCGCCACTTTCTGACCGGCCTGGATGCTGTACATCACGCGCTTGCCGGCGCGGTCCATGCGGCCATTTCCGTTTTCATTGATGCCGAACTCCGCATCGATAAGATTGCGGTGATTGTCGACGAGATATTTCACGCCGTTGAACACCGCCGAGGTTTCTTCGCCGCAGGTGGCTCCAAGAATCAAATCGCGTTTGTGCTGGAAGCCTTCCTTCTTGAAGCGGATCAGCGTGTCCGCAAGGACCGAGACCATAGCTTTGTCATCGGCAGACCCTCGTGCGTAAAAGACGCCATTCTCTTCGATCAGCTTGAACGGGTCGCTCTGCCAATCGGCGGGATTGGCTTCCACTACGTCGGTGTGGCCGACAAGAAGGATCGCCTTGGAATTTGGATCGCTGCCGCGCAGCCTCGCCACCAGGTTTCCGTATTTTGGCAGATTGGGCGGCACGATGACATGCAGATCGGCTTCAGGGATTCCGGCCGCCTTCAGTCGCTCGCGCAGCGCATAGCTCGCTTTGGTGCAATCGCCGGCCGATAACGTCGTGTTGATCTCGACCAGCTCCTTGTAGAGCGCGCGGAAGGCGACGAGGTCGGGAGGCATTGGCCCGGCATCCGGCGCCGCCGCGAAAGCCTGTTCAAACCTAGCGGGCGTGGCCAGCAAGGCCGCCGCTAGGGCGAGCGCGTTGCGAAACTTGGCCATGAAACCTCCGAGATGAAGCTGCAATCCGAATAGCATAGCAGGCGTTGCGCGGGTCCAGGGAAGCGATATGCTGCGCCTGCGAACAATTGATTTGAGAGCGCCATGACCCCCAAAGCGATCCTTCTGGCTGCCGTTTTATCTTTGGCTGTTGCCGCATGCGGCCAGAATCAGCAGGCGGGCGAGGCGCCGCCGGCGGAGCAGGGTCCCATCGTGATCGGCGCCGCGGGCCCCATGACCGGCGCCGAGGCGGCGTTCGGCGAGCAGTTCAAGCGCGGCGCGGAGAAGGCGGTGGCCGACATCAATGCGGCAGGCGGTGTGCTCGGGCGTCAGCTCAAGCTCGAGATCGGCGATGATGTTTGCGATCCCAAACAGGCGGTCAGCGTCGCCAACGACATGGTGGCCAAAGGGGCCGTGTTCGTGGCCGGGCATTATTGTTCGGGTTCGTCCATTCCGGCGTCGGACGTCTATGCCGAATCCGGCGTGGTGCAGATTTCGCCGGCCTCCACCAACCCGCAGCTGACCGAGCGCGGGCTCACCAATGTGTTCCGCGTGTGCGGGCGCGACGACGCGCAAGGCCCGACGGCGGCCGCTTACATCGCGGAGAAATTTCCCGGCAAGATTGTCGCCATCGTCGACGACAAATCGACCTACGGCAAAGGCCTGGCCGATCAATTCCGCACCGCTCTGGCGGAAAAAGGCATGAAAGCGGTGGTCAATGAATCCATCACCGCTGGAGAACGCGATTACAGCCCGGTGGTTTCGCGCATCAAACAGGCGCGCGCCGATATCGTCTATTTCGGGGGCTACAAGACGGAGGCCGGGCTGATCGTGCGCCAGATGCGCGAGCAGAATGTGAACGCCATTCTGGTGGGCGGCGATGCTCTGGTTACGGACGAATATTGGGCGATCACCGGCGCGGCCGGACAAGGGACGCTGATGACGTTCGGTCCGGACCCGCGCTTGATTGCGGCCAACGCCGATCTGGTGAAATCTTTCCGCGACGCCAGCTATGAGCCGGAAGCTTACACGCTTTACACTTATGCGGCGGTTCAAGCGTGGGCGCAGGCAGCGACGAAAGCGGGAACAACCGATGCTGCAGCAGTTTCAGCAGCGCTGAAGGCCAACCAGTTCAACACCGTTCTTGGCGATCTCGGATTCACGCCGAAGGGCGACGTCGCAGCGCCGGGCTATGTGTTCTATGTCTGGAACGATGGCAAATACACCTACGCGCAATAATCAAAGCGCGATCGCGATCACGCCGAGATAGAACAATTGGTGCAGGAATTGCTCGACGCCGGACACCGTCCGCTGCGGGATACTGACCGAAGTTAGAATCTCGCGGGCCCAGGCAAGCAAATAAACGACCACGAACTCGGCTACGAAAATCCCGACGACCGAATAGATCGAACTTGCCACCAGCAGAATGGCGGGCAGAGAGCCTGTTGCGTGCAGAAGGGCCCATGTCGCCCATCCGCGCCGCAGCACGCCCGAGCCGGCGCGCAGGCGATAATTTGGCTCTATCACTGCATCCAGAATAAAATGCTTGACCTGAAAGACCACCAGCGCCCACAGGACCAGGCCGGCGAAGTTCATGTGTTTGCCTTTACGAGAATGACGAGGGTGTGCTGCAACACTGTCTCAAACCTTGCCCAAAGAACAGAGACTTAAGATGCGATACGAGACGCTCACCGTGACCACGCCCGCCGAACATATTCGGCTGATCACGCTCAACCGCGTGGAAGCGGCGAACGCCTTCAACACGAAAATGTCGGCGGAGATCGCTGATGCAATTGGCGCTGAAACCGAGGCGCGCTGCATCGTTTTGACCGGCGCAGGGACACGCGCCTTTTGCGCCGGCGCCGATTTGAAAGAGCGGAACGGCATGACGGACGACGCCTGGAACGCTCAGCATCTCGTGTTCGAACGCATGTTCGCAGCGCTGATGGAGTGCCCCGTCCCGTTGATAGCTGCCGTGAACGGCGCGGCCTTCGGCGGTGGGTGCGAGATCGTGCTCTGCTGCGACTTTGTCTATGCAGCGCGCGGGGCGCGCTTCGCGCTGACGGAAACGTCGCTTGGCATCATCCCGGGCGGTTGCTCCACCCAGAATCTGCCGCGCGCTGTCGGCATGCCGCGGGCAAAAGAAATCATTCTGTCGGCGGCGCCATTTTCCGCCGAAGAGGCGTGTGAATGGGGCCTGGCCAATCGTGTTTGCGAGCCTGGAAATCTCATGGCACAGGTTCTGGCAACAGCCGGAAAAATCGCCGGTAACGGGCCGCTTGCGCTGCGTGCTGCGAAGACAGCGCTGAAGGCCGCTATCGGTCCGGATTTACATGCGGCCTACGCCACCGAGATCGAAGCCTATAATTCGGTTATTCCGACGGCGGACCGGCGCGAAGGCGTGCGGGCTTACAACGAAAAGCGGCGCCCGAATTTCACCGGAGCGTGAGGCTCAGACTGAACTGTGATTCTAGGTCGAACTAGGGCCCCCTCCGTTCGTCTATGACGAACACCTCCCCCGTGAAATACGGAGGAGGAAAGTAGGACAAAGTCGCGACAACGCAGTTTCTTTCCTCCCCCGCTTGCGGGGGAGGTGCCGAGCGTGTTTACGCGAGGCAGAGGGGGGCGACCGACGATTTATTTCTTGCTTGATTCCGGCACGACACTGGCAACGATGGACGCATCGAGCGCTTCGTATTCGGAATAGCCGATCAATTCGTAAAGCTCTTTGCGCGTCTGCATGCGGTCGAGCATGTTGTGCGTGCCGCCGTCGCGTTGAATCGCGGCATAAAGCTCAGCTTGTCCTTTCGCGGCCACGCGGAATGCACCCGCCGGCCAGATCACCATCTTGTAGCCCATCGCCTGGAACTCGTCGGCGGTGAAAGGAGGTGTCCTTCCGAACTCGGTCATGTTGGCGAGAAGCGGTGCCCGCACACGGTCGGCGAATTCGCGAAACATGTCGGCGCTCGTTAGTGCTTCGGGAAAAATCGCGTCCGCACCGGCGGCGAGATAAAGCTTCGCGCGCGCCACCGCGCCGTCCATGCCTTCGCTGGCAGCGGCATCGGTGCGCGCGATGATGACGAGATGGCGGCGCGCGCGTACCGCAGCGGCCACCTTGGCCGCCATATCGCGCGGCTCGGCAAGTTTCTTGTCATTCAAATGCCCGCATTTCTTGGGCAGCAATTGATCTTCGATATGCACGGCGCCGGCGCCGGCATCTTCGAAGCTGCGCACCATATGCATGACGTTCAGCGCTTCGCCGTAGCCGGTGTCGCCGTCCACCAGAAGCGGAAGGCCCGCGGCGCGCGCCACCTGACGAATATAGAAACAAGCATCTTCAACCGTCAGGATTCCGAGATCGGGAATGCCCATTTGGCCGGTCATGGCGCTGCCGCCGAGATAGAGCGCATCGAAGCCGGCGCGCTTAGCCTGCAGCGCGGCGAGGCCGTTATGCGCGCCCGGTAATTTCAGAAGCCCCGGGCGATTCAGGAGGGCACGAAAACGCTGTCCTGCGGGCTCGCGCGGAGCGTCGGCGGCTACGAGATAGGGCATGACAACCTCCAGGCGCGCTGTCCCGCAACGAAATTCAGGTCACGAGACCGCGTATAAATCCACATAATCAGGCACAGACATGCGCTCCAGGCGCTGCTGGTCCAGCGACACAGCCAGAATTTCCTTTTGCTGGTCGGCGCCAAAACGCCGCGCCAGATTGGTGCGGAATTTGGCTTCCAACAACGGGATTCCGTCCGCGCGGCGGCGCCGGTGACCGATGGGATACTCGACGACAATTTCGGGTAGTGAAGTGCCGTCTTTGAATCGCACGGCGAGCGCATTGGCGATCGAGCGCTTTTCGGCGTCGTGATAGTCGCGGGTAAATTGTTTGTCTTCGGTGCAGGTGATCTTGGCGCGCAGCGCGTCGATGCGCGGATCATGCGCAACTGAATCCTCGTAGTCCGACGCGGTCAAGCGCCCAAAGATCAGCGGCACAGCGATCATATATTGGATGCAATGGTCGCGGTCGGCCGGATTATTGAGCGGGCCCTGCTTGTCGATGATGCGGATGGCGGCTTCGTGCGTGCGCACTTTGATGGATTCAATATCATCCACCGAACGCCCGCTTGCCTTCATCTGCGCGTGCAAACTCATGGCGGCTTCCACCGCGGTTTGGGAATGGAATTCCGCCGGAAAAGAAATCTTGAACAGCACGTTTTCCATCACGTAGGAATCGTAGCCACGCTGAAATGCAAACTCCCGCCCTTTGAAAAGCACGTCGTAGAAGCCCCATACAGGCGCGGTCAGCACAGACGGATAGCCCATTTCGCCTGCTTGAGTGATCAGCGCCAAACGAACCGCGCGCGCGGTGGCGTCGCCTGCGGCCCAGCTTTTCCGTGAGCCGGTATTGGGCGCGTGCCGATAGGTGCGCAAAGATTGGCCATCGACGAAAGCCTGCGACAGCGCATCGATGATGCCATCGCGCGGCAAGCCCAACATGTCCGCGACCACTGCCGTGCTCGCGACCTTCACGAGGACCACGTGGTCCAGTCCCACTCTGTTGAAAGAATTTTCCAGCGCGATGACGCCTTGAATCTCATGCGCCTTGATCATGGCGGTCAGCACGTCGCGCATGGTGAGCTTGCGCTTGCCGCTGCGCGACAGCCAATCGGCGACCATCAGAATGGCGCCGAGATTGTCGGAAGGGTGGCCCCATTCCGCAGCCAGCCATGTGTCGTTGAAATCCAGCCAGCGCACCATCGTGCCAAGATTGAACGCGGCTTGGACCGGATCCAGCTGATAGGAGGTGCCCGGCACTTTGGCGCCGTTGGGCACGCTCATGCCTGGGATGATCGGCCCCAGAAATTTGGTGCAGGCTTTGTATTCCAACGCTTCCAGGCCGCAGCCAAGCGTGTCGATCAGGCAATTGCGCGCAGTCTCGAAGGCCACAGCCGATGTGATCTCGTGGCCGCGAACATAGTCAGCGATATCGACCAGAACTCTATCGGGACTGGGGCGGACATTACTTATGGCAGAGCTCATAGGTCAGGGACGTTCCGTCAGTGGCACGAAGGGGCGGTCCTCCGGTCCGACATAGTTGGCGGCGGGGCGAATGATCTTGTTGTCGATACGCTGCTCGATGATATGCGCACCCCAGCCGGTGTTGCGCGAAATGACGAAGAGCGGCGTGAACATGTTGGTGGGAATGTCCATCATGTTGTAGGCGACCGCGCTGTACCAATCGAGATTGGCGAACATGTTCTTGGTCTCGCGCATCAATTTTTCAATGCGTTCGGCGATGGCATATAATTTCAGGGTGCCGCGCGCTTCGGCCAGGTCATGCGCAACTTTCTTGATAATTTTGTTGCGTGGATCTTCCACCGTGTAGACAGGATGTCCGAAGCCGATGACGATTTCCTTAGCGGCGATGCGGCGGCGAATATCCGCTTCGGCTTCGTCGGAATCGGCGTAGCGGCTCTGCACCTCAAAGGCGAATTCATTGGCGCCGCCATGCTTGGGCCCGCGCAGTGCGCCGATAGCGCCGACAATGGCGGAATAGAAATCCGATCCGGTGCCTGCAATCACGCGGGCGGCAAAGGTGGACGCAGCAAATTCGTGCTCAGCATAGAGATTGAGCGACACATGCATCGCCTTCACCCAATCGGGTGAAGGGGGCGTGCCATGCAGGAGATGCAGGAAATGGGCGCCGACGCTCTCATCGTCGGTTTCGACTTCGATCCGTTTTCCCGATTGCGCAAAATGATACCAATAGAGGAGGAGCGAGGCCGACACCGCTATCAGGCGATCGGCAATGTCCCGCGCGCCTGAAGTGCTATGATCGTCCTTCTCGGGAATGGAGCAGCCAAGCGCGGATATTCCGGTGCGCATCACATCCATCGGGTGCGCGGAGGCAGGAATGGTTTCCAGCGCGTTTCTCACCGCCGCCGGGATGCCGCGATAGGATTTCAGCTTGGCATTATAGGCTTCAAGCTCGGCTGCGTTCGGCAGCGTGCCATGGATCAGAAGATAGGCCGTTTCCTCGAATCGCGCGCGTGCCGCCAATTCGCGAATGTCGTAGCCGCGATAATGGAGATCATTGCCGCTGCGCCCGACGGTCGACAGCGCGGTGTTTCCGGCCGTGACACCCGACAGAGCGACCGACTTCTTCGGTTTGAATTCCGGCGTTAAGGGCTCGTTCATCGCTGTCCTTGAGATTCGCGAAAGGGGTGCCTTGCTGCGAGGCTGGCGCGAGAATAGTGCTGCGCACGCCGTTGTCCAGAGCGCATACGGACGATCAAGCTGTTGAAATCGAAGCGATAATAGGTTCGATTGTAACTGCGGTGAGAGGTGATCTGGACGCGGCAAGGCATTCTTGCGAGTAGGGACGGGCGAGGGGTGCCATGAACGAGTTGGTTTCTGCGGAGATGCCTTTGGCTGTTCCCACTGGTCAGTGGGGCGGGCTTGAGCTTTCCGTGGTCATTCCGACCTTCAAGGAACGCGGCAACATTGCTCCACTGCTGGAGCGCTTAAACGTCGCGCTTCAAGGCATCGCGTGGGAAGCCATTTTCGTCGATGACGATTCCCCCGATGGGACCGCAGAGTTCGTCAAAAGCGTTGCGGCGAAAGATCTGCGTATTCGCTGCTTGCGCCGCATAACCCGCCGCGGTTTAGCAGGAGCCTGTATCGAAGGCATTTTGTCGTCCGCCGCGCCTTATGTGGCGGTGATGGATGCCGATCTGCAGCACGACGAAAATTTGCTGCCGCGCATGTTGCAGAAATTGCGCGGCGGCGATGACCTCGTTGTCGGCAGTCGTTATATCGAAGGTAAGGCAACAGCCGGATTTTCCTCGGGCCGCGATGCGATTAGCCGGGTTGCGACTTCACTTGCGCAGCGCCTAACGGGCGTCACGCTGACAGATCCGATGAGCGGCTTCTTCATGCTGCGCCGGGCGATATTCGATCCGTTGGCCGCGGAGCTTTCGCCGCACGGGTTCAAAATTTTGCTCGATATCGTCATCACGGCGCGCGGGCGCTTTCGTCTTAGCGAAGAACCTTTTGTCTTTGCCGAGCGGCTTACCGGAAAAAGCAAGCTCGATGCGCAGGTTGGTCTCGATTTCCTTGGGCTTCTGGTCTCGAAAGTCAGTGGTGGCGCCGTGACGCCCCGCTTTCTGTCATTTGCGTTGGTCGGCGCTCTCGGCGTTGTCGTCCATCTCACCGTGCTGCGCCTATGTTTGCTCGCCGATATGGACTTCGCGCTCGCGCAGACCGCGGGTACCTTGGTTTCCATGACGGGGAACTTCTTTCTCAACAACCGTCTGACCTATCGCGATAGGCGTCTGACTGGGTGGCGGGCATTGCGCGGCCTGCTCGAATTCATGGCGTTCAGTTCGGTCGGTGCCATCGCCAATGTCGGCATCGCGTCATGGCTCTACACGTTTGAGCCTGTCTGGTGGGTGGCAGGTATCGCCGGCGCCGTGATGGGCGCAGTGTGGAATTACTCCATGTCCAATTTGTTCGTGTGGCGCGTTAAGTGATCGGTTCGGAGCCGCGCTACGATCGCATCGCGATTCTGCTCGGCTTCCTGATCGTACTGCGCACCATCGCCGCTGCCACGCTGCCTTTGGCGTTCGACGAAGCCTATTACTGGCTGTGGTCACGCCAGCTTGCCGCCGGCTATTACGATCATCCGCCGATGATCGCCTTCGTCATCCGAGCCGGCACGGCCATCTTCGGCGATAGCGTTTTCGGCGTGCGCGCAGGTGTGCTCCTCCTCTCCGTCGCGGCGACATGGGCGGTGTGGCGCAGCACCGCGATTGTTACGGGGCACGAATCCACCGGCGGTATGGCGGCTATTCTCTTCAATCTCACGCTCATGGTCAGCGTTCAGGCTCTGGTGGCGACACCGGATGCACCCGCCATGTGCGCGGCCGCATTCTTTATGCTGGCCTTGGCGAAAGTCTCGCAGACGGGCGAGGGGCGTTGGTGGTTGGCGGCCGGTGTGGCTGCGGGTTTTGCGCTTCTCTCCAAATACACCGCACCGTTTCTGGGTTTAGGCGCTCTTCTGTGGCTCATCACCTCGCGTAAAGAGCGCCACTGGTTGGCGAGCCCATGGCCTTACGTCGGTGCCGGCATCGCACTGCTGATGTTTACGCCCAATCTCTTGTGGAATGCCGACAACGGATGGGCGCCGATACTCCGCCAATTCGGCCGTACCGCGGCCGATGCGCCATTCACACTGCGATTCCTGGGCGAATTTCTGGGCGCGCAGATTGCACTGGCAACACCCTTCTTGGCGGTGCTGATGGTTGCAGGGGCAGGGCGTGTTCTCGCGTCGCGGAATTTAAGTCAATCGCCGCAAGGATTGATTGCGGCATTGGTTGTGCCGGCAACGCTTTATTTCCTGTGGCATTCATTGCGCGGCCGGGTGCAGGGAAATTGGCCCTCTTTTCTCTATCCCATGCTGGCCGTGGCCGCCGCGCTTGCCTGGACCCCGCAAGGCCACGGTCAGTCGCCGTGGCTTGTCCGCGTGGCGCGGCTTTTGGCGGTACCGGTGGCGCTGGTCATGACGCTCTTTGTCTATGTTCAGGCCCTGACAGGCATTGTGCCCATCCCGCGCGATCCCTTGGCGCGGCTCCTGGCCGTCGGTTACGCGCCGGTGGCAAGCGAGGTGGAGGCATTGAGGCTGCGCGAAGGTGCGGGCGCGGTACTGACCACGTCTTATGCGCAAACCGGCTGGCTGAGTTTTTATTTGCCGGTAAAGAGCCCGGTCATCCAGTTCAACGAGCGCGAGCGCTGGACCGCTTGGGACGCGCCGGATGTCGCGGGTCCGCTGCTTTACGTCACCGAGGAGTGGCGCGATTTGCACACCGATCTTTCGGCACGATTTGATTCAATTGCGCCGATAGCGCGCATCACACGATCGTGGCATGGACGAATCGTTGAAATCTATGTCGTTTATCGCATCTCCGGCGCGCCCGGTCCTCTTTTCGGACACTAGCGCGAGTCCCACCTCGCTGATTTACATTGCGGTGCATGGATGCAAGATTCCGGCGCGAGGTGCGGCAGCAATCCATCGCGGTGTTGCCGCCACCGAGCACGATGACGCGGCGGCCGATTTTGGTGGTGTGTCCGAAGGAGACGCTGGAAAGCCAGTCGATGCCGATATGGATATTGGCGCCGGCTTCCTTTCGGCCGGGAATTTCCAGCTCGCGTCCGCGCGGCGCGCCGCAGCCGACGAAAATGGCGTCGTAATCCTCGGCAAGCAGCGCCTTCAGGCTTTTGATGCCGTCGCCGAGGCGGAGTTCTGGTTCAAGGCCGAGAATATATCCGACCTCTTCGTCCAGCACGGTTTCCGGCAGACGGAATTTCGGGATCTGCGTCCGCATCATGCCGCCGGCGGATGTATCGATGTCGTAGATCACGACGTGATAGCCAAGCGGCAGAAGATCGCGCGCGACGGTGAGCGATGCAGGACCAGCGCCAATCAGCGCGATACGCTTGCCGTTCTTCTCCGCCGGGGGGGCGCGGCAGTCGTGCCTGAATGTCGTCTTTGTTATCGGCGGCAACGCGCTTCAAACGGCAGATGGCGACAGGCTGCGGCGTCTGCGCGATTTCCTCGACGCGAACGCGGCGGCAGGCCGGTTCGCACGGCCGATCGCATGTGCGGCCCAGAACTCCTGGAAAGACGTTCGAATGCCAATTGACCATATAGGCGTCGCTGTAACGACCCGCCGCGATGAGACGGATATATTCAGGCACCGGCGTATGCGCCGGGCAGGCCCATTGGCAATCGACGACTTTATGGAAGTAATCCGGATTCTTAATGTCGGTGGGCCGCAGGCCGGAAATTGAGCGCACCTCGTCGGTGTGCTCACTGGTCGTAAGTGTGCTCATATGTCTGACCGTGTCTCCACCGAAGCAATGCCTATGCTTACGCTGCCGCCTAACGAGGCCGGTGTAACGAAGTCGATGTATGATGCGCTGCTACTAACCCCCGGACTGTTTTCTTAGACGACCACCACTTCGGCAACCGAACGCGGCCCTGAAGCGCTAGCTTGTTGTGCGCTCAGTATAGCGGCAAACCCCGCGAAAACCACGGGGCCGTATCATGTCTTTTTTCTAAGATGTATAAGTGTGTGCCAGTGTGCGCTGCAATATCAGCGGTCAGGCGCCGCGATAGTCGTGCCAGGCGCCTTCGGCATCGCGAAGCCGTGAGGCTTCATCGATATCGGCCTCGCGCAGCCGCGCTTTGGCATAACCGCCGGGGATGTCGACAACGTAATCCGGCTGACACAATCCCGAGCCGCGCGCGTGCAATTCGCGCATCAACGCCTGGCCCGTGGCAATGGGAACGCGGAATTCCTCGGTGCCCGGCGCGGGGTCGAGGTGGTGGAAATAGTAAGGCTTGATGCGTGTCTCAACCAGCGCGCGCATTAAGGCTTCCAGCGTTTCGATATTATCGTTGACGCCGCGCAGAAGCACGCTCTGGCTAAGCATGGGAATGCCGGCTTCGATGAGGCGCGCACAGGCGCGGCGCGCATCATCGGAAAGTTCGCGCGGATGATTGGCGTGCAACACGACATAATTGGTTTTGCCGGTGCTCTTCATCACGCGCACAAGTTCATCGCTGATAGCAGCCGGATCGACCACCGGCACGCGGGTATGCCAACGTAAAATTTTCACATGCGAGAATTCTGCAAGTCGCGCGAGTGTGCGGTTAAGGCGCTTCGGCGATAGAACAAGCGGATCGCCGCCGGTGAGAATGACCTCCCAGATTTCGGAATGCGCGGCGATGTAGTTCAGCGCGGCGTCAATATTTTCAGCGCTCAGCGCATCGCTTTTGCCAGGTCCTACGGATTCGCGGCGAAAGCAGAAGCGGCAATAGACTGGGCAGAGATGCGTGATTTTAAAAAGCACGCGGTCGGGATAGCGATGCACAATGCCCGGCACAGGGCTGTGACGTTCGTCGCCGATAGGATCGGCGCGCTCATGGGGGAGAGTGCGCAGCTCCGCGATGTTCGGCACGAATTGCCGCGCAATGGGATCGTTACTGTTTTGCGGATCGATCAAATCCGCGACCGTCGGCGTTATGGCGATGGCGTAGCGTTCGGCCACGTTCCCAAGGGGCGCGACATCCGACGCAGCAATCAATCCGGATTCGGCCAGATCGGCGGGCGTGCGCAACGTTTTGCGGGGAAGCAGCATAAGCGCGATAATTACCTATCCGTGGCCGGCGTCCAAATCACCTGATCGATGCGTTCCGCGCCGGTCGCCAGCATAACCAGTCGGTCAAAGCCGAGCGCAACGCCGCTGGCTTGCGGCATGATGGCGAGCGCTGCAAGAAAATCTTCGTCGATGGGGTACGTGTGGCCGTAGACGCGCTCTTTTTCGCGCATTTCATCTTGGAAGCGCTGGCGCTGTTCGCTCGCATCAGTTAATTCGCCGAACCCGTTGGCGATCTCGACACCGCAGACATACAGCTCGAAACGTTCGGCCACGCGGGTATCATGGGCCGCAGCCCGCGCCAGGGCCGCCTCCACACGCGGGTATTCGTCCAGAATGGTGGGCGCGCCAATTCCCAATTGCGGTTCCACGCGCTCGGTCAGCACGCGGCTGAACATATCCGACCAGCTATCATCATCCGCGATCTTCACCTCGGCGCGCATGCTCTCGGCGGCAAGAGCGTCGCGATCGGCGCCGCCCTCCGCTGTCAGTGTTGCCAATAGATCGATGCCGGCAAAACGCCGGAAGGCCTCGGCGACAGAGATGCGCTCAGCCGGCGCATGTGGATCGCAAACGCGCCCGCGAAAACGAAACATCGTGTTGCCGGCGATGCCGGCCGCATGCCGCACCAGACGCAGCGTGTCGTCGATGACAACGCTGTAGGGCTCGTCGGCGCGGTACCATTCCAGCATGGTGAACTCGCTAGCGTGCAGTGGCCCGCGTTCACGATTGCGGTAGACTGGCCCGAGGAAAAAGATTTTCCGCTCGCCTGCCGCCAAAAGTTTCTTGCAGGCGAATTCCGGTGATGTGTGCAAATACAGCGGCGCGCTGGTTCCGTCGGTGCCGATCCGCTCGGTGGCGAAGGCGTGCAGATGGGCCTCATTGCCGGGCGAGACCTGCAAGGCCCCGCATTCCACCTCGAGAAATCCCCCCTCAGTGAAATCCTGGCGAAAGGCGTCGCGGATGCGGCCACGCGCCAAGAGAAACGACCGGCGGTCGGCATGGACATGGGGCGCCCACCAGGGGGATTTTCCGGCGGTCATAGAAGCCCCCGCGCGCCGCGCATGGCACCTTGGCCATAGGGGCGGCACCTGCTATGACGCCGCCGGTTTCCCACAACAATCGAGAGGCATAGCGTGGTTTCTGTTATCGCCAGCAGTGTTCGCAAGGGCAACGTTCTCGAGCAGGACGGCAAACTCTATGTCGTCATACGCGCTGAAAACATTCATCCCGGCAAGGGCACGCCTGTCACGCATCTCGAAATGCGCCGGATTTCAGACGGCGTGAAGGTGAACAACCGTTTCAAGACGACGGAGTCGGTGGAAAAGGCCTTCATCGACCAGGCCACCTACAATTATCTCTATCAGGACGGCGAGCAGTATATTTTCATGGATCCGAACAATTTCGAGCAGATTCCGGTGTCCGGCGATGTGCTTGGCGACTACGCCCCCTATCTAACGGAAAACATGGAAGTTTCGCTTAGCCAGTATAACGGCGTGCCGATTTCGATCGAGCTGCCGGCGCGCGTGGTGCTGGAAATCGTGGAAACCGAGCCCGTCGTAAAGGGCCAAACGGCCTCCTCGTCGTTCAAGCCTGCCGTGCTGTCGAACGGCGTGCGCACCATGGTGCCGCCCCATATCGCGGTCGGAACGCGCGTTGTGGTGCAGACCGAAGACGGCGCCTATCTCGAGCGTTCGAAGGAATAGGCACGCTCCTTACGCGGGGGGCGGTCAATGAAAATCCCGGCTCATTTTGGGCATACGCGGCGTTTCCGGTGCGCCGTCGCGTTTGTCATGGCGTGCGATGCGCTAACGCTGCCGCCGCTATGAACTATCGACACGCCTATCACGCTGGGAATTTCGCCGATGTGCTGAAGCACGCGGCGCTTGTTTCCGTTCTGAATCATTTGCGCAGGAAACCATCGCCCTTCGCAGTGATCGACACGCATGCGGGGCGCGGGCTTTACGATTTATCGGGCGTCGAAGCGGGCAAGACCAATGAAGCGCAAGACGGAATTTTGAAATTGCGCGAGGCGCCCGCGCTGCCCGAATCTATAGCCGCCTATGTCGAAACGGTGAGCGCATTTGGCGAGATGAATTATCCCGGCTCGCCGCTGATCGCAGCGCGCGCTTTGCGCGAAAAAGACCGCTTGGTCGCCGTCGAGAAACACGAAGAGGAATTTCTTGCGCTGCGCGCGGCGCTCGCTCCCCACGCCGGTGCACGCGCCGTCAAAGGCGACGGCTATCGCGAGCTTGCGAAATTGCTGCCGCCGCCGGAGCGGCGTGGACTCGTTCTCATCGATCCGCCTTTCGAAGAAGACGACGAATTGGAAAACGCGGTGCAGGCTTTGATCGCTGCGCATCGGCGCTTTGCCACGGGTATCTATCTTTTCTGGTATCCCGCAAAAGACCGCGCCGGAATCACGCGTGCGGTCGGTGAAATGTTGCATGCCAATATCGCCGAGCTTTTGCGCATCGAACTCGATATCGGTGCGGACGAAGATGTCGAACGCGAGCCCTTAACCGCCACCGGTCTTCTCGTGGTCAATCCGCCTTACGGCTTTGCCGCCGCCATGCGCGAGACCGTGGATTTTCTTGGGCTACATCTCGCGAGAGGCGAGGGGGCGGGCGGTTTTGTCGATGTGCTGGCGGGCGAAGGCTAAATCCCTCTTCACGCGACAGCGCCCGGCATCGCGGGTAAGATAGCCGGGAGCAGGAAAGAAAAGCCTATGCGTGATTTCGTGAAAATCTTTGCAGTGATTCTCGCCACATGCGGCCTGACCATGCCCGGACTGCCTGCCGCGGCCGCCATACCGGATGCTCCGCTCGGCGCCTGGCGCACCACCAATGATTGCTTCCTTGCGGCCTTCATACTCTCCGAGGGCGGCCGCACGCTGGCTGCCTATATGTCCGGAGAGAAGGACGACAAGGCGGCCTGGGCCTGGGACGGAGCCACGCTGAGCATCTTTTCCCCGACCTTCGACAAGGACAGCTTTATGGGCCGGCTCGCGGGTGAGCATCTGGAAGTCGACTATGTCTGGCACGATCTGGACAAGGACGAGCTTCACAAACAGGCCTGCGCCTTCGAGCGCTTCTCGCCCTTCGGGCTTTAGGCCGGATTCCCGCGCGCCACACGCGAAATTTGGCCCTGGCTGCGGTGATTCAGGGCTCAATTTTGGGTTCATTCTTGGCTTTAGTCAGCTTTCCGCCTTGCGATCCGTAGGACCCCGCCTATATGGTCCCGCCGCTGCGGACAGGTGGCAGAGCGGTTCAACGCACCGCACTCGAAATGCGGCATACGGGCAACCGTATCGGGGGTTCGAATCCCTCCCTGTCCGCCAATAAACATAGCAACTAATTGATTTATAAAGGCTATTTTACAACGTCATCAAAAGCCTACCCAAGAGCATGCCCAAAAATCCTTGCTCTAAAGAGCTACCGTAGGCAACTCGCTTAGCCTCAGGTCTCCCCTCCACAGCGTGACCGAGTGCCAATGACATTCGCGAGGGCGTCGTCTTAAAGCCTCCTTCCAAAATCCCGCCGCTACCGACCCCCACCCACCGGGTACCCCCCTTTTTCTGAAATGGTACCTAAGCAGCCCCTGCTTACTAATCTGCGCAGCCGATCCGCGCCGGTGGCAACCCGGCCCCTACAAAATCCCGCCACGTCGGACCCCACCTCCCCGGCACCCCTCTATTTCCATTGATGGTACCTACGCAGCCCCTACCTACGAATTTGCTCAGTCGATCTGCGTTTGTGACAATGACCGGCGACGCAAAGAAACCAGCCATGCCCCAACTGACACCCAGAGAGCTTTCGTCAATGGCGGAGGCCCTAGAGAGCAGTGGCGATTACCGGGTCCTGCGCCGCATCGTGCCCCGGGCAGTATGCGTCCCGGTTGCACCGGATCAGCCGACCAAGATTGGCCTCCTCATCGACTTCGAGACGACCGGGCTCGATACAGGGACGGCGGAGATCATCGAGATTGGCATGGTGAAGTTCGCCTACCGTGCCGACGGCAGAATCTCCCACGTGATTGAACGCTTCGGGGCGTTGAACGAGCCGAGCGAACCGATACCAGACGAAATCACTGCACTGACCCACATAACGAACGAGATGGTTGCAGGGCAGCGTATAGATTCTGCTGCTGTGTCGGCGTTCGTGTCCGACGCTAATATCGTTATCGCCCACAACGCGGGCTTTGATCGCAAGTTTGCAGAACGCTATTGGCCTGAGTTCGAACACAAGCCGTGGGCCTGCTCCGTGACGGAGATCAACTGGCGAGCACATGGGTTCGAGGGATCGAGGCTTTCGTATCTGCTAGTTGGGGCGGGTTTCTTCCATGATGCGCACCGCGCGGTTGATGACTGCAACGCCCTGCTGGAAATCCTCGACAGGCCGCTTGGAGATACGGGAAGCACGGGGCTCGCGGTCTTGCTCGACAGCGCCCGGCGAAACACGGTCCGCATATGGGCCGAAAGCGCCCCCTACGACTTGAAGGACGCTCTGAAGAAGCGTGGCTACCGCTGGAATGACGGCTCCGATGCACGACCAAGATCGTGGTACATCGACGTGGACGAAGACAAGGTGGATGAGGAAATCGCGTTCCTACGGGCGGAGATATACCGCCGGAATGTGACGCCGCACATGCAGAGGATTAATGCGCTGACGCGGTACTCGGGTAGGGTCTGATCGTACGGAATATTTGAGCTTATAGACTCGAAGAACGCCGCATCGAATCCGTCGAAGCAATCTACCGTTACGTCTTCGCCTTGCGACGGCGGCTCAGCGCGCCAAGTGCGAAGCTAGCCAGTCCTCTCTGGCGGCTCTATTCTTTCGCCACGGTGGCCGGATCGACCGGCCATCTGGGGAATGTCGGTTTAGCTCTTCCGCGCATCCCAAACGAAACCCAGTTCATTCAGACGGCTGCGGCGGTCTTCGCTTAACTTGGCTTGTGTCACTCGCTGATAGCTAACCCACATACCCAGCCGATACCTATCTTCGGTGATGTAACGGGACGGAACCATGCAGTTGCCCTCGCGGGCTTTGTATTGCTTGAGAGCGCTGTATCCCGTCTCCCATTGCTCGGTCAGCGCATCCCAAACGAAACCCAGTTCATTCAGACGGCTGCGGCGGTCTTCGCTTAACTCGGCTTGTGTCACTCGCTGATTGTGAACCCACCCACCCAGCCGATACCTATCTTCGGTGATGTAAGTAGACGGAACCATGCAGTTGCCCTCGCGGGCTTTGTATTTCACCAGCTGTCCATACATTTCATACCAACTGGTTCCGAGACGATCCGAGATTGCTACGCTGATACTCTGAACAAGCTCATCATACCCAACGACCGGACCGATAAACTCAACCCTCTCTAAAAGCCGCCTCGGATTGAATACCTCGCCTTCGCCTTTACGCCGCTTTAGTTCCCGAATGATATCGACAAGCTCTTCGTCGTGTTCCTGAAGCGCGTTCAGAACATCGGCAATGGCATCGAACTTTTCGGTCTTGATTGCGTCGTCGAGACTTTCGCCATCCATTCCAGAGAATAAAGGCACCAACACATAGCCAACCGTCTTTGTCGTCGCCCCACGTGGCTTACGCATCGCACGACCGACAGCCTGCGCGATATCAACTCTGCTTTGTCGTGGATCAATAAAGGCGACCATATCAACTGCAGGAATATTGACGCCTTCGGTTAAGCAGCGAGCGTTTGTGATTAGGCCTTTATCTGAAGTCGCAAACGCACTGATAAGCTGGCCACGCTCACGACTATTCTGAGAGCCGTTAACGTGGCGAACATCGTAATCAGTCAGGTAATGCCCGATACCACGTGGTTCACACGTCGCAAATTCTTTAGCTAAATTGACGCGGCTATGGAACGTGATGATTTTCTTCGCATCGACTTTCTTTGCTCCCTGATTTAACGCGATAAGGTTCGCAACCCATCGCGCTTCGATCTTATCCCCCTCAACAAGCGTGATCCCATTCGTGCGGGTGAAGTCATCGACCATCTCTTTGTCGATGAGGGATATGATGACCTTGTAAGCGCAGATGATGCCTTTTGTAGCCGCAGCGGCGAATGACAGAGTGTGCGCCCGAGGACCATAAACGTTCACATCATCCATCGACTGAACGCGGAATTCGCCTTCTCTGTCGCGGCTGCGAATATCGATATGTCTCGGCGTGGCTGTAAGAAACAGTCGTTTCTTTATGCGAACTTTCTCATCTGACAGTGCATAGCTAAATATCGTCTCTCCGCGACCAGCCGTCTTATGGGCTTCATCAAATATGCCAAGATCGAATGGGGCTAAACCTTTCGAACCCTCAGCAACCACTTCTGTCGAATGATATGTCGAAAAGATGACCTTGATATCGTCGGTTTGCCGCTCAAGGAACTGACGCACGATTGACGGATCGGTGTCGACGCGAAAGCCGACTTCGCTCTTATCAATGTTTATCTCGTCATTCTTTAAGTTGACTGTTTGATCAGAGCAGACGCAGATGTAGCTGAACTTTGATCCCCAGCTGTTCTGCTCACTCCACTCTTTGAGTGTCTGCTGCAACAGCGTCAGCGATGGCAGAAGAACCAAGACTGTCTTTGGCTTTGCTTGCTCCGCAGCCCAAAGCGCCAGCAACGTCTTGCCGGTACCACACGCCATAACAACGGTCGCGCGTTCGTGCTTGCTAAACGTCGCGTCAATGTCAGCTAGCGCCTGGGTTTGGTAAGTCGGATCAGGTATCGCCCGAACGATGGGAACAGGCTTCTCTTTAAGCCACGCTTCGATCTGCTTTAGTTGCGGCTCAGAAAGCTCATTGAACATGTCTCCACTAAACCAGCGAGTGCGAGCAGCTGCCATATCCGATAAAGTAGTGGCGTTGGTGAAGATGATGCGGTCACGTTCTTGGAACTTCTCGGTGATCCCGAGGAATGGCGCTACCTCTGCAAACGTCAGATTGTGGTTCCGACGGTATTTGACCTGATAGGCGACCTGAGTTCCGTCGTGCGTTTCATAGATCCCGTCAATGCCTGTCGCATTCGCAGGTAGGTTGTAACGCTCGCGCATATCGAGCGGAATGTTGCCGACGATCCAGTGCTTTATACGCTGCGTGATTGACTGCGTGGCGAGATAGCCTTCGATGAAAATTTCAAAGATATCTCCGCGATCCTTCTCCTCGACAACAACGTCAACCCGCGCCTCAAAGTCAGGGAACGACTTGAGATCATCAAAGAGACCTTGTCGGATCCAATGCGCGGCTTTGGAATGAAGGGGATTCATTTATTCTCAGCCTCTCCAGGGTTTGCTTGATGATGGTTGGCGCAGCCACTTCATGTTTGGCTCGTCTAACTGCGCTTGGCATTGTCACGTTAATCGGCGTAGAGAGCTGGCTCGGCAAAATTGAACAAGGCGATAAGTGGAGTTTTTGCCTGATGGCAGCCATGATGGCTTGCGAACAGGAGAGACGATGAAGAAACGACCACGCCGGAACCACACACCGGCATTTAAGGCGAAGGTGGCTCTTGCCGCC
>CANIHD010000010.1 GCA_947467345.1 Alphaproteobacteria bacterium
GTCGCGCCGCCGTTCCGGCAGGTCGAGTTCGACATCATGTACGGCGTCGGCATTTCCAAGACCGGCGAGCTTTTGGATCTCGGTGCCAAAGCCAACGTGGTCGAAAAATCCGGCTCTTGGTTTTCCTATGAAGGACAGCGCATCGGGCAGGGCCGTGAAAACGCCAAGCAATTCTTGGCGGCGAACAAGGATATCGCCAACGCCATCGAGGCCAAGATCCGCAGCAATGCCGGTCTGATCTCAACCGCGCTCACCGTCGCGCCGGACGATTCCCGCGCCACGGAATAGGCGACGCGAACAGAACTCCGTTCCTTCGGCAGAGGAACGGCTCCCGAAAGGGCGCTCCGCAAGGGGCGCCCTTTCAACTTTTATGGGGCACGCCTGGCCCATCGCCCGTTAAACATGTCGTGGGTAGAGCTCCGGTGATCCGGCAGTTCATCCAGCAAAAAACCCGGCAAACCTGCGGCTGTGAGACCCTTCGCCCGGTGGACCGGGAAGACATCCCTCTGCTAAGAGGCCTTATGACCAGTCTCAAAGACGTCCGCGCCACGTTTCTCGAGTATTTCCGCCGCAACGGCCACGAAGTCGTGGCTTCGTCGCCCCTCGTTCCGCGCAACGATCCCACGCTTCTCTTCACCAATGCGGGGATGGTGCAGTTCAAGAACGTCTTCACCGGGCAGGAGAAGCGCGACTATGTTCGCGCCACCACGTCGCAGAAATGCGTGCGTGCCGGCGGCAAGCACAACGATCTCGACCGTGTCGGCTATACGGCGCGCCATCACACTTTCTTTGAAATGCTGGGGAATTTCTCCTTCGGCGATTATTTCAAAGAACAGGCGATTTCTCACGCTTGGAATCTGGTCACCAAGGATTTCGCGCTTCCCAAAGACCGGCTGCTGGTCACCGTCTATGCCGAGGACGACGAAGCCTTCGGCTTCTGGAGAAAAATCGCTGGGCTGCCCGAATCCCGCATCATCCGCATTCCGACCTCGGACAATTTCTGGTCCATGGGCGACGCCGGCCCGTGCGGTCCGTGCTCAGAGATTTTCTTCGACCACGGCGACCGCATTCCGGGTGGTCCGCCCGGCTCCCCGGATCAGGATGGCGATCGCTTCATCGAGATTTGGAATCTCGTGTTCATGCAATACGAGCAGCTGCCGGGCGGCGCGCGCGAGAACCTGCCGCGCCCCTCCATCGATACCGGCATGGGTCTGGAGCGCATGACCGCGGTGCTGCAAGGCACCCATGACAATTACAATATCGATCTTTTCCGCCGCCTCATCGCCGCGTCCGCCGATCATTCTGGCACCTCGGTTGCCGGGCCGCACGCGGTCAGCCATCGCGTCATCGCTGATCATTTGCGCTCGTCCGCATTTCTTATTGCCGACGGCGTGCTGCCGTCCAATGAAGGGCGCGGCTATGTCCTTCGCCGCATCATGCGCCGCGGTATGCGTCATGCGCATATTCTGGGATCGAAAGATCCTTTGATGCATCGCCTCGTCGCAACGCTCGTTGCCGAGATGGGCGAGGCGTTCCCCGAACTCGCGCGCGCCGAGCCTTTGGTGCGTGAAACGCTGCGAATCGAAGAAACGCGCTTCCGCGAAACGCTGGCGCGCGGGCTGAAGCTGTTGGATGAAACCACCGGAACGATGAAATCCGGCGACGTGCTGGCCGGCGAAGTCGCGTTCAAACTTTATGACACGTTCGGCTTTCCGCTCGATCTGACGGAAGATGCGTTGCGCGCGCGCGGTATCGCGGTCGATCAGGCCGGGTTCACCTCCGCCATGGCGCGGCAGAAAGCCGAAGCCCGCAAAGCCTGGTCAGGCTCCGGGGAATCCGCCACCGACAAGACCTGGTATGAACTGCGCGAAGAGTTGGGCGCTACCGAGTTCCTGGGCTACGACGCGGAGAGCGCCGAAGGCGTGGTGACGGCGATCATTCGCGATGGCGCGCGCGTTAGCTCGGCGGACGCCGGCGAAACCATTCGCCTCATCACCAATCAAACGCCGTTTTACGGCGAAAGTGGCGGCCAGATCGGCGATCGCGGCGCCATGTTCTCGTCCAAGGGCGCCGAAGGCGAAGTCGTCGAAACCGAGAAGAAGCTCGGCGATCTTTTCATTCATGTGGTGAAAATCACGCGTGGAAATTTCGCGGTGGGTGACGCGGTAGAACTGCGTGTCGATACCGAACGGCGCAGCCTGACCCGCGCCAATCATTCCGCGACGCATCTTTTGCACGCCGCGCTCAAGCATGTGCTCGGTGCGCATGTTTCACAGAAGGGCTCCTATGTCGGCCCCGACCGTCTGCGTTTCGACTTCTCGCATCCGAAGGCGGTCTCGCTGGAAGAATTGGCATTGGTTGAAGATGAAGTGAACGCGGTCATTCGGCAAAACAGTGATGTCACCACGCGGCTCCTTCCCACGGCGGAAGCGATCAAAGCGGGCGCCGTCGCGATGTTCGGCGAAAAATACGGCGACGAAGTGCGTGTGCTGACAATGGGCAGTGCGCTGGAAGGTGCCGGCACCTATTCGGTGGAATTGTGCGGCGGTACGCATGCGCGCCGTCTTGGCGATATCGGCCTCTTCAGCGTGCTGGCGGAATCGGCGGTCGCGTCGGGCGTGCGGCGCATCGAAGCGCTGACATCGGAAGGCGCCCGCCGCTATTTGGAAGCGCAAGCCAATATCGCGCGCGATGCGGCGGCCGCTCTCAAAACCTCGCCAAGCGAACTCGCACAGCGCGTAGCGCAATTGTTCGAAGAGCGCCGCCGTTTGGAAAAAGAACTCTCCGACGCCAAGAAGGCGCTGGCGCTTGCGGGGCCGCGCGGCCCCGCCTCAGATGCGACCCGCGAAATCGGCGGCGTGAAAGCGGATTTGCGCCTCGTAGAAGACGTAGCGCCGAAAGATCTGAAAGCTCTCGCTGACGACGCCAAGAACAAGATCGGTTCGGGCGTGGTCGCATTCGTGACAGTCGCGGAAGGCAAAGTGTCGCTCGTTGTTGGCGTCACCGCCGATTTAGCTAACCGTATCAACGCGGTGGATCTGGTGCGCGTGGGCTCTGAAGCGGTCGGCGGCAAAGGCGGCGGTGGCCGCCCCGAAATGGCGCAAGCCGGCGGTCCCGATGCGACGCGCGCGCAGGACGCAATCGCCGCCATCGAACGCCGCCTGGCCGAACTCGCCGCGGCTTAGCTCATTGAATGCTCCGCTCATGGTTCGAGACGGACGCTCCGCTTCCTCCTCACCTTGAGGGCTATTTAAAGCGCAAACAAAAAGGCCGCGCTTTTGGCACGGCCCTTTCACGCGAAAGAAGCGCGCGTTTATTTCATCGCCACTTTCAGATTGGAATCTATCTTGTCGAGGAAGCCTTCGGTGGTCAGCCATTTCTGCTCGGGGCCAACCAACAGCGCCAGATCTTTGGTCATGTCACCGGATTCCACCGTGTCGAGCGTGACCTTCTCCAGCGTGGCGGCGAATTTCGCTAGACCCGCATTGTTGTCCAGCTTGGCGCGATGCGAGAGGCCGCGCGTCCAAGCATAGATCGACGCCACCGAATTGGTGGACGTCTGTTCGCCCTTCTGATGCTGGCGGAAATGGCGCGTAACCGTGCCATGCGCCGCTTCCGATTCCACTGTCTTGCCGTCCGGCGTCATCAACACGCTGGTCATCAGACCCAGCGAGCCGAAGCCTTGCGCCACAGTGTCAGATTGCACGTCGCCGTCATAATTCTTACAGGCCCAGACATAGCCGCCGGACCATTTCAGCGCCGCAGCCACCATGTCGTCGATCAAGCGATGTTCGTAGGTGATGCCCGCCGCTTTGTATTTCGTGGCGAATTCTTCGTCGAAAATTTTCTGGAACAGATCTTTGAAGCGGCCGTCATAGCGCTTCACGATGGTGTTCTTGGTCGAGAGATAGAGCGGATAGTTGCGCTGCAGCGCGTAGTTCATGGAAGCGCGCGCGAAATCGATGATCGATTGATCGAGATTGTACATCGCCATCGCGACGCCGCCGCCCGGGAAATCGAACACTTCGCGTTCGATCTTCTGGCCGTCTTTGCCTACCCAAGTGAGTGTCAATTTGCCTTCGCCCGGCACCACGAAATCGGTGGCGCGATATTGATCGCCGAACGCATGACGGCCGATCACGATCGGTTTGGTCCAGCCGGGGATCAGACGCGGCACGTTTTTGCAGATGATGGGTTCGCGGAAAATCGTGCCACCCAGAATATTGCGGATGGTGCCGTTCGGGCTCTTCCACATTTCCTTGAGATTGAATTCCTTCACGCGCGCTTCGTCGGGGGTGATGGTCGCGCATTTCACGCCGACGCCGTGGCGCAGGATCGCGTTCGCCGCATCGATCGTCACCTGATCGTCGGTGGCGTCGCGGTGCTCCATGCCGAGGTCGTAATATTCCAGATTGATGTCGAGATAGGGCAGGATCAGTTTCTGTCTGATCAGGGCCCAAATGACGCGGGTCATCTCGTCGCCGTCGAGTTCGACAACAGGATTGGCGACCTTGATTTTGGTCATGGAAATTGTCCTCGGAGGGTCGGAAGGTGGCGGCCAAAAAGTGGTGGGCGAAGGCGCGGCTCTCTTACCGGCTGCATTCGGCCCCGTCAAAGGCGCTGCGGCCGGTATTATTGCCCATGGATTATTGCCCGTGGATCATACCTCTGGGCGCTGCCGCGGCAGGCCTGCTAAACGTCGCGGCATGAGCGAAACACGCGGCCCCAAATCCCCCGCCCCTGCCATTGTCCTGTCCGAACCCCAGCTGGGTGAAAATATCGGCGCGGCTGCCAGAGCCATGGCCAATTTCGGCCTCTCGGATTTGCGCCTGGTGCGACCGCGCGACGGCTGGCCGAATGAGCGGGCCGAGGCCATGGCGGCCGGCGCCGTCTTTGTGCTCGAAGGGGTGCGCGTGTTCGACAGCGTCGAGGCCGCCATCGCCCCCCTCCATTTTGTCGTGGCGGCGACTGCGCGCGACCGCGCCATGGCCAAGCCGGTTCTGACCCCCGCCGAGGCGGCTTTGCGCCTGCGAGCCGTGGAAGCTGCCGGGCAGGGCACGGCTATTCTCTTTGGGGGCGAGCGCTCCGGCCTCAGCAATGACGAGGTAGCCCTGGCCGATGCGGTGGTCACTATCCCCACCGATCCCGCCTTTTCCTCGCTCAATCTCGGCCAGGCGGTGCTCCTGACCGGGTATGAATGGTTCAAGGCGAAAGACGCTACGCCGCCGGAGCGGATCGACCACGGTGCCGCCCTTCCGGCGCCTCGGGATGAGCTTTTCCGCCTTTTTGAGCATTTGGAGGAGGAGCTGGAGAAGAGCGGCTTTCTGTATCCGCCTGGCAACCGCGCCAGTATGATCCGAAACCTCCGTTCCATACTCCACCGCGCTCAGCTGACCGACCAAGAGGTGCGCACCCTTCGGGGGGTGATCGTCGCCCTTAGCCGCGGCAAGCGCCGGAAGAATGATGCAGCAGCCGCCACCGGCGAATTCGAGCGCGAATAGGCCTTTATTTTCGTTGGTCAGGATCGCTTGACCGGGAAAGGCCCATGGCTATAGTGCGCGCCTTCCGCGGGGGACCCCGGCGGGCTCCCATTCCACCTTGCCAAGGTCTTTATGGTTTCCGCATGACGAAACGCTCGACTGTCAAATACAAGCTCGACCGCAAGACCGGCGAGAATATCTGGGGCCGCGCCAAGAGCCCGGTCAACAAGCGCGCTTACGGGCCCGGTCAGCACGGCCAGCGCAAATCGCGCAAGCTGTCGGACTACGGAACGCAGCTGCAAGCCAAGCAGAAGCTCAAGGGCTATTACGCCAACATCACCGAGCGCCAGTTCCGCAAATATTACGCGGAAGCCGTGCGCAAGCCGGGCGATACGGGCGAGACCATGATCGGTCTTCTGGAGCGCCGCCTCGACGCCGTCCTTTTCCGCGCCAAATTCGTACCGACCCCGTACGCGGCGCGCCAGCTCGTCAGCCATGGCCACATCGCGGTAAACGGTAAGCGCACCAATGTTGCGTCCTATCTGGTCAATGCCGGCGACACGATCGAACTGCTCGGCAAGGCCAAGGACATGGCGCTGGTTCTGGAAGCGGTGAAGAGCACGGAACGCGACGTTCCCGATTATATCGATGCCAACCACACGAAGATGAGCGCGAAATATCTGCGCATCCCCAAGCTCGGCGATGTGCCCTATGCGGTGCAGATGCAGCCAAGCCTCGTGGTGGAATTCTACTCGCGCTGATTTTTGCCGCGAACGATTTGCGAAAGGCCGCTGGGGTTTCCCAGCGGCCTTTTTTGTTTCGGCGCTGCTCGGACCCGTGGCGTGACTTGGGCCATGTTCCGTGGAAGTTTTGCGTCTGAAATTTTCGGAACCTGCGCATGACGTACACGCTCTATGGCGAGCCCGGCTCGGGTTCGTTTTGCGCTGAAGCTGCGTTTGCCGAGGCGGGAGTCGCGGTGGAACTTTTCAATCTCGATCTGAAGAAGAACGAGCAGCTGGCGCCGTCTTATCTCGCGGTCAATCCCACCGGAAAAGTTCCATCGTTGAAACTTCCCACCGGCGAGATCGTCACCGAGTCGGCGGCCATTCTTCTGACCATCGCCGATCGCCATCCGGAAGCCGCGCTTCTTCCGGAACAAGGAAGCGCGGCGCGCGCTGCCGCCTTGCGCTGGATCGTGTTCGTGAGTTCCGAAATATATCCGATGGTCGAGATCGTCGATTACCCGCAGCGCTTCGCGAGCGGCGACGAAGCGATTCAGAATTTGAAAGATACGGCACGGACGCGTTTGCGCGCGCGGTTCCTTGTATTGGAACACGCCATTGCCGGCTCGTTCGTTTTAGAATCGGGTTTCGGCCTCCCCGACATTTACGCCGCCAATCTTGGGCAATTTTACGTCGGTCATGCGTGGCGCCGCGAGCATTGTCCCAAGCTTGAAATGCTGACGAACGCAGTTGTCGAGCGTCCGAAAATCGCGCCGATATGGCGCCGACATTTCGCTTCAAATTAGATTCGCATTTCGGAACTTGTCACAAGAATCACAAAGTGATGATTGAGCAACGCGCGGCAATCATGCATTAACGGCGCAATTGCACGCCGCTCGAATCTCGAAGTTCGTTATATAAGATAACGACAGGGTGATTCGAAAAGGGCCGCAACTCTAAAACCGATTCTGCGCACACTTGTTGTTTGTCTGCTCGTCGCGGTTACGACCGCGTGCGGTGGCGGTGGCGGCGATAGCAATGGTGGAGGTAGCGGCGGCGGCGGCCGTGGCGTTGGACCGGCACCACCTCCTCCAGCACCAACGCTTACCGACGCGGAAGCGGGGCGCCTTCTGGCGCAAGCCACATTCGGCGCCACGGAATCCGGCATCGCCGAGGTTCGTAGTTCCGGCGTCAATAGCTGGCTCAATACCGAAATAAACACGCCGCAAGGTGGCAATTTCGCCGCTCAGCTCGATGCACGGCTGGTGCAGCTACGCGTGGCAGATCCGAATGCCGGCCTGGGTCCCAATCAGTTCTATGAAGCGTTCTGGCAGAACGCGGTCACCGGCAGCGACCAGTTGCGCCAGCGTATGCGCTTTGCACTCTCGCAGATTTTCGTCATTTCGCTGGTGGACCCAAATATCGATATTCGCGGTGCCGCCTCCTATTACGACATGCTGGGCGCCAACGCGCTGGGCAATTACCGCACATTGCTGGAGCAGGTGACGCTGCATCCAATGATGGGCGTCTATCTCACACATCTCGCCAATCAGAAAGAAGACACCGCCGGCACGCGCTCGCCCGACGAGAACTATGCCCGCGAAGTGATGCAGCTAATGTCCATCGGGCTGTTCATGCTGAACCCCGATGGAACAAAGCAACTCGATACAAGCGGCCAGCCGATTCCGACCTATACGCAGGACGATATTAGCGGCCTCGCCAGAGTGTTCACCGGCCTCAGCTGGTATGCGCCGACGCCGACCAACAACACGTTCTTCGGCGGCAACCGCAATGCGGACGCCACCATTCGGCCGATGATTTTTTACAATAATTATCACTCGACCAGCCAGAAGCGCTTTCTCGGCACCACCATTCCGGCCTCCGCGACGGTCGATATCGCCGGCGACTTACGCATCGCGCTGGATACGATTTTCAATCACCCGAATGTCGGGCCGTTTATGGCGCAGCGGCTGATCCAGCAATTCGTCACCAGCAATCCGAGCCTAGCCTATGTTCGGTGTGTGGCGACCGTGTTCAACAATAATGGCTCGGGCGTGCGCGGCGATCTGGCGGCGGTGATACGCGCCGTTCTCACCGATTCCGAAGCCAGAAATATCGGGGTGGTGTCGAGTGCGAGCTTCGGAAAATTGCGCGAGCCGGTCATTCGCCTGGCCAATTGGATGCGCGCGTTCGGCGCCACGTCGCAATCGGGCAATTGGCTAATGGGTTCGACATCGGCAAACACCTCGCTATCGCAAGCGCCACTGACATCGCCATCGGTGTTCAATTTCTGGCGGCCGGGCTATGTGCCGCCCAGCACCCAACTCGGCGCGCAAAATCTTCAGGCGCCGGAATTCCAGGTTGTCGATGAGGTCACGGTCGCCGACTACCTCAACACGATGCAGAACGCGGTCAATGCCGGCGTCGGATCAGGCAACGACATCCGCTCGGCCTATACGGCGGAAATCGCGATCGCCAATGATCCGGTGGCTTTGGTCGATCGGGTCAACAAGCTGCTAGTTTACGGGCAGTTGTCCGCCATTTCGCAGCAACGCATCAATGAAGCGGTGACGGGCGTGGCTATTCCGGCCACCGGCACGCAGGCGCAGATCGATGCCGCGCGTCTGAACCGCGCGAAACTGGCTGTGTTTCTGGCGATGGCTTCTCCCGAATATCTAGCGCTGCGTTGAGGAATTGATATGAGCGAAGAATTTTCACGCCGGCACTTTATGCGCTGCGCCAGTGCTCTTGGTCTGGTCGGCCAGGCTGGACTTCCCTTCGCGCTTCAACTCGCCGCCATGAACGGCGCCGCTGCGCAAACGACGTCCGATTACAAAGCTCTGGTCTGCATCTTTCTCTTCGGCGGCAACGACGCCAATAACATGGTGCTGGCGACCGATACCGACACGTGGGACCGCTATTGGCTGGCCCGCAACACCGGCACCAATCCGATTTCGCTGATGCCTGTGGGCACAGCGGCGACGCCGGTCGGCAGTGTGAATGCCGTCACCGGCCGTGTCGTGACGTCGCGCGCCGATCCCGCTGCGTGGGGCGGCGTGTTGCCGATCGTTCCGCGCACTGCAAATCCCATCCCCGCCGGCACCAATGCGACTGCGCGCACATTCGCTCTGCATCCGATGCTTGCGCCGCTTCGGCCGATCTTCAGCGCCAATCGTCTCGCGGTCATGGCCAATGTCGGAACGTTGGTGACGCCGACGACGAAGGCGCAATACAATGCGCGTTCGGTTCCGCTGCCGAAAAATCTCTATTCGCACAACGATCAGCAATCGATCTGGCAGGCCGGCAGCATCGAAGGCGCCCAGCGGGGCTGGGGCGGCCTGATGGCCGACGCCATGTATTCCATGAACGGCCAGAATTCGGTGTTCACCGCGGTGTCGGCGGCCGGCAATGCCGTTTTCATGGCCGGGCAGAACGTCGTGCAATATCAAATTTCCACGGGCGCGCTGCCCTCGATCCGCGTCAATGGCGCGGTTGCGAGCTCCTTGTTCGGCTCGACGGCTGCGCCGGCGCGGCTGCGCTCTATGATCCGCGATATTTCATCCCCGAGCCTTTTCGCGAGCGATCATGCGGGCGTTGTCACGCGCTCGATGGATTTTGCCGATGCGCTGAATGCCGCTTACGGCATGCCGGCGGCCACCTCAGTTCCGGCACCGCCCGTTTTCACCAATCCAATTTCTGGCGGAACCGAAGCCAATCCCCTGGCGAGCCAGCTTCAGGCCGTCGCCAAGATGATCGCCAGCAATATGGTTCTGGGCATGCGACGTCAGGTGTTCTTCGTCAGCCTTGGCGGCTGGGACAGCCACGATTTCCAAAACACGGCGCAGCCCAATCTTCTGGCCAAGGTGGCGCACGGAATGTCCTATTTCGACGGCGTGCTGGGAAACCTCAACGGCGTGAACATGCGCAACACCGTCACCACGTTCACCGCGTCGGATTTCTCGCGCACTTTCAGCACCAATGGCGACGGCACTGACCACGCCTGGGGCGCGCACCATTTCGTCATGGGCGGTGCGCTGAACGGCGGCGATGTCTACGGGCAATTCCCGACACTGGGCAATGACCGCACCGGCTTCAACAATCCCAACATGGCGGGCAATGCGTTGATACCGACAATGTCGGTGGACCAGTATGCCGCCACGATGGGGCGCTGGTTCGGCGTCTCCGACGCGAACTTAAGCGGGATATTCCCGAATTTGCGGAATTTCACGCCGAACACGGTGGCGTTTGTCTAAGGCGGCGTTTGTCTAAGCAGGCACGCGCCGCGACTTAGGCCGTTTGGCGCGCGACGCCCTGCTCGTCGAAAAATGCTTCCAGTTCGCCGCCCTCATACATCTCTTTCAAGATGTCGCTGCCGCCGACAAATTCGCCCTTCACGTAAAGCTGGGGAATGGTCGGCCAGTTCGAGAACTCTTTGATGCCCTGGCGGATTTCGGGGTCCTTCAGCACGTCCACGGATTTGAACTTCACGCCCAGCTGCGAAAGAATCCCGACTGCCGCGGCCGAAAATCCGCATTGCGGGAACACCGGTGTGCCCTTCATGTAAAGAAGCACGTCGTTCTCGGAGACGTCTTTGGCGATGCGGTCATGGACGGGGTTGGTCATGGCGAAGGGTCCTTTCACGCTCTTTAGCTAGGAGCGACAAGGCGTCAGGTCAAGACGCCGGCTCTTTCACAACTGTCTGCAGTGCCAGGGCATGAAGCACGCCGCCCATGCGCCCCGACAGCGCGTCGTAAACCATCTTATGCTGCTGCACTCGTGACTTACCCTTGAATGCAGCGCTCTCCACGCGGGCGGAATAATGATCGCCGTCGCCGGCGAGGTCGGTGATGGTCACCTCCGCGTCGGGAAGAGCGGCGCGGATGGCCTGTTCAATGTCTTTGGCCGGCATCGGCATGGGGTTCGTTCCTGGTAGGTCGGCGGGAGTTTAGCTCGGCGCGCGCATCAATTGCGGCAGGAAAGATTCATGCCCCTTGCGCAAGACTGCAAGCGAAACGGAAGCGCTTGCCGCTTCGACAAAGGGGGTGTTGAGCACGCGGCCGATATCGACACACGAAACCTTCGCGGCACGGGCTTCGGCACGAATGCGGTCCAGGTCCGCTGCCGGAACGCTCAGCACGTAGCGGCCCTGATCCTCGCCGAATAGAAACGGCACCTTCTTGACGCCCACGGGCAGCGCCACCGACGCGCCGATGTTTCCGGCCAGTGCCATTTCCGTCACCGCCACCAGAAGCCCGCCGTCGGAAACGTCGTGCACCGTGTCGACGCGGCCCGCTTCAATCAGCCCACGGACGAAATCGCCGTTACGCTTCTCATGTGTCAGATCCACCGGCGGGGCGGAGCCGGCTTCGCGGCCATCGATTTCGCGCAAATAGATCGACTGCCCGAGATGGCCTTTGGTGTCGCCGATCAACAGCAGCACGTCGCCGAAGCGCTTCAGGGCCACGCTTGCGGTGCGCGTGACATCGCGGATCAGCCCGACGCCGCCGATGGCCGGTGTGGGCAATATCGGCTCGCCATTGGTTTCGTTGTAGAGCGAGCAATTGCCGGAAACGACTGGGAAGCCCAGCGCGATGCAGGCGGCGGCAATGCCGTCTATGGCGCCCACGATTTCGCCCATGGTCTCGGCGCGTTCCGGATTGCCGAAATTGAGATTGTCGGTGACCGCCAGCGGCGTGGCGCCGACGGCGGAAAGATTGCGCCAGCATTCCGCCACGGCCTGCTTGCCGCCCTCGAACGGATCGGCGCGGACATAGCGCGGCGTCACGTCGGTGGAGATCGCCAGCGCCTTATTCGTGCCGTGCACGCGCACCACCGCGGCGTCGCCGCCCGGTGCCTGCACCGTGTCGGCCATGACGGAGTGGTCATATTGCTCCCAGACCCAGCGCCGCGAGGCGAGGTCCGCCGACGACATCATTTTCACCAGCGAGTCCGCAATCGGCTTGGATGAGTCGAAATCGTCCGGCCCCAAAGCAGCGGCGGGCGTACGATGCGTAAAGGGGCGCTGATAGACGGGCGCGTCTTCCGACAGCGCATGCACCGGCATGTCGGCGACAACTTCGCCTTTGTGTTTGACGATCAATCGCCCGGTATTAGTGGTGATGCCGATGACGGCGAAATCGAGTTCCCATTTCTTGAAGATGCGTTCGGCTTCCGCTTCGCGTCCCGGCTTGAGTACGGCCAGCATGCGCTCTTGCGATTCCGACAGCATCATGTCGTAGGCCGTCATGTTCGCTTCGCGCTGCGGCACATGGTCGAGATCAAGCTCGATGCCCGAGCCGCCTTTCGAACCCATCTCGGCGGAGGACGATGTCAGTCCCGCCGCGCCCATATCCTGAATGGCGATGATGGCGTCGGTCGCCATCAATTCGAGGCACGCTTCCAATAGAAGTTTCTCGGTGAAGGGGTCGCCCACTTGCACGGTCGGGCGCTTCTCTTCGGAATCTTCGTTGAACTCCGCCGACGCCATGGTGGCGCCGTGAATGCCGTCGCGCCCCGTCTTGGAGCCGATATAGACGACAGGATTGCCTGCGCCTTCCGCTGCCGATTTGAAAATCTTGTCGGTGCGCGCCACGCCGACGCACATGGCGTTGACCAGAATATTGCCGTTATAGGCGGCGTGAAAATTCACCTCACCGCCCACGGTGGGCACGCCCATGCAATTGCCGTAGCCGCCAATGCCCGAAACGACTCCGGCCACCAAATGCCGCGTCTTGGGGTGATCGGGCGCGCCGAAGCGCAACGCGTTCATCATCGCCACCGGACGCGCGCCCATAGTGAAGACGTCGCGCATGATGCCGCCCACGCCCGTGGCGGCGCCCTGATAAGGCTCGATGAAGGACGGGTGATTGTGGCTTTCCATTTTGAACACGACGGCATCGCCGTCGCCGATGTCGACAACGCCGGCATTCTCGCCGGGCCCTTGAATGACTTGCGGTCCCGTGGTCGGCAGACGGCGCAAATGCGCACGCGTGGATTTGTAGGAGCAATGCTCGCTCCACATCACCGAGAAAATGCCGAGTTCGACATAGTTCGGCGCGCGCCCCATCAATTCTTTGATGCGGCCATATTCGTCCTCCGAGAGACCATGCTCGCGGACAATCTTCGGTGTGATTTCAATCATGTGAGAGCTTCGACCAGGCTTTCGAAGAGTGGCCGCCCGTCCGTGCCGCCGAGCATCGCGTCGCACACGCGTTCGGGGTGAGGCATCATGCCGAGCACGTTACGCTTCTCGTTCAGAATGCCGGCGATGTTGCGGATCGAGCCGTTAGGGTTGTCGCCGTTGGCGTAGCGAAAGGCCACGCGGCCTTCGCCTTCCAGGCGCTTCAGTGTTTCGTCATCGGCGAAATAATTGCCTTCGCCATGCGCCACCGGAAAGCGAACATGATCGCCGGTGGAATATTTGCGCGTAAATGCCGATTGCGATTCCTCGACCACCAGATTCACCGGTCGGCAGACGAATTTCAGATCGGCGTTGCGCAGCAATGTGCCTGGAAGCAATCCTGATTCGGCGAGGATCTGGAATCCATTGCAGATGCCGAGCACGGCGACGCCTTCGTCCGCCTTTTTCTTGATGTCGCGCATGATGCGCGAGTGCGCCGCCATGGCGCCGCAGCGCAAATAATCGCCATAGGAAAATCCACCCGGCAGTACGATGAGATCGACGTCCGGCACATCCGATTCGCCGTGCCAAACCATCGCCGGCTTGGTGCCGGTGAAGTACTCAAGCGCGGTCGCGGCATCGCGGTCGCAATTGGACGCGGGAAAAACAATGACGGCGGCTTTCATGGTAGGCCTTCTTCGCGCTTACGAATATTTTCCAGAGCAGACGGCGCGGTCGCAACCGACTTGGCGCAGACCCCGCATCTCAGAGCGCGTTGCATGACAAAATTCCTATGTCAGCGCAGCTCGATCTCATATTTTTCGATCACGGTGTTGGCGAGAAGCTTTTCGCACATATCCTTGAGCTGAGCTTTCGCGCGCGTTGAATCGCTTTCGCCGAGCTCGATCTCGATCACCTTGCCCTGGCGTACGTCGCCGACAGAGGCGAAACCGAGATTGTGCAACGCGTTGCCGATGGCTTTGCCTTGCGGATCCAGAACGCCATTCTTCAAAGTCACAAAAACACGGGCTTTCATAATCTATCTCTGCTGAAACATGCGTCGTGCTTAGGCGGTGAAGTGAAACGCGGAACGGTTCACTTCACCAATACCGGTCCGCCGCCTGAAGGAGGCGTCGATTCGGGCAATATTCCCAGCCGGCGCGCCACTTCGGAATAGGCTTCGGCAACGCCGCCGAGGTCGCGGCGGAAACGGTCTTTGTCCAATTTCTCGTTGGTCTGCAAATCCCACAGGCGGCAGGAATCCGGGCTGATCTCATCGGCCAGCACGATGCGCATATAGTCGTTTTCCCACAGCCGTCCGAACTCTATTTTGAAATCGACCAGCTTGATGCCGGCGCCAAGGAAGAGGCCGCTAAGGAAATCATTGATGCGGATGGTGAGGTTCACGACGTCGTCGAGATCTTGCGGACTGGCCCAGCCGAACGCGGTGATGTGCTCTTCCGAAACCCAGGGATCGTGAAGCTGATCGGATTTATAATAATACTCGATGATCGAGCGCGGCAGCGGCTGCCCTTCTTCGATACCGAGACGTGTGGAGAGCGAGCCGGCGGCGACGTTGCGCACTACGACTTCTAGCGGAATGATCTCCACTTCCTTGATCAACTGTTCGCGCATGTTCAGCCGGCGCACGAAATGCGTTGGAATGCCGATCGCATTCAGCTGCGTCATCAAATATTCGGAGATGCGATTGTTGAGAACGCCCTTGCCTTCGATGACCGCGCGTTTTTTCGCGTCGAACGCGGTGGTGTCGTCTTTGAAATACTGAATAAGCGTCCCCGGCTCCGGCCCTTCGTAGAGAATCTTGGCCTTGCCTTCGTAAATCGTTCTGCGGCGTTTCATGAATCGGTCCTTCACGCGATTGGGGAGTTCTTTCGGCGCCGCTCCAGCGCATAGTCCGGCGATGTGTCGTTGGTTCGCCGCGAAAATGCCAGGCGATTCTGGAGCAAGAAGACGCTTTTTCAGGGCCCAAAACGCGAACGGGGCCTGTCGAGTCAGGCCCCGTTATTCGTCAACTTAGCGGATGGTTGCCGCCCACGGCAACGCACGTTCCGCCGCACCCACAGCCCCGCGTCGATAGTTCTTGTCGCGCCGGGGCCTAACTTTGTCTATTCTGGGCCAAATCCCGCGAGCCATGGAAATATACGTTTCTTATCAAGAGGATAGAGAATGAGTTCGTTCGACCAGAGAGAAAAGAGCTTCGAAGCCAAGTGGGCGCGGGACGAGGAATCCCGTTTCAAGGTGTTTGCACGCCGCAACAAGATTCTCGGCATATGGGCCGCAGGCCAGCTGGGCCTCGAGGGCGTTGCCGTCGAGGCCTATGCCAAAGAGGTGGTCGCCGCCGATTTCGAGAAGGCCGGTGACGACGACGTGCTGCAGAAAGTGTCCAAGGATTTCGCCGCCAAGGGCGTGGCCATTTCCGACCATTCCTTGCGTCGGACGATGACCGAGCTTCTCGACACCGCCGCCCAGCAGATCGAACAAGAAGCCGCGAAGAAGTAGTTTGTGCCGGTGGCGAGCATGGCGTTCCCCGCTCGCCGCCGCTTCCTTCTCAATACGAATATCGCAGCATCAGCCGGACATTGCGCCCCGGCAGCAGAACATAGTCCTTGGTGAAGGACACATGGTTGCGGCCCACTGCATCGGTCAGATTGGTCGCGGCCAGCGTCATGTCGAGGCCGCCTTTGCTTTGAGCGATCAGCCGATAAGTCGCTGAGGCATCGACCATCGTACAGCCGTCTGTCGGGGTTTCGCCCGCCGCGACGTCGTCTTGTGTCTCGGTGCGCAAGAACCCGATTTCCGCCCGCAGCCTCTCGCCTTCGAAGAAGAGTGCGCCGCCGAAGCGAAAGGGCGGAATGCGGGGGACATTGCCCCCGCCCTCACCGAATTTGGCGCGGACATAGTCGGTCTTGAGATCGACGCCGAAATAGCCGTTCCCGACAGGATAGAGGGGCACATGCGCCTCGGCTTCGAAGCCCGAGAAGTCCGCATTGCGCTGTATATAATGAAGCTCGGCGAAGTCACCGGCATCGCCCAGTACGAAATTGCCCTCCTCATCATAGGAATTCCCGGTCAAGACACCGGCCACAAAACCATGGAAGGCGCTGGAAAACAGGCCGAGCGAGGCATGCGCCCGGTTGGCGCCGTCGTAATGAATGCCGGCTTCCACCGAACGGGCGCGTTCTTTACCAAGCGTTGGGCTGCCGATCTCGAATGTGCCGGAGGCTTCGTGCGGCCCTTGTGCGAAGAGCTCTACCGCGTTCGGCGCGCGCTCGGTTTGCGACAGATTGAGTGACAGCGAAAGCGAGTCGATGGGGCTGAATACGACGCCCAGCGCAATGCTTGTCGGCATGAAGTCGCGGTCGAAGGCGCCACCTGCATTCGTGGCGCCTTTGACGTTGGCTGATTCAACACGCAGCGCGCCCTCCAGCATCAAGTCTTGCCGAAGCTGGAAGCGCTCGAACGCATAGCCGGCGAAGCTCTGCGTTTTGGTGGGCAGAAGAAAATCCGCGCCTTCGCCTAACGCCTCGAAATCGCGGTCGCTCCATTGTGCGCCAATCGCGCCGCTTTCCAGCAGGCCGAAGCCGCCATGCAGCGCTTCCACGCGCCCTTCCCATTCCTTGTTGTTGAAGGTGGCGAGGATGCCCTCGCCGGCGACGATTTCATCATGGCTGTAGTCGGAATAGCCGATGCGGCCGTTGATGTTTTTGATCCCCGGAAGTGGCGCGTTCAGCCGCGCGGCGCCGGCATAATTGTCTTGTTTGAGATTGATCTTCGAGACCTCGCCGCCCGGTTCGCTGGCAATGCCGTAGCGGGAAGCGAAATGCGTGAAAGAACCGCCGCCGGCGCCTTGGTCGCCCACATAGGCGCCGCCAAGCGCAAAGGCTTCGCCATTCGCCCAGGTGTTTTCTTGGGGTCCACGGGGTGTGTCGAAGTCATCGGAGCCGCGGATAACGCCATCGGCATGAAAGGCAAAGCCGGCGCCGCGATAATCGACCACGCCGCCGGTCATGCGTTCCGTGGCGTTGGTGGCGCCGCCGGCAAAGAACTCGCCGCTCGTGCCTTCGGCGATGTCGAAGGGAATGCGGTTGTTGATGGCATTCACCACGCCGCCAATGGCCTGGCTGCCGTAGCGCAATGTGCCGGGGCCGCGCAGAACCTCCACTTCGATGGCGGACAATGGATCAATCGGCACGCCGTGGTCGCCGCTAATGTCGGAGGCGTCATGGCTGCCGATACCGTTTTCCGTCACCCGCACGCGCGAGGCGTCAAAGCCGCGGATCACCGGGCGAGCGGCGCCCGGTGAAAAACTGGACGAGGTGACGCCCGGGACATTCTTCAAGACGTCGCCGAGGCCAAAGCCGCCCGACGACATCAAGGTCTCGCGGGAAACTTCGGCCACGCTTTGGGTCTGGTCGATGGCGTCACCGAGGAGCGGCGAGGCCGTGATGTGAATTTCTTCAGTCAAAACTGGCGGGTTAGCAGGGGGCTGAGCAAAAGCGGACGAGGCGCAAAGGAGCGCGGCGGCGCTCGAGAAAGCGATCTTCATGGACAATTCTCCGAAGCCCCGCGCGCGGATGCGCCGGGCCAGAAATAGGGGAATGGGATGGGGAGCGGCCTAGCGTGAAGCCGGCCATGCGCGGACGTGAATGCAAGCGGCGCGCGGGACGTATCTCCCGCGGGCTTGATCACATCTCGCGCGTGTTCTTAAGCGATAGGTGGCGCGCGCCCATGCCAGGCGTGGGAAACGCTGCGCGGTTCATGCGCGGGCGCGGCATAAGAAATGCGCCGCACATTGGCGTAGCCGGGCAGGGCGAACAGCGCCGCTGATGGCGCAAAATACTGCCCCGCCGTATGGGCCTGATGGCAAAGCGCGCAATCGATGGCGTGGCTCTGCGCGGGCGCGTTGTCCGGGGACGAGTTATCGCCCGTTACTGGGGACGCGGCGGTGTCACCGACAACAGTCAGGGATGCGGACGAAGATTCAGCAAAAGCCGGTTTTTGGACGTGCGTTTGGACGACCAGGATCTGCATCGCGAGCGCGGCCAGCGCCCCGATAACAAAACCGAGAGGCGCTCTTCTATCCCGGCGGCGCGGGCTAGCCGCAAACCGCGCCTGCATTCTCCGTATCGACCGATTTTCCATGGTCTTCGGGGCCTGGGAGCAAACTGTGGCCATTTTCACACGCTCCGCCGGCCAATGTCGAGGGTGCATCTCAAGGCTGAGGGGGCGCTGGATGCTCCTGCGTAATACCCTAACGCAACAAGACCGGCCTCGTGTGCGAGCGCCAGTCCGAGGGGAAAGACATGAAAAAACTATTGTTGGCCACCGCCGCTACGGCGGCGCTGGCCTCGCCTGTATTTGCCGCGGGCGTGGGCACGGACGAAAATATCGTCATCACGGGGCGCTTGGAAGAAACAGTGCCGCAGGATCTGGCCGAGGTGGGTAACCGCGTCAACGTGGTTACGGCTGCCGAAATTCTAAATGGCGGCTATATCGACGTCACCCAAGCCCTGCAAAGCTCCATACCCGGGCTCTACATCTCTCCGCTCAGCGGCCCCTTCGACTATCATGATGCATCCTTCCAGGGCGGCCGGACCAGCGATCTGCTGTGGCAGATTGATGGCGTTCGTATCAATAACCGTCTTTATTCCACCACCCCGCCGCTCGACACCATTCCCGCGTACATGATTGAGCGGGTCGAAGTTGTTGAGGGTGGCCAAGCTCTCTTCTTCGGCACGCAGGCGGTCGCGGGGGCGGTCAACATCGTGACCAAGGAATTCTCCGCGACGCCCGATGGCGCCATCAGTGTCGGCGGTGGCAGCAACCAGGAAATTCACACCAACGGCTATTTCCGCGACACGATCGGCCCTCATCAATTCTTCGTCTATGGGTCGGCGGATCATGCCAAAGGCTTTCAGCCCTTCTCGGATGACGAATATCAACCGAGCGCTACCGATCGCAGACGCGGATACGACGTCATCACGGTAGGCGGAAAATACGGCATCAATTTCGGGGGCGATGCGCGCTTTAGCGCCAATTACCAGCACACGGCAGCCACGCTGGACTTCCTCAATCGTCCGAAATTCACTGCCAAAGCCTTTAACGAGCGCAAAGAAGATCTTTTAAGCGCCAAGTTCGATTGGTCGCCAACCGACAATTTCGATCTCTACCTTAAGGGCTACTATCATTGGTGGGACACGGAATACACCGAGTATCGCAATGACATCGCCAATCCCGGCAATCTGATCGTCATCGACGATGCCGATTTCTGGGGCTTCGAAGATTACGGCATCAATGCTGTCGGCAAATATTCGTTCGGCAACGGCATCGATCTTTACGGCGGCTACGACTACCAAAACTATTGGGGTGAGGACCAAGTGTTTCTCATCAAGAAGAAAACGGAATCGGTGCACGCGCCATTCGCGCAGCTTCGCATGACGAACCTCGTTCCGAATCTTACGTTGGCTGCAGGCGTGCGCTATAATGCGCCGAGCGATGGCCCAAGCTCGACAATTTGGAACGTCAGCGGTCAGTGGGACATCCTGCCGACATTATTTGTGAAGGGCTCCGTCGGCACGGCCTTCCGTTTGCCTGATGCCTACGAACTCTACGTCGTCGATCCGTGCTGCGAACAAGGCAATCCCAATCTGAAACCCGAAGAAAGCACCAATTTCAACGGCTCCATCGGCGGAACAGTGCCGCTCGGCATGGCTACGTTGCGGTGGGAAGCGGTTGGATTTTACCGCGATGTAAGGAAGCTCATTGTGATCGTGTTCGACCCGGTTCGCGGAATCGACACATTCGATAATAGCGGTCCTAAAGTGGAAGTGCGCGGCGGTGAGCTGATTCTCGGTGCCGATATTGGCAACTCGTTCTCGGCAGACTTCAGCTACTCGTTCAATTCGAGTGAGCAGCACGGCACCGACGACCAGCTTGGCGATATACCGGAATCATTAGCCAAGGCGGTTTTCGACTTTCACCCGACGGACATGCCGTTCGGCGCATCTGTCACCATCAATCATGTCGGCGATGTCCATCGCACCTTCGATACAGTTGAAGAATTCGGCGATTACACCGTGGTGGATTTGGGCGTGCGTGCATTCGTCGATGAGGGCCGCAAACATCGCATCGGCCTGAACGTCACGAACCTTTTTGACGAGGACTATGCGACGCGTGTCAGGTCTACGACGACGGATACCGGCACGCCCTTTATATATCATTATCGCGGCATGCCGCAGTCGTTTCAGGTCAACTACACCTATGCCTTCTAACAACGCCTGCTGACGGACTAAACGGCCGGCGATTGCCGGCTTGGGGAGCAAGAGGGTGAAGCAGCGTGCGCGCAGCTTCACCCTCTTCGCTTTCATGATAAGCTGGTGCCTGTTCTTGCGCCGTAAAGGTTGAGAGAATGCGCCTGACATGAGCTTCAACCGCTTTCTCTTTCTTGTGCACCGCTACCTAGGCATCGCGCTTGGCGTGCTCATGGTGATGTGGTGCGTCTCCGGCATCGTCATGATTTACGTGCCCTATCCGGCTCTCGTGGATGACGACCGCCTGCGCGGATTGGAACCGTTGAGCGCGAGTGAGTGCTGCGCTTTGGTCGGCAAAGATTTTCCCACGGACGACACGACACTCCGTTCCTTCCATGTCGAAATGCTGGGCGGTCATCCGGTGCTACGGTTGGCCGGGCCGCGTCTGCGGAATTATGATTTGACCACTGGCGCAGCCATCGCCGGAATTGCCGAGGAACAAGCCAGAGCGATCGCGCACATTTACGCGGCAGCGCACGGCATAGCCGGCGTCGCGCGTGTCGACGGACGAATCTTATGGGATCAATGGACGGTTGGCGGCTTCAGAGCCGACAGGCCGCTATATCGCATCGCCTTCGACGACGCGCCGCGCACCGAGCTTTATGTTTCCAGTGTCTCGGGTCAGGTCGTTCAATTCACCAACCAGCCGATCCGCTTTTGGAATTGGCTGGGCTCGGTGCCGCATTGGCTTTATTTCTCGTCTTTGCGTTCCAATCTGCCGCTCTGGAGTCAGATCGTTATTTGGACGTCGCTGATCGGTTGCGTGCTCACGATTGTCGGCATCTATATCGGCATCCGCCAGGTGAAGCGCCGCCGCTCCGATGGAAAGCTCGCTTCGCCCTATCGCGGCTTTTGGTATTGGCACCACGTGCCGGGATTGGTCTTCGGTGTGTTCACGCTGACCTGGGTGTTCAGCGGTCTTCTTTCGATGAACCCTTGGGGCTATCTCGGCGGTGGTGACCCCACGCCGGTGATCGAACGTTTGAACGGCGCCGAGCCGGATTGGGCAACTATCCGCGCGGCGTTGCCGCAAATCCTGCGCGCGCTCCCGCCGGGTACCGTGAATATCCAATCGGCACCGTGGGACGGAAAATTATTCGTCGTGGCTTTTTCTTCCGACGGCACGCGGACGCGGTTGAATACGGAAGGTGCGCCGTCGCCGCTTAGGCAAGATGATTATGCCGAAGCGGCTCTCAAGATTGGCGGTGAGAGCGCCGCAAACTGGAGCCTGCTTAGGCAAGAGGACGCCTATTATTATGGGCGCTCAAATGATCCACCGCCGTTTCCGGTCTTGCGTGTGATCACCGGCGGTGCGGATGGCGCGCGCTTTTACCTTGATGCCGTCACGGGGCGCCTTGTTCGTTTTGCCGATGCCGACGGCCGCACCTTTCGGTGGCTGTTCAGCGGTTTGCACAGTCTCGATTTCAATTCCGTCTTACGCTGGCGCCCCTTCTGGGACGTCATGATGGTGGTGCTGTTGCTCGGCGCCACCGTGGTTTGCGGCACAGGAACCTGGATCGGTTTGAAACGCCTGATCGGGCGGCCGCAATGCGGCGGACTTTTGGGTGGTTCACAGGAGCCGCCAGCGAAACTTTAAGTGCGTGCCTATATTTCAGGCAGCGCGCCCGGATTTAGCGAGCTAAGTTCCTTTCCTATGAAAGTCCTGCCGGATGGGCTAGGGTAAAGCGCTACTAGGCCCGGGGGGACCACATGCCTGATGCCATGCACCTGGCAGCTATCGACACGCTGCTCGCCGCCTTTTTGACCTTCGCACTTGGAGGGCGCGCAGGCATCTTGCGGGCGCGCCACCGCATTGAAGCGCCAGCCTGTGTCGGGCACCCGGATTTCGAGCGCGCCTTCCGCATCCACTCCAATACTGTCGAAAATCTGGTGCTGATGATCCCGCTGCTGTGGATCGCCTCCGCCTATTACGGCGGCCAATTGCCGTTTTGGATCGGTCTTGTCTGGGTCGTTAGCCGCCTCGTTTACGCCGTTGGCTATGCGCAGAAGAATACGCAGCTCCGCACGCCCGGTGCCGGCATCGGCATTCTTTGCCTTCTTGCGCTTCTGGTTCTCGGCGCTCTGGGCGTGGCGAGTTAGGGCGATACGCATTTCATCCGCTCCGGCCGCGCCGCTGTGATCTCTCGCCGATGAAGATCCTGATCTGGGCTACGAGCTTCGGTGCGGACCTTTGGAGTCTCGCGCGCTTTCTTGCTGCGCGTCAGCACGAAGGCGCCGATCTCGATGTCCGCGTCGTGTTAGACGATCCCGCAGCCTTCGCGCGCGAAGGCGTGTCGCAGTTTTTTCCGCTCAGAATTCCGCTTGTGAAACGTCGTCTGCAAGGCGTCGTCGGTGTGCCGGGATTTCGCCCCGATATCACGATACTCGACAATCGCCTGCCCTTGGTTGCGCCGGCGCGCAAAGGCTTCGTACTCTGGCATGGCTTCGGTTGGAAAGGCCCCAATGACCGCGAGGAATTCAAGGTTCTGCACGCGCAATTGAGGCATGCCTTTGGCGATCCGCATGAGCCCAATCCCAATTTTCGCTGGTCGTGTTTTGGCCCGTGGGATTTTCAACACCGCACGCAAGTGTCCGGGTTTCATCCGGACAATTGCCGTGTCGTCGGTGCCGCCTCGCATGATGATTTGCGCGAGTCCTTCGATAAGGTCCGCGCGCAAGCCTTCTACCCGTTCGATATCGTTGGACGGCGCACCATCATGCTGGCGCCAACGTGGCATTATGGCGAGGTGTTCGCGCATTGGGGCCGGGATGCCGAATTATTCGAGCGGCTGATCACCCATCTCGAGCGTCGCGACGTGAATACTATTTTACGACTGCACGATTCCTTTCGCTACGACTTGGAATATCGTGAATTCCTGGCGGATCTCGCGCGCCGCCATCCGCGCGTGCTGCTCAAATATAAAGATAAAAACCCGGACAATTTCCTCGATCTGCAAATCGCCGATGTGCTGATCACGAATTATTCGTCGATCGCCAATCTCTTTTACGCCACGCGGCGCCCGACCATTCATATTTACCCTGTGCGCGATGCCGACGAGGTGTTTCAATGGCGCACCTACACGCTACTGGGCGTGCGCAAGACCGAAGCCGCCAATGCGCGCCTCATCTGGAAGCTCCCGCCGGAAGATCATGGCGGGCTGATGGTGCGCGATTTCGAGGCGCTTTTGAGCGCGATAGATCAGGCACTCGACGATCCGGAATGTTGCCAGGCGCCTGCGCAGGATTTTCTCGACCGGCACATGCTGGGCGCCGATGGCGGCAATTGCCAACGCGTGTTTTCAGCCCTCACCGAACTCTACCATGCAGCTTAAGATGAGAATTGCACGGACGAATTCGACAGCCCAGTCGCCCGAGATCGCTTGTGGCTTGGGGGTGGCTGGTGCACCCTCGCCCGTTCAACGGAGTGCCTGAGACGCCATGCCCACCACGCATCCGCCTCTTCCACTTGCGCCTTCCGAAGGCCGCCTTCTGGTCCTCACGCCCGGTATGGGCGCCGTCGCCACAACCTTCATTGCGGGGGTCGAAGCCGTGCGCCGTGGCCGCGCCGCGCCCATCGGCTCCTTGACGCAGATGCAAACCATCCGCGTGGGTGAGCGCTCCAAGAATAAGAACCCGCTGATCAAGGCCTTGCTGCCGCTGGCGCCGCTGGACGATCTGGTCTTCGCCGGCTGGGATGTTTTTCCCGATAGCGCCTACGAAGCCGCACGCCGGGCGGAAGTTTTGCAGCCCGAGGATTTGGAACCCCACAAAGAATTCCTTCACGGCATACGTCCGATGAAGGCGGCATTCGACGGCAATTACGTTCGCCGGCTCGACGGGCCGAATGTGAAAAGTGAAAATTCCAAACGCGCGCTCGCGGAATCGCTGCGGCAGGATATTCGCGACGCCATCGCCGCGGCGAAAGCCACGCGCGCGGTGATGATCTGGTGCGGCTCCACCGAAATCTATCTCACGCCCGCGCCCTGCCATGCTTCGATCGAGGCGTTCGAGAAAGGCCTCGATCGCGATGACCCCGGCATCGCGCCATCGCAGCTTTATGCTTATGCCGCGATCATGGAAGGCGTTCCTTATGGCAATGGCGCGCCAAATCTTTCCGCCGATAATCCGGCGTTGGAGGAATTGGCGCGGGCACGCGGCGTTCCGCTCGCCGGCAAGGATTTCAAAACCGGGCAAACCTTGATGAAGACGGTGCTGGCGCCGGGATTCAAGGCGCGCATGCTTGGTCTCGACGGTTGGTTCTCAACCAATATTCTCGGCAATCGCGATGGCGAAATTTTAGAAGATCCTGACTCGTTCCGCGCCAAAGAAGTCACCAAATCGGGCGTGCTCGACGCAATCTTGCAGCCCGAGCTTTATCCCGAGCTCTACGGCAAGCTCTATCACAAGGTTCGCATCAATTATTATCCGCCGCGCGGCGATGCGAAGGAGGGCTGGGACGCGATCGATATACGCGGCTGGCTCGGTTACAAGATGCAGATCAAGGTCGATTTCCTTTGTCGCGATTCCATTCTGGCAGCGCCGATCGTGCTGGATCTGGCGCTGTTTCTTGATATGGCGAAACGCGCCGGCTATAGCGGCGTGCAGGAATGGCTGTCCTTCTATTTCAAATGTCCGCACACCGAGAGCGGCCATGTGCCTGAGCACGATCTCTTCATTCAGCATTTGCGCCTGAAGAACACGTTACGTGTCATCGCCGGTGAGGAGCCTGTTACGCACCTCGCCGAAGGCTTCGAGGTTTAGGGCGATGGGCCGCGTCGGCGTGATACTCGCCGCAGGCCTCGGGTCGCGGTTGGCCGGCGATAATAAGCACGCGTCGAAACCACTGACGTGCGTTGGTGGTATTCCGCTTTTGCGGCGCGCGGTCGAGGGCATGGCGAAAGCGGGTTGCGCGCGTGTCGTCATTGTTGTCGGACATGCCAAGAATGCGATTGCCGCCGCCTTTGAAGCGCAGGATTGCGGCGTCGAAATCATTCTCGCCGAAAACCACCGTTACGATCTCAAGAACGGTGTTTCGGTGCTGGCGGCGCGGGCCCATATCGGCAATGGCGATTTTGTTTTGGCCATGGCCGATCACTTGTTCTGCGACGATGTTCTCGAAATCGCCCGCAATTGGAATCCGGCGCCGGGAACGGCGGCTTTGTTGGTGGATTACAAACTGTCGACGATCTTCGACATGGACGACGCCACCAAAGTTCTCGCCGACGGCGATAAAATATTGAAAATCGGCAAGACGATTTCTCACTATGACTGCGTCGATTGCGGCATCTTCGTCTGCTCGCCCGCACTCATGGACGCTATTGAAGTCGTGTACGCCCGCGAGGGTGATGCCTCCTTGTCGGATGGCGTGCAGGCGCTCGCAGCTTTGGGGCGCATGCATGTCGTCGACATCGGCGACGGCTTCTGGCAGGACATCGACACGCCTGAAATGCTGGCGCATGCCGAGAAGGAGCTGGAGCGGCGCCAGCTTGCGGGCCTCGCGTAAGGCTTGCCTATCCCCGATCAATATCTGCCGAACAACGCCACCGATACGCTGCAACTCGCCAATATGGCGGCTTCTTTCGGCAATGCCGGAATCGATTTGATTCTGGTGTCGCCTTCTACGGCGGACAAGCCTGTCACCCTGCAAGCCATGACGGCACATTATGACATCGCGCCGAGTTTTCGCGTCGCGCTATTCGGCGCGCGCAAGTCTGCGCCGCCTTATTTGCGTGGCGTAGAAAAACTTCGTTTCGCCTGGCGTGCTGCGCGTTCGGCGCGGACGTTGAACGCTGACGCGCTCTACACCCGCAATCTGCCGATGGTTCTCGCCGGATTGTTCCTGAGCCGCCTTCCGGTGTTCTATGAAACTTATCGGCCATGGCCGAAGCAGTCGTTGCTCAAGCGGCTATTGTTTCGTGGGTTGGAACGCGTTCCGCGTTTCGCCGGATTGATTCTGCATTCGGCATTTGCTGCCGAGAGTTATATCGCGCTCGGCTATACGGAAGAGCGGATATTGGTGGCGCGCAACGCCGTTGACTTCCGCCATTTTGTCGATGCGCCGTCGCGCGACATCGCCCGTGCGCGTGTGGGACTTTCTGCTGGCGAGCGCGTGCTCGCCACCTATGCCGGCACGGTGTCATTAGCGAAAGGCCTTGGTCTTATCCTAGATGCGGCGGCGCAGCTGCCGCATCTAGATTTCGCGCTTGTCGGTTCAACCGGCGTGGGCGCGGTCGAACAGCGCGCCGCGGCATTGCCGAATATGCGTATCGTCCCGCGTGTGGGGCAGGCGGAAACGGCGATGTGGCTAGCCGCGTCCGATATTCTGATTGTGCCGCCCAGTTCCCACGCGCTGGAAGTGGGCGGCAACACGGTGCTGCCGATAAAGGTGTTTTCCTATCTCGCATCGGGGCGCGCCATCGTGGCAGGCGCAACGCCCGATTTCGGGGAAATCCTAACGGATGGCGTCAACGCGAAGCTAGTCACGCCGGACAACGCGCCGGCGCTGATTGAAGCCTTGCGCGAGCTCGCCGGAGATCAGCAGCTTCGCGCCCGCTTCTCGGAGGCTGCACGCGAAACCATGCACGCCAATGATTGGAATGCGCGGGCGTTGCACATCCAGGATTTTATGGCCGCACGGCTGGAGTCCTACGCGCCGAACACCCGCGCAAAAACGATGTCTACCGCTTTGAAGTGGTAGGCGAGATCGAACAACTCTTCCAATTCCGCCGGCTTCAGAACACGCGCAATTTCAGCATCGGCTTTCAGCAAATCCAGAAGCGCGCCTTCGCCGTTCCACGCCCGCATGGCATTCGCCTGCACGAGCGAATAGGCGCGTTCGCGTTGCACGCCTTTTTGAGTCAGCGCCAGAAGGATGCGCTGGCTGTGCACCAAGCCGCTGGTGCGATCGAGATTCTCCTGCATACGCACTGGATAGATGACCAGTTTCTCCACCACATTGGCCGCGCGGGCCAGCGCGAAATCCAGCGTGATCGTCGCGTCGGGGCCGATGTAACGCTCCACCGACGAATGCGAGATGTCGCGTTCGTGCCACAGCGCCACGTTTTCCAGCGCCGGCATTGCATAGGCCCGTACCATGCGGGCGAGGCCGGTCAGGTTCTCGCTGAGCACAGGGTTGCGCTTATGCGGCATAGCCGAGGAGCCCTTTTGGCCCGCCGAGAAGAACTCTTCGGCTTCCAGAACCTCGGTGCGCTGCAAGTGACGAATCTCGATGGCTAGGCGCTCGATCGAGGCCGCGACAACGGCGAGAATTGAGAAGAACATCGCATGCCGGTCGCGCGGTATGACTTGGGTCGATACCGGCTCGACGGTCAGATTCAATTGCTTCGCGACATGCTCTTCGACGCGCGGATCGACATTGGCAAATGTGCCCACCGCGCCGGAAATGGCGCAGGTCGCGATCTCTTTGCGTGCCGCGACCAGACGCTCCCGCGCACGCTGAAACTCGGCATAGAAACCCGCGAGCTTCAACCCGAACGTGGTGGGTTCAGCGTGAATGCCGTGGCTGCGTCCGATAGTCGGTGTGTATTTATGTTCCAGCGCCCGGCGCTTCAGCGCCGCCAAAAGCGTGTCGACATCCTCGATCAGAATATCGGCGGCGCGCGAGAGCTGCACCGCCAGTGTCGTGTCCAACACATCGGATGACGTCATGCCCTGATGCACAAAGCGCGCGTCGTCGCCGATGAATTCGGAAAGGTGTGTCAGAAACGCGATCACGTCGTGTTTGACTTCGCGTTCGATCGCGTCGATGCGCGCGACGTCGAATTTCGCGTTGCGCCCCTTTTCCCAAATCGCGCGCGCGGATTCGTGCGGAATGACGCCCAGCTCGGCCATTGCGTCGGCTGCGTGGGCCTCGATTTCAAACCAGATGCGAAAGCGTGTTTCCGGCGACCAGATGTCCACCATCCGGTCACGTGCATAGCGGGGAATCATGAGGTGCGATCCGAAGGAGCGAGAGGTTTCCGTTTCTTCTAGCCCCAGGTTCGGCGCGAAGGAAGTGCGGCGGACGCGCCCAGGTGTGGGGGCGACAATGCCATCCATATGCAAGCAAAGCTGAGGCCTAAAAGCCAGCAAAACCAAGCATTTCTCGACCGCACTTGTCAGCTTGCCGTCAGCCCCGCGTCAGCTCTTCGAAAGCGGGTGTGTGCGATCTTTGCGTCGTCGCCCCTCAAGGAGAGCCCCATGAGCCTCGCACAAGCCCACCACGCAAATGCCAATGTCGAACCCGCCATCGCCGGATGGTTCAGTGCCGCGACGCTCGCCGGCGCTGCCTATCTGGTTTTCGCGATGTTCGCCCTTGGCCTCGCCTAAGCAATCCCCCCAGCCAAGGGGGCATGGCCTTACACAACGCGCTGTCCGGGCGGCTTGAATTCGCCGTGAAAGCGGATTTCCGGCCCGCGACAGCGCGTGGTGTCTGTGCCAAGCTTTTCGCTAGCGACAAGGCGGGAGATCTTACATGCGCGCGTTCATTCTACCGGCACTGACGGTGCTCCTAGCAGCCAGTCCCGCAGCCGCGCAGGATTGGATCGAGTACAGCAATCCGACCTTCGGCTTTTCCATCAATTTTCCCGGTGAGCCGAAATCAGAACGGGTCGAATATAAGAATTTCTACGGGAAGACGGTGCCCGCGCGCGTGTTCTCCGCGGAGCGCGGCAATGGGCGGTATGTCATGACCGTGGTCAATTTCGGCGGTGAGCCGACCGATTCCCTTACCGCAGTTTCGCATGCCGCCGACGCCATCCGCGCTGAGGGCAATGTCACCTATTACGCCTTTCACCAGCTCGACGGCATTCCGGGTCAGGTTGTCAGCGTCACCCAAGCGGACGGACGGCTGGTTCAGGCCGGCATCTATTTTCTGGATCAGAGGCTTTATATCGCCGAAGGCAGCGTCGCGGCCGGAAGCCCGGCGCCGTCGCATTTTCAGCAATCGCTTATCATCACTGACGGTGAAGGCGAGAAGATCGATCTTAGCGACAATTACCGTCCGGCGCGGGCGCCGGCAGCAGCCCCGGCGCCCTAAGAGGGCCCCCAAAACCGTTCGCTTCATGCGAAGATATCGTGGACACATCGTGATATCCGAACGTATATAACGCCCCTGAGTCGTTTTTGGACAACGACATTGGCCGGGGGGCTAAGGCATGACGGGCAGGCGTAGTCTTGTTTCGGTGCTTCGGGCAGCATCCGGGCTGGCATTGGTTCTGTGTGCGGCCGCGCCCGCATCTGGCGCCGCGGCTGATAGAGCCCCTGGTACCGTGGCCGAGGAGATCACCGTCACCGCGCGCCGCCGGGAAGAAAATCTGCAGCGCGTTCCGCTCGCCATCTCTGTGGTTAGTGGCGGTACGCTGGACGGCGCCGGCACGGTGAACACGCACTCGCTCACGCAGCTTGTGCCGTCCCTCTATTACAACTCCGCGAATCCGCGCAACACGGCGTTTACAATCCGAGGGCTAGGTTCGAACACGCTCTTGGTCAGCGCAGCGAACGACGGCATTGAGTCTGGCGTCGGTTTCTATGTCGATGGCGTGTATCACGGGCGCCCGGCGACGGCCGCCTTCGATTTCACCGACATCGAACGCATCGAAATTCTGCGTGGGCCGCAAGGAACGCTCTTCGGCAAAAATACTGCGGACGGGGCCATCAACATCATCAGCCGCATGCCGACTTTCGAGCCCGAGCTCAACGCCGAAATCTCGTATGGCGAATACCAATTCATGCAGGCGAAGATGAGCGCCTCTGGCGGCATCGCCGAGCACCTCGCCGGTCGTCTTTCTGCGCAGGTCACCAGGCGCGACGGGTTCATCACCAATGTCAGGGATGACCGTAAACTCAACGACCAGAACAACATCGCATTGCGCGGACAGCTGCTGTTCCAACCGAACGATGATGTGCGGATTCGTCTGATCGCGGATCTGTCGAATTTCGAGGCGGATTGCTGCACCCAGAGTTACCTTCGCGTTGGCACCAGCCTGCGCGGGGCCGCGCGCCAGTTCCCGGGGCTCTCAGCGGGTCTGCCGGCCCACGGTTTTCCCGCCTATGTGCCGGCCAGCATCAATATTTACGACCGCTTATCCGACATTGATTCCGCGCTGCATGTCGACACGCGGGACGGCGGAATTTCGCTCAATGCCGATTGGGATCTGGGACCTGTAACGCTGACGTCTATCTCGGCGTGGCGCTACTGGAACTGGGACGTCGCCAATGACCGCGATTATATCGGTGTGCCAATCCAGCTGGTGCAGCGCATTCCGTCGCGCCAGGACCAATACAGCCAAGAGCTGCGACTCGCTTCCAACGGAAACGGACCGCTCGACTATGTTGCCGGTTTGTATTTCTACACGCAGACGATCAATGGCAACCCCACCAGCGTGTACGGTCCTGCTGCCGCCTATTGGCTGATTAGCACCACGAATTTTTCTGCCGCGGACCGACCAGACAATCTGGTTGACGGCTACGGACAATATGGCGATTCGCATTTCACGATGGACAGCTATGCCGCCTTCGGCGAAGCCAATTACCACGTCACCGAGCAACTGACCGCGACACTTGGTTTGCGTTACACGCATGAGATCAAGAATGGCGATTATTCGACCTACGTTAAAGGCGGCGTGCCGTTTTCGACTCTGCCGGATCCCGTGACGTGCACGATGCTCAATGGCGCAACGCTGAGCGGGCGCGACAATGCCAAGCTCTCTCTGTTCCGTCCGCAATGCTATTCGGTGAGAGATAGCGGCGGCAGCCTATCGGGCCGCGCCAACGTGGCGTGGCAGTTCACCGACGAGATGATGAGCTATATGAGTTACGCGCGCGGTTACAAAGCGGGCGGCCTCAACATGTCGGGCTTGCAGCTGACGGGTGGCTCCGGGCCAGGCGCCAATCTGCCGGCGGTGGATACGGCGGTGATCGGCGACGAAACGAACACCACATACGAGATCGGCTTCAAGTCCACGCTGTTTGGCGGCCGCGCCACCGCGAACTTGGCCGCGTACAAAACCATTGTTGAGGATTTCCAGGCGAACATTGCAACGCCGGTGACGGCCAATAATGCCGCGCCGCTGCGCACGTTTCCTGCGAATATTCCCGAGGTGCAGGTGAAGGGCGTGGAAGCGGATATCGCTGCTCTGCTTTTTCCCGGCTTCACGGTGCGGGGTTCGCTGGCCTATAGCGATGGTGAGTACACGGATTATCCCGAGGGGCCTTGCCCACTCGAGTGGCAAAATCCGAATGCCGATGGCGGATGCCAACCGTTGAATCCGCCCGCCAGCCTCGCCAACAAGACGCCGAATCCGCGTGGCAATCCGACCATTCCGGGAGCCTATGTGCTTACCGGATTGCCGCTGGCAGGCCTTTCCAAATGGGCGGGATCGGTGAGTTTTGACTACGCGGTGCCGGCCGGCACCGGTCAATTCGTGGCGCACGGCGATTGGAATTATCGCTCTGGCTACAATGCCGACACCACCAACTCTCAATTCACCAAGATCGATGGCTTCGACGTCTTCAATGCAAGCGTCGGCTATCGGTTCGCAAGCGGTTGGGAAGCGCAAGTGTTCGCCCGCAATTTGTTCGACACGAACTACGTTACTGCGCTCACAGTTCAGGCAGGCAATTCCGGCCTCATTATCGGCCAGGCCGGCGATCCGCGTTTGATGGGCGTGCTACTGCGCGTGAGGTACTAAAGCAGTCCCAGCGCCTTGAAGCTGGAATGCGTGCCGCGTCCGATCACGAGATGGTCGTGCACCTCGATCTTCAGCGCTTTCGCGGCAGCCACGATTTCGCGTGTCATGGCGATATCGGCGCGTGAGGGTGCCGCGTCGCCGCTCGGATGATTGTGCACCAGGATCAACGACGATGCGCCAAGCTCGAGCGCGCGCTTCACGACTTCGCGCGGATAGACGGGCGTGTGATCAACAGTGCCGTGCTGATGGCGCTCATCGGCAATGAGTGCGTTCTTACGGTCGAGAAAGAGAATGTGGAATTCCTCGACTTCGGAGCGCGAAAGCGTGGCGCTGCAATAGTCAAGCAACGCATCCCATGACGATACCACGGGGCGATTGAGCATTCGGCCTTTGGTGAGGCGCCGTGCCGCTTCATGCACCGCCTTCAGATTGGCGATGCCGGAATCCTTCAGGCCGGGAAATTTCCGCAAGCGTTCCGGCGGTGCGGCGATGACATCGGCGAAGGAGCCGAAATGCTCGATCAGCTCTTTCGCCAGCGGCTTCACGTCTTTGCGTGGAATCGCGAACAGCACCAATTCCAGCATTTCATAATCGGGCAACGTATCGCCGCCAGCCGCCAGAAACCGCGCCCTTAAGCGGTCGCGGTGGCCTTCGTAATGGGGAGTCTCGCCGTCTTGCTTGGGAAGCGTCGCGTCGCCGTCAGAGATAAGGCGGGCAGTGCCAGCCTTTGGGCGAGAGCGTGAAGATTTCAAATCCATTCTCGGTCACGCCAATGCTGTGCTCGAATTGCGCCGACAAAGAGCGGTCGCGCGTCACCGCGGTCCACCCATCGTTCAGAACTTTCACGCCAAAGCCGCCGAGATTGATCATCGGCTCCACGGTGAAGAACATGCCTTCTTTCAGCGCGATGCCTTGGCCGGGCCGTCCGTAATGGACGATATTGGGCAGCGCATGGAAAATGCGCCCCAGACCATGGCCGCAAAAATCACGCACCACGGCGCAGCGCTCTTCGTCTTCCGCGTAAGATTGAATACCGTAGCCGATATCGCCGGTGGTGGCGCCGGGGGTGACCACGCCAATGCCGCGCATCAGTGATTCATAAGTGATTTCGACCAGACGCTGCGCTTTGCGCTTCACGTCGCCGACGTAATACATGCGGCTCGTGTCGCCATGCCAGCCGTCGAGCACGACAGTGACGTCGATGTTCAGAATGTCGCCGTCTTTGATGGGACGATCACTCGGAATGCCATGGCACACGACATGATTGATCGAGGTGCAGACCGTGTGGCGATAGCCGCGATAGCCGAGGCACGCGGGCAGGGCGCCGTGATCACGCACATATTCAAACGCGATCTTGTCGAGGGCGGCGGTGGTAACGCCCGGTTTCACCAAATGCACCATCAGATCCAGCACCTCGGCGGCCAAACGGCCGGCCCGGCGCATGCCCTCGAAATCTTCGGGGCGATGGGTGGCAATGGCGAAGGCTGCCCGGCGCGCGACCTCGATCGCTTCACGATCAAGCAGCAGGTCTGTGGGCGGTTGGAGCAGAGTGTCGTTCATCGTTTTCCAATGTGGTGCCGATTAGGGCTGGGCGCCATTGTCGGCAGAAAGAAATTTGCGACAGGAACGAAATGGGCGGCGAGGCGAAAACACAGCGTCTCGACTTCTACCGCATTGAAGTTACACGCAGGCTGACGAAGGTGCCAGTCGCAACTCCGAGCATTAGTCCCGCCTTGTGACAAAGTTGTGGCTGTTTACAATGTTCAATTTGAGCACCCGCTGAGCGGCATTTCCCTTGATATTTCTATGGTCTCAATGCTTAACAGGGAACGATTTTCCGGGTTGCTGCCGGGACCCGGCCCATGGCAGGGTGATGGCGGGCTAACGAATTGAAGCGCCGATACGGCGCGAGGGCGGAGTGCGAATGAACGCAAGACGCATATTGGCTGCGGCCATCGGAGGCATTCTTTTTGCCGCGGCCGGCGTTGCCGCCGCCGGCAATTTTGCCTCTGACCGCCAGGTCGATTTTTTCGCCGAAGGCACCCATCAGTTCTATGTTTGGTGCTCAGGCAATAAGGATTACCTCGCCACCGCGCAGGGCGCGAACGCTGAGGAAGCGCAGATGAAGCTCTACAACGCCGCCAAAGACTCAGGCAAAGCCGCGTGCTGGCCGGTCTGGCAGGGCCGCGTCGCAGCCGGCTAAACGGCAACAATTTCAAAGTCGTGGAAGCTGCGGCGGCCCTTCGGGGTCGCCGCTTTTTTTGTGCTGTTGTGGGTCGTGCGGCCTGGGCCGACGCTCTTACTCCAGCCCGCTGGCGGTCGCTTGTTTCTTGAGTTCGCCTTGGGCCGCCGGATCGTCGGCGAAAATCTCCCGCGCGCGGTGCAGCACGGCGCTGGCTTTGTCGGGCTGGCCCAGAACGCCATAGGCGCGGATCAGCATCAGCCAATCGTTCAAATCGCCGCCCTGAGTGGCGAGGCGCGCCGCCAATTGCTGGACCATGGCCGGAATATTGGGCGGCTGCGCGCCACCTGCGGTGGGACCCGTGGCGGCACCCGGCGCCGGCGCGCGTCCGAGCCGCGCGGCCAACACGGCAATCTGATCCGGCAGCGAATCGCGCCACGGCGCAGGGCCCGGTTCGGCGGCCAACGCCTCCCACATCTTCAAGGCTTCTTCGTTCTCGCCGCGCGAGACGTGGCCGAGGCCGAGATAATAGCGCGCGTCCTGGTTCTTCGGATCGATGGCGAGAACATCGCGGAAGGTCGCCTCGGCCTCCGGCGTCATGGCCTGGGCCATTTGCGCCTGTGCAATGCCATAGCTGGCCAGAACATCCGGCGGCACGCGGCCGTCACCGGCGCGGTAAAGAAGGACCGCCCGCTCAAGCGCCCGTACAGCCTGGGGCGGGTTGCCGAAAATCAGATAGTTGCGGCCCAAAAGCGTCCAGCCGGTGGGATCGTTGGCGCGGTAGCGCATCTGCCGGGCGAGGAGGTCGATGACCGCAACCGGATCGTGCTGGAGGAGGGCAAGAATCGCCTTTTCGTCGCCCTGCGCCGGGCGCTCGAGATCACGCACCGCCATGATCGGCTCACCGATGAACGCATAGGCGCCGAGGCCGATGGCAATCACCGAAATCGCCGCGGCGGCCGGCACCGCCCAGGAAGGGCTGCTGGGCTTAGGGACATCGAGCCCGGCTGGCGCCGCCAAGGCTTCGGTCATGCGGGCGCGGCGCAGGATCGGCACCGCCGCGAAGGCAGCGGCGGCCGCAGCCACCAGGGCGAAAATCAAAAGGGCCAGAGCGAGCATCGGGTAATACATGGCTAACGCCTAGCACGGGTGTGTCCCGCCGTCATCGCGAAGCGGGGTAACCTTCGCGCACAAGATTGCGCGCCGGGGTAGGTTTCTCAGGGCCAATGGCTTTCTCAGGGACCACGCTTTCTCCTAAAAGGAGTGCGCGGGCGGCCGAGACAGCGCCCCCGCAAGTCGGCCCCGTGGTGGAATGGTAGACACACCGGACTTAAAATCCGTAGTTCCGAAAGGGACGTGCCCGTTCGAGTCGGGCCGGGGCCACCAGCAAAACAATAGTTTGTGTAGTCGTGCCCTGAGCCCATCATGAAAAAAAATCGAAACCGGGATGTTTGGACTACGCGTATCACTAGCGCCGCGGCGTTCGTGCTGCTTTGCCTCGTCGGGTCATTGCTGCCGGCGAAAGCGCAAGAAGATTACGCACCCCAGGGTGTTGCCAAGGGTTCGTTCCGCGCCTTCCCCATGCTCTATTCCGGCATATTTTACGACGACAACGTGTTCCGCACATCAAGCGGCCCGATCAGCGATTACATCTACAATTTCGGCGGCGCCCTTGCGGTGCAATCGAATTGGAACAATCACGCGCTGAATTTCACGGCCGCTGCCGACCGTTTCCAGTTCGATAAATTCACCGAAGAGTCGCGGACCGAATGGAGTGTAGGCGCCGACACGCGGCTCGACATTCGGCGCGGCGAAAGCTTCACCGCCGCCGCGTCCTACGCCACGCGTTACGAGCCGCGCAATTCGGCGAATACGCCAAGCTCCGCCGCGTCGCCGATTGAATATCGCGCGCTGCATGCAGAAGCCGTGCTTGGCTATCGTCCTGCCCGCGTCGGCTTCGAGATCGGCGCGAATTATGACCGCTACGACTACGACAATGTGCGTCTGATCGGCGGCGGCCTTCTGAACAATCAGGACCGCGACATGCGCATCGCTAGCGTGTGGAGCAAAGCCGCCTACGAGTTCTCGCCCGGCTACGCCGCCTTCGCGCGCCTCACCTATAATAGCCGCGACTTCGAACAACGCCTCGATCGATTTGGTGTGAACCGCGATTCAAACGGATATGCGGTGGAGGCCGGCGTCGATATGCGCGTGACCGCTCTTATCAGCGGCAATTTTTATGGCGGCTGGTTTCAGCAAAATTATCGCGCGCCGCTCGCCGATATCAGCGGCTTCAATTTCGGCGCCGCGCTGACGTGGTCCCCGACGCAATTGCTCACCGTGAAACTGAATGCCGCGCGCCGGCTGGTCGACACGACTGTGCCGGGCGCCTCCGCGTCGAATGAAACCAGCGTCGTCCTGGGCGCCGATTTCAGCATCACGCGAGATATTTTGCTGTTCGGTGCGCTCGACTATGTCGAGGCCAGCTTCTCCGGCACCAACCGAGACGACGAGACCGTGATTTTCGCGGCGGGGCTCAGATACCGGATGAACCGCTATATGTCCGCCGAAGCCCGCTACACCTATCAAACACGGGAGTCTTCGGAATTGGGCGCCGGCTTCGACGCCAATAGCTTCATGGCGCTCCTCAATTTTCATCTTTGATTGCTGCTTCGGCGAATGCCGCCCGGGCTAAACCCCTGAAAATCCCGCCTTCAGGGCCGGTTTTTCACGCCTATTCCGGTGCGTTCTCTCGCACTCGATTTCGTGATAAAAATAACACTGTCATGTATTTTCTTTCATTTTTATGGATTAACTAGAAAATAATTGAAGCCTGTGACTTTTCTGCCTATATTCATCGGCGGTGGGATTGTGTTTGTCTGCATTGCCCCCGCTCGCCGACCAACTGCATCCCCTTCAGTACCGGCTTCCCCTCCCGGTACGAGCGCTTCAAAAGCGCATTAAGCGGCCGGTCGATGCCCCATCGATCGGCCGCTTTCTATTTGGGGTGTCGGTATCGATTAGTCCGGCGCTTGCAGCGCTTTGTAGGCGCCGATCTCGCCGCGGGCTTTCAGCCACTGCGCGAAAACGCTGGGATCATAGGATTCGCGTATCCAGGCGCCCAGGGAGCGGGTCCCCATGCCTTCGACGGCGAAGACGGGAAAGTGCTTCAGCCATTTTTGCCCCTTCTTGGGCCGGTGCAGGAATGGCCAGAACGCGAATTGTGCTTGGCCCTTTGCGAGTGCCGCAGGCCCCTCCGAGAACAGAAAGAAAAGGGCGGAAGCCAGGCTGGTTCGGTCCTGCCCTCCGGAGCATTTGACCAGCATCGGCCGGGGCGCCGTCTCGAAAGCCTCGATCAGCTCCACCAAAGTCGCCCGCGTCGGCACTAGGCGCGACGATAGGCGCACGTCGAAATGGGCAATACCCATGCTTTTGGAAATGCTTCTTTCCAGCGGCCACCAGCGATGTAAGGGGTTGGCGCCGCGCAAATTTATGACGCTGCGAATGCCGTGAGATGCAAGGAAGTGGCCTTGAAAGCCAAGGTAAGGCTGGGCCGAGCGCGCCAGCTCCGGCGTAACCCAATGCATATTGTAGAGGCGGTCGAGCAACGCAGACATGATAACGGGGTACAAGGCGCTGCTGCCCCAAAGCAAGGGCACCCGCGTTTTACATGGCTTTCCGGGCCAGACTGGGTTGACTGAGGAAGGTCCCTGGCTATATTGCCCGCCTTCCGCAAAGGCAGGTCCTTGGCGAAGTCAATTTTGGTAGGATTCCACAATGTTTGCGATTATTCGCTCAGGCGGCAAGCAATACCGGGTCGTTAAGGACGATGTCCTCGACGTCGATCGCCTCGATGGCGAGGCTGGTGCGTCTGTCTCCTTCGGCGAAGTTCTTATGTTGGGTGGCGACTCGCCCCAGAGCGGTGCGCCCCTCATCGGCGGCGCCTCTGTCGCGGCCGAGATCGTTGCGCAAAAGCGCGCGCCCAAAGTGGTGGCGTTCAAAAAGAAGCGCCGGAAGAACACACATCGCAAGCGCGGCCATCGCCAGATGTTGACCACCGTCAAGATCACGGGCATCAGCGCGAATTGATTTTAACCGGCGGCGCGGGTCATCGCGCTCCGATCGAAGTTTAAAGGGTTTTTGTCATGGCTCACAAAAAAGCAGGCGGTTCATCCCGCAACGGCCGCGACTCAGCTGGTCAACGCCTTGGCGTGAAGTGCTTTGGCGGTGAGGCCGTAGGCCCCGGCAATATCATTCTGCGCCAGCGCGGCACGCAGTGGCATCCCGGCGTCAATGTCAGCATGGGCAAGGATCATACGATCTTCGCGACGGCTGCCGGCCACGTCGAATTCAAGAAGGGCCTGAAGCGCCGCACCTATGTGTCGGTTGTTCCGGCGACAAACGTGGCAGAATAGAGCGGCTGAAAACATAGGCCGCCAGTTACATGGCGGCCCTTAGATGCGAGGGAGATGGGCACGCCATCTCCCTTTTTTATTCCCCTCGCAACTCGTTCCGGAGGGGAACATGTCTATCGTATTGCAAACGGAGCGCCTGCTCTTACGGCCGCCTCAAGCGGCCGATATCGGTCGACTGGTGTCGCTGCTGGGCAATCGCGACGTCGCCAATAAATTGGCTCGTGTGCCCCATCCTTATACGGAGGATGATGGCTGCGCCTTTATTGTGGCTCAGGCCGATGGACGGGCGCGCGGCGAGATTTTCGTCTTCGCGGTGCTGCAAAAGTCGGATGGCCTGTTGGTAGGGATTTGTGGGGTCGAGCCCTGCCGAAACTTTGAACTCGGCTACTGGGTCGGAAAACCCTATTGGTCTCAGGGCTTTGCGACCGAGGCAGCGAGAGCGGTGGCTTCATTCGCCTTCCGGAATTTGGACGCATCCTGCCTGGAAGCCAGCTGGATGCACGACAATCTGGCCTCGGGGCGGGTATTGGAAAAGCTAGGCTGCGTGCCGAACGGAGATGCCTTTCACGAGAGCCTCTCGCGCGGCCACGCCGTGTTCTGTCATAAGGTTGTGCTGACCCGGGCGGCGTTCGCACAGGCAATAGGCGAAACATGAAATTTCTCGATCAAGCCAAAGTCTATACGCGCTCCGGCGCCGGCGGGAACGGCTGCGTCTCGTTTCGCCGCGAGAAATTCATCGAGTTCGGCGGTCCCAATGGCGGCGATGGCGGCCGCGGCGGAAATGTTTGGATCGAAGCGGTGGCGAATCTCAACACGCTCATCGACTATCGCTACCAGCAACATATGTACGCCAAATCGGGCCAAGCCGGCATGGGCAAGGTCATGACGGGCGCCAATGGCGATGATGCGATCATCAAAGTTCCGATCGGCACGCAAGTGTTCGAGGAAGACAACGATACGCTGATCGCCGATCTTGCGCGCGCGGGCGACCGCTTCCTTTTGCTCAAAGGCGGCAATGGCGGGTTCGGCAATACGCATTTCAAAAGTTCAACCAACCAAGCGCCCTTGCACGCCAATCCCGGACAACCGGGCATCGAAAAAACCATCTGGCTGCGGTTGAAGCTGATCGCCGATGTCGGGCTGATCGGACTTCCCAATGCCGGCAAGTCGACATTCCTCGCGCGCGTCTCTGCCGCGCGGCCCAAGATTGCGGACTATCCTTTCACCACGCTCAATCCGCAGCTTGGCATGGTGCGTGTCGGCAATATCGATTTCGTCGTCGCGGATTTGCCGGGCCTGATCGAAGGCGCGCACGAAGGCGCCGGATTAGGCACGCGTTTTCTCGGTCACGCCGAACGCTGCCGCGTCATTCTCCATCTTATCGACGGCACGGAATCGGAAATCGTCGCGGCCTATCGCACCATCCGCGGCGAGTTGTCGTCGTATGGTCACGGTCTCGAAGAGAAGTCCGAGATCCTCGTGCTCAACAAGGCCGACGCGATTGCGCCGGATGCGCTGTCGCGCAAGCGCCGCGCTCTCGAAAAAGCGTCGCGCTGTGAAGTGCGGGTAATGTCCGGCGTTTCGGGGCTTGGTGTCGAAGAATTGCTTCATGCCATCGCGCGTGATGTGAATGCGCTGCGCATCGAAGAAGCGCCCAAGCCCGAGAAGGTGCAAGGCTGGGCGCCATGATGGCGGAAATTTCCAAAGCGCGGCGCGTTGTCGTCAAGGTTGGATCGGCGTTGCTGGTGGATTCTGCCACGGGCACGCTGAAACGCGCCTGGCTGCAAAGCCTTGTCGCCGATCTCGCGGCGCTCAAATCCGCGGACAAAGATATTCTCCTCGTGTCGTCGGGCGCGGTCGCGTTGGGACGCGGAGCGCTCGGTTTGAAAACGGGCGTGCTGCGGCTGGAAGAAAGCCAGGCGGCGGCGGCGGTGGGGCAGGTGCGTCTGGCACAAGCCTATGTCGATGCCTTTCATGCGCACGGCCTTGAGGCCGCGCAAATTCTACTGACTCTCGAAGATTCCGAGGAACGGCGCCGCTATTTGAACGCGCGCGAAACCTTGCGCACGCTGCTCTCATTGCGCGCCGTTCCCGTCATCAACGAGAACGACACGGTGGCGACGGCGGAAATTCGCTTCGGCGATAATGATCGCCTCGCCGCGCGCGTCGCCGAAATGGCGGAGGCCGATTGCTTGGTTCTGTTGTCTGACATCGACGGGCTCTACACCGCCAATCCGGCGCGCGATGCGAATGCGCGCCACATACCGGAAGTACGCAACATCACGCCTGAAATCGAAGCTATGGCCGAAGGCCCCGCCTCGATCATGAGCCGCGGCGGTATGGAATCCAAAATCGTAGCGGCGAAAATCGCCACGGCTGCAGGCGCTTCAGTCATCATCGCCAATGGCCATGTGCTGCATCCTTTGCGGGCGCTCGATGGCGACGCGAAGCGCACCGTGTTCGTGCCGCATGTTTCGCCGCAAGCGGCGCGCAAGCGCTGGATTGCGGGCGGGCTTTCTGTATCGGGCTCGTTGGTCATAGACGATGGCGCCGAGCGCGCGCTTCTCTCGGGAAAAAGCCTGTTGCCGGCGGGTGTCACGTCCGTTGACGGACGCTTCGAACGCGGTGATGTCGTGAGCGTGCGCGCCGCTAACGGCCGCGAATTGGCGCGCGGCCTCGTCGCCTATAATGCCGATGAGGCGAAGAGATTGATCGGCCGGCGCACGGCAGAGATCGAAAATATTTTGGGCTATCGTGGCCGCGACGAGATCATCCATCGCGATGATCTCGCTGTTACCGCGATACCTACGTCTTGAGGATCCACCATGAGCAATCTGGCCAAAGACACACGCCCTCTTGAGATGAATTCGCTCGAAGCCGAGATGCGGCTGATGGGGCGCAAAGCGCGCGAAGCTGCTGCCACTTTGCGCAACGCCAGCACTGCGGCGAAAAACGCGGCGCTGCTTGCGGCGGCCTCCGCCATTCGCGCGGGCCGCACCGATATTCTCGCGGCTAACGAGAAAGACATGCAGGCCGCCGAAGCGCGCGACCTGTCGGGCGCCATGCTCGATCGCCTGAAGCTCGACGAGAAGCGCGTCGAAGCGATGGCGAAGGGGTTGGAAGAGGTGGCCGAACTCCCCGATCCGGTCGGGCGCGAATTGGCGCGCTGGTCGCGGCCGAACGGTTTGGATATTGCGCGTGTCGCCACACCCATCGGCGTGATTGGAATCATCTACGAAAGCCGGCCCAACGTGACCGCCGACGCCGGCGCGCTCAGCTTGAAAGCGGGCAACGCTGTTATCTTACGCGGCGGTTCGGAATCGGCGCAGTCGTCGGGCGCCATTCATCGCAGCCTGAAAGCGGGCCTCGCCGCCGCCGGCCTGCCCGAGAGCGCCATTCAATTGGTGCCCACCACCGACCGCGCCGCTGTTGGCATGATGCTGGCGGGGCTTGATGGTGCCATCGATCTCATCATCCCCCGCGGCGGCAAAAGCCTGGTGGCGCGTGTGCAAACGGAAGCGCGCGTGCCTGTGCTCGCGCATCTCGAAGGCATTTGTCACACCTATGTTCATGCACGCGCCGACCTCGCCAAAGCGCGCGCCATTGTGCTCAATGCCAAGATGCGGCGCACCGGTGTGTGCGGCGCCACGGAAACGCTGCTGATCGATCGCGCTGTCGTGGCCACGCATTTGAAACCCATTCTCGACGATCTGGCGAAAGCGGGCTGCGAAATTCGCGGTGATGAAACGGTGCGTGCCGCCTATCCATCCGCCCAGCCCGCGACTGAGGAGGATTGGCGAACGGAATATCTCGAGTCCATCATCGCCGTGCGCGTTGTCGGCGGGCTCGAAGATGCCATCGCGCATATCGCGACCTATGGCTCGCAACATACCGATTCCATCGTCACCGAGGATTCGGCGGCGGCGGAAACTTTTTTGTCTGAAGTCGATTCCGCCATCGTCATTCACAACGCCTCGACGCAATTCGCCGATGGCGGCGAGTTCGGCATGGGCGCGGAAATCGGCATCGGCACCGGAAAATTGCATGCGCGCGGTCCGGTCGGCGTCGAACAGCTCACCACGTTCAAATATATCGTCCGCGGTACCGGACAGACGCGCCCGTGAACTGGCGTGTGGATTCGCTCTCCCGGACCGATGGAAGGACGGCGCGTCGGCCTGCTTGGCGGCTCGTTCAACCCCGCGCATGAAGGTCATGTTCACGCCAGCCTGCTGGCGCTGAGGCGCCTTCATCTCGATTGCGTGTGGTGGCTGGTGAGCCCGCAAAACCCGCTGAAATCGTCGCGCGGCATGGCGCCGTCCGCGTCGCGCCTCGTTCAAGCACGTTCAATCGCGCATGACCGCCGCATTCTTGTCACCGATATCGAGACGGAACTCGGCACGGTTTACACCGCCGACACGCTGGCTGCGCTGAAGCGAAAATTCCCGCGCACGCATTTCGTATGGCTAATGGGCAGCGACAATCTATTGCAGTTGCCGCGTTGGCGGCGCTGGCAATCCATACTTCGTCTGGTGCCTGTCGCGGTTGTGAACCGGCCAGGTAGTGCTTTGAAGGCCCGCAGCTCGGAAGCCGCGGGCAAATTCGCGCGCTATTTTTGCCCCGCCGATGGGCGTTTTGCCCTTCGCAAACCGCCCGCGCTCACCATATTGGATGCACGTCGCAACGCCCAAAGCGCCACGTCTTTGCGCCGGAAAAGCGGAATATCCCCCTAAGGATGGCTCGCGCGGCGCGCCTGTGCTAGCTTCGCTGTAGCCTAGAAATACCGAGAAGGAGTTCGCCCTGAACCGCGTGTCCAGCCTTTCTTCCAATTCTTCAGGAGCGGACAGCCCTGCCGAGCCCAACCTTCTCGAGCGAATCCAAACATCCCTCGACGACGACAAAGCGGAAGACATCGTAACGATCGACCTCAAAGGCCGCTCATCGCTGTGCGATGCGCTGGTCATTGCCACGGGACGTTCGGCGCGCCATGTCGCCGCGACGGCAGAACATCTGGCGCGCAAATTGAAGGAAGCGGGCTTCGGCGCCGCGCGGGTTGAAGGATTGCCGGCAGGTGACTGGGTGTTGGTCGATGCGGGCGACGTGATCGTCCATCTCTTCCGCCCCGAAGTGCGCGAATATTACGATCTCGAAGGCATGTGGTCGGTGGGCGAGGGCGGCCGCGTGCACGCCGGCGCGTCGGTTTAATTCGCAGTCACGCCGCATGCGGCTGACAATTCTTTCGGTCGGACGCCAAACCCAATCGCCGGAACAGGCGCTGTGTGAATCCTATGTCGCGGAGGCGCAAGGCTTCGCGCGCAAGCTCGGCTTCCAGGCTTTAGAACTCCAAAGCATAGATGCATCGCGGGCCGCAACGCCGGCGGCGCGCATGAAGGACGAAGCCGCACGTTTGATCACGCGCATTCCTGCGGGGGCGCATCGCATTGCATTGGATGAGCGCGGGAAAACCCGCACCAGCGAAGAGTTCGCCGCGCATCTGGGAACGCTGCGCGACCGCGCCTTGCGCGATGCGGTATTCATCGTCGGCGGTGCCGACGGGCTAGAAGCTGCGTTTCGCGACGCGGCCGAAGAGCGGCTTGCCTTCGGGCCACAAACGTGGCCGCATCAATTGGTGCGCGCAATGCTGGCGGAACAGATCTTCCGCGCGCTCACCATCCTGGCCGGCCACCCCTATCATCGCGGCCGCGCCTGAGGGGAAACGCGGTTCGAACGCGCGTTATTCGATTATTAATCATACTGCGCGACGCTGCGGGTGATTTTCCAAGCTGCAGGAAAGCGTAAGGCATCGAATGGAAATCAATGGACCACGCCGAATCGACTCCGCGCGAACCGCGCGCAGCCGAAGCGTGTCCGGATCGGATGGCAAAAGCTTTCTCAGCGACGAACCTGTCGAGGCCCGCGCGGCGACAGGGCTGACCGGCACGGGCCAAATCGCTGCTGTCGACACGATCATCGCGCTGCAAGGCATCGGCGATTGGGACGAGCAGAATGCGCGCGGCGCACGCCACGGCGAACAGCTTTTGTTTTTGCTCGACGAAGTGCGCGATGGTCTTCTCACCGGCGGCATTCCGCGCATGACACTCACCCGTCTGGCAGCCGCAACCGCCAAGCGCCGTGATTCGTTCACCGACACAAAATTGCAGTCCATCTTGGACGAAATTGACCTGCGCGCCCGGGTGGAATTGGCAAAGCTTGAACAGGCAGAGCGGCAAAGCCCTCAGTCGTTCTAATAAGTCTTTGTTCTGCCTTCAAAATTTTATACGCAACTTTCTCTTTTCCGATTGCTCGTTCGGGCTGGCGCCGCTATAACCCCGCGCGCCAGGGTAGCCCAGAACTTGAGGCATTGCGTATGGCGACAGAATTGCCGCCCGCTTATCGACCGACCGAAAAAGAGCCGTTCATGAATGAACGGCAGCGCAAATATTTTCGTCGGAAGCTTATCGCGTGGAAGGAAGAGATCCTTCGCGAGAGCCGCGAAACGATTCAGAATTTGCAGAGCGAGCCGACGCCCAACGCCGATCTCGCGGACCGTGCCACCACCGAAGCCGAGCGTCAGCTTGAGCTCCGTACGCGCGACCGTCAGCGCAAGCTGATCTCCAAGATCGATTCGGCGTTGCGCCGTCTCGAAGATGGGTCTTACGGATTTTGCGAAGAGACCGGCGAGCCGATTTCGCTGAAGCGTCTCGACGCGCGCCCCATCGCCACGCTTTCCATTGAAGCCCAAGAGCGCCACGAGCGCCGTGAACGCGTCTATCGCGACGATTAATTCTGCCCAGGAACGTGAAATGAAAAAGGGCCGGGATTTCCTGGCCTTTTTTTTATTTCTGGTCTCGTAGTTCGACGCGACAACTCCCTGTCATGGCCCGGCTTGACCGGGCCATCCAGCGCTCGCGCGTCCGCGTGAGCAATAAAGTCCATGATCAACTGGATGGCCCGCTTTTGCGGGCCATGACAATGAGGGAATGGGACGCGCCGGGTGGGTCATGACACTTTAGGAACGCGCGTCATGGAAGGATGACACTTTGTATTCCCGTTGCTCAGAACGGAAAGACGAGGTCGTAAAGCTGCTGGCCGTAGCGCGGCTGCTGCACGTCGGTAATCTGGCCGCGCCCGCCATAGGAAATCCGCGCTTCTACAATTTGCGTTTGATTGATCGTGTTGGCATTGGAAATGTCTTCCGGGCGCACGATGCCGGAGATGGTGAGTTCGCGCACTTCGAAATTCACCCGCACTTCCTGGCGGCCTTGGATCACGAGGTTGCCGTTCGGCAAAACATCGACCACCACCGCGGCGACGGTGAGCTTGATGCTTTCCGAGCGATTCACCGTGCCGGTGCCGGTGGAAGAGCTATCGGAGCCGCCGCCCACGAGATCGGCGGGATCCACCGCATCGGGAAGAATTTTGTTCAGCTTGCTTTCGAGGCCGAGAAAGCTTGTGAGGTCGGCACTTTCCGCTGCGCTGCGTGTGCGCGTCGTGGTGTTGGCAAGTGACGCTTCGTCGCCGATCTCGATGGCGACGGTCAGAATGTCACCGGCTTTGGCCGCGCGCGGGTCGCGAAAAAAAACTGCGTGAGCCCGGGCGCCGCAGCGTATTCGCTTGGCGCGGCTGCTGCGGTTCTGCCGCCATTGGTGCCATGGTAGCGCCATAGGTCACCGGCGTGATGCCTAACGGGCTCAGACGCGGCGCTTGGCCGATATCCGCAAGCCGTTCGGTAGAACAGGCGGTCACACCCATGCCGATCGCAAGCAGCGATGACAGTGAAACGAAGGACCTGGATTTCATGGCTAATATCCGATTCTGCTAGTGGCTTGCGGTGATGGCGACACGAGAAGGCTTCGGCGCCGCGCCTACGCGCACCCGACCCGGCGCGATCACCATGGCCTGGACCTGACCATACGAAGTCGGGTTGAGCACCGAGATCACGTCGCCTTCGGCGCCGTCCGCCATGGCACGGCCGGTTGAACTGAGCGTCACACCGCCGGACTCGAAGACCATGGTGACGGTGGCGCCTTTGGCGACCAGCGCATGCGGCTTCACATCGATGGTGCGAATGAGTTCGCCGGTGCGCAAAGCGCGGCGTGCTTCCAATCCCACCAGATCGGCGATGCTGCGCGCAATCGATTCATTGGCGCGCGTGGAAGGCACGGCCTTGTAAGTAAGATCGCTCTCGCTCAGCACCGCGCCGCGCGCGATCTCGTGCGCGGGAACGGCGACGTCGACTTCGGGCACAGGCGCCGGCACTTGCGCAAACGCGCTGAACGCGAAGAGACAAAACAGGAAAGTAAGAGAATGGCGCATCATCATGGTCGTCAACTCATTCTGGAGGTTGTGTCGAGCATCTGGTCGGCGGCCGAGATGACTTTGGAATTCATCTCGTACGCGCGCTGCGCGGTGATCAGCGTCGTGATTTCCTGCACCGCGTTGACGTTCGATGTTTCCAAGAAGCCCTGTTGCAGCGAGCCGTAGCCCGGTGAACCGGGAAGTCCTGCGAGCGCAGGGCCGGAGCCGGCGGTTTCGGTGAAGAGATTGTCGCCGTTGGCTTGCAGGCCGCCATCATTGGCAAAGCGCACAAGTTCAAGCTGGCCAAGCGTTTGCGGTTCGGCTTCGCCGGCCAATACCGCTTGAATCTGGCCTTGCGAATTGATCGTCACCGCCAGCGCGCCTTGCGGGACGGCGATACCCGGTGCAACCATGAAGCCTTTGGGCGTTACGATCTGCCCGTCGGGCGAAAGTCCAAAGGCGCCGTCACGCGTATAGGCGTCGGTCCCGTCCGGCATGGTGACACGAAAATAACCCTGTCCCTGAATGGCGACGTCGTAAGGATTTCCCGTGCTGGCAAGATTCCCTTGCCCGGTGATGCGATAGATCGCGGCGGTGCGCACACCGACACCGATCTGAATGCCTGACGGCAGCACGGTGTTGGCATCGGACGATGCGGCGCCGGGCCGTTCGACGTTCTGATAGAGAAGGTCCTGAAACTCGGCCCTCTGCATCTTGTAGGCGGTCGTATTCATGTTCGCGAGATTGTTCACGATGACTTCCACGTTTGTCTGCTGGGCCAACATGCCGGTGGCGGCGATACTTAAAGCGCGCATGATATTTGCTCCTATCCTTGCGGCACGTTGGCGAGCTTTTCGAGCGCCCGCTTCAGAAGATCCTGGGTTTTGTCGGTGATGTCGGCGCCGGCCTGATAGGCGCGCATAACCTCGATCATGCGCGAGATTTCGATCACCGGTTCGACATTCGATTTCTCAAGCATGCCTTGGCGATCGCTGGCAGGCGGAGGGAGATCTAAGCGCTCCGGAACAGGCACAAATCCTGCGCGCGGCTGTCGCTTATGCACTTGGCGGCGATCACGATTCGCTTGCGCGCTTGCGCGAACGCTTTGGGGCAAAAATGGCAAAGGGCACTGAAAGCAAAGCCTTCGCCGCGGTCACGGAATCATCCGACATCGACGGTCTCGCTTTACGCGACATGGCCAAGCGCGTGGCGTCGATCGACACGCTGCAAGCCTTCATGGACGAATTGAAGTCCCGCGCGGCCGCCAAGGTCGCGACGAACTAGAACGCTTCGCCTCAGCGTGTCGTCAGGTCCGCGAAGGCCGCGATGACGCGGGCATAGATCTCGCGTTTGAACGGAACGATGAGCGCGGGAAGTTCGCTCGCATTCACCCATTTCCATTCGTTGAATTCCGGGTGCGCCGTCTTCAGATTGATGTCGCTGTCATTTCCTGCGAAGCGCAGCGCGAACCATTTCTGCGTCTGCCCGCGATAGCGCCCTTGCAGCGCGCTCCCAATTAAATGGGGCGGCAAATCATAGTTCAGCCATTCAGGATTCTCGCGCAGGATGACGCCTTTGCGCGTGCCGATTTCCTCGTCCATTTCGCGGATGAGCGCGTCGTTGGGACTTTCGCCGGGATCGATTCCGCCTTGCGGCATTTGCCAGGCCTCAAGCGTCTGGTCGATGCGCTTGCCCACGAACACGCGCCCCTCAGCGCTGAGCAGCATGATGCCGACACAAGGACGGTACGGCAGCGAGTCGGCGGGAACGGGTGTTTTGGTGATCATGGCCGCAATGAAGCACGGCGCGTGCGCGCCTGAAAGACTCTCGGCGTCAAGGTGCTGTTGGCGGCTTCGCGGCCAATTGCGTCAACGGAACCAAAACATAGCCGCGCGAGTCCAATTGCTCCGCCCAATTAGCGATGCGCTCAATGGTGACCGGCGCAATCGCCGCCGTGCCGATAGCGGAACCGCTCTGGATAGCGAGCATTTGCAGTTCGGCCAGCTGGTTGTCGAGGGCATCGGGCGTCTGCACCGAATCAAGGCGGATGCTGCCGAGCGCAAACGGCGTTGCCGCGTGGCGTGCTGCCGTCAGCGCCACAGAATTAGCAAAAGTGCCGTTGTCGAAAAACATCAGCCCGCGATGTGAAACGGATTCTAGCACCGGCTGCAACGCCGGCATCTCGCCGAGAAAGCGCCCGCCTAAAAGGCCGGTGATACCGACATAGCCTGTGGCTTTGCGCAAGGTGAGATTCAGCTTCTTGATGTTGTTCTCTGCGTTGGCGGCAACCATCAGCGCATTGGGACCGGGATCGCTCTCGGGATAATCGAGCGGCTCCATCGGCACTTCCAGCAGCACCTCGTGACCTCGCCCTCGCGCGCCATCGACCACCGTCTGAACATTCGGCGCGAAGGGAACGATCGATAACGTGATGTCGGGGGGAAGCTTGGCCAGCGCCAATGCGGTCAGGCTATCGCTCATGCCGATGCCGCTGATCACCAGGGCAATGCGTGGGCGTTTATCGACCGCCGTGAAACTCGCCGCATAGGCCGCCATCGGTGTGCGGCCGTCATCCGCAATGCGGGGCAGCGACCCCTCCGCTGTTTCTTCAAGCAGCGCCAGATCGGAGACGAGGTTGTTATTGACGTAGCGCGCGGCGCGTCCGCTCGGAAGCGCGATGGCCGCCGGTGCAACGTCGTGCTCTGCCGGTCCGAGCGCGAATCGCGCGCGCGGCTCGCCGTCTTCGCCCGAGCCGAAAAAGGCGATCGCGAGCACGCCCGCAATCAAGAGTCCGCATGTCGTGAAGAGGGCCACGCCGAATGGACGCATGCCCCGTTGGCGATCCGATGGAAGCGCACTCATGTGAGCGCCACGTATATTCCGATCTTCGGCACGAACTCGGCCTCGCTTCTTTCCGGATCACATCCGAATCGAGCCGATTCATGATTACAAGCGCGTAAACAACGGCGCAAGGCCAGCACGAATCATCGCATTACGCCCAGAATGGGAAGTTCCGGCCGCAGAAAACGCGACAATCAGAAGGTGTGACGCCCGAAACTAGCGCGCCGGCGTGGCTTCCGCTGCTTGCACAGGGAGCGGCGTGACGATGCCATTCAGCCGATCCAGCGCGTAAGACAGCTGGAAATCGTCGACCGTCTGGCCTGCAACAGGCCGGATCACCGGCATGCTGGTGTCGCGCTGCGCGCCTTCCGCATCGAGATGTCCGCTGAGGCTCGCTTCCGTCCGCAGCACGAATTGATTGCGTGCCGCGTCCTGTGCCGCCGTCAAATTCGACACCGCGATATCTGGCGCAATACCGGTCGCCTGAATGGAGCGTCCCGAAGGCGTGTAGTAGCGCGCCGTGGTGAGCCAGAGCGCGCCGCCAGTGCCGCCGCCAAACGGGATGACGTTTTGTACGGAGCCTTTGCCGAACGAGGTCACGCCGATGATGGTGGCGCGTTTGTGGTCCTGCAATGCGCCGGCCACGATTTCCGACGCCGAAGCTGAGCCTTCGTTGATCAGAACGACAACCGGCTTGCCTTCGGTGGTGTCGCCCGGTTTGGCATTGTAGCGCTGCGTGTCTTGCGCGCGGCGGCCGCGAATGGAAACGACTTCGCCGCCGGGCAGGAATTCGTCGGATACGGCAATGGCCTGATCCAGAAGCCCGCCGGGATCGTTTCTAAGATCGACGATATAGCCTTTGATTCCGGTGCCGATCTGGCGCTTCAACGTGCGCAGCGCATTGGCAACGTCCTGCGCCGTGCGTTCGTTCATGAAGGTGGCGATGCGCAGATAACCGACGTCGCCCTTGCGTTCGAATTTCACGCTGGATGTTTTGATCACCATGCGCGTCATGGTCAGATCGAAGGGCGCATTTTCGCCCTTGCGCATCATCGTCAGCGTCACTTTGGAATCCGTAGGGCCGCGCATTTTTTCAACCGCTTCGTTGAAGGGCACACCCTCAACGCTGGTCCCGTCGATCGCCACGATCAGATCGCCGCTTTGAATGCCGGCGCGCTGTGCCGGCGTGTCGTCGATCGGCGTGACGACTTTGACGAAGCCGCCTTCGGCGCTCACTTCAAGGCCGAGACCACCATATTCACCGCGTGTTTCTTCCTGCGATTCCTGAAATTCGTCGGGCCCGAGATAGCGCGAATGCGGATCGAGGGACGTGACCATTCCGTTGATCGCCGCGCTTACCAACTCGTCGTCCTCGACTTCGCGCACATAATTTGCGCGCACGCGTTCGAACGCGTCGCCGAGAAGATCGAGTTGCTGATAGGCCGTGACCAGGTTTGGTGCGCCCGCGCCTTGCGCGGTCGAAAACAGCGCCGCAGCGCCGACAAAACCAACCGACATATACAATGCGGGAAGCAAATACCGCTTCATACGGGAAATCTCTCTTGCGCGAACGATCTCGAAATTAGCCCTCAATCTAGGGCATTTCAGGGCCAAGGAGTGTCCCGAACCTGCAACAAGGTTAGAAACTTAGACAGGTCGGTTTTCAGGAACCCGTTTCCCCGCAGTAGTGGGGGAGTTAAGGGCAGCAAATGCAAGGGCCGGCCTGCTGTCGCAAACCAGCCCCTGTTTTCAAGACCTTAGGTACTCAAAACCCAATATCCGTTCTGCAATCCAGCCTCAGTTCTGCGACACCGGTGCGGTCGGCTGCGGCTGTGCCACCACGATTTTTCCATGCAGGCGGTCGATGGCGAATTGCAGCTGGAAGTCGTCATAGGTTTTTCCGGCTTCCGGACGGACTGTCGGCAGCTTGGTGTTGCGCTGCGCGCCTTCGGCTTCCAAATGGCCGGGCAGAACCGCTTCGCTGCGCACCGCGAATTGATCGCGGGTCGCCTGTTCCTGCTGGGTCAAATTCGACACCGCGACGTCCGGCGTAATACCGGTCGCCTGAATGGTGCGTCCCGACGGCGTGTAATAACGCGCCGTGGTCAGACGCAGCGCGCCGCCTTGCTGTCCGCCCAGCGGAATGATGGTCTGCACCGAGCCTTTGCCGAACGAGGTCTCGCCGACAATGGTCGCGCGCTTATGATCTTGCAGCGCGCCGGCCACGATTTCCGAAGCCGAAGCGGAGCCTTCGTTGATCAGCACAATGATCGGCTTGCCGTCGGTGATGTCACCCGGCCGTGCATTGTAACGCTGCGTGTCTTGCGCCCTGCGGCCGCGGGTCGAAACGACTTCGCCGCCGGTCAGGAAATAATCCGACACCGCGATGGATTGATCCAGAAGCCCGCCGGGATTCTGGCGCAAATCCAGCACATAGCCTTTCAGCCCGCCGCCGATTTGACGCTTCAGAGTACGCACGGCGTTGTTCACGCCTTCCGCGGTCCGCTCGCTGAATGAGCTGATGCGGATATAGCCGATATCGCCTTTGGCTTCGAACTTCACGCTCTGCACGCGGATAACGGCACGCGTCAGCGTCAATTCGAACGGCGTTTTTTCGCCTTTGCGCAGGACAGTGAGGGTGACCTTCGATCTCTCGGCGCCGCGCATTTTTTCCACCGCGTCATTCAGTGGCAGGCCTTGAATGGAAATTCCGTTGATAGCGGAAATGAAGTCGCCGCTCTGAATCCCTGCACGTTGCGCCGGCGTATCGTCGATCGGCGAAACTACTTTCACGAGTCCGTCTTCGGCGGTTACCTCAATGCCGAGGCCGCCAAATTCGCCGCGCGTTTGGGTCTGCATGTCCTCGAAATCTTTCGGGTCCATGTAGCTGGAATGCGGATCGAGCGATGTCACCATGCCGTTGATGGCGGCGTTCACCAGCTCTGAGTCTTCGACTTCGCGCACATAATTGGCGCGTACGCGTTCAAACGCGTCGCCGAACAGATCGAGCTGCCGATAGGCAGAGATTGCGTTCGGCGCATTCGCACCTTGCGCTGTCGAAAGCGCGAGCGCGCCGGCAAATCCGATGGCGATGCCCACACCCGCAAACGCGAAGCGATTCAACATTTCATCTCGCCTTTCTCAACGCGGCGCTCATCCAAGGCGCCGGGTCTATTCTTACGCCATTCCGCCTCAATTCGAGGTAGAGACGCGCATTGGTACCGGCGGGAAGAACCCCGACTGGCTCACCGGCAAGCACCAGATCACCGCTCTTCGCATCGATGCGATCAAGGCCTGCCAACAACAGATGGTAACCGCCGCTGATTTCCAATAGCAAGACATGCCCAAATTTTTGGTAGAGGCCCGCGAAGATAACTTCGCTGTCACCTGGGGCCACCGCCTGGGCGCCGCCGGCGCTCTCGAACCACAGCCCCAACGGCCCGGAAATTCCTGGCGTTCTTCCAAATCCGGCAGGGTCCCCCGGCTGCGAAACGCCCACTACGGGTGGTAAAAGGGAACCTGGCCTTAACGCTGTATTGCGCGCGGTGCTGGGTGTGACGACCACCATCGCAGAGTCGGGATCGTCCTGCTGACGCAAGGACGAGATGCGGTCGATTAAGGATTTTAAATCTTCGGTCTGTCGCGCCGCGTCTTCGGTGACGGCGCGTAAAGCCGCCAGCTTCACCTCGGTTTCGCCGACCTCGCGTGTGCGGGTCGCGAGAAGTTCCGCAAGTTCATCGCGGGCAGTGGTAAGTGCCACCGCTTGCGCGCGCGCCTCGTTGTTTTTGGTTTGGACGGCCGCGCGCGCCGCCGACAATTGCTTCAATCGATCCGCGAGCGCTTTGGCCTGCTCGTAAACGGGCGGCAGCATGGCACCCATGATCATGGTTCCCCGCGCCGCAGCCAGGGAATCGCCCGGGCGAAGCGTCAGCGCCGGCGGGCGGTCCGAATCCAGGCGCTGCAACACGGCCAGAAGCTTAGCCACCTTGTCGCGATCTTCCGCGAATTTCCGCGAGAGGTCGGTTTCGGTGACGCGCAACTCCGCAAGTTCCGCCGCGGTAGAAGCCTGGGCCTCTTCCAGCTCTTGCACCCGTGCGGCATTGGCGACGAGCTTTTGCTGCAGCGATTGCGCGTCAGAGGCCAGGCGGTCGCGCACGACCTGGGTTTCGTTTTCCGTTGCACGCTGTTCGTCGAGTGCGCGGCGTGCCTCGCTGTAACGTTCGGCTAACGCGGCGCCCGGTGCGGCGGCCCGGGCTTGTGACAACGCAAAGGATGCGGCCACGGCCACCAAGACGGCGGCGAGGGCGCGCGCACTTCTCATGCGGGGCTCTTCACGTCTTCGACAACCAAGGTCTGCCCTGTCATCTGCGGCGGCTTGGCGATGCCGACAAGGTCAAGAAGAGTCGGCGCCACATCCGCCAACCTGCCGTTGCGCAGTTCCACCCGCCCGCCGGTAATGCCGGTGTTGATGGCGATGATCGGAACATCCACCAGCGTGTGCGCGGTGTGCGGCTCGCCGGTTTCGGGATCGCGCATCTGTTCCACATTGCCGTGGTCGGCAGTGAGCAGCATCACGCCGCCGGCCTTTTCGATAGCCGCGCGCAAGCGTCCCAAACACAGATCAATCGTTTCCACCGCCGAGATCGCCGCGGACATGATGCCGGTGTGTCCGACCATGTCCGGATTGGCGTAGTTGCAGATGATCAGATCGTAGGTGCCGCTAAGAATCGCCTCCACCAATTTGTCGGTGAGTTCGGGCGCGCTCATCTCGGGCTGCAGATCGTAGGTCGCGACCTGCGGGCTCGGCACCAGAATGCGGTCCTCGCCCGGAAACACCGTTTCGCGTCCGCCATTCATGAAGAAGGTGACGTGCGCGTATTTCTCAGTCTCCGCGATGCGAAGTTGTTTCAGCCCGCGCTCGGCGAATACCTGGCCTATCGTTTCGGTCACGTCCTGCGGCGGAAACAAAGCCGACATGAGCGGCTTCAGCTTGGCGGAATATTCCGTTAGGCCGGTGGCGCGAATAAAGCGCGGCGCCTTCGTGCGCGCAAAACCGTCGAACGCCGGATCGAGCAGCGCCGCTAAGATTTCGCGCGCCCGGTCGGGGCGAAAATTTCCGAACAACAGCGCGTCGCCGTCAGCGGCGCCGGCGTAATCGTCAATCACGCATGGCAGCATGAATTCGTCGGTGGTTCCGGCTTCGTAAGACGCCGCGATGGCGGCTTTCGCGTTCGGGAATCGCGCGCCCGTGGCGCCAGCAATCGCGAGATAGGCTTTTTCAACACGGTCCCAGCGTTTGTCGCGGTCCATCGCATAATAGCGGCCCGAAACGGTGGCGATGCGAACGCCCTTCAGACCCGCAATATCGGCGAGGAATAATTCGACAAAACCTTGTGCGCTTTTCGGCGGCGTATCGCGTCCGTCGAGAAAAGCGTGGATTTCCACGCGCAAGCCTTCGGCGGCCAGGCCTTTTGCCAGCGCCGCGATATGAGCTTGGTGCGAATGCACGCCGCCGGGTGAAATCAAACCCATCAAATGCACCCGACCCGTCGAAGCCTTCGCCGCTTCCACTAGCGCGCGAAAACTCGGCATCCGGGTCAGCGACCCATCGGCCACGGCATCGTCAATGCGGGGGAGATCCTGCATCACCAGGCGGCCGGCACCGATATTGGTGTGCCCCACTTCGGAATTGCCCATCTGTCCTTCAGGCAGGCCGACGGCGCGCCCGGAGGTTTTCAACTGGGCGTGCGGGCAATCCTGCAGCATCCGATTGAAGTTGGGCAGCTTCGCCGCCGCGATGGCGTTGTCGGCTTTTTCCGCGCGCAGGCCCCAGCCGTCCAAAATGCAAAGCAGCGCCGGGCGCGGACGGGGATTGGTGCGGGATGACGCGGCGGACATGAGCAACCTGCCAAAGATTCGAATATGCCCAAAAGATAGGGAGCGGGACGGGGCCTGTCCACGCGCGGACGGACGGAGCGTTTATAGGTCGTAATCGAACATGGTGGCGGCGGAGGCATCGCCGCCAGTCGCGATGTAGAAATTGATGGCGTTGCTGTCGCGCCCCTCGGCCAAAACCCACATCTCGCTGGCGCCGCGTGCGCGCCCAAGTTCCTTGAGGAACTCAAGCATGGCACGGCCTACGCCTTTGCGCCGTTGGGCGCGATGGACGTCTATGGAGTTGATGAAAATCTCAGCACGCGCGTCGTCGATGCGGGCGAGAAGATGCGCCGTTGCGCGGCCGACAATGCGGCCCTCAAGGCGAGCGACGATCAGGAAATTATTGGGGTCGGCAAGAAACGCCGAAATGTTCTCAAGAGTGCCGTGCAGATCTGAGAATGCTGCGTTGAGCGTTGCAAGTTCCGCCGCGCCTACCGATGTAATCCGCTCCACGGTGAATGTGGAGGCGGTCACATCTGCATGGTCCAGCCGTCAACGCCCATCGCGGCCTGGCGGATGGCTTCCGTCAGTGTCGGATGTGGATGGCTGGTGCGGGCAATGTCTTCGGAGGAGGCCGAGAACTCGAGGGCCAACGCCGCTTCGCCGATCATATTGCCGACATCCGGGCCAACCATATGCACGCCAAGAACGCGGTCGGTCTTGGCGTCAGCGAGAATTTTCACGAAGCCTTCGGTGGTCAAATTCGATTTCGCGCGCGCATTGGCGGTGAAGGGGAATTTCCCGACCTTGTAGGCAATGCCGGCGGCTTTGAGTTCGTCCTCGGTTTTGCCCACGCTCGCCACTTCCGGATAGGTGTAGATCACCGAGGGAATGGCGTCGTAATTCACATGCCCGGAACGGCCGGCCAGAATTTCGGCCATGGCCACCGCCTCGTCTTCGGCCTTGTGCGCAAGCATGGCGCCTTCGCGCACATCGCCGATGGCGTAGATGCCGCTGACATTGGTGGCAAAATGCGCATCCGTGGCGACGCGCCCGCGCGTATCGCGCTTCACGCCGACAGCGTCGAGGCCGAGGCCGTCGGTGAAGGCGCGCCGGCCAATGGCGACAAGAATGACATCGGCTTCCAGCGTTTCGCGCGTGTCGCCGGCCGCAGGTTCAATCGCAACCGCATAGGCGCCCTTCTTTTTCTCAACGCCGACAACTTTGGAACCGAGCTTGAACGCAAAGCCCTGCCGCTCCAATAGGCGCTGGAATTGTTTCGCCACTTCGGAATCCACGCCCGGGACGATGCGATCGACAAATTCGACCACCTGCACTGCGGAGCCCAAACGGCGCCACACCGACCCCAGTTCGAGGCCAATCACGCCGGCGCCGACAATCAGAAGCCGCTTCGGAACCTCGGCGAGCGAAAGCGCACCGGTCGAAGAGACGATGGTTTTTTCATCGATGGTCACGCCGGGCAGTGGGGCGACATCGGAACCGGTGGCGATCACGATGCTCTTGGCAGTCAATTCGCGCGTGCCGTCTTTGGTTGTGACGCGCACTTTGCCGGGTGCGGTGATCTCGCCGGCGCCGACAATGCCTTCGACCTTGTTCTTCTTGAACAGAAACGCGATGCCCTTGGTCAGCTCGTCGACGGTCTTTTCCTTGTGCGCCATCATCGCTTTCATATCGATGCTGACATTCGACGCTATGATGCCGACCTTGGAAAATTGGTGCTGCGCGTGATCGAAAAGTTCGGTCGTGTGCAGCAGAGCCTTGGACGGGATGCAGCCAATATTGAGACAGGTGCCGCCGAAAACGCCGCGCTTGTCGATGCACGCGACCTTCAAGCCCAGCTGTCCGGCGCGGATGGCGCAATTATAGCCGCCGGGTCCGCCCCCGATGACGATCACATCGAAATTGTCAGCCATGGCTCAGTTCCCGGAAGGCGTGCGGCCTTCGTATGCGTAGAGATAAGAGGGGTTACAGGTCCAGCAGAAGACGCTGCGGATCTTCCAGCGCATCTTTCACGCGCACCAGGAAGGTGACCGCTTCACGGCCGTCGACGATGCGGTGATCATAGGTCAGCGCCAGATACATCATCGGCCGGATTTCGATCTTGTCGCCGATCGCTACAGGACGGTTCTGGATTTTGTGCATGCCAAGAATGCCCGATTGCGGCGTGTTGAGGATCGGCGTCGACATCAGAGAGCCGAACACGCCGCCGTTCGAAATCGTGAACGTGCCGCCGATCATCTCTTCCAGCTTCAATTTGTTGTCGCGCGCGCGCAGGCCGAAATCATTGATGGAGGATTCGACCTCAGCGATGGAAAGCCGGTCGGCATCGCGCACCACCGGCACGACAAGGCCGCGCTCAGTCGAAACCGCCACGCCCATGTCGTAGTAATTTTTGTAGACCATATCGTCGCCGTCGATTTCGGCGTTCACCGATGGAATTTCCTTCAGCGCCGCGACGCAGGCTTTGACGAAGAATCCCATGAAGCCGAGCTTCACATGATGCTTCTTCTCGAAAATATCCTTGTACGCGTTGCGCGCCGCCATGACTTTGGACATGTCGACTTCGTTGAACGTCGTCAGCTGCGCGGCAATCTCTTGGCTTTCTTTCAGGCGGAGCGCGATGGTTTTGCGCAGGCGCGACATCGGCACGCGCTCTTCGCGTTCGGCGCGTGAACGCGGGCCTGTACTGCGCGGCGCCGCTGGCGTGGCCTGTTTGGTGCGCGCTTCGAGAGCGGCCAGCGCATCGCCTTTGGTCACTTGGCCATGCTTGCCGCTGCCGGAAATGCCCGACGTGTCGAGCTTCTCTTCCTCGGCGATGCGCCGCACGGATGGCGGGAGGGGCGGTGGTGTCGCCGTCTTGGTTTCGGCTTTGGGCGCTTCGACTTTCGCGGGAGCCTTCACGGGCTCGGCGGCCTTAGCGGCAGGCTTGGCGCCTTTCGCGGCGCCGGCGCCTTCGGTGATGCTGCCAAGCATCCCGCCCACTTTCACGGTCTGGCCTTGCTGCACCAGAATTTCGTCGAGCACGCCTGCGGCCGGAGCCGGCACTTCGACGCTCACCTTGTCGGTTTCAAGTTCGACCAGCGGCTCGTCCTGGGCGACAACGTCGCCCTGTTTCTTGAGCCAACGACCCACGGTCGCTTCGGTCACGGATTCGCCCAGCGTGGGCACTTTGATTTCTGCGGTCATCACGGCCTCTCGGCGCTCTTGGAATTCGAACACCGCACCCCGAGCGTATCGAAGGGTGCGGCGCGTTGCGGTTTAGAGTGTCAGCGCGTCGTCCAGGAACGCTTTCAGCTCGGCAAGGTGCTGGCTCATCTGTCCCGCTGCGGGCGAGGCCGATGCTTTGCGTCCGGTGTAGCGCAGCCGGCCTTTGTGGCCGAGCTGTTCCATCACGCTTTCGATGAATGGGGCGACAAAGCTGTAAGCGCCCTGGTTCTTCGATTCTTCCTGACACCAAATGATTTCGGCTTTCGGAAAGCGCGTCAGCTCGTCGGTCAGTGCCAGGCCCGGGAATGGATAAATCTGTTCGAGGCGCAAAATCTGAATGTGATTTTCGCCGCGCGCTTCGCGCTCTTCGAAGAGATCGTAATAGACCTTGCCGGTGCACAGAACGACGCGTTTGATTTCTTCGTTCGGCACCAATTTCAGCGTAGTCGATTCCGGATTGTATTCGGCATCGTCCCAAAGCACGCGGTGGAACGACGAACCCAGTCCGAACTCCGACAATTTCGACACCGCGCGCTTGTGGCGCAACAGCGATTTTGGCGTCATCAGAATAAGCGGCTTGCGGAAGGTGCGGTGCAGCTGGCGGCGCAGAATGTGGAAATAATTCGCCGGCGTGGTGCAATTGCCGACCTGCATATTGTCGTCGCCGCAAAGCTGCAGGAAGCGCTCAAGACGCGCTGAGGAATGCTCCGGCCCTTGGCCTTCATAGCCATGCGGCAGAAGCAACGTCAGGCCCGACATGCGCAGCCATTTCATTTCGCCTGAAGCGATGAACTGATCGATTAGAACCTGCGCGCCATTGGCGAAATCGCCGAACTGCGCTTCCCAGAGAACCAATGCTTTGGGCTCCGCCAGGCTGTAGCCATATTCGAAACCGACCACCGCCTCTTCCGAGAGCAGCGAATCGACAACTTCGAATTCCGCCTGTTCCGCATCGACATGGCTGAGCGGGATGTAGCGTTCCTCGGTTTCCTGATCGACCAAAGCCGCGTGACGCTGCGAGAACGTGCCGCGCGACGAGTCCTGGCCGGAAAGGCGAACGGGATAGCCCTCGTCCAGCAGCGAGCCGAACGCCAAAGCTTCGCCGGTCGACCAGTCGATGCCGTTGCCGGTGTCGAACATCTGCTTCTTGGCGGCCAGCTGGCGCACGATGGTTTTGTGCGCGTTGAAGCCATCGGGCGTGTGCGAAAGCGCGTTGCCGATCTTCTTCAGGGTTTCCATGTCGACGGCTGTGGTGCCGCGGCGGTCGCCCTTCGGTGCTTTTTCGAATCCGGTCCAACGGCCGTCGAGCCAGTCCGCTTTATTGGGGCGGTGCGCTTTGGCGACGTCGAGCTCGTCTTCGAGCTTCTTGTTGAAGCCGGCGATCATCTGATCGACATCGCCTTGCGACAGCACGCCCTCGGCGATCAGCTGCTTGGCATAGATATCAAGCGTAGACGGATGTTCCTTGATGGCGCGGTACATCAAAGGCTGCGTGAATGACGGCTCGTCGGACTCGTTGTGGCCGAAGCGCCGATAGCAGAACATGTCGATGACGACGTCTTTGTGGAATTTCTGCCGATATTCGATGGCAATGCGGGCGCAATGCACCACCGCTTCCGGGTCGTCGCCGTTCACATGGAAAATCGGCGCTTGCACCATCAACGCCACATCCGACGGATAGGGCGAAGAGCGCGCATAAGCGGGCGAGGTGGTGAAGCCGATCTGATTGTTGATGATGAAATGAATGGTGCCGCCGGTGCGGAAGCCTTTGACGCCCGACATGGCAAAACATTCCGCCACCACGCCCTGGCCGGCAAAAGCCGCATCGCCGTGCAGAAGAAGCGGCAACACGCTGGCGCGCGTAACCTTGTCGCCCACTTGATATTGCTTGGCGCGGACCTTGCCGAGAACGACCGGATTCACCGCTTCCAGATGCGAAGGGTTGGCGGTCAGCGACAAATGCACTTCGTTGCCGTCGAACGAACGGTCCGACGAAGCGCCGAGATGGTATTTGACGTCGCCCGAGCCTTGCACGTCCGACGGCTTCGCCGAGCCGCCATGGAATTCGTGGAAGAGCTGGCGATACGGCTTGCTCATCACATTCGCGAGCACGTTCAAGCGTCCGCGATGCGGCATGCCGAGAACGATGTCGCGCACGCCGAGTTGGCCGCCGCGTTTGATGATCTGTTCCAGCGCCGGAATGGTGGATTCGCCGCCGTCCAAACCAAAGCGCTTGGTGCCGAGGAATTTGACACCGCAAAACTTTTCGAAGATTTCCGCTTCGATCAGCTTGTTCAGAATTGCTTTCTTGCCTTGCGGCGTGAAGCTGATGTCGTTGTCCGTGCTTTCAATCCGCCGTTGCAGCCAATCTTTCTGCTCCGGGTCGTTGATGTGCATGAACTCGTAGCCGACATGGCCGCAATAGGTGTGCTGCAGACGTTCGACGATCTGACGCGGCGTCGCGCTTTCCAGGCCGATGACGCCGCCGAGATAGACCGGCGTATCCAGATCTTCGTCCTGGAATCCGTAACTTGCCGGTTGCAGCTGTACCTGCTTGGCGCGCTTCTCCAACCCAAGCGGATCGAGGTCGGCTTCCAGATGGCCGATGATCCGATAGGCGCGGATAAGCTGAATGGCGCGGACCGAAGCCTGCGCGGCTTTCACCACGGCATCGGTCGAGGGCGCGTCTTTGGGAGCTTCGCCTTTGGCGGGTGCTTTCCCGTTGGCCTTAGCCGGCTCCGGACCCCATTCACCGGTCAGGGCGCTGATCAGGTCCCCTTGCGCGTGCTGAACCTTGCCCTTCGCCCAAGAGGGAGCGGCGCCGAGTTGCGGTTGCGACAGCTTGGGATCGCCCAAAGCTTCGAAAAACGCCCGCCAGGTTCCGTCTACGGAACCGGGGTCCTTCAAATATTGTCCGTAAAGCCCCTCGATGAAGCCGGCATTGGCCCCAAACAAAAATGAGGTGGCCTCGAGGACTTCGTTGGGGGAGCTACCGTTCGGGCGTGGCTGCGAGCCGGATTCTATCGTCATTTCATCTACTTGATGGACGCCTTGGGGAAACCCCGGCGGCGCGTCCAATCCTTCCGGGGAAGGGCGCCGGGGCGTCACACCTGTTTAGCGCAAGTCGGTTAAGATTGCATCATGAAGGACTTAGATCAGCGCCCTTGTAAGAGATCGGCCAAAGTGGTGCCCAAAGCGGCCGGATTCGGCGACACCCGGATCCCAGCCGAGCGCATCGCCTCGATCTTGGACTCCGCGCCGCCTTTGCCGCCCGAAATGATGGCGCCGGCATGGCCCATGCGGCGGCCCGGCGGGGCCGTGACACCGGCGATGAAGCCGACCATCGGTTTCTTGATCTTGGAGCTGCGCAGGAACTCCGCCGCATCTTCTTCGGCGCTGCCGCCGATTTCGCCGATCATGATGATGGCCTTGGTTTCGTCGTCGGCCAGGAACATCTCCAGCACGTCGATGAACTCGGTGCCCTTCACCGGATCGCCGCCGATACCCACGCACGAGGTCTGACCGAGGCCGACCGCTGTCGTTTGTCCGACGGCTTCATATGTAAGTGTGCCCGAGCGCGAGACAATGCCGACAATGCCGCGTTGATGGATGTGTCCCGGCATGATGCCGATCTTGCATTCGCCCGGCGTGATGACGCCCGGACAATTGGGTCCGATCAGGCGCGTCTTCGATCCCGAGAGCGCGCGCTTCACGCGCACCATGTCGAGCACCGGAATGCCTTCGGTGATGCAGATCACCAGCGGAATTTCCGCGTCGATCGCTTCCAGAATGGCGTCGGCCGCAAAAGGCGGCGGCACATAGATGCCGCTGGCATCGCAGCCGGTTTTTTCTTTGGCTTCGCGCACGGTGTCGAACACTGGCACGCCGACGGCGGTCTGTCCGCCTTTGCCCGGCGTGGTGCCGCCGACGACATTGGTGCCGTAAGCAATCGCCTGTTGCGTGTGGAACGTGCCCTGCGCACCGGTGATGCCCTGGGTGATGACGCGTGTGTTCTTGTTGACGAGGACCGACATGGTTTTCAGTTACCCTTCACCAGACGCACGATCTTTTCGGCGCCGTCCGCAAGATCATTTCCGGTCACCACCGGCAGGCCCGAATTGGCCAGAATATCCTTGCCCTGCTGCACATTCGTGCCTTCCAGGCGCACCACAACCGGCACCGACAATTTCACGTCGCGCGCGGCGGCCACGATGCCTTCGGCAATAATATCGCAGCGCATGATGCCGCCGAAAATATTGACCAGAACGCCCTTCACGGCAGGATCGGAGAGAATGATTTTCAGCGCCGCCGTAACTTTTTCGCGCGACGCGCCGCCGCCGACATCGAGGAAGTTTGCCGGCGCAGCGCCGTAATGCTGAATGATGTCCATCGTCGCCATGGCAAGGCCGGCGCCGTTCACCATGCAGCCGATCGAACCGTCGAGCTTGATGTAGCTGAGGTCGAATTTCGCGGCTTCGCGCTCCATCGGATCCTCTTCTTCGGGATCGCGAAGTTCTTGCAAATCTTTGTGGCGGTAGAGCGCGTTGTCGTCGAAATTGATTTTCGCATCGAGGCAAATGACCTGGCCGGATTTGGTCACCACCAGCGGATTGATTTCCAGAAGGCTCATGTCCTTCGCGACGAAGGCGGAATAGAGGCTGTTGATGACGGCGCCGAGCTGCTTCGCCTGTTCGCCTGCCAAATTCAGGCTGGCAGCGATGGTGCGACCGACATAGCCCGAATATCCGACAACCGGATCGATCTGGAAGGTGAGGATTTTTTCCGGGCTCACTTTGGCGACGTGTTCGATGTCCATGCCGCCTTCGGTCGAGGCGATGAACGCGACGCGCGATGTCGCGCGATCGACCAGGGCGGAGAGATACAGCTCGCTGCCGATGTCGGAGCCCTCTTCTATATAGAGGCGGCGAACGATGCGGCCGGCAGGTCCGGTTTGATGCGTGACCAGGGTCATGCCCAGCATGCGTTCGGCTTCGCGTTTCACGTCGTCCAGCGAGCGCACGACTTTGACGCCGCCGCCTTTGCCGCGTCCGCCAGCGTGAATCTGGGCTTTCACCACCCAAATCGGGCCGCCCAATTCCTTGGCCGCGGCAACCGCTTCATCGACCGTGAATGCGACCTTGCCGCGCGGAACGGGGGTGCCGAAAGCGCGCAGGACGTCTTTCGCCTGATATTCGTGGATGTTCATGGAGGGACCTTGGGGCGGGCGGATAGCGGCCGGTGATCCGGTCGCGAACGGGGCGTGTTATATCAGCCGGAATTGCTCCGGCAAGGGTTGGCCGGCCTAAACACCCTAAATGGCCCGCGATTTAGGGGTTTCGCCGGCGCAGGCGCTCTTCGGGCGAATCGTCGTCCGATTCATAAGAATCAGACTGGTCATCGTCCCCCAAATCGGCGCCGGGATCGTCCGGCGGCGGGGGCAGGATGGTATTTTCCATTTGCCGGATGGCGGTCGGGGTGTGGGCAGGGGCCGTTGTCACGGTCGGGCGCGGCAAAGCGGGGGCCGGGTTGGCCTGCACCGCCGGCATTCCCGCTGGGGCCGCTACCATCTGGCTATGCGGACTGGTCCAGGACAGGGAATCGAACGCACCGCAATTGTTGCAGATGGCGGTCCAGTCCTGGGCGACGAAGCCGCAGCGGGCGCAGCGCCATTGGGCGTCACGCGGCGCCCGGGCCGCGCGGGTGAGCCAACCTTGCGCGGCGGTCAGGTCCCGCCGTTCCTGTTGCGCGATCTCCGCCATCAAAACGCAGGCGCGCGCGGTGGGATAGGTTTGGAGTATCGGCTCCAAAGCCGCCCGCGCCTCGTACCAAAGCCCCAAAGCCATCGCTTGCTCGGCCACCAGAAGCCGCGTTTCGACATGGTCGGGGTTGAGCTTGGCGAGATTTTCCATGCGCCGGGCACGCGTGTTGGGATCGTCGGTCGGATGCACTCCGGCATAGGCAATGGCGAGATCACGATGCGGCGCCAAGGCCCAGGTTGCCTCGACCGTATCCTGTGCCTTCCAGGTGCGTCCGGCTTGCGTCAGCTTGCGCGCCGCCAGCACGGCGGCCGGCACGAGACCCGGCGCCAGCGTCACCGCTTCGAGGGCGCGGGTCAGCGCAGCGTCAGAATCGCCGCGCTTCTCGGCGTCGAGGGCGGCGGCGGTCAGAACCACGGCGCGGCGCCTGCGTGCCGCATCAATGGTGACGAGCCGGGCGCGCATCTGTTTTTTCAGAATGTTCTGCGCTTCGTCCCATTCGTGGCGGCTGCAATGAAGTTCGAATTGCGCTTTCGCCGCCCAGGCCGTGCGCGGCCGCATTTCCAACGCACGCGCAGCGTGGGCAAGCGCTTCGACCTCGTCGCCTTTACGCATGGCCTGATCGTAAAGTCCCTTTAACCCGAGCAATGTGGTTTCCGGAAACGCCAGCATGGTGCGATAGGTGCCGCTTTGCTTTTCCTCATTGCCGCTAAGCTCCGCGGCTTGCGCGGTCAGCAGGAGGCCGAGCGGCGCATCGCCAAGAAGCTGTTCGCCGCGCCGCGCGAAACGGCGTGCCTCCTGTGCATCGCCAGCGGCGGCAGCGACGAGTCCACGTGAAAGCGCTTGGAAGCCGCGGCGCGCGCGACGTCCGCGAACCCACGCGCTGACGCGGCGCGGCGTTGCGATCAACGCAATAATGAGGCGCACGCCGAGAAGCGTCAGAAGCGCCGCGACCGACAGCAAAAAGATCGCGACCGGCACATTGGCGCTGACCTCATGCGTGCCCATGGTGAATTCGAGGCCGCCTTCGACATCGACCAATTGGGCGATTCCGGTGCCGACAAGCGCAGCTGCGATCAGGATCAGCAGCAGTCGGATCATGGGGCAGGCGCCGACGTTGCGGGCGCGGGTTCTGCCGGGATCGGCACCGGCGCGGCGAGGGCCTGCAACATGCGCCCATCCATATCCGCGATAGCACGGTCGACGGCGATACGCGCTTCGGCATCCAAGAGCCACGGCATCATCGTGATGCGCGCCGGTCCCGCGAGGCCGCGAAGCTCCGTCGCTGCGGCCGGTAAATTATTGCGGTCGAGCGCGACTTGCGCACGCGCCAATCGCGCTTCGGTGGTCTCGCCCGGAATATCGCCGACGCGCCGCCAGCCGATCAGCCGCACCATGCCGTTGGCGAGGCGGTCCCAGAAACTATTCGCGAGGGCCGCGCGTTCCGCGTTGATGGCACCGCGCGCCACATTGGGAAATACATTTGCCAGATCGGTTTTGGCCGCAACGCTGCGCGGCGCTAAGGGGCGCAAGATAGCAATGGAAGGATCGTCCGGCGCGATGCTGGCGAGAACATCGAACTCACGCCCGAAAGGCTGCGCTGCTTCCGCCGCGCGTGAGAGGCGCGCCATCGCCAGAAGCGCGGCCGCGTGCTTCACGCTTTCCAATTGTTTTACGCGCGCGTCCAGCGCGGCTTGCTCGTCGCGCGAGGCGAAATTCTGCAATTGCTGCGGCAGGTCGGGCGGCGTTGCCGCTTCGATGCTGTTGAGACGCGCGGCCATCGCCGCCACGGCCTGCGTGTTCGCAGTGCCGCTCTGTTCGAGAACGCCGACGCGTTGTTCCAGTGTCAGGCCGGTATCGGCATTGGCGATGCCGGGCGTGTTGCGCTCGACAGTGGCGAGACGTGCTTCGGCGCCTTGCGCATCTCGCCGTGCCGTATCGAGCTCAGCGCCTACTTGCGCCAGTTTCACTTCAAGGGCCGCGATACGGTCGCGGTCGCTGGTGTCATTGAGCCTCGGCCAGGCCGTCGCGAGGGCGCCGATAATGAAGGCCGCAAGCGCCACCAGAATGAGAACAGGCCGCCACGACCGCGCGCGGGGCGGTGTGCTTGGCGTCGGTGATGGTGCCGAAGAATTTTCGCCGTCAGCGGCCAAGCCTTGTCCTCCCATTCGGCGTCACGCGGGACTCCGCACACACCGAAGAATCAATAATGCTTACCCCCGGAGCCTTTCTCACGAAAGGAGCGCGAGCATTCCGTCCTGATTGGGATGCGCGGCCACAGCGATTTTGCGAAAATCGATGCCTTCCAGCGCGGAGGCGGTTGCAGCGCTGATGCAGAACGCATTTAGGCGCCGGCAATGTGCGGCAAGCCCGGCTGCTTCAATCAGCGTTTTGAAGATCGCTGCGCTGCGCGGCGAGAACAAAACCACGCCGTCCAATGTGTCGGTGCGCAGAGCTTGTGCCACCGTTGCGGGAAGAATGTCGGGCGCTACCATCTCGTAAAGAATTTCGCTGCGTACGGTGAACCCCCTTGCTTCCAATTCCTCGCGCAATTTTCCGGCCGTTTCGGCGCCGGCGGCATGAAAGAGCGTGCCGGACGCCGGGCTCACGCGCGCAGCGACGAAATCGATAAGCGCCGCCGCATCGCCGTCGGCGTTGTGAACGGGTCCAAAGCCGGCGTTGCGCGCGGTTTCCGTCGTCTGCATGCCGACCGCGAAAACCGGTATGTCGCGCTGGGTCGTGCGCTGTGCCAGCGCACGCACGCCGTTGGTGCTGGTGGCCAATACAGCCTGCACGCCATCTAGAGTCAGATTTTCGCCCGTGCGGAGTCGCATTTCCATCAACGGCGCCAGCACGGGATCGTGGCCACGCGCACGGAGAAGGCCTGCGAAATTCGCGGCATCCTCCTCCGGTCGCGTGACGAGGAGGCGCATTAGAAATGTGGCATGTCGGCGCCGGCCATGGATTTTATGTCGCTGGCGGCTGAGGCGCCCATCAGAGCGGCGGCTCTGCGTGCCATGATCGGATCCGCGAGCACATCGGTCGCGCGCGACGACGTCCAGGAATCCCGGCCGTCGCGGCGGAGCACCTCGCCGCGAAATTCCAGACGATTGCCGGCAAGCCGCGCCAGACCGGCGATTGGCGTGCGGCACGATCCATTCAGCGCCGCCAAAAAGGCGCGCTCGCAAATAACCGCCAGATGCGAGGCAGGATGATCGATGCCCGAAACCAAACCCTGCACGCGCGTGTCGCCTGCCCGTGCCTCCAGCCCGATGGCGCCCTGGCAGAGCGCGGGAAGCCAGGTTTCGTCATCGAGGATTTCGGCACCATCGAGATGAATGCCCAGCCGGTTCAGCCCGGCCAGTGCCAGAAACGTCGCGTCCGCTTCGCCGCCGCGGATTTTGGCGAGGCGCGTTTCCACATTGCCGCGCAGGCCGCAAAAGGCGAGGTCCGGCCGCGCGCGCAACGCTTGCGCCTGGCGTCGCACAGAACTCGTGCCTATCCGCGCGCCGATCGGAAGGTCGTCAAAGCGCTCCCTCTCGCGGGCAATAAAGACGTCGCGGGGGTCTTCGCGCTCCAGCACTGCGATGAGGTCCAACCCCGAGGGCTGGACCGCCGGAAGATCTTTGCTGGAATGCACGGCAAGATCGGCAATGCCTTCGATCAACGCCTCTTCGATTTCCTTGACAAAAAGGCCCTTGCCGCCGGCCTCTGCCAGAGGGCGGTCCTGAATGCGGTCGCCCGTGGTCTTGAAGGTGAGGATCGGGCAGAGCGCCTCAATCTCATCGCCTTTCCAGCTGTGATGCGCCGCCAGTTTGGCGCGCGTCAGACGCGCTTGCGCCAGCGCCAAAGGCGAGCCGCGGCTGGCAATACGGAGCAGAGGCGTTGTCATCGGCGAAGAGGCGCTCGTGAGGAAAGGGGCACGCGTAGACTGCGCGAGCCCTTTAGCATAGATCGAAACCCATGCACGGATTTACGGTCCTCGGCATCGAGACAAGCTGCGACGAGACCGCGGCCGCCATCGTGCGCGGCCCCCCCCCCGGTCCGGGCGAAATCCTGTCCAATGTCATCCACGCCCAATTGGACCATGAGGCCTATGGCGGCGTGGTGCCCGAAATCGCGGCGCGCGCCCATGTCGAAATGCTCGACGGTGTGGTGGAACGCTGCCTGGAAAAATCCGGCATCGGCCTGGATAAAATCGACGCCATTGCCGCCACGGCAGGGCCGGGGCTGATCGGCGGCGTTATGGTGGGGCTTCTCACCGCCAAGGCACTGGCCCTCTCCACCCGCAAACCCCTGATCGCCGTGAACCATTTGGAAGCCCACGCGCTGACGGCGCGGCTGACCGCGCGGGTGGATTTCCCCTTCCTCCTGCTTCTGATCTCCGGCGGGCATTGCCAGCTGATGGCTGTTGAAGGCGTGGGGCGCTACCGGCTCTACGGCGCCACGATCGACGACGCGCTGGGCGAGGCCTACGATAAAACCGCCAAGCTTCTGGGCCTGCCTTATCCCGGCGGACCCAAAATTGAAGTTCTGGCCGCGCAAGGGCGCGCCAAGCGCTTTCCTTTTCCGCGCCCCATGCTGGGCCGGGCGGGAGCGGATTTCTCGTTTTCAGGGTTGAAGACCGCCGTGCGCCAAACCGTGTCGGAGCTGGCAGTGCCTGTGACCGATTCGGACAAAGCCGATATCGCGGCGGGATTTCAGGCGGCTGTGTTGGATGTGCTTCGGGACAGAACCCGTACTGCAATGCAGAAATTCCGAACGGAGTTCGGCAATACTAACGATGAGTGTAATTTCGTCGTTGCAGGCGGCGTGGCTTCGAACGCGGCCATACGCGGAGCGCTGACGGACCTGGCAAATCAGGAGGGCTTTGCCCTCCACGTACCGCCGGCCGCGCTCTGTACCGACAATGGCGCGATGATCGCGTGGGCCGGGGTCGAACGCCTAGCGGCGGGCCTTACAGAATCTTTGGACTTCGCACCGCGAGCGCGCTGGCCCCTGATTGATCTGAGGCCCTTGAACGAATTCGCTAAATAGACACATCGTCACCGCCGGTAGTCGGTTTATTCGACTGCCGGCGGCCTGATGCGAGTGCTTAGCCGACCACGTAAGAGAGGATGGCGGCGGCCAGAAACGCGCAACCCGTGATCACGGCTACGGTGAACCACCGCGCGCTGACGTCTTCGGGACTACGGGTTTGGGTGTGTGCTTGACTGAGGGTCATTTTCTTTACTCCACTTACACAACTACGAAAGCAAAGCGCTACTGCAGTGCAATATAGAGGTCGCGGATAAAAAAACAATGAACAAAGTGAAAAACATTTTCTGAAAGCAATTTTATCTAAATTTGGCCGAAAACGCCTGGGATGATGGGCAAAAATCCAGCAATTCCGCCCTGAAGCGGCTATAGGAGGGGTATGAGCAGCGTCCGAATCGCCACCTGGAACATCAATTCGGTCCGCCTGCGGGCGCCTTTGGTAGGAAATTTTCTCAAAAAACATCAGCCGGACGTGCTTTGCCTCCAGGAAACGAAATGTCCGGACGAGCTTTTTCCGCATGATGGTTTCGCCAAGCTGGGCTACACGCATCGGGCCGTGAATGGCCAGAAGGGCTATCACGGGGTCGCCATCCTCTCGCGCCTGCCGATTCGCAACACGCACAAGCTCAGCTTTTGCGGCAAGGACGACACGCGCCACGTCGCGGTGACGCTGGAATCGGGACTCGAGATTCACAGTTTCTATGTGCCGGCCGGCGGCGATATTCCCGACGTGAAGGCGAATGAGAAATTCGCCCATAAGCTCGATTTCCTCCGCGAGATGGCGGAGTGCTTCGCCAAGCAGCGCGCGAAGCGGAGCACGCCGGTGGTCATTGCAGGCGATTTCAACGTCGCCCCGCTGGAGCACGATGTCTGGAGCCATAAGCAATTGCTCGACGTCGTCAGCCATACGCCGGTCGAGACCGAGCTTCTCGGCGCCGCCAAGGACGCGTTCGACTGGATCGACGTGACGCGCGAGTTCGTGCCCCACGACCAGAAAATCTATTCCTGGTGGAGCTATCGCAACCGCGATTGGAAGGTTTCGGATCGCGGCCGCAGGCTGGATCACATCTGGGTCAGCCCGGCGCTGAAGGGAGCGGTGTCCAACCACGAGATTATCCGGGACGCCCGCGACTGGGAAAAGCCTTCGGACCACGTTCCGATTCTGGCGACGGTCGAAGTTTAGAGGCTCTCAGCCTTCGGCGTGCCAGAACGGATCCGTCTTCGCCAGGCGCTTCCAGTGTTTGCGTGCCGACTGCCAACCGCCGGGCACGCGCCCCAAATGCCATCCGGCCACAAAGGCCGCGCCTTCACGCAATATGTCCGCGTTGTGCAAATCCGGTTCTTCCACGAGCCGCGCCAAAACATGCTGCACGGTGGAGGCATCGTTCAACAGGCCGAACGCGTCTTGCGCCTTGCTGATCTGCTTCAGATAGGGCCCGACATATTTGTCCGGGAATAAAGGCGCGAAGAACTCGGCGGAATAGCGCAGCCGTTTTAAGGCTATGCGCAAGCGATGGCGCTCATCGGTATTGAGGCGCGAAAGATGTTTAGCGCGCTTGCGCGTCTTTTTGAATTCCGCGTCCAACGCCTTGCAGGCAATTTCCAAAGCCGGTCGTTCGAAGATCGCGGAATCATCTCCGATGGGCGAGCGCCACGCGCGTGTTTCCGCCGCGTCTCCGAGATCGAGCAGGAAATCCGTGAATGCGCTGGAGCGCGCCAATTCCACCGCATCGTCCCAGGCGCGCGTGCGCACTTCTTCCAGGCGGGCGCGCACGGCGCGTACGGGTGCCGGCGTCGCGCCTTCAGGTTCGACCTGCGGCAGCAATTCATGCGCGAAGACATCAAGCTCGCGTGTTGCGCCAAAAGCATCGGCGAGATTCTTCGCCTGTGCTCGTAAAGCGTTCAGTCGCGGAACGTGAAATGCTTTGCCGAATGCAGAAAATCCGGCGCGTAAGCGCCGCAAGCCCACGCGGATCTGATGTACGCCGCCGGGATCGCGTATCTCCACCGCGGCAACGTTATACGCCATGTGGCGCAGGCAATGCCGTAGCGTGGTGCGAAACGCGTCTTCCGCGGTAGCGCCTTCGGGAAGAACCACGCGTTCAGGTTTGCGCGCCTGAATGTCTTGTCCCGAAAGAACCCGCAAGCCGCGCTCGGACTTGCTCTCCGTCTGCATCTTCAACGTGACAATGCGGTTCAGCTCGCGCGCCAGTTCGAATAAGGCGGCCGGTGAGCCGCTCTTGAGCTCGAGTTCAACTTCCATTACCGGCAGGCCGCCATTCGCATCGCCGACCGAACTGATCGTGCCGTCGTCGAACGCGCATTCGATCTCGTCGCCCGCATCGGTGGTCAAATGCCGCGTGGTGCGCGTTATCTCGGTTTCCACTTTCGGCTCAATGATAAAATCCGCAACCAACGCCCGTACGCGCTCGCGCATGTCGTCATCTGAAATCGCGCTTAAGTCCGGCGTGCCATCGGGCAATCTGGATTCCCACTCCACGCGCTCGGAGAGCAGCGAGCCGGAATTAGGTCCCTTCACGGTCTGCATAAAGGCGCGTCCCGTTTTGCGCACACGCAAAGACAGACCTTGCTTCGCCATCGCCAGATCGGGCGTGTCGTAATAGATGCTTTGCAATTGGTTGGTCGACGCGCGCCGTGTCGACAGGCGCTTGAGCAACTCGCTGCGATAAAGGCGCGTGCGATCTTCCGGCCGCACTGCAAGCCTGATTTCGATTTCTTGGGTCATGTCGGTCACAAAATGGCGGCGAAAGCATTCCCAATCCCAGCCCCGCCATCAATCGCGGGGAGGGAATTATTTGGGCCCTATCGTTCCTGTTTCGTGCTTGAGCGCCGCAATCCCGATCTATTTGCCCGCCAGCCTTTGCACCTGGCTATTGGCCAGGGCCACTTTCGCGATGGTCGGTACGCCGGTGCGCTCCAATTCGTCGAGGAACGCCAGCACCCGGGCGATGTCAGCCTGCCGCGTGGTCGCCCATGAGCGCACGAAGACCGTGCCTTTGACGCGATCCGCACCGGCCAAGTTTGTGCCGGCATTCTTCAACGCGTCGTCGGTGAGGATGCGCTGGGCCGCATAGAGATCGTCGATGGTACGGCGGAGCGCCAAACGGTCCCAATGATCGGCCGACACAACCTGGTCGCTCAATGCCCGCAACCGGTCGAAGCCGACCAGCGCCCCCATATGGAAATAGGCGGATGCCGCGACGTCTACGGGAATGGAATGGGTTTGGGCGAGAAGCACGATTTCGGGCGCGGCGCCGAGAAGCTTCAACACCGCCACATCTTCGGCGACATCCTTTGGCACGCCCGCCTTAGTCAGTTCGGTGACGCTGTCATTCGTCAGGCGGGTTTCCAACGGCGACACCAATTCGGCGAGCCGACCCTTAAGCGCAACAACACCGCCGCTATAGGCGGCCACCGTGTCTTTGAGGGGCGTGCCCTCTTCCAATTGCACGATGAACCAGAGGCCAAGCCGCCGAAGCAATTGCGCGATATCGGCCACCATGCGGTGCTGAATCGAGGCGGGCACTTTGAGATCGAGCGCAGCGATACGGTCCTTCAACGCGCTCAGGGAGAACGCGCCGTCCGCCAGCGCAAAGGCCCAAGCGGCACTCCAAGCCGGCGCGCCGGAAATCTCGCGCATGCGATGGACGAAGAGCGGTCCGGCCAGATCGACCACCGCATTGGAAATAGAGGTTGAAACAATTTCCCGGCGCAGGCGATGGCGCGGAAGCTCACTGGCGAAATCCTTCGCCGCCAGCGGTGGGAAATAGGAGGTCATGACATTGTCAAAATAAGGATCGTCGGGCAGCGCACTGGCCGCGACTTCGTCCTTCAAATCGAGCTTGGCATAGGCCAGAAGCACCGCGATCTCGGGCCGTGACAAACCTTTGCCTTCACGCGCCAGCGCCGAAAGCTGTTCGTCATCGGGGAGCATTTCGACGTCGCGATCCAACTTCCCTGCGCGGTCGAGCTCCGACATGAAGCGCCCGGCAGCGTCGAGATCGGTGGAAGCGCATAGTTCGGCTACCGAGATAGCCAAAGTCTGACTGTAATTATGCGCCAGAACGGAATGGGCCACATCATCGGTCATGGCGACCAAAGTCGCGTCGCGCGTGGCATCGCTCATCTCGCCGCGGCGCACCGCGCCGCTCATCAGAATTTTGAGATTCACTTCATGGTCGGACGTGTCGACGCCGGCCGAATTGTCGATCGCATCGGTGTTGATCTTGCCGCCGCGCTTCTCGGGACCGCCGACGCGCGCAAATTCGATCCGGCCCAGTTGCGTCACGCCCAGATTGGCGCCTTCGCCGATCACCGAGGCGCGAATTTCATTGCCGTTCAGGCGCAAAGCATCGTTGCTGCGGTCGCCGACATCGGCATGGCTTTGCGCTGCGGCTTTGATGAAGGTGCCGATACCGCCGAAGAACAGAAGATCGACAGGCGCGGCCAGCAGCGCACGAATAAGCTCCTGCGGCGTCGCCGCATCTTTCTTCAGACCGGCAAACGCTTTCAGCTCCTTCGACAGCGAAATCTCTTTAGCGGTGCGCGGGAAAATGCCGCCGCCGGGCGAGATCAACGCCTTGTCGTAATCCGCCCATGACGAGCGCGGCAGATCGAACAGGCGTTTGCGCTCAGCCCAACTTATTTCGGAGTCCGGCGTGGGATCGAAGAAAATGTGGCGATGGTCGAAGGCAGCCACAAGCTTGGTTTGGTGCGAGAGCAACATGGCATTGCCGAACACGTCACCCGACATGTCGCCGACGCCGACCGTGGTGAACGGTGCGGTTTGAATGTCGCGGCCGAGTTCGCGGAAATGGCGTTTGACCGCCTCCCAGGCGCCGCGGGCCGTAATGCCCATCTTCTTGTGGTCGTAGCCTTTGCTGCCCCCGGAGGCGAAAGCGTCGCCTAGCCAGAAGCCACGCGAAAGCGCGATGCCATTGGCGATGTCCGAGAATGTCGCTGTGCCTTTGTCGGCGGCGACGACGAGATAGGGATCGTCGTCGTCATGACGCACGACACGTTCAGGCGGAATGATGCTGCCGTCGGGACCGAGATTGTCGGTGAGGTCGAGCAACGCGCCGATGAATGTCTTGTACGCGCCGATGGCGGCGTTCTGAATTTCGTCGCGCCCGCTTTTGGGAAGCAGCTTGGGATAGAAGCCACCTTTCGCGCCGACCGGAACGATGACGGCGTTCTTTACCTGCTGTGCTTTGACGAGGCCGAGCACTTCGGTGCGGAAATCTTCGGCGCGATCGGACCAGCGAATGCCGCCGCGCGCCACGCGGCCAAAGCGCAAATGCACGGCCTCGACATCGCGCGCATGCACGTAGATTTCGAATAGCGGCTTGGGATCAGGGAGGAACGCTAGCTTCCGGCTCTCCAGCTTGAAGGAAAGAGCCGGCTTAGTAGCGCCGGTCTCGTCGCGCTGGAAGAAATTGGTACGCACCATCGCGTCGATCACTGCCAGCATGGCGCGGATGATGCGATCCTCGTCGGCATTAGGCACGGCTTCGAGCACGGAGTCGATGCGCAAACGCAACGCGTCGGAGTCTTTGGTGCGTGCTTCAGTCTCTTCAAACGCTTCCGGATCGTGCAGGCTGTAGAAAAGGTCCACGAGGAGCAGGGCCAATTCGGCATTCTGCGCCAGCGCGTTTTCCATATAGGCCTGGCTGAACATCAACCCTGCTTGGCGTAAGTATTTTGCGACCGCGCGCACAATGGTGGCGTCGCGCCACGGCAATTCGGCAGCCAGTATGAGTCGGTTGAAGCCGTCACTTTCGGCCTGTCCCAGCCAGACGGCGTGGAACGCATTTTCCAGCAGAGGTTTGATGCGGGCGAGATCGGTTGTCTGTCCGTCCGAACGTTCCATCACGAAATTCTGCAATGAAACCTGTTCTTTGGTGCCGGCGGCGTTCAGCGGCGTCAGCGCGAATGCGTCTTCGGCAATCGCTTTCAATCCGAGATTTTCAAAAATCGGCAGGCAGTCGGACAGCGGAACGTAATCGCCGCGCACGAAGAGTTTCAGCTTCAAACGCTCACGTCCACCTTCAACGGCGGGACTAACGCCATAGACATCGGCGCTGAGATTTCCGCCGGGGGCCCTGCCGCTGAGCAGTTCCTCGATGCGCACAATGTCTTCCACTGCAACCGCAGGGTCGAATCCGTCATGATAGCTGGGCGAGAAAGCATCTGCATAACGCGCCGCCAAAGTTTGTCCATTGCGCTCGCCGAAATGGGCCATAGCCGCGTCGCGAAACCTGTCATCCCAGGTGCGGATGGCTTCACGGATTTCGGCTTCTAGTTCTTTGACGTCGACGACTGGGCGCGGGCCTTCGTTGCGGCCGACAATGAAGAGAACACGCGCCAACGTGTCGATATCGAGCGTCGGGTAATAGGCCGACATGCGGCCGTCGAGGGTGCGCGCGAGGATGGCGTGGATCTTCTCGCGTACGTCCGAATTGTAGCGCTCACGCGGCACATAAACGAGCGCCGTCACATAGCGGTCGAAGCGGTCGAAGCGCAGGAACAGGCGCACTTTCGGGCGTTGCCCGAGATCGAGAATGCCGAGCGACGTCGTCAGCAACTCGTCTTCCGACATCTGGAAAAGTTCGTCGCGCGGGAACGTGTTCAATATATGGGTCAGCGCCTTGGCGTCATGGCTCTTGGCAGGCAGGCCAGATCCCGCCAGCACGTTGGTGGTCTTGCGGCGCAGAAGCGGAATATCGGACGGCAACTGGTTGTAGGCGGCGGACGTGAAGAGGCCGACGAAACGGCGCTCGCCGATCAATTTGCCGGCGGAATCGAAACGCTTCACGCCGACATAATCCATATGCACGCGGCGGTGAACGCTCGTACGCATGGCCGATTTGGCGATGATCAGCGGCGAGGGGCGGGTGAGATAAGCGCGAATTTCGGGCGTCAGCCTGTCGCGGTCGGAGCCGCGCCGAACCACGCGCGCGTCGGGATCGCTCAAGATGCCGAGTCCGCTTTCCGGCACCGGCGCAAGGCGTCCGTCGCCGTCGGGCTCAAAAACATAGTCGCGCGTTCCAAGGAACGTGTAGTGGTCGTCGGCCAGCCACTTCAAAAAGGCGAGCGACTCGTCCAAATCCTCTTGCGGAATTTCGGGCGGATGAGCTTTCAGAATCTCGGCAATCTCATTCATGCGCCCGAGCATGGCGGGGAAGTCGCGCACGACGCGTTTGACATCCGTGAACACGCGTTGAAGTGCGGCGCACGTCTCGCTCAATTTCGCGCTATCGGCGACATAATCGAGCGCAAGCACGATGTAGCTTTCCTGCACCAGCACGCCATCGCGGCTACGCGCGCCCTTGGCGTCGCGTGACGCGGCGATCACCGGATGGAAGGCGGCGCGGATCGTCCGGCCTTCCGCGTTCACTTCCGCCGTTGCGGAGTCGAGGAGGAACGGCATGTCGTCATTGACCGCGACCAATATGGTCTGCGGCCGCGAGAAGGCCTGGTCCTCGTCATGCGCATCGAAACAGAAAACTTGCGTCTCGCCTTGCGGGCGCAATGCCGTCTTCTGATAGACGAGGCGGATGAGGGCCGCGAGTTCGGCGCCGCTATAAAGAAGAAGGTCGTCGGGCGAGGCATAGCGCGTGAAGGCGGAGAAGAAGGCTGCCAAGCCGGGATCGCTGACGCCGATCAGATTCGCGCTTTCGCTTAAATTCGCGGACGCGTCGTCGGAATGGTCGGCCGCTTCATCCGCGACACCGTTGGACATCATGTCTGATGCGCTCCGTAATCTTGCTGCGTATCGATTGGTCATGATGCACCCCCGGGGGGCGGGGCGCGCAAGGCTGGTTCCTTGGCTGTCCCGAATTTAAGCCATTCTGGCGAAGATCGCTTAGGAAACAGTGAGGAGAGGCTGGGGGTATAGGCGGCTGAGGCGGCTTTCGCCCCACCCGGCCCCTATGGCTAGGCCAAGCCCGGCCAGGCCCAAGAGAATCGCAGGCGCGGCGCCGCTGGGCCCGGTCAGCCCGGCAGTGCCCGTCAATGCAAGGGCGGGGACCAGGAAATAGCTGCTTGCGGCCCGGGTTCGGAGGATTCCGGTCACCAGGCTGGCGGCGCTGAGGCCGAAAAGCACCAGGGTCAGATCGCCGGCATTTGGCGGCAAAGCCAGGAAAGCTCCGGCGCCCCAGGAGAAACCGGCAAAAAGAAGCGTGACGTTCAGGTCGAGCACGAAGCCGCGCAAAGGCAGAAGCCTTGGACCGGACACATCCGCCATTTTTGCCAGACGCAGCATGACGATCGCCGCCGTCAGGACAAAAAAGATCCAGACTCCGAAGGCCACATGCCTGGCCGCCCCCGATTCGAGCGCCGTTACCGTCAGGCAGAGGGCAATCAGCATGGCGGCGGCAGCGGGCGTGTGTTCGAGCAGGCGGGCGTGGCGCGCGTTTTCCACCGCCTCGCGGTGAAGAAAAGCGAGATGTTGCAAGGTCGAGATTCCGACATCCTGCCGGTGTGTGTCGCCGTGTTCGGGGACATCCACGCTTACAGCAGGGCCGGAAGCCGATGTGCTCACCATGATACGTGCCAAGATATGATCCTAAGCCTGCCCATAATCGCGCGTCTGCTCGCGTGAGCAAGACTACGTTAACCGTGTGAAGTGGCGGCGTGACAAGCCTGTGGCATTTCATCCGGCACTGCACATGAAGATTGTTTCACCTCGTTCCACGACAGCTTAGATAGAGCGCATCAAACGAACCGATTCACATCATGGCCAAATCCGTTTCCCGAAAAGCCCGCCGCTTCGCGACCGTGTTCGATCTCGAATTCACGGCGTGGGAAGGTTCGCAGGAACGCCGCTGGTCGCTTCCGGGCGAGCGCAAGGAAGTGGTGCAGATCGGCGCCGTGAAATTGGACGCGGAATCGCTGCGAGTCGTCGACAGCTTTGACATGTTAGTGCAGCCGCGTTTGAACCCGGTTCTGTCAGAGTATTTGATCGCGCTCACCGGCATCACCAATCAGGAACTGGCGGAGCGCGGTGTGGATTTTGTCACCGCCTATCGCGCTTTTCTGGAATTTGTCGGCGACGATGTCATCTTTGCTTTTGGCCGCGACGATCTGGTTTTCATCGAGAATATCAAGATCTATGGCTGGCAGCGCGAACTCATCTTGCCGCCCTATCGCAATGTCATTCCTTGGTTTGCCGAACACGGCGTGGACCTTGCGGGGAAACACGCATGCGATGTGGCGGAAGCCGCCGGCGCCGAATTCGAGGGCCAACGCCATAACGCTTTGGCTGATGCTGCCGGCGTCGCGCGCGGCATGATCGCGATGGTTGCGCGCGGGATACAAAATCCGTTTGTCGCTGAGCCGGTTTCGGAATGAAGCTGGATGCCAATGAAATTGCACGCCTGCTTGAGCTTGCGCCGCATCCCGAGGGCGGATCGTTTCGCGAAATCTTCCGCGACGAAAACAAAGTCGATGGGCGCGCGCACGCGACCGCTATCTATTATCTTTTGCGCGCAGGCGAACAGTCGCGCTGGCATCGCGTGGATGCCGCCGAGATCTGGCATTTCTATGCAGGCGAAGCATTGGAGCTTTTCATCGCCTCAGCGCCAAATACGAATCCGACGCGCCATGTTCTAGGAAGCGGCCTCGCTTCCGGTGAACGCCCGCAATGCGTGGTACCTGCCAATATGTGGCAATGCGCACGCCCGCTCGGCGCCTATGCGCTCGTCGGCTGCACGGTCGCGCCGGGATTTCGCTTTGAAGGTTTTGAAATGGCGCCGGACGACTTGCCGGCCAGCGTGTAATCCGTGCGCTACCGGTCGGTATTGCCGGGGGCATTTCCGGCGCTCGCCGTGAGCCGTGCCTCGATCGCTTCGGCAATGGCGAGCGAAGACGGGCGGGCGGCGGGGCCGCCTTGCGTCACATAAGTCACCACCAAAACTTCGTTCTGCAACGTCGCGGTCTTGGTGGTGCTGGCGGTTACGCGCACCGCGTGCAGACGGCTGGCCAGCACGCTGCGCATCGCGCGGGACGCGGCGAGCAGCTCCAAGGCGTAAGTCGCGTTGCGCATGGAATCGGCGGCCAGAGCCCGAACCTTCTTGTCACGCGCCAGGCCGTCCCAATCGGTGGCGAAGCCGACGGCCAAATTCTGCCGGTCGGCGAGGCGCTGCGACAGCTTCGCGGCGAAAAGCTTGATGTCTTTGGCCGGTACGGCGCGCGGCTCGAATGTGCGCAAATCGTCGCTGCGCTCGGCCGGCATGCCGGCAGGGCGATGACGGGAATAGAGCGTCACGCCGCCCCATGGGCTTACCGCGATGGCCGTCTCGCCGGTGTCGAATTTCAGCACACGCCCGCCGGCCAAAGCCGGTTCGCTGGTGAGGTAGAAGATTTCCTCAGAGTCGGCGAAGCGCAGCCGCGGTTGTCCAGTGGCCTGATCGATCATGAACTCGACGTCGTCGGCGCCGACATAATGACCTTCGCGCGGCGCCGGGCCGGCCGGAATAATGGCTAGGCGCGAGGGCGTCATGGGTTGGGTTTGGAGCTGAGGCGATACACCCGCTGGACGCGCTATCGTCGACCGGAACGCCTGGGCTGACGCAGGCGAAAACTGGGCCATCGTCGCCAAGCCGGCGGCGAGAAGAATTCGGGAAAGGACTTTACGCGTTGCCAAGAGCAATCCTGTCGGTTGGGCTGAAACCTGCCCAGCCACTTCCCAGCTCGTCCTGTATTCAGCTAGGCGGTGAACGTGGCAACAATAAGGAGGCAGGTTTGAACAAATTCCCATGCACCCTGCATCCGGGCATGTAAGCCCGGTTCTGTCGCGAAAATATGCCGAGGAAGGGGGCGCTCAAATCTCCGAGAAGTCACCCGCGCGGCCTTTGCCGCCGGCAAATCGCGCGGCGCCGGTAAAGGTCTCATTGGCTTCGAGAGCCTTCATTCCGTGGCGAAATTCGGCGGCCAAGGCATCCGGCTCGCTCAGGCCCCATTGTTCCAACGCCGAGAGCCGGTCGCCGCGCATACAGATTTCCGGGAAGCGTGCGATCTCGGCCGCCAAAGTTTCGGCAGCGGCGCGCGACTGCCCCACCGGCACCACACGGTTGGCGAGGCCGAATTGAAGCGCCTCGGCCGCGTCCACCGGCCGGCCGGTCAGCAACATGTCCATGGCGCGGCTCTGTCCGATCAAACGGGGCAGGCGGATAGTTCCGCCGTCGATGAGGGGCACGCCCCAGCGGCGCGAGAAGACGCCGAACACGGCGTTCTCTTCCACCACCCGCAAATCGCACCAGATCGCCAGTTCTAACCCGCCTGCCACGGCATGTCCTGCAATGGCGGCGATCACCGGTTTGCTCAGCCGCATGCGGGTGGGGCCCATCGGCGCGTCGCCGGCTAAAGGCTCGCTCGTAGTGGGCGGCGTGACCAGATTGCGTTTCTCGCCGCCGGCCGCGATGGCTTTCAGATCGGCGCCCGCGCAGAAAATTCCGCCGGCGCCCCAGAGCACCGCCACCTTGGCATTGGGATCTGCTTCAAAATTCGAGAAGGCGGCGGCCAGTGCCGCCGCGGTCGGCCGGTCCACCGCATTCTTCGCTTCCGGGCGGTCCAGAATGATGGTCACCACTGGACCCGCTGTCTCGACGCGCACAGATGTCTCGGCTGTCATGATCTCTCGTTTCTTGCCCATGGCCGAAGCTGCGGCCGCAGGCCGCGCACAAGAATTCGACGATTCGCGGAACACGAAGCCTTCCGTATTTACCCCAATGCGCTCTAATGTCCGCGCCGTTTCACATTGCAACGCAGCACACTCGTCAGAGAGGCACACGTGACCAGCCTGGACAGTTTCAAAGCCCGCCGCAAGCTCACAGTCGGCGCCAAGAGCTACACCTATTTCAGCCTGAAGGCTGCCGAGAAGAACGGGCTGAAGGGCGTCTCCAAGCTGCCCTTCTCGCTCAAGGTGCTGCTCGAGAATCTGCTCCGCTACGAAGATGGGCGCTCGGTCACCGCCGATGACATCAAAGCGGTGGTGGGCTGGCTGAAGAAGCGCACCTCCGACCGCGAAATCGCGTTCCGTCCTTCCCGCGTTCTGATGCAGGATTTCACCGGTGTTCCCGCCGTGGTCGATCTCGCGGCGATGCGCGACGCGATGGCATCGCTCAAGGGCAACCCTGAGAAGATCAATCCGCTGACGCCTGTGGATCTGGTCATCGACCACTCGGTGATGGTCGATTATTTCGGCAAGAAGGATTCGTTCAAGAAGAACGTGGCGCTCGAATATGAGCGCAACGGCGAACGCTATGCGTTCCTGCGTTGGGGCCAGCAGGGCTTCAATCGCTTCCGCGTTGTGCCGCCGGGCACCGGCATCTGCCATCAGGTCAATTTGGAATATCTCGGCCAGACCGTATGGACCGACAAAATCAAAGAAGGTCGCTCCAGCGTCGAATACGCCTATCCCGATACGGTGGTCGGTACCGATTCCCACACCACGATGATCAACGGGCTTTCGGTACTCGGTTGGGGCGTCGGTGGCATCGAAGCCGAGGCCGCCATGCTCGGTCAGCCGATCTCCATGCTCATTCCGGAAGTTGTCGGGTTCAAATTCACCGGCAAATTGCGCCCCGGGACCACGGCCACCGATCTGGTGCTGACCGTGACGCAGATGCTGCGCAAACACGGCGTGGTGGGGAAGTTCGTCGAATTTTATGGCGACGGCCTCGACGACATGCCGCTCGAAGATCGCGCCACCGTTGCCAATATGGCGCCGGAATACGGCGCCACCTGCGGTATTTTCGCGGTCGATAAGGAGACGCTGCGCTTCCTCAAAGCCACCGCCCGCAATGCAGGCCGTATTGCGCTGGTGGAGAAATACGCCAAGGCGCAAGGCATGTTCCGCACCAGCAAGACCGAAGAAGCTGCCTTCACCAGCACGCTGCATCTCGATCTCGCCGAGGTCGAATCCAGCCTGGCCGGTCCGCGCCGCCCGCAAGACCGCGTTGCGCTCTCCAAGGTTGGCGAGGAATTCGCCAGCGCGCTGATCGGTGTCTTCAAGAAAGAAGAAGACGCCATGCGTCGCGTGAAGGTCGAGGGGACCAATTACACGATCGGCCACGGCGACGTGGCGATTGCCGCCATCACCTCCTGCACCAACACGTCCAATCCCTATGTGATGCTAGGCGCCGGGCTGCTCGCGAAGAAAGCGGTGGCGCGCAATTTGGTTGTGCGTCCGTGGGTGAAAACGTCATTGGCGCCTGGTAGCCAAGTGGTCACCGAATATTTCGCCAAATCCGGTCTCGACAAGCCGCTGCAAAAACTCGGCTTCGATCTGGTCGGCTATGGCTGCACCACCTGCATCGGCAATTCTGGTCCGCTGCCGGATGAGATCGCGAAAGCGGTGGTCGATGGCGATCTGGTGGTCGCTTCGGTCATCTCAGGCAATCGCAATTTCGAGGGCCGCGTGCATGCGCAGGTGCGCGCGAATTATCTGGCGTCGCCGCTTCTTGTCATCGCCTATGCTTTGGCCGGCAATATCAATGCCGATCTCACTAAAGAACCGGTCGGCTACGACGACAACAACGATCCAGTTTACCTAAGCGAGATCTGGCCGACGCAAAAAGAAATCGCCGATGTCGTGCGCAAATGCGTTACGCCCTCGATGTTTCGCGCGCGTTATGCCGATGTGTTCGATGGCGGGCGCGACTGGAAGAAGATCAAAACCAACAAAGGCAAGACCTATCACTGGGACAACAATTCGACCTACGTGAAGAACCCGCCTTATTTCGAAGGCATGACGATGCATCCCGTGCCGCTGAGCGACATTGCCGGTGCGCGTATTCTGGGCGTGTTCGGCGATTCCATCACCACCGATCACATCAGTCCGGCGGGCTCGATCAAGAAGGATGGACCGGCGGGAAAATATCTCATGGCGCACGGCGTCACGCCGGCCGATTTCAATTCCTACGGTGCGCGCCGCGGCAATCACGAGGTGATGATGCGCGGCACCTTCGCCAATATCCGTATCCGGAATGAAATGCTGGGCGGCAAGGAAGGCGGCAACACAATCTATTACGCCTCCGCCGACGCTGCAGGCGAAGAGCAATCGATTTACGATGCTGCAATGGCCTATATGGCGCTCAATATTCCCACCATCATCATCGCGGGTAAGGAATATGGCAGCGGTTCGTCGCGCGACTGGGCGGCGAAGGGCCCGCGCCTTCTCGGCGTGCGTGCCGTCATCGCCGAAAGCTTCGAACGCATTCACCGTTCCAATCTTGTCGGCATGGGCGTGCTGCCGCTTGAATTCACCGGCGGCAAGACGCGGCACGATTATGCCTTCACCGGCCGCGAGACCTTCGACATTGGTGGGTTTGCCGGCGATATCAAGCCGCGCGAAAAGATCGATGCGCGTGTCACCTATGCGGATGGAAGAACGCTAACAATTCCGCTTCTGACCCGCATCGATACGCTGGACGAGGTTTCGTATTTCAAGAGCGGCGGCATTCTGCACCACGTATTGCGCAATCTCGCCGCAGCGTAAACGCCTGACACAGTCCCGTGAGCAGCGCCGCAGAGATGCGGCGTAATCACGGGATTTGTCTTCGCCTTCAACCCAATGTGAAGAATTGCAGGACCTGCGCCCCTTGGGCTGCCGGTGTCATGCCCCTATGGTTTTGCCATGAACGCGAGGCGAACCCTGTTTTTGGCGCTTACGGCGGGGGCGGTGAGCGTCTCTTCGCCGCTGCTTGCCGCAACCGCGCCGCCGCCCATCCTTGTCGAACTCTTCACGAGCCAAGGGTGCAGCGATTGTCCGCCGGCCGATCATCTCCTTCTTGAGTTGGCCGCGCGCAAAGATGTCGTCGCGCTCACGCTGCCGATCACCTATTGGGACATGCTGGGCTGGAAAGACACGCTGGCGACCGACGCGAATACGCAACGCCAGAAGGCCTACGCAAAAGCCATGAGTCGCAGCGGTGTCTACACGCCGCAAATTGTGGTCGGCGGCGCCGAGCATGTTATCGGCGGTCATCGCGACAAGGTTCTCACCGCCATTGCCCACGCGCAGGCACAGCGCGAATTTGTCCCCATTGCGATCGCGCAAGGCTCGGGCCGCGTCACCGTCACCATTGCCGCGCGCGCGGAAGGTCAGCGCAGCACCGCGGCAACGATCTGGCTGATGCACACGCTCAGCCACGCGAAGGTCGCCATCGGCGGCGGCGAAAACAACACACGCGAGTTGGTTTACGCCAATGTCGTGCGCGAGATGCAGCGTTTCGGCGATTGGGACGGCGGCGAAAAAAACTTCACAATTCCGATGCGCGCCGAACCCGGCAAGCAAGACGGCATCGCAATTGTGTTGCAGCGCGCGGATTACGGCCCGGTCATCGGCGCCGCTTTGGTTGCGCTTCGCTAAAGGCGTGATGCGGGTGCAGCGCGCCAGCGGTGCGATGCTGACCCAGGATCCAGGTAAACACCCAGCATAGAATTCGAAAATCGCAGTGATGCGCGGAATAGAAGCCGGTTATCAGACTAATTTTTCGCCGGCCCGCGCAGCTCGAACATCGAACATTTTCTCGCTCGCCCGGCGATAGGCGCGCGATGCTGTGCCGTGGTCCGGACGCTTCGGTGTCAGAATTTGGCCAAGCGCTTGCGCCGCGAAGGTGCTGACAAGGTGCGGTTCCAGGTCGCAGGTGTTTTGTGTTGTGCCAATTGGGGACACGAATTGTGGTGTTCCAATTGGGGGCGCCAATTGGGACGCCGGCTTTGCGGCTGTTTCTTCTGGGTTGCGTCTTTCGTAACCATGAAAATCGTCGTCGGTCCTCGCTTTTGCTGCGTTGCGATCGCCGCTGAACCAGGTCTGCGCGCGAACGATTTCGACTTTCATAGCAGTGATTTAAGCAAGCCGCACGCCATCCGGAGTGCCGGTTGCTTTCGAGTTTTTTATGTCCTCACGCGGTAGTTATGCGGGGGTGGTCGCGACAAAGAGCGCGGTGTGTGGGTGGTGGATTGTGCAGGCTAAAAACCTCAAAGATATTTCCGGTGGATTGGCGGCTCTTCAAAAAGCCAACGACGCTGAATTTTTGCGTCTGGCGCTTCTCGGTGCGGGGGTTGCCGCATTCGACTGGACGATTGCCGGTGATGAAATCACTTGGGGCGGCGCCGAAATTCACTTGCGCAATCACGATGTCCCCAACCGGTTGAACAGCGGCGCCGCGTTTCTCGAATGGCTGGATCGCGATAGCCGCGCACGTCTCATGGCGTTGGCGCAACAGCCCGTTGACGCAGAATCCGCTTTTGTCATCGAATGCGAATTGCCGTCGCTTGGCGGGCGCGAATGGGTTGAAATTCGCGGCATTCGTCTTCCAGGACCGAACGGACGCGCCGAGCGCATAACCGGAATCGTGCGGGATATCAGCGAAGAAAAAAACGCCATCACGCGGCTTTCCTATCTTTCGTCCTGCGATGAACTCACCGGACAATTGAACCGCACCAAATTGCGCGAGGAACTGGCCCGTCTCCTGGCGCGCCCCGACGCGATGGATAATCCGTGCGGCTATGTCGTGGCTGCGATCGACCGCTTGGCGGCTATCAACGACACGTTCGGCTTCGACATTGCCGACGAAGTTATCGTCGCCGCCGGTCAGCGCTTAGCGCGATCCTTACGCGGCACCGACGTGATCGGCCGCACCGCGGGAAACAAATTCGGCATCATCTTGGGCGCCTGCGATGAGGCCGAAATCCCCGCCGTCGCCGAACGCTTGCGCGCCGCTGTGCGCAGCGAAGTCATTGAGACTCGCGCCGGACCGGTCTCTGCCACGATCTCCATCGGCGCGGTTTGGTTGCCGCAAAGCGCGTCCACCAGCCAGGAAGCCATGTTGCGCGCCGTTGAGGCGCTGGAACAGGCAAAGGCGATGGGGCGCAATGGCTTCAGCGTCTATGCCAAATCCGCGCGCCGCGACTCTTCGCGTCTGCAGATGATGGCGATGGCCGATGAAATCATGGCTGCGCTCGACGAACAACGCATCGCTGTCGCCTATCAACCCATCGTCGGGGCGAAATCGCGTGAGCCGGAATATTACGAGTGTCTTTTGCGCTTGATCCGTCGCGACGGTTCGATCGTCGGTGCCGGGGAATTCATTCCCGCCGCTGAGTCGCTTGGGCTCATCCGGTTGTGCGACAGACGCGCGCTCGAAATCGCTGTGTCTCAGCTTATTGCCCACCCTAATCTCAAACTTTCGCTCAACGTCTCGGGCACCACGGCGGGCGACAATTCCTGGCTGCAATCCTTCATCAGCTATTTGCACGACAACAAGGCGGCGGCGCGCCGGCTCACGGTAGAACTCACCGAGACGGCGGCGTTACACGCTTTCGAAGAAAACGGCGGCTTTCTCACCAAATTGCATGAACTCGGTTGCCGCGTCGCCATCGACGATTTCGGCGCCGGCTACACGTCGTTTCGCAATCTCCACGCGATGCGCTTCGACGTCGTCAAAATCGACGGCTCTTATGTGCAGAATCTCAGCAAAGAACCCGACAACCAGATTTTCGTACGCACGCTGGTGGAGCTGGCCAAGAATTTCGGCATCGAAACCGTTGCCGAGTGGGTAGATTCCGACGAGAACGCGGACCTGCTCACGAAAATGGGCGTCGATTATTTCCAGGGCTCCCTTTCGGACGCCCGGAACTGTCGCCCGCTTGGGCCGATCAACCGGCCGTGCCCGTCCTGCAACGAAATTCGGCGTAAAGCGGTAAATCCGCCTCCCGGGCACCGAAATCCCCAAAGTTAATTCACACGATAGTGGCGTAGTTTGGCCATTCGTGCCCAAATACACGGGCGCAGCGTGATTCCGCCTTAGATCGGAAGGTTCTGCGCGCGGGGGAAGTTTAGGCATGCGCGAGTCTCGAGGCGTGATATCGCTTCTGGCGGTTCTGCAAGCGCTGCTCCTCACCGGCTCCGTTATCACGACGCTGCTCGGCGGACAGATTGGCGTGATGCTCGCGCCCGACGTTGCCTTCGCCACCGCGCCGATCACCACTTTCATTATCGGTACAGCGATCACGGCCTTTCCCGCTTCGCTCTTCATGGGGCGCAACGGACGCAAAGCTGGCTTCATGCTCGGCTGCGTCATAGGCTTTTTCGGCGCGGCCATTTCGGCGTTTGCGCTTTATCGCCAAAGCTTCGGACTATTTCTTCTCGGCACCTGCCTCACCGGCAGCCATGCGGCGTTCGGCCAATATTATCGCCTCGCTGCCGCCGAAGCGGTGCCCGACGGTTTTCGCGGCAAAGCAATCTCTTATGTGCTGGGTGGCGGTATTGCCGGCGGGTTTTTGGGGCCTTGGGCCGCCGCCGCCACGAAAGACGCGCTGCCGGTTGCATTTGCCGGGCCTTACATTGTTCTCATGCTGTGCACGGTCGTGGCGTTTGTTCTGTTGGCTTATGCGCATCTGGCGCCGCCACGCACCCACGCGAATGTGGTGGAAGAGAGCCCGCGTCCCTTCGCCGACATCGTCGTCCAGCCCAAATTTATCGCCGCGGTGACCGGCGCCGTTGCCGGTTATGTCGTGATGAATTTTCTAATGACCGCAACACCGCTTGCCATGGCGCATCACCATCATGGCGATCACGAAGCGGCCTTCGTCATCCAATGGCATGTTATCGCCATGTTCGCGCCGTCCTTCGTTACCGGAACGATCATTCAACGCCTCGGCACCATCCCGGTGATGGGTCTTGGCGCGCTGTTGCTATTGGTGACGGTCGGCGTCGCGCATGCAGGTACGAGCGTTCTCTTCTTCTGGACGGCGCTTGTGCTGCTCGGGGTGGGTTGGAATTTTCTTTACGTGGGCGGTTCGACTCTTCTCGTCGGCACACATCGGCGCAGCGAAGGCGGCAAGGTGCAGGGACTTAACGACATGCTGGTTTTCGCCGGCATGGGAATTTCGTCGCTGCTCTCCGGCGCGCTGCTCTATCAGCTGGGCTGGCAAAACATGGCGCTGGCAACCCTGCCACTGATCGCTGCGACGCTTGCCGTGCTTGCCTGGGCGTTTACCAAGTCGCCCGCACAAACACCCGCGCACGCGCGTTGATGGCTAAAACATTGATCGATCAAACGTTGCCGCGCGTGAATTTGCATGCGCAGATGCGCCCGCAACGGGGGCAGCGATGACAGATTGGGACGCGCGGTATGCGCCGCGCAGCCGCCGCATGGCGGCTTCGGAAATTCGCGAGCTTCTGAAACTCCTGGACCAGCCGGGAATTATTTCCTTTGCCGGTGGAATTCCAGACCCGCACGTCTTTCCGAGAGAAGAGATCGCCGCCGCTTACGCGCGCATTCTTTCCGCGCCGGCGTCGGGCACCTCGCTGCAATATTCGGTCAGCGAAGTCTATGGGCCTTTGCGCGAGTGGATCGTCGGCTACATGAAATCGCTCGGCGTGTCCTGCAGCGTCGATAACATCCTCATCACCAACGGTTCGCAGCAGGCGCTCGATTTCATCGGCAAGCTTTTCATCGCTGAAGGCGATCTGGTGCTTGTCACGCGGCCTACCTATCTCGGCGCGTTGCAGGCCTTCAACGCCTATGAACCGCGCTAAGATATTTTGCCCGGCATCGACGGGAACCGCACGCCGGCGAGTTTCGGCAATGGCCAGGCATTGCCGCGGCTGGGCTACGTCAATCCGGATTTTCGCAATCCCAGCGGCACCAGCCTCACGCGCGACGAACGTCTGCGTCTTCTCGGAGATGCGCACAGACTCGGCATGCCGCTGATCGAAGATGGCGCCTATTCCGAACTTCGTTACGACGGTCCCGGTGAGCCTGCGTTGATCGCGCTTGATGCTGAGGCGCGTGGCGGCATCGAAAATTCGCTGGTGCTGTATTGCGGCACCTTTTCCAAAACGGTCGTTTCGGGATTGCGCATCGGCTGGGTGGCGGGGCCGCGCGCGGTCATTCAGAAACTTTTCCTCATCAAGCAGGCAGCCGATCTGCACAGTTCCGCGCTAAACCAGATGGTGCTGCACGACGTGGTTTCTAATGGCTTCGCGACGCGGCTCGAACCCATCCGCGCGCTCTATAAAGGCCGCCGCGATGCGCTGCTCGCCGCGCTGGAGCGTCATATGCCGGCTGGCGTGAGCTGGACTAAGCCGCGCGGCGGCATGTTCGTGTGGGTGGACTTGCCAGCGCATCTCGATGGCGCCGAACTGCTGGCGCGCTCTATAGCCGAGATTCGCGTTGCCTTCGTGCCCGGCCATGCATTTTTTTCCGACGGCACAGGGCGAAATACGCTGCGGCTGAATTTCTCCCTGAGCGATAGCGATCAAATCGAAACCGGCATTGCCCGCCTCGGCGCGCTGCTGAAGACGCTGGTTTAGCGCCGCCACATTTATCATCCCGGGCGCGTGCAGCGCAGTAGCGGTGCATCGCAGACCCGGGACCCAGGTAGATATGCATCGTTGAATTTGAAAATTCGGCTCGTGTTTGGACCTGGATCCCGGATCGGCCGTTCCGGCGATCCGGGATGACAATATTATTGTTCACGTCCGGGTCGGCCGAGAACGATTGGGATGTCGAATTTCAACATATTACCCAGCAAAACCGCGTCACTTCGAGGCGTCATGTTCATGTCAGGTGGCCGCTGGTATCGTCCAGGAATGCAAAGAACACACATGCTTGGCCTGGCTCTGGCCCTCTCGCTTTCCACGCTTGCAGGCGCAGGCCTAGCGCGCGAGCAACGCGACGATCATAATGTCGCCCGCGGCGCGGTTCAGCGCGGCGAGGTGATGCCGATCGCACGCATCCTTCCGCTGGTCGCGCAATATCTCCCCGGCGACATCGTCGAGATCAAACTCGATGAGAATGACAACTATGACAATCTTCTCTGTTACGAGATCAAAGTCCTGACGCAGAGCGGGCGCGTGGGCGAAGTCGTTCTCGATGCCCGCACAGGTGCGCTCGTAGAGTTCAGGCGATAGAGATGCGCGCGCTTGTTATTGAAGATGATCCCGATGTGGGTCCCGATGTCGTTCGGGCTCTCGAAGCGGCAGGCTTTGCGGTGGACCTCAGCCAGAACGGCGAAGATGCCTGGTTCAAAGGCGATGTCGAGGATTACGACATCGCGATTCTCGATCTTGGCTTGCCGCGCCTCGACGGGCTTTCCATTCTGAAGAAATGGCGTGCCAATGATCGTAATCTGCCGGTCTTGATTCTTTCGGCGCGCGGCGATTGGACGGAAAAAGTGGAAGGCATTGAAAGCGGCGCCGACGATTATCTCGCCAAGCCCTTCAAAATGGGCGAGCTGGTGACGCGTGTTCGCAGCCTGGTGCGGCGTACATCTGGACACGCCGCCGCCATTCTGAAGATCGGCGCCTTGCATATCGATACAAGGCGCATGGCCGTAAGTCTTGGCGGGGCGCGCGTCTCGCTATCGCAATTGGAATTCCGCCTGCTCAATTATCTCGCGCATCATCGGGATCGCGCGGTGCCGGCCGGCGAGCTGGCGGATCATCTTTACGGCGCCAATGAGTTTGGCGACAGCAACGCCATCGAACAGCTGGTGGTTCGTTTGCGCCGCAAGGTTGGCGCCAAACGCATCGAGACCAAACGCGGCTTCGGCTATTTGCTGCTCGATCAGGGCGAATGACACGCTATTCGCTGCGTATCCGTCTTCTCGCGGGCGCGGCCGGGGCGATCTTCGTCGCGCTGGCAGCCGCCTGGTTGGTCATGACGCTGCTGTTTCAAGCTCAAATCGAACGGCGCGTGGAGCAGGAGCTGCAACGCGACGCGCTTCAGCTCATTGCCGAGCTGAGCGTCGGCGCTAACGGCACGATTCAAATTGCGGCGCCGCCCACCGATCCGCGCTTTGAAGCGCCGACAAGCGGTCTCTATTGGCAAGTCAGCGCCAATGGCCAGTTGCAGCGTTCGCGTTCGCTATGGGACCAGGCACTGGCGAATTCGCCGACCGCCGATGCGCTGGCATGGCGCACGCGCTTCGCGGCTGGGCCATTTGGACATCAGCTGTTTCTGTTGGAACGCATCGTTCAACCGGCGGGAAGCAACCAGCCCGTGCTTATTCAGCTTGCCATTGATGAGGAAGAAATTCGCCGCGCGCGCGCTGAATTCGGCACCTGGATGGCGCTGTTTCTTGGCGTGTTATGGGCGCTTCTCTCGCTTGCGGCGTGGTTTCAAGTTCAGCTTGGGCTTCGCCCGCTCGCGCGGCTGCAGTATGAATTGGCTGCCTTGCGCCACAACGCCGCCGAGCGTCTCAGCGCCGATTATCCGAGTGAGGTCGAACCCCTCACGCAAGCCATCAACGATCTCGCCGGTGCGCGCGAGGGCGACGTGAAGCGTGCGCGCCAGCGCGCCGCCGATCTCGCGCATGGCATGAAAACGCCGTTAGCGGCATTGGCGGCACAAAGCCGTCTCATCCGCGAAGGCGATGGCGATCCGCGCACCGCTGCCGATGGGTTGGACCGCGCCATCGCCGCAGCGGGCGCCGCAGTGGAAGCTGAACTTGCGCGGGCGCGCGCTGCCGCCAGCCGACATGCGCGGCACGATGCGCAAGTGGCGCCGCAGGCCATTGTGCAGGGCCTCGTTCTGGTGTTGGAGCGCACCGACAAAGGTATGACGCTCGATTACGATCTCGAATTTCCGGAAGATTTGCGCGTGCGCGTATCGGCCGAAGATTTGAGCGAGATCATGGGGCCGCTGCTCGAAAATGCCGTGCGCTTCGCGCGGCGCAGCGTGCGCGTTACGGGGCAAGCGATGGACGAAAAAATCGCGCTTGCGGTGGAAGATGACGGGCCGGGCATAAAGGCTTCAGATGCCGCTGACGCAATGGTGCGCGGTACGCGGCTTGATCAAGCTGGCGGAGGGCACGGTCTCGGCCTCGCCATTGCGCGCGATTTGGTGGAAGCTACCGGCGGAACGATCGCGCTCGGCACCTCGTCGCTTGGTGGCTTGCGGGTCGATTTGAATTGGCCGCTACCCGGCGCGACGCGCGCCGGGTCCGATGCGAAGAAATCCTGGTGGCGCCGCTTTACGTCAGCGTAGCGAACCCGCGAAATTACTTCTTCTGTGCGAGCTCGGCAATTTGCTGGCGCATGGCGGTCAGCTGGTCGCGCAGCTCGTTGATTTCCTGATCGCGTGTATTGCCGGCTGCCGCATCGCGCGGGTCAGACGTCTTGGGCGTGACGCCGAACGGCGTGAACATGCGCGTGGCGCGTTCCAGCATCTGCAAATTCTGGCGCGTCAGCGCCTCGAAATCCTTCAAGCCGGACATGTTCTTCACGCCCATGCCGCCGCCGAACATGTCGGTGAATTTCTGCCGCATGTCGTCTTGGTTTTTGGCAAAGCTCTGCATCGACATTTCCAGATAGGACGGAACGAAGGATTGCAGAGAGTCGCCGTAGAATTGGATCAGCTGGCGTAGGAACTGAATGGGCAGCAAATGCTGGCCCTTGTTCTCTTCTTCGAAAATGATCTGGGCCAGAACCGAGCGCGTGATGTCGTCGCCGGTGCGCGCGTCGCGCACTTCGAACTCGACGCCCTTTTTCACCATCTCACAAAGATGGTCGAGCGTGACGTAACTCGAAGTCTGTGTGTTGTAGAGTCTGCGATTGGCGTATTTCTTGATGATAATTGGGCCAGTCGCTTTGGAATTTGTCTCGCTCAAGCCGTTCACCCCAGGTTGTTTCGACCGCCTTGCCCTTTTTGTCTGCGCGTTTCTGTCGCGGGCTTGAATTTCATATTGCACCGCGGGGCACCCCTGTAAAGGCTCATTTCGGCGCTGCAGCATTAACCGCGTTGACCGCCGCCGCCGCCTGGCCCTATTGCTACCCCCGCAGCTTCTAAGGAAATTTCCATGGCCGACGTGGTCATTGTTTCCGGGGCCAGAACCCCGGTGGGCAGCTTCACGGGGGCATTCGCGAATGTACCCGCACATGAGCTGGGTGCCGTGTCCATTCGCGCCGCTTTGGAGCGGGCGAAGGTCGCGCCGGAAGAGGTTTCCGAAGTTATTCTCGGACAAGTTCTTACCGCCGGCCTTGGCCAGAATCCGGGGCGCCAGGCCGCCATGGCGGCCGGCATTCCGAAGGAAGTTCCTTCCTGGTTGGTTAATCAAATCTGTGGCTCAGGTCTTCGCGCGGTCGCCACTGGCTTCCAATCCATCCGCAACGGCGATGCCAGCATTGTGGTTGCGGGCGGTCAGGAATCCATGAGCCTGTCGCAGCACGCAGCGTTCTTGCGAGGCGGCACCAAAATGGGCGCGCTCAGCCTCGGTGACACCATGATCAGCGACGGGCTGACCGACGCGTTCAACGCCATTCACATGGGCATTACAGCGGAAAACGTCGCGCGCGAATTTCAGATCACGCGTGAGCAGCAAGACCGCTTCGCGGTGGCCTCGCAGAACAAGGCGGAAGCAGCGCGCAAAGAAGGCCGCTTCAAAGCTGAGATCGCGTCCGTCACGATCAAGGAGCGCAAAGGCGAGCGCATCGTCGACACCGACGAATATATTCGCGACGGCGTCACCTATGAGGGCATCTCGGGCCTTCGTCCCGCTTTCGCCAAAGACGGCACGGTGACGGCGGCGAACGCCTCCGGCCTTAATGACGGCGCTGCCGCCGTTGTGCTGATGACTGCTGCTGAGGCCTCTAAGCGCGGCCTCACACCGCTCGCACGCATCGTTTCTTTCGCCAGCGCGGGCGTCGATCCCAAGATCATGGGCATGGGCCCGGTGCCGTCCTCGCGCGCCGCGCTGAAAAAGGCGGGTTGGTCGAAAGACGATCTCGATCTGATCGAAGCCAACGAAGCCTTCGCGGCGCAAGCCTGCGCGGTGAACAAGGATCTCGGCTGGGACACCGACAAGGTAAACGTGAATGGCGGCGCCATCGCGATCGGCCATCCCATCGGCGCTTCGGGCGGCCGCATTCTGGTGACGCTGCTGCACGAAATGCTGCGCCGCAATGCGAAAAAGGGTCTCGCAACGATGTGTATTGGCGGCGGAATGGGTATCGCGGTTTGCGTGGAGCGCTAAACTAGCGCCGGGAACATACTCATTCGGGGGAATGCATGACACGCGTGGCAATCGTCACCGGTGGAACGCGCGGTATTGGGCGCGCTATCTCAGTAGCCTTGAAAGAAGCCGGTCATACCGTTGTCGCGAATTACGGCAGCGACGATGCCCGCGCTGAAGCCTTCTCGAAAGAAACCGGCATCGCGTCGCGCAAATGGGACGTGTCCGATCTCGACGCCTGCACTGCGGCGGTAAACGAAATCGCATCGTCGGTCGGTGCAGTCGATATCGTCGTCAACAATGCCGGCATCACGCGTGACGGCACTATGCGCAAAATGGATCGCAAAGCCTGGGATCATGTGCTCGACACAAATCTTGGCGGCTGTTTCAACATGTGCAAAGCGACGTGGGAGAACATGCTCGCGCGCAATTTCGGCCGCGTCGTAAATATCGGCTCCATCAACGGTCAAGCCGGCCAATACGGCCAAGTGAATTACGCGGCCGCGAAATCGGGTATTCACGGTTTCACTAAGGCTCTGGCGCAAGAAGGCGCTTCCAAGGGCATCACCGTGAACGCGATTGCGCCGGGCTATATCGACACCGAAATGGTGGCGGCCGTTCCGGCGAACGTGCTGGAGAAAATCGTTGCGCGCATTCCCGTTGGGCGTCTCGGCAAGGCGGAGGAAATCGCGCGCGGCGTGGTGTTTTTGGTTTCCGATCAGGCGGGCTTCATCACCGGATCGACGCTGTCGATCAACGGTGGCCAGCATATGTATTAGACATTGAACGGCGTTGCCCTCGACAGCGTTGAAGCAACGCAACTTGGCTGCGAACGTGGTGGGCGGCTTGTTTTCCGCGACATGGATTTCCGCGTCGCGCGCGGCGAAGTGCTGAGCCTAGAGGGGCCCAACGGCGCCGGTAAAACCTCGATGCTGCGCCTCGTCGCCGGCCTCTTGCCGCTGACATTCGGGCGAGTCTCTTTTCGTCACGGCGCGGCGGAGATTTCGGATCCGGAAGAGCGCGGACGTTTCATCGGCTGGTTCGGCCATGCCGATGGCTTGAAAGCGCAGATGACGGCGGCGGAAAATCTCAGCTTCGCAGCGTCGCTCTATGCGTCGGATGGCGATGTGGCCCAAACGCTGGCGCGTGTCAGTCTCACGCGCGCCGCGCATTTGCCGGGGCAATATCTTTCGGCGGGGCAGCGCCGCCGCTTGGGTCTCGCGCGTCTCATTCTTTCCAAGCGTCCGCTTTGGCTGATGGACGAACCCATCGCTGCGCTCGACAGCGCCGGACGGCAATTGGCGATCGAACTCATCCGCGCGCACATGGCCGCCGGCGGGATGGTGATCGCCGCAACGCATGACGATATCGGCATTCCGGGCCCGCGTTTGACGATGGGTGCGTCATGAGCCCGATGCGCGCCGTTCTGCGCCGCGATATCGCGCTCGCTTTTCGCTCGGGCGGCGGCGCGTTTCTGGCGACGGCGTTTTTCGCCACTGTCGCTGCCTTGGTGCCGCTCGGTGTCGGCGCCGATCTGCCTCTGCTCGGACGTATCGCGGGCGGTGTTCTCTGGGTCGCCGCGGCGCTCTCGGCTTTGCTCTCGCTCGACCGCCTGTTCCAGGCTGATTTCGAAGACGGCAGTCTCGACATCATTGCTTTGGCACCGCTGTCGCTAGAAGCAACGGTCACCGCCAAGATGCTGGCCCATTGGATCACCACCGGCTTGCCGCTGACTTTGGTGTCGCCGGTGCTTGGTCTTCTCTTCAACCTGCCGGTTGAAGGTTACGGCGCTTTGGTGCTGTCGCTGGCCATAGGTACACCGGCGCTCAGTGCCATCGGCACCATTGGGGCCGCGCTCACGCTTTCGGTGCGCAGAGGCGGGCTCATTCTTGCTCTGATTGTGCTGCCGCTGATCACCCCGGCCATCATCTTCGGTTCCGGTGCCGTTCTTGCCGCAGTGCAAGACACCGGCACCGCCGCCTTCCTGTTTTTGGGCGCCTTCTCGTTAGGCGCGGTGGCGCTCTCGCCCTTCGCCGCCGCGGCAGCCGTCCGCTTGAACCTTGCCGGGTAGAATTTCCGCCAAACCCTGACCATTCGGTGATGAGGGGAGGGCTTGTCGGCCCCGCCGCCATGCGCCTACATCACCGCCATGGCCGTCTTCTCCACGCTCACCGCCTACGCAAACCCGAAGCGGTTTCTCGATCTGTCGCGCCGGATCCAGCCTTGGCTCGGCGGCGCCACCGCGCTGCTGCTCGCGGTCGGTTTCTATTGGTCGCTCTTCATATCGCCGGCTGACTATCAGCAAGGCCAGAGCGTGAAGATCATGTTCGTCCATGTGCCTGCCGCATGGCTCAGCATGTTCGCCTATGCCTGCCTTGCGGGCGCATCGATCACTGGCCTTGTGTGGAAACATCCGCTTGCCGATCAAGCCGCAAAAGCCGCTGCGCCCTTGGGCGCCGCCTTCACCTTTCTCGCGCTGCTCACCGGTTCGCTCTGGGGCAAGCCGATGTGGGGCACCTATTGGGAATGGGATGCGCGCCTCACCTCCGAGCTGATCATGCTCTTCGTCTATCTCGGCTATATCGCACTGTGGGACGCAATCGAAGATCCCAACCGCGCTGCGCGCGCCGCCGCTGTGCTGGCGATTGTCGGCGCCGTGAATCTACCGATAATCCATTTCTCGGTCGATTGGTGGAATACGCTGCACCAGCCGTCCAGCATTTTGCGCTCCGGTGGGCCTAGCATCGATTCCTCGTTCCTGTGGCCGCTCGCCATCATGGCGCTCGGCTATCAGCTTTTGTTCTTCTGGCTGTGGCTGCTCCGCATACGGACCGAAATCTTGAAGCGCCGCGCCCGCACGCTGATGCTCATGCGGGGCGCGCAACTATGAGCGCATTCTTTGCGATGGGCGGTTACGGCGCCTATGTCTGGCCGTCTTATGCGATTTCCGTCGCGGTGCTGGCGGCGATTGTCGCGGTGTCGGTGCGCCAGCATGCCCGCGCTACCGCACTGGTGCGCCGGCTCGAACGCGAAGAGCCGGGCGACGCATCATGAAGCGCGTGATTTACGTTCTGCCGGTGGTAATTTTCGCGGTGCTCGCGGCGCTGCTCTATGACGGGCTCTACAATCCCCGTCCCAGCGTGCTGCCTTCGCCCTTGATCGGAAAGACGGTGCCGCCGTTTGAAACCGTGGCGCTGGTCGATGAGACCGGCTTCACCCGCGCCGAACTCGGCAACGGCAAACCCACCATCGTCAATTTCTGGGCCTCGTGGTGCGCACCGTGCCGCCTCGAAGCGCCGGTGTTGAAGGAGCTTTCCAGGCGCACCGACCTGAATGTCTACGGCATCGTCTACAAAGACGTCCCCAAAGATTCGCACGCTTTTCTCACCGAATTCGGCAATCCGTTTTCCAAGATCAATGACGATCCAAGCGGGCGCATCGGCATCGAATGGGGCGTCACCGGCGTTCCCGAAACCTTCGTCATCGACAGCAAAGGCATCGTGCGCGCGCGCCACGCAGGTGAGCTTACCGATGAGGTCGTGCGCGATATCATTCTGCCAGCAGCCGGTCTAAAATAGGCCGGCCGCACCATTCTGAGACAAGTTTCGTTTAGACTTTGCAAACGATTGGCTGCGAGATTCCGTTTATGCGGATCGATCTCGCGAATCTCATTGCGGCACAATCTTCGCGCCCGGCGCCTGTAAAGCCGCCGCCCGAATGGGACACGTTCGCGAGCGAACTCAAGCCCATTGCGCGCCCGGAGCCCGTGGCGCGCCCGGAAGCCGAACCGGCGAAAGAGCCACCGCCGGCTCCCCGTGAGCGGTCCGCCACTCAGGACCAGCCGCGCGAAGCCCCGGCGCCGCGCCCACGGCCCGGCAGCCAAATCGATATTAAAGTCTAAGGCTTAGAGGAAACTCAGGCTTAGCTTCTGCGGCGGACGGCGGGACGGCTGCGCTCCTGCGACGGCGCATCGCCGGACTCGGCGGCAGCTACGATCGCCGAAAGCATCTTGGCAAAGCGCGCGCGGTCGGCGCTCGCGAGCGGCGACATCAGGGTGCGTTCGACCTTCTCGCTGGCGCTGCGCGCAGAGCGCAGCGCTTTACGTCCAGCCGGTCCCAGATGAACGGCGTTGGCGCGTTGGTCTGCTTCAGTGCGCTCGCGGACGAGGAGATTTTTTTCGATCATGCGGCGGATCATCTCCGCCAAGGTGGAGCGATCGATGCCCGTCACCATCACGAGGTCCGTCTGGCTGACGCCCTCGTTTTGCTCCACGGCAACGAGGACAGTGAATTGCTGCTTGGTCAGATCGCTGGCGCCCGGTTCCTGCGAGAATAGATCATTCGCATACTGAACACAGCGGCGCAAAAGATGCGAAGGCGACTGCGACAGGTCGAATCCATTGGCCGTCTTCCGCGGACCTTTCAACGCCATGTCATCCCCCAGTAGGAATTTTTTTGTAGTCGCCCGTACCCGCGGACGAGAAAGACAATAGCGTGATGACCGCTGAGGAAAAAGGGTTCATGCAAATTTTTATTCATGCAGGAACTCTGCGTGTCGCGCGTACTGCGACATTTTTTTCCACATCTCACGCGGGTTCAATATGAGGCGAGAACCTATGTAGCTTCCGGATCTTTCTCGCGCTGGTGGCGCAGCAAGAACGGCGTTTGCGCAAGTGCGAACACGAGCGTCACGGCAAAGAAGCCGATCTTGGAAGCAGCCCACGTCTTATCGGAGAAATTGCGCCAGACGGTTTCATTGGCGATCGCCAGCGCAAGAAAGAACAGTGCCCAGCGCCATGTCAAGACGCGCCACGCGGCGTCAGGCAAATCGACGCTTTGTCCCATCAGCATCTTTAGGAAAATGCGATTATAAGCCAGCCCTATCAGCAGAACGGTGCAAAACACCGCATACAGAATTGTGGGCTTGATGCGGATAAAAATGTCGTTGTGAAGCCAGAGAGTTAGTCCGCCGAAGATCATCACCAACACAAGCGTGATGAGAGGCATTACCGCCACTTTGCGCTCGATGCTAAAACCGATCCCCAAAGACACAACCATCGCCGCCATAAATACGGCGGTGGCAAAAAAAATGTCGAAGCGCGCGACACAGACGAAGAAAATAACCAGCGGACCTAGGTCCAAACCCAGCTTGATTAGTGGATTGATAGCGCGTTCTTTTTTCATGTCGCGGCCGTGTTGTCCTCGTTCGCGCCGGTGAGTGCCCTCGCAAAGGCATTGCCGTCGAATTCCTGAAGATCTTCCGCGCCTTCGCCGACGCCTATGAAATGAACAGGCAGGCCGAACCGATGGGCGAGGGCAACCAATATGCCGCCCTTCGCCGTGCCGTCCAGCTTGGTCATGATCAAACCCGTCAAGGGAATCGCGGCTTTAAAGGCTTCAACCTGCGCGATGGCGTTCTGGCCTGTGGTCGCGTCGAGGATCAAAATTGCGGCATGTGGCGCTGCATCATCCTGCTTCTTCAGCACACGCGCGATCTTCTCCAACTCCGCCATCAGACCGGCTTTGTTCTGCAAGCGACCGGCCGTATCGATCAGCACAATATCGGCGCAGTCCGCTTTTGCCTGGACGACCGCGTCGAAAGCGAGGCCCGCCGCATCGGCGCCGGGAGCGCCTGACACGACACGCGCGTTCGCGCGTTCACCCCAGACTTTGAGCTGTTCGGTGGCGGCGGCGCGAAATGTATCACCGGCCGCAAGCAGAACTTTGAAGCCGTCGCCGCGCAGCCGCGCCGCAAGCTTGCCGATGGTGGTTGTTTTGCCCGTTCCGTTGACGCCGGCGATCAGCACCACAAAGGGTTTTTTGCTTCGGTCGATGGCGAAGGGCTTCACGCTCGGCGCCAAGACACGGGCAATTTCCTGGCCCAGAATTTGGCGCAGCTCGCGTTCGCTGATCTCGCTGTCATAGCGGCCTTTGCCGACATTGCCGGCGATTTCGCGCGCCAGGGCCGCACCGACATCGGCGCGTACCAGCGCCTCCTCAAGTTCGGCAATCGTCGCGCCATCGAGTTTGCGGCGCGCGAAAATGTCGAAGAGACCGGTGGAAAGAGCTGCGGTGGAGCGCGAAAGCCCAGCCTTCAGCCGCGCAAAGAACCCAGGTTTTTGGCCTGTCGTGTTCGAGTCATCCGATGTCATGCGAAGGCATGCACCTGTGTGCGCCAGGGAGGCGGCGCCAGGTGCGCGTCTTCAGCTTTCAGCATCGCCCCGTCATGAGAGGTGATCCGTGCACGCATAATCGTGCCGGCCTCTTCTGTGTGCGGCACGTGCACAGGCGCGAAACATTCCGTTCGCGCCATGCCCAGCTTTTCCACCAGAAGCTGCATATCGCGCCCGACCAGGCTGGAAAGACGCGCCGCCATCGCGGAGGCGCCTTTCGCGCGCAAGCGTGCAGCGCGCTCTTTGATAGTGGCGCGCGCGACCTGTGGCATTTTTGCCGCCGGCGTTCCGGTTCGCGGGCTGAACGGAAAGACGTGCAGAAACGAAAGCCGGGCCTCGTCGACCAAATCCATTGTGTTTTGAAACATGGAATCGGTTTCGGTTGGAAACCCGGCGATGAAATCGGCGCCGAAGGCTACGTCGGGACGCAAGCGCCTGATCTCAGCGCAAAACGCCACAATATCGGCACGCAAATGGCGGCGCTTCATGCGCTTCAGCGTGAGATCGTCGCCCGCCTGCACCGACAGGTGAAAATGCGGCATCAAACGCGCATCCTCCGCGATCACACGCAAAAGCGTTTCGTCGGCTTCGACCGCATCGAAGGAAGACAGGCGTAAGCGCTTCATCTCCGGAATATGGCTGAGCAGGCGGCTTACCAACGCGCCGAGTTTCGGTTGCCCCGGAAGGTCATGCCCGTAGGATGTCAGATCCACCCCGGAAAGAACTATTTCCTGAAACCCGGCATGAACAAGGGCGCGCGCCTCGTCGACCACAGCGCCCATTCCGACGCTGCGCGAGGGCCCGCGCCCATAGGGGATGATGCAGAAGGTGCAGCGGTGGTCGCAGCCATTTTGCACTTGCAGCACGGCGCGCACGCGGCCATCGAAGGAATCAACAAATTGCGATGCTGTTTCCTTGACCGCCATGATGTCGTTGACGCGCACACGCTCAGCGCCTGCCAGAAAATCCGCGCTATAGCTCGCGGTTTCCAGCTTCTCGATATTGCCGAGCACCTGATCGACTTCCGGCATCGCGGCATAGGTTTCGGGCTCGACCTGCGCGGCGCAGCCCGTCACGATGATTTTCGCGGTCGGATTTTCGCGCCGCAATTTGCGGATCGCCTGGCGCGATTGTCGCACCGCTTCGCCGGTGACGGCGCAGGTGTTTACGATCACCGCGTCGGTGAGGCCAGCTTCGTCGGCGCGGCGGCGTATGGCCTCGGATTCATAGGCGTTCAGCCGGCAGCCGAAGGTGACGACATGGGCGCCGCTCATGCGGCAGCCTGCAGCGCGGCAATATCGACGTCGCCGGAATAGACCAGCGCAGTCGGGCCGGTCATCAGCACGTGGCTGTCGCTCTCGCGCCAGACAATGTTCAACGTGCCGCCGTCTAGAACGACATCGACATCGCGCCCCGTCAACCCGCGCCGTATGGCCGCCACTGCCGAAGCGCAAGCGCCGGTGCCGCAGGCTTGCGTTACGCCAACGCCGCGCTCCCACACGCGCATGCGCAGTTCGCGGTCCGAACGGCGCTCCACGAATTCCACGTTGGTGCGCGCGGGAAACCAGGGATGGTGTTCGATGCGAGGACCGAGATCGGTGACGGGCGCGCGCTCGGCGTCGTCCACGAAGAGAATGCAATGCGGATTGCCGATGCCGGCGGCGGCGGCTTGCGCGAGCGCAGGTTCGTTCGCGCCCATCAGCGGCAGAGCGAAGCCGACCGTATCCACCGCCTGCGCCATCGGAATTTCGCGCCAATCGGTTTGGGGTTCGCCGTAATCGACCGTTACAGACTCACCGGTGCGGCGGCATTCCATAGTGCCGCCCAGGCTGCCGATGCGCACGATCTCTTTGCCGGTTTCGTCCAGTAGCAGGCGCGCCACGCAACGCGCGGCATTGCCGCAAGATTCAACCTCGCTGCCGTCGGAGTTGAATATGCGCATGAAGGCGTCGGCGGCTTTGTCGTTTTCAATCACGATGATTTGGTCGCAGCCGATCCCGGTGCGGCGGTTGCCGATGGCACTGGCCGACCGCGCATCCAATGTGATGGCAGCTTTCCGTCCATCGAAAATGGCGAAATCATTGCCAAGCCCATGCATTTTTAGAAACCGGGTCATGGGCCGCTATATAGGCTGCGGCCTTCGCCTGCGCCACCCTTCGGGGCCGATATCCTTGACCAGCGGTTGATCTTGGCCGTGAAGCGGCCACACTATCTTTGGCCATTTTCGAGAAAGCGCCATGTGGCACTATTTTGCGGCGGCCTGCCTCGCCCTCGCAGTGACAGGAACCTACGCTTTGGCGCAAGGCACCGACGACGATCCGTACATCTGGCTGGAGGAGGTGCATGGTGAACAAGCCTTGGCCTGGGCCAAGATGCAGAGCGAGGTCGCGCTCAGCCGCCTGAAAAGCGATCCCGACTATCAGCCCTCCTATGACGCCGTGCTCGGTATTCTGGATGCGCAGGACCGCATCCCGATGGGCGCTTTGCGCGGCCGCAATGTCTACAATTTCTGGAAAGATGCCGCGCATCCCAAAGGACTGTGGCGGCGGGCGACGCTGACCTCTTACCGCACGCAAAATCCGCAATGGGAGGTCTTGCTCGACGTCGATAGGCTTGCCGCCGACGAAGGCAAGAACTGGGTCTATAGCGGCGCCTCGTGCCTTCCCGATGAATCGCGCTGTTTGATTTCGCTGTCGCCCGGCGGCACCGACGCCATCGTCGTGCGCGAGTTCGATCTTGCGTCGAAGAGCTTCCCGCAAGGCGGCTTCGTCGTTCCCGAATCCAAAACCGATGTCTCTTACGGTTCGCGCGATACGCTTCTGGTCGCCAGCGATTTCGGCCCCGGCACGATGACGAAATCGAGCTATCCGCGCATCGTGAAGGAATGGCGGCGCGGCACGGCTTTGGCGGACGCGAAAGTCATTTACGAAGGCACGGTCGGCGATATCGGCGTTTCGCCTTTCGTGACCTTCGGCGAGAACGGCCGTTCTTTGCGCATGATTGCGCGCTCCGTCGGCTTCTACGACCACGAATATTTCTACTTACGCCCCGACAACAGCGCGGTGAAACTGCCGCTGCCGCTGTCGGCCGATATGAAGGGCGTTAGTTTAGGTAACGCGGGCGCGCCTGATCTTGTTCTCGCGACGTTGCGCGAGGCGTGGACACCAGAAGGCGGCGCAGCACTGCCACAAGGCGCGCTGGTGTCGTTCTCGCTGAACGCGTTTTTGGAAACGGGGCGTTTGCCGCAGGTTACGGTGATGTATGCGCCGGGTGCGCGCGCCGCCATCGAATCCGTTTCGATCGGGCGTGACGCGGTCTATGTCGGCATCTTCGACAATGTCATCGGCAGCATGCATCGCTTTCGCCGTGATGGTGCGGCGTGGACAGACACCGCGCTGGCTCTGCCGCCGGGCGGCGCCGCCGACATCGCCTCGGTCAATGACTATGGAAGCGAGGCGTTCTTCACCTATCAAAGCTTCCTCACGCCCACGACGCTTTTTGAGAGCGACGGCGCCAGTGCGCCTGCCGCCATCAAGTCCTTGCCGCCGCGTTTCGATGCGTCCACCCATGAAAGCCAGCAATACGAAGCCACAGCCAAAGACGGCACCAAAATTCCCTATTTCGTGGTGAAGCCCAAAAATTCCGGCCCCACGCCTATGGTGCTCTATGGCTATGGCGGCTTCGAGATTTCGCTGACGCCTTGGTATTGGGCGACAGCCGGAAAATTGTGGCTCGCAAAAGGCGGCGCCTATGCGGTCGCCAATATCCGTGGCGGCGGCGAGTTCGGTCCTGCGTGGCACGAAGCGGCACTGAAATTGAACCGGCAAAAAGCCTATGACGATTTCATCGCGGTCGCTCAAGACATGATCACGCGTGGGCTCACCACGCCGGCGCAGCTCGGCATCATGGGCGGTTCAAATGGCGGTTTGTTGGTGGGCGCAACCGGCGTGCAGCGGCCCGATCTTTTCGGCGCGGTTGTTTGCCAGGTGCCGCTGCTCGACATGATCCGCTACATGAAAATTGGCGCAGGCACGTCATGGGAGGCCGAATATGGCGACCCCGACAAACCCGACGAGCGCGCCGCAATTCTCGGCTATTCGCCGTATCAGAATGTGAAAGCGGGCGTGAAATATCCGCCGATGTTCTTCGTCACCGCCACCAGCGATGACCGCGTCACGCCGGTGCATGCGCGCAAAATGGCGGCCAAGATGAATGCGCAAGGACACGACGTGTTGTTCTACGAGAACACCGATGGCGGCCATGCGGGCGCCGCCGACAACCGCCAAAGCGCCGAAATGTGGGCGCTCACTTTCGTCTATCTCGCGCAGAAATTGGGATTGAAACGCTAGACAAATTGTTCGCCGGCCAAGCGCCGCTCATGGTTCGGCCGATGCGCGGCCTCCTCACCATGAGGAGTAGATATCATTCCTCATCCTGAGGAGCACGAGACGCGCGCGTCTCGAAGGATTAAGGGAGCAGCGCCTCAGGTAAACCAGCAACGGTAAAACGCGTCTTTCACATGCTTGCAGGAGACGACGTCGCCATTGAATAGGTCAACGGCCTCCGGCGATGCCGTGAACTTGTTGTCTGCGCTCCATCCCGTGGCGGAACGCACAATGCCTGTAGGGTCATGCACAACGCCGTCCCAATTATCGCCGATGCCCCAGAGATAGAAAGCCACCCGAACCGGAGGTGCCTGATCGACGATGTAAGGAAGGGGCTCGTCCATGTGATAGAAAATATTCCGCTCAAGAGTTCCGTCTCCGAGCATGGACACTGATTGAAAGCGCTCAGCCTCCGCGATGATTTCAAGATAATGCGGCTCCAGGCGCGCGAAATTTATTTGAAACACGATGTTGTCGGCGAAAGACTTTATGTTTCCAAAGTTCATCAGAATGAAAACGGCGAGAAGCACAATTCCGCCTGCACCCATCCATCCGGCACGGGATCGCGTGCTAACCAGGGCCAACACGGAAATGAGGAGGCCGACACCCCAAGTGAGTAGGAACATACCTATAAAAAAATACCAGTAGAGCGAAGCGAATATCGAAAACGCCAACATGAACGCAGCGAATCCGACGGTCCATGTGAAGGCTGCGATGATGCAAGATTTTGTATGGCGAGGGATGCCGCTTCGGCTTGTTTCTCGCAGGTCGCTCATCACGTAAACCAGCAGCGATAGAACGCGCCCTTCACATGTTCACAAGCGACGAGATCGCCGTCGAAGAGGACTTTCGCTTCCGGTGTTGCGGTGTATTCGCAAGCAACGCCGTCTTTCCAACCCGTCGCGGATTTCATGATCCCGGTAGGGTCGTAGACGATGCCTTCCCAGTTATCGAGAATACCTTGTTGATGAAAGGCCACGCGAATGGGCGGTCCTCGGTCGACGGAATAGGGGATAGGTTCGCGCACATAATAAACATGCCGCTTGGCTGTGCCCTCTTCGTTCAACGGAATGTTTTGATCACGCTCGGCCTCCGCGATGATCTCGAGATAGCGCGGTTCCATGTGCGCAAAATGTCCCTGAAACACGACGTAGTCGCCGATGGAAACGAAATGGTTGAAATTGAGCAGGAAGTAGACGCCGAGAACGATGATGGCGCCGACGCCGATCCATCCTTGAGGCGAGCGCGTGGCTGCTAAAGCGGTCAGTAAAATAATAAGGCCCGCGGCGCCGATAAGCATGACCATGGGCGAGAACACGATCCAAAGAAGGCTCTTCGCGGGAAAAGGTGGACAAATTTAGCCGCCCCGCCACATAGAACTTCATTATAATCAATCTGTTAATGCAGTTTTCAGCGGGTCGGAAACGTGTCACGTTTTCGGCATGGAAAAACCGTCTGGAAAGCAGCCGATCAAAAA
>CANIHD010000011.1 GCA_947467345.1 Alphaproteobacteria bacterium
CAGCCTCGGCTACCGACCACCGGCCCCGGAAACCGCGACGCCGCCATTGCCGCCTTCCGGTTCCGCTACGCTCCACCTCCAGGCAGCAATGGCCAAGGAAGAAGCAATGCACTAACATTCAAACCGGACCACCTAATGGGGGCCGATCAATAACGGCCGTATCTCGATCGGCCGCTCTTTCAGGAAATATTCCTGCAGCTCCGGCGGAATGGCATCTGCGAATTCAAGCCGCCACTCGCGTTCGCTGCGAAACTCTTCCGGTGGTTTCACGTCAGGCATAGCGAGCTGGTGCTCGATACCTTCCTCATGAATCTGAAACGACGCATCCATGATGAAAATCTGGCGCTCGTTCTGCAGCGCGGTTACGCGGCGTGACGCGAAGCTATTCCCATCGTGACTGCGCTCGACGCGGTAGAGGATCGGTGTCTTGGGATCGCCGGGCCGAAGAAAATACGCGTGCAGCGAATGGCAGTAGCGCCCTTCGATGGTGCGCGTAGCCGCCACCAGTGCCTGACCAAGAACCTGTCCACCGAATACACGTTGCCAGCGATCCGATGGGCTGACGCCGCGATAGAGATCGGGCGCTGCATTTTCAAGGTCCAGCAGCGCCACCAAATCCTGCAACGCCGAATGTGTTTCGGTCATTCACTCTCCAGAGTCCTACGTCGAATCCTCCGGCAGTCTAGCGCCGAAATTCGAGGAAGGACCCGCATGAACACGCCGCAACCCGGCCGCTTACGCTCGTCCCGCCAACAGGGGAAGCAGCCCGGACAATGGAACCCGACTATGTTGCAAACAAAGACAAAACAGCCGATAGAGGCCCCCACACTACCGTCAGCCGCCGCCAAGAGAACAAGGGCCGAACCCACGCATGGCCAATGCACTTCTGGAACGCGCCGCACATCAGCGCCCCGCGACCACAAAAAGGGGCGCCTTGGAGCGGCTTTTCACCCTGATGTTCCAGGGATTTGTCTACAATCAGATCTGGGAAGATCCTGCGGTCGACCTGGAAGCGTTCGACCTCAAGCCGCAACATCGGCTGATCACGATCGCGTCCGGGGGCTGCAATGTCCTCAACTATCTGACGGCCGGGCCGGCGCGCATTATCGCGGTCGATCTCAACCCCAATCACATCGCTTTGACGCGCCTCAAATTGCAGGCGCTCGAGCATTTGGATTACGCCGAATTTTTCCGCTTTTTCGGCGTCGCGCGGGATGAGCGTAACCGCAGCCTGTTCGATAATTTCCTGGCCTCGAAACTGGACATTGAAACGCGCCGGTATTGGGAGCGGCGCATGCCGATCCATGGCCGGCGCATCAATATGTTCGCCCGCAATCTCTACCGCTACGGTCTGTTAGGCCGTTTCATCGGCGTTCTTCACGCCGTCGCCAGGCTGCACGGCAAGAGGCTGGACGAAATTCTCGCGGCGAAAACGCCCGAAGAGCAACGCGCGATCTTCGATCGTACTATCGCGCCTTTATTCGACAACAGGCTGGTGCGCTTTCTCTCGCGCATGCCGGTTTCCTATTACGGACTCGGCATTCCGCCGGCTCAATATGATGAGCTGGTGACCGCATCCGCCGACGGCAATCCGATCACGACGTTGCGCGAGCGCGTCGAGCGCCTCGCCTGCGACTTTCCCATCGCGGAAAATTATTTCGCCTGGCAGGCCTTTGGCCGCTCTTATGACGTGAAAAAGGGCACCGCGGTTCCGCCTTATCTGCGCAGCGAGAACTACGACACCATCAAATCGCGCGTAGGTTCCGTTGAGGTTCACCACGCCTCAATGACGGATTTCTTGGCGGCACAACCGGCCGGCAGTTTGCACCGCTATGTCTTGCTCGATGCGCAAGATTGGATGAGCGCCGAGCAGATGACGGCGTTGTGGAGCGAGATCGACCGCACGGCGGACGCGAAAGATGCGCGCGTGATTTTCCGCACCGCCGGAAAAGAATCGCTTCTGCCCAAGAAATTGCCGCCGGAATTGTTGGAGCACTGGCAATATCTCGAAGCCGAGAGCAAGGCCTTTCACGCCCGCGACCGCTCGTCGATCTATGGCGGCTTCCACGTCTATGTCCGCCACGGCTCAGCTGGCGTGCCGTCTTCGGGCGCCCAATCGACGACGCACTGACACAGCGGCGAGGATCTAGCTTGGCCGAGAATGCCGACCCCGAGAATGGTCCGCCGCGCGGCCATGCCGCCCTCATGGATCAGGTCTATCGGAACCAGCGCCATATCTATGATCTGACGCGGAAATATTATCTGCTCGGGCGCGACCGGCTGGTGCGCGAACTTGGCGCAACGCCGGGACAGAGCATTGTGGAAATCGGATGCGGGACGGCGCGCAACCTCATCCGCATCGCCGAAACCTATCCCGGCGTCATGCTGTATGGGCTCGACGCATCGCATGAAATGTTGAGCACGGCGGAAGAAGCCGTGCGCAAGGCCGGCCTGTCGCAGCGGATCAAGCTTGTCCACGGCTATGCCGAAAATACATCGCCCGCGATGTTCGGCCTGTCGGCGCCGTTCGACCACGCGATTTTCTCCTACAGCCTTTCGATGATTCCCGATTGGCGCGCCGCGCTTGCCGCCGCTGCCCGCTCGGTCGGTACGCGCGGCCGCGTTCATGTGGTGGATTTCGGCGATCTCGAAGGCCTATGGAGTCCGTTCGGCCGTGCGCTTCGCGCTTGGCTGCGCCTCTTCCACGTCACGCCGCGCGACCGCCTGCTGAAATTGCTGGAAACCGCGAAGGGCCCCGAGCAGGAGATTTATATTCTTCCCGGCCGCTATGCCTTTGTCTTCCGCGCCAGTCCCCAGGCAGTTGCGGGGTTGGAAAATGCTGTTCTCGACGCTTAAATTCGGCGCGAACGCATTCATGAAACGAGATCGAGCGCAGAACCCATGGCCAACCAGCCCCGAGGACAGCAAGCCGTAAAATTCCTGATTTGGGCGATTGCCTTCGGCGCCGCCTATTTTGCCTCGCGCACGCTGATGGATTTTCTCCGCTAAAGCGATTTGGACAGAAAAACGCTGTTGGGATCGGCGTGATATTCGTCGAAGGGCTCGGAATTCAAATAGCCCCTGCGGCGATAGAGTTCGAGTGACTCGGTATTTTTCGCGCCCGTCTCGAGACGCAATACGCGCAAGCGTTCAAACCGCGCACCGTCTTCAACCGCATTCAATAGCGCGTTCCCGACACCCGTTCCGCGCGCCGCCGGCACCACATCCATGCGCTTGATTTCGCCTTGGCGATCGAAGCCCCAAATGAGGGCGGCGCATCCCACTGGCATTCCATCGAGGCGCGCCACCCAGAAACGGGCATCGGGCGCGGTCAGGCGTTCGAGATAGACGGGATGATTGCTTGTCGCGGGATAGAGCGCGGCGTGATGCGCATCGGCATCCCGCATCATTTGCAAGATCTCGTCTTGCACGGGAGATTCTTCTGCAATGGACAACATGTAGAGCCCGCTAAGACGCGCCGTTTCAGTCAAGCCAATGTAACAAAAATCGGGAGGCGGCGTGGCGCAAAAGAAAAGGGGCGGACCCTCGGTCCACCCCTTGTTCCGAAACAAAGTTTTCGCGCGGGTCTAGAGAGTTCCCGGCCGCGCGCTTGAATCCAAAACATTGCCCGGGAAAAACGTCAGCGGCGGACGCCAATAGGCGAGCATCGCCGGCTTCTCCCACGGGGTCGGCACGACTTCCGGCGGTTCCGCCGTACGCTCCTCCAAGGAGCTGACGGGCCGATTTCCTTGGCCCGGGCAGGCGCCGTAATTGGCGTCGTTTTGTTCCGGCTGCGTGGACATGAACGCGGCCAGCGTCTGTTTACCGGCGTCGAGCGCGGTGGCGAACATGGATGCGGCGCCTTCGCAAAACGCCCGCATGTCGCCGATGCTGTTCATCGACGAACCGTTGGCCAGTTTCGTCTTGTATGCGTGGTAGTCGGACGTGCCGGTGCGGGGATTGAGGCAGCGGAAGAAGGCCTGGAGGTTGCGGTCGGCGGCTTGCAGTTCCCCCTGATAGGCGGTGACGAAGCGGTTGTATTGCGGGATGGCATCGCAAGAGAGCGCCGCCACCATCAGCTTTTGCTGCATGCCGGCAGCCCGGAGCGCCACCACATCCTGCGGCTGGGCGCATTTGGCCTGAGCCATAGCATTGGTCGCAAGTGCCGATAGGGCAAGCGCCGCAATCGCGCGTTTCAGCGTGTTGTTCATAGAATGGTTCCCCTTACCCACCACCAGCCGTCAGCGTCGGACTGGCCCGTTAGACAATCCACTGCAACAGTTCACATCTTCTCTAAAAGTAACTTTCGAAAGCCGGTTTTAACGAAAAGGCTGCGCGCATTTTGCGCCGGCGGCGCCTATGGAACAGTGACAAATTTAAGCCGGAACCTCGGCTGCCAGCCGAAGGCAGGCAGACTCAGCTCGGCTCAACACGGCCTTTTCCCGCACGCGCCCTTGCTATATGTGTGCGCGCCCGTCCGGGAACCCGGCGGAAGAGATGACCCTAGAAGGGGAAGCCTATGGCATACAAAGTCGCAGTTGTCGGTGCGACCGGCAATGTTGGCCGGGAAATGTTGAACGTATTGGCGGAACGGGAATTTCCGGCCTCCGAAGTTGTGGTGCTGGCGTCGTCGCGCTCGATCGGGACGGAAATCTCGTTCGGCGACAAGATTTTGAAGGTCAAAGGGCTCGAACATTACGATTTCAAGGGCACGGATCTCTGCCTGATGTCGGCCGGTTCGAAAGTGGCCGAGACCTGGGGCCCGAAGATCGGCGCCATGGGCTGCATCGTCATCGACAATTCGTCGAGGTGGCGCATGGACCGTGATGTTCCCTTGATAGTTCCGGAAGTGAACGCCTCCGCGCTCGACGCAGGATTCAAAAAAGGCATCATCGCCAACCCGAACTGTTCTACCGCACAGATGGTGGTGGCGCTGAAGCCGCTCCACGACGCGGCACAGATCAAGCGCGTGGTGGTGGCTACCTATCAATCGGTTTCGGGCGCCGGCAAAGACGGGATGGACGAACTTTTCCGCCAGACGCGCTCGGTGTTCGTTGCCGATCCGATCGAGCGGGAAAAATTCACCAAGCAGATCGCTTTCAACGTGATCCCGCATATCGACGTCTTCCTCGATTCCGGCTTCACCAAAGAAGAATGGAAAATGTCGGTCGAGACGCAAAAGATTCTCGATCCCGATATCCAGGTGATCGCGACCTGCGTGCGCGTGCCGGTGTTCATCGGCCATTCCGAAGCCATTCACATCGAGTTCGAGAGGCCGATCACGGCAGCGCAAGCGCGCGCCATCCTGCGTGAGGCCCCGGGCGTGTTGGTGGTCGATAAGCACGAGGACGGCGGCTACGTGACACCGGTCGAGGCAGCGGGCGAAGACGCCACCTATGTCAGCCGAATCCGTAAAGACCCGACTGTCGAGCACGGCCTGGCGCTGTGGTGCGTGTCGGACAATCTGCGCAAAGGCGCCGCGCTCAATGCGGTTCAGATCGCCGAATGCCTGATCAACCGCAAGCTGTTGCGCGCGGCCTAGGCGAGATCGGGCGAACGGGCTGATGTCGGAAGGCCCGCTTGCCCGGTATCGCGCGCTCCTGGCATCGGGACGGCTGAAACCCGATTCCGATCAGGCGCGCGTGGCCGCCGCACTCGATGCACTTGCGCAAGGCTTGAAGCACTACAAACCGCGCAGCAACGGAACGCTGAGCAGTTTCTTCGGCGCGCGCGCGCCTTCGGCGCCCAAAGGGCTTTACATTCACGGCACGGTCGGTCGCGGCAAATCGCTGCTAATGGATCTGTTCTTCGACGCTGTCGAAATATCCGAAAAGCGCCGGGTGCATTTCAACGCCTTCATGATGGAGAAGCATCAGCGCATTCATGAATGGCGGCAATTGGACCAGCGCGAACGCAATAGGCGCGCTGAGTATGTGCGTGAAGCGGGTGACGATCCCATCGCGCCCGTGGCCAAACGGATTGCCGCCGAAAACTGGCTGCTGTGCTTCGACGAATTTCAGGTGACCGATGTGGCGGACGCCATGATTCTGGGCCGCTTATTTGAAAAATTATTTGCTGCCGGCGCGGTCATCATCCTCACCTCCAATATCGCGCCGGATCGGCTCTATGAAGGCGGGTTGAATCGCCCTCTCTTTCTGCCGTTCATTGCCGCCATCAAATCTCATCTCGATGTTTTGGAGCTAGGCGGTAAACAAGATTACCGCCTCGACCGCATGGCCGGTGTGAAAATGTACAACACACCGCTCGGCGCTGAAGCAACGCACGCGCTCGACGAAGCCTGGCAGCGTCTGACCGACAATGCGGCAGGCGCAGAGATTTCATTGGAAGTGTTCGGCCGCCCTCTGACCGTGCCGCGCGCCGCCAAGGGCGTGGCGCGTTTCTCATTCGCCGATTTGTGCGAGCAGCCTTTGGGTGCGTCCGACTATGTCGTGCTAGCGCAGAATTTCCACACGTTGCTGCTGGACGATATTCCGCTTCTACCGGAGGATCGGCGCAACGAGGCGCGGCGGCTCACGCTTCTTATTGACACGCTTTACGACGAGCGCGCGAAGCTGATTTGCTCGGCAGCGGCACCACCGAACGCGCTTGTCACATTGACCGATGACACAGCCTGGTTCGCGCGCACAGCTTCGCGCCTCTCGGAAATGCAGAGCGAGGATTATCTGAAAGAACCGCCAAGGCATTTCGCGAATGCGATTTCCAAACCGGCGATGGGCTAATTTCAGCGCGACGCGCCTGGCAAGAATTCAAGCTTGAAAGCCGGCGACGCCTATCGCGTCCAAGATTCGCTGAGCTGCATTTTCCGGCGACCATTCGCCGCTTTCCCAATGTGCCTTGCCGCGATCGCCCAATTCTTCGATGCGCGCATGATCGGCGAGAAGTTCCTCGGCCTTGCTTCGAAGATCGGCGAATTTGCATGTCAGCACGTGCGGAGGCGCGTTCGGTCCGCTGAAATACGGCCTCTCCAAGGCCAGCACAGGTTGGCCTAGCCGCGCGGCATTGATAATGCGGTCATGGCCGGCAAACACCTGGCCATGCGAGATGTCGAGACTGACAAGGCTCGTCTCGCGGAATTTCTCGCAATCAAGATATGGCCGCGGTGCATAGATACGCATCCCTTCATTCTCAACACCAAAATTCTCCCAGCCATGCCCCATGATTCGTAAATCGGTGTTCTTGAGTTCGAACACCGCCCGCCGCCGTCGAACGGCCCGTACCACCACATCGCATTCACAGAGAATCCGCAGATATTCCGGGAAACCCAATTGCTTCCGCCAATCACCCAGCTGATTGCTGAGTGCCGCCTCAAGTGACACATCCAATGGCGCGCTCTCGTCCCATATCGCACGTTCCAAAATGTCAACGAGATCCAAGACTTGTATTTGAAGATTGCGAATCGATTCCATCGACGCAGGGCTCGCGACATCCGCAGCCCACGATCTCCCCATCACATCGAGTATGCCCGAGAAGAATATGCCCTGTTTGTCAACCTCTACATCTCGTGTTGTTTTGGGCGGCAGCACATCGAAATGCGGCAAATGAAATGGATGAGCGGCCGCATCATGCCGCCACAGAAAATCGACATGGGACGGATCCGTGCAGCCGACAATTGCGAGCGGACTGTTCAATGGAAGCCACGGCAATTTGAACGCTGGGTGGTCAACCAATATGACGACCATCGGCGCGTCGAGATATTCGGGAAACGGTTTTCCGTCAAAATCGAAAAAGCCGAACGGACAGCTGAGCCCAAAGGCTACGCGCGCGCGATCTCGGATTGCCTCGCGAATCTGAGATACATGGTGGGGGGCCAATAAATTGATTCTCAGGATTCGAAATCCGAGTTTTTCAAACGCCTCGGCCAGTCGGTCCATAAGCAGGACACTGAATCCATAGCTGGTGGCGTAATCCACACATACGATCGTATCTTTTTGCATGAACGCGCCGAGGCAATTTCCAGCTGATGTTCGAACAAGGAATGGTATCAGCTGGAATTGGGCAGGCGAAGGTCTGTCTCCAAGCTTTCAACCCGCGCCTTGCCGAGACGAATTTCGAACCTATGTGTATGATCCCGGCTAGGTGTCGGGGACGGGTCATTCACGCATGACGAATTTGGTCCTGGTTTTCTTGATATTTGCAGCGGGCTGCGTGCTCTACCGCTATCGCGCGGGCGTTCTAGCCGCTTTGCGTCGTTTCGACGCCCGAAATGCCCAGCGCCAGGAAGACGAATTGCGTGAACGCGTCGATCCGCAGGCGCATTACAAACGGACGCTGCAAATGGCGGCGGAACAGTTCGAGGACATCAGCGAAATCTCAGAGCCGGACCCGCGCACCGGAATTGATCTGCCCGTCTATCTTTTCCTTGGCGTGCGTTACGAAACGCGCGAGGCGGCCGAGGCCGCGAGGCACCGCGCCATCGTGGATCAGGCGCGTGAATTCTATATCGATCTAGATGGGCGGCGTCTCGATCATAGCGGTGGCCGAAGGGCCCATGAAAACGCCGCCCTGCCCACACGGAACCGCGAAACGCTTCACTAAGCTGCTTCGCCTTTGAGAAGGCGCGGCAGACGGCCAATATCGCCGCCGGCATGACGCATAAAAAACCGCCGCAGCGGCGCGATTTTGTCGACGACACCGAGACCGATATCGCGCACCAAGCGCACCGGCGCGAGATCGTTGGAAAAGAGGCGGTTCACACCTTCGGTCGCGACAGCCAGCGTAAAACTATCGAAGCGGCGCCAGCGCTCGTAACGCTGCAAAACATCCAGCGCGCCGAAATCCAGACCAAGGCGCGCGGCGTCCAGAATCGTTTCCGCTAAGGCCGCGACATCTTTGAGCCCGAGATTGAGCCCCTGCCCCGCAATCGGATGAATGGTGTGCGCCGCATCGCCGATAAGCGCGAAACGCGGGCGCACATAAGCGCGCGCCAATTGCAGCATCAATGGATACGACCAGCGCGGCCCAACCGGATTTACCTCACCCAGATGCGCGCCGAAACGTTTGCGGATCTCGCCGGCGAAAGCATCCTGGTCGAGCGCCATCATTGCGGGCGCAATAGCGTTGCGCTCGGTCCAGACAAGAGACGAACGATTGCCCGTCATCGGCAGAATGGCGAACGGTCCCGAGGGGAGAAAATGTTCGTACGCGACGCCGTTATGCGGGTGCTCGTGCTCGACCGTGGTGACAATGCCGGTCTGCGGATAATCCCACGACACAACCGCAATGTTTTGCGCATCCCGCAATGACGAATTTCGCCCATCGGCGCCCACCACAAGATTGACTTCGATGCTCCGCCCGTCGGACAGGAGCGCCACGGCGGACGATTTTCCGATGTCCACGCCCGCGACTGCGAGTCCACTCAGATAGGTAATGCGCGGTTCAGCGGCGATTGCCGCGATCAGCGCCGTACGGATGTGGCGGTTCTCGAGAATATAACCGAGCTTCTCGCCGATCTCGTGATGATCGAAATGCAAGGATAGCGGTGACGCGCTACGCCCCAATTTGGCGTCGCTAATAAGAATTTCGTCGATCGCTTGCGCGTTCGGTTCCAAAACCGCCCGTAGGCCCAGCGCCTCGTACATGCGCATATTAGCAAAGGCGATGGCGCTAACCCGGCCATCGAAGCGCTCGGCGGTCATGGTTTCGGGCGAAACCGGCTCAGCGATAGTGACGTTCAGCCCGCCTTGCGCCAAAGCCAAAGCCAAAGGCAGGCCTACCAGCCCGCCGCCGGCAATCAGGACATCGGTGCGCGTCTGACTCATGCCTAAGCCGGCATCCCTTTTTTGCGCTGCTCCGGACGAAGATCGCTCTTACGCGGAAGCGACGCCACACACCAGCGTGACGCGTGCACAACCAAATCCGAGGCTACGGCCCCTCTCCAACGTCCAATATAGGTCACAGTAGGGAAAAACAGCACAATCCGTAGGCAACTCGTGCAAACTGCCTATACTTTAGCCTTATATGGATGCGCTTCCGCTACTAGGGGTAGGGGGTTCGGTCCTAACGCAAATATTATCAAGGTGTTACCGCGCTGCGGGAAACCGGCACGAATCTTGATCTACGCCCTTACGCAGCGGTCCGAGAAGCGGACCAACAACGAGCGCCAATGGGGATCACGACATGAAGCTCATTACCGCAATCATCAAACCTTTTAAGCTCGACGAGGTACGGGAAGGGCTTTCCGCGCTGGGTGTCCAGGGCATGACCGTGACCGAAGTTAAGGGTTACGGCCGCCAAAAGGGCCACACGTAAATCTACCGCGGCGCGGAATACGCCGTGAACTTCCTTCCCAAAATCAAACTCGAAGTCGCAGTGCGCTCTGAACTGGCGGATGCGGTCATCGAGGCGATCACTTCCAAATCTAGGACCGGACAGATCGGCGACGGAAAAATCTTCGTCGTTGAGCTCGAGAAGGTCGTGCGCATTCGAACCGGCGAGACGGACACGGACGCGCTCTAGGCGCCCACAGCCAGAATTTTCAACTTTCTCGACTTCAGGGGAGCACCAATGAGAAATCTTCTACATCGTATCGGGCGCGATTTTGCGGCGACCGCATTCTGTTTCATGGCCATGGGCGCGAGCGCGTTCGCACAAGAGGCCGCTGCACCGGCGGCGCCGGTTCCGGACAAAGGCGACACCGCGTGGATGCTCGTTTCCACAATCCTGGTGCTGCTCATGATCGTGCCGGGCCTGGCCCTTTTCTACGGCGGCCTGGTACGCGCGAAGAACATGCTTTCGGTTCTGATGCAGGTCCTCACGGTCTGCTGCATCGTGATGATCGTTTGGGTGTTGTGGGGATACAGCCTCGCATTCACCGATGGCGGCGGGCTTAACGCCTATGTCGGCGGCTTCAGCAAGGCTTTCCTCGCTGGCGTCGATCCGAGCACGGTGGTGGAGACCTTCTCCGTCGGCGTCGTTATTCCGGAACTCGCTTTTGTCGCGTTCCAGATGACATTCGCGGCGATCACCACGGCACTGGTTCTGGGGGGCTTTGCCGAACGGATGAAATTCAGCGCCATCGTCGCCTTCTCGATCATTTGGCCAACCCTCGTCTACTTCCCGATGGCCCACATGGTGTGGTGGTGGCCGGGACCGATGTTCGCCTCCACGAACACCGCGGACGCGACTGTGGCCGGTGCAGGCATGATCTGGGCCTTCGGCGCGCTTGATTTCGCCGGCGGTACGGTTGTGCACATCAATGCCGGTGTTGCGGCCTTGATCGGCGCGATCCTCTGCGGACGTCGTATCGGCTATGGCCGTGAACCGATGCCCCCGCATTCGCTCACGCTCACCATGGTCGGCGCTTCGCTGCTCTGGGTCGGTTGGTTCGGCTTCAATGCCGGCTCCAATTTGGAAGCAAACGGCTACGCCGCTCTCGCGATGGTCAACACCTTCGTAGCCACTGCCGCTGCCGGCCTGTCTTGGCCGCTCGCGGAATGGCTCACCAAAGGCAAGCCGAGCCTCCTCGGTGCAGCTTCGGGTGCGGTCGCGGGTCTTGTTGCAGTCACACCGGCAGCCGGCTTCTCCGGACCCATGGGCGCGGTCGTCCTCGGGCTTCTGGTCGGACCGATCTGCCTCTTTGCCTGCACGGGAATCAAGAAGGCGCTTAAATACGACGACAGCCTCGACGTCTTCGGCGTGCACTGCGTCGGCGGCATTTTCGGCGCTATCGCCACCGGCATTCTGGTGGATCCCGCTCTCGGCGGCGCCGGTATCGTCGACTACACGACTGGCATGTCGGTCTACCCGGGTATGGCGACGCAGGTCATGGCGCAGTTCAAAAGCGTCCTGACCACGATCATCTGGTCTGGCGTCGGCAGCACGGTCATCTTCCTCTTCATCAAGATGGTGTTCGGTTTGCGGGTTTCGGAAATGAGCGAGCGCGAAGGGCTCGACATCGCCGAACACGGAGAACGCGCCTACAATATGTAATCCGCAGCTTACGCTCGGATGTGGAATGGGCCGGCTTCATGCCGGCCCATTTTTTTTGGCAGACGCGGACAATGTGATTAGGTTGCGGGAACAATTTTCGATCCCGCGATGGATATGCCGCGTAAGTCCGCCATCCGCTTTGCTCTTCTGGCCGTCGGGCTTCTGGCTGCTGCGTGGCTCAGCCCTTACGCCGCGCAGACGCCTGCGCCTTCACAGAGCAACGACGGCGATCCTTGCGCAACAATCGGCGATATCCAGCTTCCGCCGCGCCTTGCCGATTTGTGCCCTACACTCGATCGCATCCGCACCGGCCGCTACGACCCGCACCCGCGCGACGGCGATACTTTCTACAATCGTGAACGGCTGCTGCCGATAAAGCCGGAAGGCTATTACCGCGAATATGTCCATCCGACGCCGGGCATCGACGGTCCCGGTATGCGGCGCGTCGTGCGCGGCTGTGGCGGCGATCTCTATTTCTCCGCCGATCACTACCGCTCGTTTGTTCCCATCCACTGACGGAATCCGTCCGCTTACGGATGATTTCAACCGGCGGGCGGCCTCGCCTCTCCACCAGATGACAGGCTCCGATCCGGACACTATGCTGCGCCGCCTCATTTGATTCATCGGAGCATTGTCGGCGCATGCAGCCGGGACTTAATTTGCCTGGGCGCATGTCCCTCGTTCCGCCCTCGTCCTTTGACAGCTTGGGACGATTACTAAACGGGATCACACCGCATTTCGCCGTGAACGGCGCCGCCGTGCCCATGACCGTGGGCGAACCGCAGGACCCGCCGCCGACATTCGTCACGGACATCCTTAACCGCCAGGCACGCGACTATGGCCGCTATCCGCCGATTGCCGGCACGGTCGCTTTACGTGCCGCTGCGGCCGGCTGGCTTAAGCGTCGCTACGAACTGGCTGAGGGCGCTATCGATCCCGAAACGCAGATTTTGCCGCTGGCGGGCTCCCGCGAGGGATTGTTCTATTCGCTGTTCGCGCTGGTGCCTGAAACGAAAAACGGCGGGCGCCCCGTCGTCCTGATGCCCAACCCGTTCTATGGGGTTTATCCCGCGGCCGTGTTGGCCGCCGGCGCCGAGCCTTATTACGTGCCGTCCTTGCGTGAGACGAATTTCCTGCCGGATTTCGCGCGTGTGCCGAAAGCCGTTCTCGAACGCACCGTCGCGGCGTTCTATTGCTCGCCGTCCAATCCCGAGAGCGCGGTGGCAACCGCAGCCCAATGGCACGCTTTGCTCCGGCTGGCCGACGAATTCGATTTCACCGTGCTCGCCGACGAATGCTACGCCGACATCTACGACCGCGAACCACCGGTGGGCGCGCTCTCCTTACGTCCTGGCTGCGAGCGGCTGCTCAGTTTCCATTCGCTCTCCAAGCGTTCCAACCTGCCCGGCCTGCGCAGCGGCTTCATGGTCGGGCCTCCCGCCGTGATGGCGAGCCTTCGCGCCTTCCGCAATTTGGCTGCGCCGCAAATGCCGGTTCCCACCATGGACGCGTCGGTCGCGGCCTGGAGTGAAGACAGTCATGTGGAGGAGAACCGCGCCCTTTACCGCAAGCGCTTCGATATCGCTGAGCGGCTCCTCGGCAACACCAAAGGGTTCCGGCGCCCGCAGGGCGGCTTCTATCTTTGGCTCGACGTCGGGGACGGCCCCGCCTTCGCGGCCGAGCTGTGGCGGCGAAGCGGCGTTCGGGCGATGCCTGGCGCCTATATGGCGCTCCCGACCGACCCCGCAAATCCCGGTACCAATCCGGCGTTTCCTTATGTCAGAATCGCCCTCGTTCACGATTTGGTAACCATTAACGCTGCTCTTGAATGGGTCGCGGAAATACTCCGAGATCGGGAGGCCTGAATGAGCACCTCACGCCGCGCTACGGGCGTTTATCAGCCGCGTTCTCGCAACGCCGCCATCACCGATGCTGTCGCAGCCGTAAAGAGCTGGTTCACCGATGTGGTGAAGCAGACCCTGCATCGCGGCGGCGGCTTGGCGCTGCTCTTCCTCGCAGTCCTCCTTCTCGCCGCCTTGGCCAGCTACGATTCAGCCGATCCGAGCCTCGACAACGCCACCGCGCGTGACACCAGCAATTGGCTGGGAGCGGCAGGCGCCTATTCCGCAGCCTTTCTCCTACGCCCGATCGGTATCGCCGCTCTGGCCCTCGCCCTTCCCCTCGGCACCTGGGGTTGGCGCCTGACCAAAGGCAAACCCGTTCCGCAATATCGCTGGCGCATTGTCGCCGCTTTGCTCGGCCTCGTTTTTCTGGGTGCCGGGCTTGGCGCACTTCCGGCAAGCGAAAGCCTTCCCGCCGGTTGGGGCGGCCTCGCTGGAACGTTGACAGCTTTCTTCAGCACCAAAATCGTGACGTCATTCGAAATGCCGTTGCTTTACCCGGTATTCCCGATTCTCTTCGCCATTCTTGGCTTCGCGCTGATGATCCTGTCGTCAGGCATTCCGTTCCACCGCGTCTGGTCCACCGCCAAAGCCGTGCCGTTCGCCTTTGGCCACGCAGGCGCATTTGGCGCCGGCATGGCTGATCGTCTGCGTTTTCGTCGCCATGCACAGGACGGCGACGACTCCGAGGACTCGGATGAGGACGACGAAGAAGACGAAGACGAAGACGAGGATGAAGACGAGGACGACGAAGAGGACGAAGACGAGGATGACGAAGAAGAGGACGACGATCCTCTTTCGGTAGCACCCGAACCCTTGCTGCCGCGCAACGGCAAAAGCAGCCGTGAGAAAATCGGCCGCGAGAAACGCGTGCGCCGCGAAGAAGTCCGCAAGGTGAAACTCAAACCCGCTACCCAGCCGGCGTTCAATCTGGGCGAAGGCGAATATCAATTGCCGCCGCTCGGCCTTCTCACCGAGCCACCATCGGACGTGGGTTTGCCGAGCGTGTCGGACGACGCGCTGGAAGAAAATGCGCGCCTGCTCGAAACTGTGCTGTCCGATTTCGGCGTGCGTGGCAGCATTACCGCCGTGCGCCCCGGACCGGTAGTGACGCTGTACGAACTCGAACCCGCTGCCGGTGTGAAATCGTCGCGCGTCATCAGCCTCTCGGACGACATTGCGCGTTCGATGAGCGCCGTGGCGGCACGCGTTGCCGTGATACCGGGGCGCAATGTCATCGGTATCGAGCTACCCAATCAACGCCGCGAAACGGTGTATTTGCGTGAATTGCTTTCGTCCGCCGATTACGAAAAGGCGCGCGCTCCGCTGACTCTCGCACTGGGCAAAACCATTGGCGGCGAACCTGTGATGGCCGATCTCGCCAAGATGCCGCATTTACTCATCGCCGGCACGACCGGCTCGGGTAAGTCAGTCGGCCTCAACACCATGATCCTGTCGCTGCTCTACCGCATGCCGCCGGAGCAATGCCGCTTGATCATGATCGATCCCAAAATGCTGGAATTGTCCGTGTACGACGATATTCCGCATCTTTTGGCGCCCGTCGTCATCGATCCCAAGAAGGCCGTCGTGGCGCTGAAATGGGCCGTGCGCGAAATGGAACAGCGCTACGGCAAGATGGCCAAAATCGGCGTGCGTGGCGTCGAGGCGTTCAACGAGCGCGTCAAGAAGGCCAAAGAAAAAGGCGAGGTCATGAAGCGCACGGTGCAAACCGGCTTCGACCGCGAAACCGGACGCCCCGTGTACGAAGACGAAGTGCTCGAACTCGAGCCGATGCCGTACATCGTCGTTGTGGTCGACGAAATGGCCGATCTGATGATGATCTCCGGTAAGGAAATCGAAGGTGCGGTGCAGCGTCTGGCGCAGATGGCACGTGCCGCCGGCATCCATTTAATCGCCGCCACACAGCGCCCGTCGGTGGACGTGATCACCGGCACCATCAAAGCGAACTTCCCCACGCGTATCAGCTTCCAGGTGACGTCGAAGATCGACTCCCGCACCATTCTCGGCGAACAAGGCGCCGAGCAGCTGCTGGGCCAGGGCGATATGCTTTATATGATGGCGGGCGGACGCATTCGCCGCGTGCACGGACCGTTCGTCACCGATACCGAAGTGGAAGAAATCGTCCGCTTCCTGAAGACGCAAGGCCGGCCGGAATATCTCGACGCCGTCACTGAGGAACCCGAAGAAGACGGCGAAGATCCCTACGCGCTGCTCGGCGCCGAGGGCGGCGACGAATTGTTCGACAAGGCCGTCGCCATTGTCGCGCGCGAACGCAAGGTTTCGACGTCTTACATCCAGCGCCGTTTGCAGATCGGCTATAACCGCGCCGCGCGGCTGATCGAAAAAATGGAAGAAGACGGGATGATCTCGAAGCCCAATCATCAGGGCAAGCGCGAGATCCTGTTGCCGGAAGGCTGACGCATCGCGCATGCCGCGAGGCTGTGGTTAGAAAGTCTGGGCTATGAAGCCTTGGATCATTGCAACCGCCTTCGTTGCGCCCGGCCTCGCGCTGGCGTCGCTGGTTGCATGGCAGATCTATAAATCGGGGCCGGACCAAGCGCCTGAGGCGAGCGCACCGATCGTTACACAGGCCCCCGCACCAGATCCCAGCGTTACGCCCGCAACCGATCCGATGGTGGTTTCAAAATATCATCTCGTTGCCATCGACAGCTGGGGCCCGGTCAAAATCGGCATGACGCGCGAGGAAGCCGAGAGTGCGCTTGGCGGCCCTGAAAATTTGCGTGTGCCCGATCCCTTCGAGCCCGATCAGGAGTGCAATTACGGCTACCCGGCCGACGGACCGGAGGGCGTGGCATTTATGCTGATCAAAGATGTCATCGCGCGCATCGACATCGAAAATCCGGCCGTCCTGACAAGTCTCGGCGCTTTCATTGGGAGCGAAGACAGCGAGGTCTTGGCGCTCTATCCCGGCAACGTCACCACGCAGCCGCACAAATACGAAGACGGCCATTATCTGATTGTCACCGATCCGGCGAAAGCTGGACTGGCTTATGTGTTCGAGACCGACGGTACCAAGGTCACGCGCTACCGCGCCGGCCGCGAGCCGGAAGTCGAATGGGTTGAAGGCTGCTCGTAGAGGTGGCGACTACTCCAGTGGTTCCACCTTCATCACCACCGCTTTGTGGTTTGCGCCAAGCCACATCACGGGACGCGCTTCGCTATTGTCGATCGACACGCGGCGCGCATTGGTTTCGATCGGCATCAGATATTGGATCGTCTTTCCGGTCTTGGTGTCGATGCGGGTGACGCGGTCGTCTTCCATATTGTTGGTCCACACCCAGCCGTTCTTGTCGACCTGAGCGTCATAGGGCGAAATATAGGCGCCCGGCACCGGCCATTCGGTGAAGGCGCCGGTCTTGGTGTCGAGCATAGCGACCTTGCCGACGCCCCATTCCGCGAACCACAGCCGGTCCTGAGCGTCCATGCGCCTGCGTCGCGGCCGTGAATCTTCCGTTGGCGTTTTGAAGGCGGTGGACGCGCCGGTCTTGGCGTCGACCTTCCAAATATATTGGCTCGGAAAATCCAGCAAATAAGCGTTGTTGTGCGAGTCGGTGTAAATGCCGTAGGCGCCATGCCGCTGACCGGCCGGCATGTCCTTGAACGGCAGGAACCAGTTGTCGAATTTCCCGGTCGCGATATCGACCCGCGCGATTGACGGATGCTCGGCGTCGTTCATCCAAACCTTGCCGTCCACATGCGAATTAGCCGGCGCGACCATCGCCTGCTGACTGCGATCGTCACGCATGGCTTCTGGCAATGGAAAGAATTGAAATTTTTCCGTGATGCGGCCGAACTTCGCGATGCCGGTTTGGTTCATCAGACCGGTCCATATATTGCCGGCTTTATCGAATTCGAGATTGAGATTGCCATTGGCATAGCCTCCGGCGCGCGTAGCCGGATAGGTGAACTCCTTCACCTCGCCGGTCTTGGTGTCGAGCCGCGACAGCGAGTTTTCGCCGAAGTTTGAAATCCAGACGAAGCCCTTGTCGTCGCGCACAACGTCATGCGGCTGCATGGTCCGGCGGGGAAGATCGTACGAGGTGATGATGACTTTGGTGTGCTCGCCCTTCGGACGCGGCGCATATTTGAAATTGTATGTCCATGCTGGGCCGCTCGAAAGATTGAGCGAGGCGAGATAGGTGGCAATCCGCATAGAGGCGTCGGCGGCACGCGCGCGCCCGCTCTCAACGATGCGCTTTTGCACCACAAGCGGAAATGCCTGGCTCGTCATCATGGCCATGCGCGGCAAGACGTCGTTGGCGAATTGCTCTTTCGTATAGGTCGAGGTGAGCGGCAATTGCAGCGTGTGGCAGCTGCCACAGCCTTCGATACCGCGCTTTTCTTACTCCGTTCCTGGAATGCTCATCAACCAATCCGAATTGGTCAACTGCGGCACGATGTTGGTGGTGGGAGCGAGCTTCAAATCCGCAGCAGCGCCGCCGGCGGTGACGCTGATGTCGCGCGGACCATCGAGGACATAGCCGATGGCGCGAATTTTCAGGTTATATTTTCCGGGCTCAAGACGACCTGCGGGAAATTGGTAGCGTCCTTTGTCGTCACTCACGACCGTAACGGAGATGTTCGAGCCTTCTCTTTTCGCGGTGACAAGCACGCCTTCCATGGCGCCTTCTTTTGCGGAGCTCACTTGGCCGGATAAGGCTACCGCGCTCGCCGCGAAAGCGGACTGCGTGGCTGCGAAAAGAAACAGTGCCGTGCTCGACAGAAGCCAGAGTCGTGTTCTGTGCATCGCATTCCCCCGAGATTTTTCACGAAGCGATTTTTCGCCTGAAGCAAAAAGTATCATTGTGCCCATGAAACATCCAATCGTGATTGCGTGTGCCGAGCAGAGATGGTGCGCTGCCGCGAGTGAAGGAGACGAAGATGAAATATGCCTCTATCGCGATTGCCATGCTGGCTGGCGCTTGCGCCGCTCTCGCCGCCGAGCCATTGCCGATGCTTAGCGTTATAAGTGTCAGGCCGGGCGACACGCTCAATCTTCGCGAACAGCCGGACGCGCGTTCCCGCCAATTGGGATTTCTTGCGCCAACCGATGGCGGCATCACGATTGTCGGTCAGGCGGTTCAGACTCTCGACTGGATTCAGGTCCAGAAGGGCCGTGCCCGCGGCTGGGCCAATGCGCGCTTTCTCGCCTATGGCGATGCAGCGGAGCAGCGGCGCCTTCCCGTCCGCCTCACCTGCACCGGAACCGAGCCCTTTTGGAGCGTCGAGATCGGCTATGGCCGCGCCGACACCAATTTGGACCTAGGCCAAGCAAAGGGCCGAATTGCCCTTGCTGCCCCCATTTCAGCCTCTAAACACCCCAACCTATGGCTGCACACCGCGTTGGACCGGGGCGACCCATCTTCTCTTTTGATCGAGGCCGAGGCCTGCTCCGACGGCATGTCGGAGCGGCGTTACGCCTACAGCGTGGCCGCGCGGCTTGGCGATCGGCTCTATTCCGGCTGCTGCCGTTGATGCGGCGCAATGACGCGGCTGCATGCGGTGGTTGGTAAATCTTTGGGGGCCATGACGTTTCGTTGACACGCCCCCAACGGGAACAGTAATTGTTGCGCCGCACAATGGCCGTGGTGGACAATGTCCTCTTCGGTCTAGACGCCTAAAGGCTTCAGCGCAGATGAAGGTTCTCGTCCCCGTTAAACGGGTGATCGACTTCAACGTCGCGGTTCGGGTGAAAACCGACGGATCGGGCGTCGAGCTTGCCAATGTCAAAATGTCCATCAACCCCTTCGATGAGATCGCGGTCGAGGAAGCCCTGCGTCTGAAGGAAAAGGGCACGGTGACGGAAGTGGTCGCCGTGTCGATCGGACCGGCGCAAGCGTCCGAGACATTACGCACAGCTATGGCGATGGGTGCCGACCGCGGCATTCTGATCCGCCATGACGGCGAGCTGGAGCCTCTCGCGGTGGCGAAGATTTTGAAGTCGGTGGTCGAGGAGGAAAAGCCCGGCCTCGTCATCATGGGCAAGCAGGCCATCGACGACGACTGCAACCAGACCGGCCAGATGCTGGCCGCACTCCTGAACTGGCCGCAAGGGACATTCGCCTCGAAACTCGAAATCGGCGATGGGCATATTCAGGTGACGCGCGAAGTGGACGGCGGCCTGCAGACAATCGATCTCGATATGCCCGCCATCATCACCACCGACCTTCGCCTGAACGAGCCGCGTTACGCCTCGCTTCCGAACATCATGAAGGCGCGCAAAAAACCGATCGCCGAAAAAACGGCGCCGGAATGCGGCGTCGATGTAAGCCCGCGGCTGAAAATTTTGGGCGTGAGCGAACCGAGCAAGAGGCGCACCGGCACGCGCGTCGCCAATGCCGGCGAGTTGGTAACGAAGCTTCGCGAAGCGGGTGTGTTCTGATGCCCGCTCTTGTTCTTGCCGAGCATGACAAGGGACGCCTCAGCGAGGCCACCGCTAAAACTGTGACGGCAGCAGCGCAAATCTCTGACACCGTGCATGTGCTGGTGGCGGGACAGAACATTGCGTCTGTGTCTGCCGCTGCCGCCGAGATTCAAGGTGTTGCGCGCGTGCTTGCGGCCGACGATGCGCGCTACGCGCATCAACTTGCGGAGCCGCTCGCCGAACTCATTCTTTCGGTTGCAAGCAAGTATGACGCGATTCTTGCGCCCGCCACCGCGACGGGAAAAAGCACGCTGCCGCGCGTCGCTGCGCGTCTCGACGTCGCGCAAGTGTCGGAGATTGTCGCGGTCGAAGCGCCAGACACATTTTTACGTCCGATCTATGCCGGCAATGCGATTCAGAAAATTCAAATTCCGAGCGGCGTGAAAGTCATCACGGTGCGTACGTCAGCTTTCAAAGCCGCGCCGCTGGGCGGCAATGCAATCATCGAAACCGTAGCACCAGCAGCCGATCCCGGCACCTCGCGTTTCACGAGCGAAAATCTCTCCGTCTCGCTACGGCCCGAATTGACTAATGCGCGCATCATCGTATCGGGCGGACGCGGCATGGGGTCGAAAGAAAATTTCATCCTGCTTGAGCGCATCGCCGACAAGATGGGGGCAGGGCTTGGCGCTTCGCGCGCGGCTGTCGATGCCGGCTTCGTGCCCAATGATTATCAAGTCGGGCAGACCGGAAAAATCGTTGCGCCGGAGCTGTATATTGCCGTCGGCATTTCCGGCGCCATTCAGCATCTCGCGGGCATGAAGGATTCGAAAATCGTCGTTGCGATCAACAAAGACGAGAACGCACCAATCTTCGGCGTTGCCGATTATGGCTTGGTTGCGGATTTGTTTGAGGCGTTGCCCGAACTGGAACGGGCGCTGGGGTAGAAGATGAGACGAGAAAATCGAGTGGTATCTCCGGTGGGAATGCGGTCCTCGCATTCGAAGCCGGCAAGCGCGGAACTTCATCGGAACGGCAGGTCATTATGAGAATCGAAAAAGTCGGCGTCATCGGCGCCGGACAAATGGGTAATGGTATTGCACATGTCTGCGCGCTCGCAGGCTGCGACGTCATCATGGAAGATATCAACGCTGACGCGCTCGGCCGCGCCCGCGACAGCATCAGCAAGAACCTGGCACGCCAGGTGAGCCGAGGCCTCGTCACGCAAGCCGATGCCGACGCGGCGATGGCACGCATCAAAACCGCGACCGATCTGGAAGGGATGCGCGACCGCGATATCGTCATCGAAGCCGCGACCGAGAACGAACAGATCAAGCGCAAGATCTATCAGGACCTCTGCCCGCGCATCGGACCCAAGACGATGATCGCGAGCAACACCTCGTCGATCTCGATCACGCGGCTGGCCGCGGCGACCGATCGGCCGGAACGCTTCATCGGCGTGCACTTCATGAATCCCGTGCCGGTGATGCAGCTGGTCGAAGTCATCAAAGGCATCGCCACCGAAGAAGAAACCTATCTCTCGGCGATCGATCTGGTGAAGCGCCTGGGCAAGACCTCCGCGCAGGCGGAAGATTTCCCGGCCTTTATCGTCAACCGCATTTTGCTGCCGATGATCAACGAGGCCGTCTACACGCTGTATGAAGGCGTCGGGAATGTTGAATCCATCGACAGCGCGATGCGCCTCGGCGCTAACCACCGCATGGGTCCGCTCGAGCTCGCCGATTTCATCGGCCTCGATACGTGCCTATCGGTGATGCAGGTTCTCTATGAGGGGCTCGCGGATTCCAAATACCGCCCCTGCCCGCTTCTGGTGAAATATGTCGAAGCCGGTTGGCTGGGTCGCAAGACCGGCCGCGGCTTCTACGATTATCGCGGCGACCATCCGGTCCCGACGCGCTAAAGCTCGCTTATTGCGCGGTCGGGCTCTCGGCCAGGCCGCGCAAATAGGCCACCACGTCTGGGTGGTCCCAATCCTGCGGGCCTGAAGCGCGGCCGATCTCGCGCCCCTCGGCATCGATCAGCACGGTAAAGGGCAGCGCGAAGGCTTCGAAGCCGCGCATGACCGCGAGGGTGCGGTCGGCATGGACGGGCAAAGAGCCGGCCTCGTGTTCTTTCAGGAAGGCTTCGATCTTCGCAACCTCCAGCTTTTCCATGTCGATCGGCAGCACCAGCACTTTGTCCTGCCCCAACGCGGCTTGCGCCCGCGCCAGGTCCGGCAGCTCTGCGACGCAGGGTGCGCACCACGTCGCCCAGAGATTGAGCAACACCACCCGGCCCTTGAACGAAGACAGCGGCACGGTCATGCCCGTGGCGTCTTCGAAACTTACCTCGGGAACGGCAGGCCGGTCGGCGGTCAGCTTGAATTTGTCGAGCTGCGGGGGCGGCACAAGTTGGACATTGCCGCCGCTATTCCCGTATAGCACCGCCACGGCGATGGTCACGGCAACGAGGCCTGCGGCGATCAATATGAGGCGCGGACGAGAGTTCATCGTCTTAAACTTTCGGGCTTAAAGGTTCAGGTCTCAGTCCAAAGCAGTATAGCCATGTCCACGAACAAAATGTGGGGCGGACGCTTCAGCCGGGGCCCCGATGCCATCATGGAGGACATAAACACCTCCATCGATTTCGACAAACGCCTGGCCGAGCAGGATCTGGCCGGCTCGCTGGCCCATGCCGCCATGCTGGGCGCGGCCGGGATCATCGAAAGCGCCGACGCCGAAAAGATCCGCACAGGCCTGGAAACCATCAAAGCTGAGCTGGCGGCGGGCACATTCCCGTTCCGCCGTTCCTTCGAAGACATCCACCTCAATGTGGAAGCGCGTCTCGCCGAGTTGATCGGCGACGCGGCCGGACGGCTCCACACCGCCCGCTCGCGTAACGATCAGGTGGCCACCGATTTCCGGCTGTGGGTGCGCGATGCCTGTGCCCGCGCCGATCTCATGCTGAAGGCCCTGCAATCGGCGTTGCTGGCGCAAGCCGAAACCCACGCCGAAACCATCATGCCGGGCTACACGCATATGCAGCCCGCGCAACCGGTGACGTTCGGTCATCACTGCCTCGCTTATGTCGAAATGCTGGAGCGCGACCGGAGCCGATTCCGCGACGCTGGCAAACGGCTGAATGAATCGCCGCTGGGCGCCGCAGCACTCGCCGGAACGCCGTACAAGATCGACCGCGCCATGACGGCGAAAGCTTTGGGCTTCGATGGTCCGATGCGCAATTCGCTAGACGCCGTTTCGGCACGCGATTTCGCGCTGGAATATTTGAGCGCCTGCGCCATAGCGGCAACGCATCTGTCGCGCCTCGCCGAAGAAATCGTGCTGTGGGCGTCTCCCGCTTATGGCTTCATCAAATTGTCGGACGCGTTCTCGACCGGCTCTTCCATCATGCCGCAGAAGCGCAATCCCGATGCAGCGGAATTGGTGCGCGCCAAAGTAGGCCGCATTCTCGGCGCCTTTGTCGGTCTGTTGACTGTGGTGAAAGGTCTCGCGCTCGCTTACGCCAAGGATCTGCAGGAAGACAAAGAGCCGGTATTCGCCGCGCATGACGCGCTCGAACTTTCGCTCGCCGCGATGGCGGGCATGTTCGGCGATCTCACCGTCGATGCGCCCGCGATGCGGCGCGCGGCGGAGAAAGGTTACCCCACCGCCACCGATCTCGCCGATTGGGTTGTCACCAATTTAAAAAAACCATTTCGCGAAGCGCATCACATCGCCGGGGCAGCAGTGGCGCGCGCGGAGAGTTTGAATCTGTCGCTTGAGAAATTGCCGCTAAGCGAACTCAAATCCGTTGAGCCCGGCATCACCGACGCGATTTACAAAGTGCTCTCGCTTGAGGCCTCGGTGAATGCACGTACAAGTTTCGGCGGAACCGCGCCGTTACGCGTGCGCGAGCAAATCGCGTTTTGGAAGGAGCGGCTCTGATGATCCGCGCTCTTGCCGCTTTGCTTTTCGTCAGCATCGTCTATGGCTGCGGCGTCAAATCCGATTTGGAAATTCCGAACGGAAGCCTGCCGCAACAGCGCGAAGAAAACGATCCCTCGCGGCCACCGCAGCCGCTCGGACAATGAACCATTTCCAATATAAAGACGGTGTGCTCCACGCCGAGGACGTAAGCCTCGACGCCTTGGCGCAAAGCGTCGGCACGCCGTTCTATTGCTATTCGACGGCGACGCTCTCCCGGCATTTCCAAGTTTTCAAAGCGGCGCTGCCGCCATCCGCATTGATCGCCTATGCGATGAAGGCGAACGACAATCTCGCGGTGTTGAAAACACTGGCGAACCTCGGCGCCGGCGCGGACATCGTTTCAGGCGGTGAATTGCGCAAAGCTTTGGCGGCGGGCATTCCCGGCGAGCGCATCGTGTTCTCCGGCGTGGGCAAAAGCCGCGAGGAAATGCGCGCCGCCCTTGAGGCGAATATTTTCCAGTTCAATGTCGAAAGCGAACCGGAGCTCGAAGCTCTCGATTCCGTCGCGCGTGACATGGGCCGCAAAGCGCCAGTGACGATCCGCGTCAATCCGGATGTCGACGCGCTCACCCACGCCAAGATTTCCACCGGCAAAGGCGAGAACAAATTCGGTGTGCCGATCGATTGGGTGCCGGGTCTCGCTACACGCGCTTCCAAGATGGACGGCATCCGCCTCGTAGGTGTTGCAACCCATATCGGCAGCCAGCTCACCAATCTGGAGCCGTTACGGGCGGCCTGGGGCAAGATTATCGCTCTCATCGCCGATCTTCGCGCGGCGGGCCACAAAATCGAACGGTGCGATCTCGGCGGCGGGTTGGGCGTACCCTATGAGCTCGACAATGCGCCGCCGCCAGAACCGGAACTTTACGGTCGCCTGGTCGCGGAACTCACCAAGGGCCTCGATGTTAAGCTCGTTTTCGAGCCCGGCCGCCTGATTGTGGCCAATGCGGGGATTCTGGTCAGCCGCGTGCTTTATGTGAAGCCCGGCGCCGCCAAGAATTTCCTGGTGCTGGACGCGGCCATGAACGACCTGATCCGCCCCGCTATGTATGACGCTCATCACGATATTGTTCCTGTGCGCGACCCCGGCGCGGCGCCGAAGCTTCAACGCTACGACGTAGTGGGTCCTATCTGTGAAACCGGCGATCTTTTCGCCCATGATCGGGACTTGCCGGGGGCTAAGGCCGGTGATCTGATGGCATTGATGACAGCCGGCGCCTATGGCGCCGTAATGTCGTCAAGTTATAATGCACGACTGCCGGCGCCTGAGGTGCTGGTGAGCGGGCAAAAATGGAGCGTGGTGAGGCCGCGCATAACCTATGAAGCGCTGATTGCGCTGGATCGGATTCCGGACTGGCTTGAGGACGGAGAGCGAACCCAACCAGGTTAATCCATCGGGCGCCGAGGTGCGCAAAGCCGAGCAGATGATTCTGCTCGCCCGCGCGGTGGTTTTCTGGGAGCGCGTCTGGCTCGCCGCATGGCCGGCACTGGCCTTCACCGGCCTCTATCTCATTCTCGCGCTCACCGGCGCGCTCGATTTGCTCCCCTCCGCCTTGCGCGTATCGCTGCTGTTTGTCGTCGGCGGCGTGCTGTTCGCGGCGCTGTGGCGGAACTTCTCTCCTGTACGCAAACCCGGCTGGGAAGATGGCGCCCGGCGGCTGGAACGCGACAGCGACCTCGCTCATCGCCCGCTGACCGAAGGCAAAGACAATCTAGCCGCCGGCGGACACGATCCGCTGACGGCCCGGCTGTGGCGCGTGCATGTGTTACGCCTCTTGGCGTCGGCCCAAAATTTACGCTTGGCGCTGCCGTCACCGCAGCTCCGTCAGCGCGATCCCTATTTCCTGCGCTTTATCGTGCTTGCCGGCGTGGTGGCGGGTTTTGTCATGGCCGGCGCGCAATCGGGCAATCGGATCTATTCCGCAGTCTTCCCGCCGCTGACCGACCCCGAAGACGCGGTCATGTTCAATGCCTGGGTCTCACCGCCGCCCTATACGGGACAGCCGCCGCGCACTCTGGCGCAAGGCACGACGCCCGGCAGCGGTGAAATCACCGTTCCTTGGAAGAGCACGCTGGTGCTCCGCTTGCTCGACCCAAATGGGGCAATGCCGCGTCTGACCATTGCGCCGTCGTCGAAGCCCATCCGCTTCCGTCGCAGCGAGTCCGGTTACGAAACCAAGCTTATCCTCAACAGCGATGTCGCGATCAATGTGCGCGTCGGCGCGCAAGGGCTGGGCGACTGGCAGTTCAAGATCGTTCCCGACAAGGCGCCGACCATTGCCTTCGCGGAAGCGCCGGCCGCCGATCAGAACAAGGCGCTGACCTTCTCGTACAAAGCTTCCGATGATTACGGCGTCGCCGATGTGTCCGCCAAAGTCGTTCCGGTTCTGAATCCGAATGCGACGCCTTTGATGGTGCCGTTGGCACCCGCCGCGAACCAAAAGGAAGTGGCGCAGAAACTGGCTCGCGATCTCACCTCCAATCCCTATGCGGGGACTGAAGTGAACATCACACTGATTGCCACTGATGCCGCCGGTCAGAAGGGCGAGAGCAAGCCGCAAAAAGTGAAACTGCCGGAGCGGTTGTTTGTGCATCCGCTGGCGCGCGCGCTTATCGAACAGCGCAAATCCGTGGCGGTGGAAGGCGAAAAGGGCCGCGCCCGCGCGCAAATGGCGATGGACGCACTGACCATTGCGCCCGAGCGCTTCTACGAAAACGACTACTCGAATTATCTGGCGCTGCGCGCGATTCATTATCGGCTCGCGAATATCAAATCGCAGGAAGATTCGGATTCGGCGATGTCCTTCATGTGGGACATGGCGGTCGCATTGGAAGAAGGCGAGCTCGGCGACGCGCAAGCGCAAATGCAGGCGGCGCAGCAGGCTTTGCAGGATGCGATGCAGCGCGGCGCCTCCGATCAGGAATTGTCGGAGTTGATGCAGCGCCTACGTCAGGCGATCCAACGCTACATGCAACAGCTGGCGCAGAATGCGCGTCCCGGGCAGCAGGGACAGCAAGGTCAGCAGATGACCCAGATGGATCTGAACGCGCTCCTCAAAATGATCGAGGATTTGGCGCGGACCGGCGCGCGCGATCAGGCGGCCCAGATGCTCGCGGCATTGATGCAGATGCTGCAGAACATGCAGGTGGTCCAAGGCGGCCAGCCGCAGCAGGGGCAACAAGGCCAGCAGGGACAGCAACAAGGCCCGAACGCGCAGGCGCAGCGTGAGCTTGGCGATTTGATGGGCCAGCAGCGCCAGTTGATGGACCAGACCTTCCGCGCCCAACGCGGCCAACAGGGGCAACAGGGGCAACAGGGGCAGCAGGGTCAACAAGGCCAACAGGGTCAACAAGGCCAAATGGGCCAAGGCCAGCCTGGTCAGGGTCAACCAGGGCAAGGACAACCGGGGCAGGGACAACCGCGCCAAGGCCAATTCGGCCAGTTCGATGGCAATGGCCAATCGGGCGGCTCGTTGGCACAGCAGCAGCAGGCGCTGCGCGAGCGCTTGCAGGGCATCATTCAGGGCTTGGGTCCTGACGGACAGAAAGCGGCGGGCGATTTGGCCGGCGCCGGCGAATCCATGAACCGCGCCGAGGGCGACCTTTCCGGAAACCAATTCGGTAACGCCGCACAGGCGCAGCAAGACGCGCTGGAGCGCTTGCGCCAAGCCGGCCAGCAAATGGCACAGGCCGACCAAAAAGGGAAGCAGAATGGAGACGGCCAAACGCTCGATCCGCTGGGACGCCCCGTGGGCGCCAACGGTCAATTGCTTGGCGGCATGCTGAACAATATCGACCAGGGCGATTTACAGCGGGCGCGCGAAATTCTGGACGAATTGCGCAAACGCGCCGCTGAACTCGGCCGCAGTACCGAAGAGCTCGACTACATCGATCGGCTGCTGAAACTCTTCTAATCGCTGACCGAAATGCGGATGTCGGGCAACCCGCGTGCGAGTCCCGAGCGGTCCATGCCGTAGCCGTAAAGAAACTCCGGCCCCGCTTCAAAACAGACATGATCGGCCGCTATCGCCGCATGTGGATGCGGCTTTCGAACCGCGACAGCGAACGCAACGCTGATCGCTCCGGCTTCGAGCAAAAGTTCGCGTGCGCGCGCGGCGGTGGCGCCCGATTCCAGCACGCCGTCGATCAGAAGAATATTCCGCCCACGGACGATATCCGACGGCGCCACAAGAACGCGCACATCGCCCGCGCGCTCGCGGTTTCCATAGGCGCGCAACCACAGAAATTCGGTGGGCAGGTCAAGGCCGCGATATGCCAAAGCGCGCACGAGATCCGCTGCGAACACAAACGCGCCTTGGAGAATAGGCACGACGATGTCGGGCTTCGGCGCCCGCGCGGCGATCTCGTCTGCGATGTCCGCAACGCGCACGGCAATTTGGCTTTGCGAAAAAAGCACGGTTTCGTGGGCCTGATTGCTCATCGGCGAGCCGGCCTGCTGCGAGTCTGCATGCTAATGGGGCGCGGCCGCAGCCGGCGGTTCCGCGTGTGCCGCAGGCGCCACCGGTGCGGCGGGCGTAGGCGCAGGTTCTGCGGCTTCATGTTCCGCTGGCGCAGGTTCCGCTGGCGCGTGTTCTGCGGGTTCATGTTCTGCGGGAGCATGTTCAGGAGGCGCAGAAGATTCGGGGTGTGCCGCGGCGTTCGGTGCATCGAGTTGAAAGCGAACATCGACAAAGGTCGCCGTGGCGGGCGGATTGGTTAGGCGTTGCACGAAGGAGGCCGTTTCACCCGGTTTCAATGTCGCCACACCGACCTCAAAATCCCAGGCATATAATTCGTGCCGTTCGGCATCGGCGAGACTGATCTTCACGGATGGAATCGGCAGTTCGCGCTGGCCGATATTCGCAATCTTGCCGGTAATGGAGAGAAGGCGCTGCCCTTCCTCTTCATCCACCGTATGGGAGACGTCCTCGAATGCGAGGCCGCGCACATTCAGCGGCATGCCGATCGCGGCGTAGAAGGATGCTGCGTTGGGCCACAATTCCGCGATAGTCTGACGATAGGTCACGACCGCCCAGGCGAGAGCTGCAATGAAAATGACAAGCGACGCCCAGGCGCCAACACTCGCCCAATGAATCTTGCCCATGCGCCCGCCACCGGAATCGGTTGTGACGGTGTCGCGCTGAGGCGCGAGAACCCCATCGCCGAGCGTGTGGGGCTCGGGTGGACGCGCGATAATATCCGCCTCCGGCTCCATTTCGGCTTCGGCAATGGCATGGAACCAGACATGACCACACTTGGCGCAACGGACATTGGCGCCCGGTGACGCGAAACGCGCCCGGTCGGTCTTGTAGCGCGTTGCGCAAGACGGACAGGTAAGAATCATAGGGCGCCCAGAATTGTTGCGGGAACTGGAACGAGACTGGCCCATCGCATATGCGATGGCAAGCATGGCAGGAATAGGTCCAAGCATGGGCCCTGGCGCTTATTTTTCCGTTTACATCCGCCGTCATCCGCCGCCTTTGGCGCTAGTGCCATCTTGGATTCCGATTGCAGCGAAAAATCTCTATGGTCGGCTCCTGTTGCGTCGGCACGAGTCTTGAGATCGCTATGGTTCGCTTTGAAAATGTCGGTAAGCGATATGGGCGGGGCCCCGAAATTCTGCGCGATACCAGTTTCGCGCTAGAGCCCGGCTCGTTCACCTTCCTCACCGGCCCATCAGGCGCCGGCAAATCGACGCTGCTCAAACTGGTCTTTCTGGCTGAGCGTCCGTCGCGCGGCCTAATAAGCCTATTCGGCCATGACCTCGCGCTGATGCACCGCGCCGATCTTCCTGCCTTGCGCCGCCGCATAGGCGTGGTGTTTCAGGAATTTCGGCTGCTCGAACATCTATCGGCCTTTGAGAATGTCGCGCTTCCCTTGCGCCTCGCCGGCAAGACCGAGGCGGAATACAAAAAGGACGTGTCGGAATTGCTGTCGTGGGTCGGCCTCGGCGAACGCCTGAACGACAAGCCGCAAAGGCTTTCCGGCGGCGAACAGCAGCGCGTTGCCATTGCGCGCGCCATTGTGGCCAAGCCGGATTTGCTATTGGCCGACGAACCCACCGGCAACGTCGATCCCGAAATCGGTCAGCGGCTGATCCGTCTCTTTGTCGAGCTCAACCGTTTCGGCACCACCGTCATGATTGCAAGCCATGACCGTGGCTTGATCGAATCGACACCGGCGCGCGAGCTCAGGCTCATCGACGGACATCTCGTCGAGATGCGCGCGGCCCCGCGATGAATGAATCAACATCCGCCTCCGACGCTTCCCTAAACCGCCGTGGACGCGTTCTGCCGCGGGATTCCGGCGCCGCCCCGCTCGACATCGTCATCGGGGTGATGGCCTTCCTCGCGGCTTTGGCGCTGGGTGGCGTTCTCATCGCAACACGCATGGCCGAGACCTGGGAAGGCGGCCTCAGCGGACGCCTCACTGTGCAGATCATGCCGGTGGGCGCGGCGCCGCCGCAGACCGAGGTCAATGCCGCGTTGGCACTGCTGCAGACGACGCCGGGCGTGATACGCGCCACAATCCTCAGCGACGCCGAGAACCTTGCGCTGGTCGAACCCTGGCTGGGACCGGACGCCGGCCTCGCCAATCTGCCCTTTCCGCGCCTGATCGAGGCGCTGCTCGCACCGGGAACGACGCTCGATATTCGCGCCCTTAGCGCGCGGCTGAAGCAGGTGGCGCCGCACTCCGTGCTCGATGACCACGGACGCTGGGTCGAACGCTTGCGCGACGTGACCAATTCCGTGGTTTTCGTCGCCCTGGCGGTGCTGATCCTGATCGCCATCGCCACAGCCGCCACAGTCGCCTTCGCGACGCGGGCGGGGCTCGCGGCTCACAAAGAGATCGTGGAACTCCTGCATTTGATGGGAGCCCAGGACCGCTTCATCGCCCGCGCCTTCGAATGGCATTATTTTCTCGGCGCGCTTCTCGCAGCGGCAGCGGGTGCATTGCTCGCCATGCTTGCATTTCTCGCCGCAGGGGGGCTGGACGAAATCGGCCTCGCCAGTGTCTCCTTCCTGCCGCCACTCGGCCTGAAAGCGGCCGAACTTCCATGGCTATTGTTGATCCCCGGCGCGGCGGCTTTGATCGCCTGGGGGACAGCCAGGCTGTCCGTGATCTCAGCGTTGCGCGAATTCTATTGAGGTATCGAAGCCGATGGGTAACGCGGACAAACGTTTAAGAAACGGGCCCGCGAAGTGAGCGGCGTAGGGTTTCTGGCGCGTGCCGTGGTGGTGTTCGCGGCGCTTTACGCCATCGGATTCGGCTTCTTCGTGACGCAGGTGCCGCAGGCTGCCGATCTCGACGGGGTGCCGCCGCATGCCGATGCCATTGTTGCGCTGACAGGCGGCGGCGGACGTTTGGGCCCGGCGGTCGCGCTTCTCGAAATGGGCACTGGGCAGCGGCTGCTGATTACCGGCGTCAATCCGGCCACTAAGAAAGCGGAACTACGCGCGCTTCTGAAAGGCGGCAGCAATTTCGATTGCTGCGCCGATCTCGGCTTCGAGGCGACCGACACGATCGGCAATGCGCGCGAAGCCGCCATTTGGGCGCATGACCACCACTACAACAGCCTCATCGTAGTGACGACGGACCATCATATGCCGCGCAGCCTGCTCGAATTCTCGGCGCAGATGCCCGATATCGCGCTCGTGCCCTACCCGGTCGCATCGGCCAAGCCGGGCGCCGACTGGCGCGATCGCCTGCCGCGTCTCAACGGCGAATTCGTGAAATATGTCGCGAGTTCTCTCAGGCTTGCGGTATTCGGACTCGTCAATGGCGCGGAGCGCCAAGCCGCATCGTGACCTTCATCCGCTCGACGCTCTTTGCCCTTTGGTTCTTCGTGGTCTCGGCGGTGATACATATCGCCCTTCTGCCCACGCTTCTGCTGCCGCGCCGTCATGCGGTGGCGGTCTCGAAATTCTGGGTGCGCACCATCTTCTTCGGCGTGAAATGGATCGCCGGGATTCGCTTTGAAGTGCGGGGACAGGAATTCATTCCCGATGGCGCGGCCTTGATTGCAGCCAAGCATCAATCGGCCTGGGAGACCTTGGCTTTCACGGCGCTTCTTCGCGATCCCGCGATTGTCCTCAAACGCGAGCTCGTCTGGATACCGCTCTTCGGCTGGTACATCACCAAGATCGGGACCATTCCCATCGACCGCGCCAGCGGCGGCGCCGCCATCCGCAAAATGGTCAAAGCCGCGCAGCGCGCCATTGCCGATAATCGTCAAGTCATGATTTTTCCCGAAGGCACCAGGCGCAAACCCGGCGCGCCTCCGGAATACAAAATCGGCGTCGCATCCCTATATTCTCAACTGAAGGTGCCTTGCGTTCCGGTGGCGCTGAACTCCGGCCTCCATTGGCAAGGGTTTTGGAAAGTCCCCGGGACCATTGTGGTGGAGTTCTTGCCGCCCATCCGCCCAGGGCTGAAGCGGGATGCGTTCATGACCCGCCTGGAAGGCGCCATCGAAACCGCCTCGAACCGGCTCTCCTAAGGCACGGCGTGGTGTGTTTTTGTTCGAAATGGAACCATGTTGGTAAAGCGGCAGGACCAGGAAGTGAACGAACAAAGAACAAAAATTGACTTGGGGAACGCTCGGACCTTTAGTGAACCGGCATTAAGTTTGGATTTTCTATTATTCGTCCGTTCCCCTGGAAGCCGATAGGCTGTTGCTATGAACCCCCTCGCCCACCAAATCTGGGACATGAAATACCGGCTCAAGGGGCCGGACGGCACCCCCGTAGACCGAACGATCGAGGACACCTGGGCGCGTGTCGCTTTGGCCGCCGCACAGGCCGAGGCCCCGGAGCGTCGCCGTGAAACGGCTTTAGCTTTCGCTGACGCCCTGACCCAACACCGCTTCCTGCCTGCGGGCCGCATTCTGGCCGGCGCAGGGACGGCGCGAAAGGTGACGCTGTTCAACTGCTTCGTCATGGGGCGCATCCCTGACGATCTCGGCGGAATTTTTTCGCATTTGCGCGAAGCCGCGCTGACGATGCAGCAAGGCGGCGGCATCGGGTACGATTTCTCGACGCTCCGTCCGAGCGGTGCAGCCGTGGAAGGCGTCGGCGCCGACGCGTCGGGCCCGATCTCTTTCATGAATGTTTGGGATTCGATGTGCGCCACCATCATGAGCGCCGGGACCAGGCGCGGTGCGATGATGGGCACGCTGCGCTGCGACCATCCTGACATCGAAGCCTTCATCGACGCGAAGCGCGATCCCGCCCGCCTGAAAAATTTCAATCTCTCGGTTCTCGTCACCGATGCCTTCATGGAGGCAGTGAAGGAAGACCGCATCTGGGACCTGACATTCGGCGGCAAGATCTATCGCTCGCTGCCGGCGCGCGAATTGTGGGACCGCATTACGCGCGCAACCTATGAAGTCGCCGAGCCCGGCGTCATCTTCATCGACCGCATCAACGCGCTGAACAATCTCTCCTATTGCGAGACCATCGACAGCACAAATCCGTGCGGCGAGCAGCCGCTGCCGCCTTACGGCGCGTGCCTCTTGGGTTCCATAAATCTGTCGCAGTTGGTCGATCATCCGTTTACGGATGATGCACACCTCGATACGGACGCTCTTGCGAAGCTGACCCGCACCGCCATCCGATTTCTGGACAACACCATCGACGTATCGCGCTTTCCCTTACAGGCGCAGCAGGACGAAGCCCATGCCAAAAGACGGATCGGGCTTGGCGTTACCGGCCTTGCCGATGCATTGATCTTCTGCCGCACGCGTTATGGTTCGGCACAAAGCCTGATGCTGATCGAAGAGTGGATGCAGGTTTTGCGCAATGCTTCCTATGAGGCATCCGCCGATCTGGCGCGCGAAAAAGGCGCATTCCCGCTTTTCGACCGCGACGCCTATCTGTCGCGGCCGAACATTGCTCAATTGCCACAACATATCCGCGACAAGATCGCGCTCCATGGCATGCGCAACGGTCTGGTGACATCGATTACACCGACCGGGACGATCTCACTTCTGGCCGGAAACGTATCGAGCGGTATCGAACCGGTGTTCGCCTATTCCTATAAGCGCCGCGTACTAATGCCTGACGGAACGCATCGCGAAGAACAGGTTGCGGATCACGCTTTCGAGCACTTTCGCGATATGTTCGGCGCCGAGACCGCGCTGCCCGATTATTTCGTCAACGCGCAAGAATTGCAGCCACACGATCATCTGGCGGTGCAAGCGGCAGCGCAGAAATATATCGACAGCTCTATTTCGAAGACGATCAATTGCCCGGCGGAAATTTCCTTTGACGCGTTCAAGGATGTGTACCGCACGGCCTATGAAATGGGCTGTAAAGGCTGCACCACCTATCGCCCAAGCGCCGTGCGCGGCGCGGTGCTTGAAATCGATTCCGTTACGCCCCCGGCGCAAATTCTCCCGCCCGTCCTCGCACCGAAGCGCGAAACACTGGAAAGCGGTGGCGTGGTCTATATGACCAAACCGCTGGATCGGCCGGGCGCTCTGCCCGGACACACCTACAAGGTGCGCTGGCCCGATCTCGACCACGCCTTTTACATCACGATCAACGATATCGAGCAGGATGGAAGAAGGCGCCCCTTCGAGATTTTCATCAACTCCAAGAACATGGAGCACTATGCCTGGACAGTGGCGCTGACCCGCATGATCAGCGCCGTGTTCCGGCGCGGGGGCGACGTCAATTTCATCGTCGAAGAGCTGAAGGCGGTGTTCGATCCGCGTGGCGGCCAATGGATGGGCGGGCGTTACGTGCCCTCGCTTCTGGCCGCGATCGGCGAGGTGATCGAGCTTCATCTGGTGGAAATCGGGTTCACGCCCAAGCGGGCGGAGGACGAATCCGACGCCAAACGTGCCGCCGTGGCGGGCGAGAAGGCGGAAGGCGCTCCGGCCCGGCGCTGCCCGCGCTGCTCCGCCACCGGCTTCGTCCGGCTCGAGGGTTGCGACACCTGCGTCTCCTGCGGCTATTCCAAATGCGGTTAGGCGGGTAAAAGGTCTGACTCCAGGCCCCCCCCAAGGCATCGCCCGGCTCAAGGAATCCGCATTGTCTTACGCCAACCGTATTTTCCTCTACGGCCCGGTCGGCGCCCTGGTCCTTTTTGCCGGCGCCTATGCGCTCTTCTGGTACGTCTCGGCCAACATGCTGGCGGCGCGCCTCGACGCCGCGAATGGCGGCGACATTGCGCCGGGCATCACCTTCGCCTTTGCCGAGAAATCGGTTGGCGGCTTTCCCTTCCGCCTCGACGTGCTTTTGTCGGGCGTCACGATCGCGCAGCAAGGAACGGAAGGCGAGTTTGCCTGGCGTGCCGAGCGCATCGCGTTTCACAAGCTGACCTATCGCAATGACCGCTTCATCGTCGAAGCCGACGGACTGCAATCTTTGTCGTGGCCGGGCACCGATGGACGTCCCCGCATTGGCCATGTCACGCCGGGAATTGCGCGCGGCAGCGCGATATTGGAACGCGGAAAACTGTCGCGCCTCGACGTCGAATTTCGGAATTTGACGGGGCGCGATGCTTCTCTTGACGCACCGGCCGACAGGATTTTCGTCGCCGCTAATGCGCAGGCGCATTTCTTGCGGCGCGACGACGACACCGTCGTATTTGTCCTGACCGGCGTCGGCGTGAAAATCGCGCCCGCTTTTGGCTTTCCACTGGGCAGCGAATTTCCGGAAACCCGAATCGAAGGCAATCTGATTCAGGCTAAATCCTTGGATGCATTGCTCGCCGGTGAAGAAGGCTTCGCTGCGGCAGCAGAGCGGTGGCGAAACGCAACCGGCGTCGTCAACGTGACCGCCTTTACGCTCAAATCCGACACGGCGCCGCAAGGCGCCACATTGCAAGGCATGCTGACACTGGGGCCATCGCATCGATTTGTCGGCGTTCTCGAAACTGCCAGTGGCGCCGAACCTGCGTTACGCCTTCCGCTACAAGACGGCGCTGCGCCCGAATAATTACTCGGCGTTGGGCTTACGGCCGAAATCCGGCGCTTCGGTATCTTGACCCGCCGCGATGATGGAACGGCGAATGGCGCGCGTGCGCGTGAACAATGCATGCAGCGCATCGCCGTCGCCCCAGCGAATGGCCCGCGCCAACGCGCTCAAATCTTCATTGAAGCGGCCGAGCATTTCCAACACCGCTTCGCGGTTATTTAAGAATACGTCGCGCCACATTGTGGGATCGCTCGCCGCAATACGGGTGAAATCGCGAAACCCGCCGGCGGAAAATTTGATCACTTCGCTTTGCGTCACGGCTTCCAGATCGGCCGCAGTGCCGACGATATTGTAAGCGATCAGATGCGGCACATGGCTGGTGATGGCGAGGACGAGATCATGATGTTTCGGCTCCATGATTTCGACATCGCTGCCAAGCTTGCGCCAGAAATCACTGAGCAGCGCCACCGCATCTTCATCGGTGCCGGGCGGCGGCGTGAGAATGCACCAACGGCCATCGAACAATTCCGCGAAACCCGCTTCCGGTCCTGACTGTTCGGTGCCGGCGATGGGATGGCCGGGAATGAAATGAACGCCAGACGGCACATGCGGGCCGACATCGCGCACCACCGCCGATTTGACGGAGCCTACATCGGTAAGAATGGCGCCCTTCTTCAAATGCGGGCCGACCAAGGGTCCGAGTTCGGCAAACGCGCCGACCGGCGCCGCCAGCACGACGAGATCGGCATTCTCGACCGCGGATTTCACATCGTCATGCAGCGAATGCGCAAAACCCACCGCTTTGGCGCGGGCCAACGTTTGGGGGCGCTTGGCATAGCCGGCGATATGGCCGGCAAGATTCGCGCGGCGCATAGCGTGCGCCATCGACGAACCGATCAAACCGATTCCGATAAGCGCGACTTTGTCGAACATAGGCTTTGTCATGAGGTCGCCAGAAATGCGCGCAATGCGTCGACCACCGCGCGGTTATCTTCTTCGCTGCCGACCGTGAGGCGGAGCGCGCCGGGAAGATTATAATTGCCGACACCGCGCAAGATGAGCCCGCGCTCCATCAGGAAGTGATCCGCATCAGATGCGCGGCGGCCCGCAATGTCGGGAAAATGGATCAGCACGAAATTCGCCGCGCTAGGCGTGACATCCAGCTTCAGCGCGCGAATTTCGTTGGTCAGCCACACGCGCCAGATGTCGTTGTGCGCGATGGATTTCTCGGTGTGCGCGACATCTTGAAGTGCGGCGAGAGCCGCACGCTGCGCGGCAATGTTCACATTGAAGGGTCCACGCACGCGGTTGAGCGTGTCGGCGACATGAGCAGGGCAATAGGCCCAACCCACGCGCAGTCCGGCGAGCCCATACACTTTCGAAAACGTGCGCGTCATCACGACATTGTCGAACTCGTTCACCAGTTCGACCCCGGTTTCGTAATCGTTCTTGCGCACATATTCGGCGTAGGCCGCATCGATGACGAGAAGCACCGACGCCGGCAATCCGGCATGCAGACGCCGCATTTCCGACGCGGTGAGATAGGTTCCGGTCGGATTGTTGGGATTGGCGACATAAACCATGCGCGTGCGCCCGGTGACATGCGCGAGCATGGCATCGACATCCATGCGCAAGCCCGGCTCCGGCACTTCGACCGGCGTCGCGCTGTTCGCCAATGCCGCGATTTTGTAGACGAGAAAACCATAGACGCTCATCAGCACTTCATCGCGCGGGCGAAGATAGGCGTTCGCAAGCATCGTTAGAATTTCATCGGAGCCGTTGCCGCAGACAATGCGCGCCGCATCCAGGCCGTAATGCGCGGCCAAGCCTTCACGCAAAATCCGCGCGCTGCCTTCCGGGTAGACCGCCAGATCCGTGGCTATGTTGCGATAGGCCTCAATCGCTGCCTTGCTGGGACCAAATGGCGATTCATTTGAAGAGAGTTTGACCACACGCGTCGCGCCCGGCGCCGCTGCGCGGCCGCCGACATAAGCTTGGATGTCCAGCACACCTGGCTTGGGAGAGAGGGTCACGGCGCTTTACCGCTAATTTTTGTCAGAACCGGATTAGCGAAGCCGCCGACCGGGTCGATGTGAAGGATGGCGTCGTCATCATTGGCGCGAAGAACCGCGAGGCGCGGATCATTGCCGGCAACAAAGCCTTGCGCGGCCAGCAGCACCTGACTGTTTCCGCCGCCCGCGGCGCGGCTCGCCGACACAAACCTGGCTTCGAAACCGGCCTCGTTGATCATGGTATTCAAGGTGCCGCGGCTGAGGCCGGGCGCGGTTTCCACGCGCAAATATGTGGTGTCGTCGCCGGTGGGTTCCTGTTCGACCGCTGCGATGGCAAGACCGTTTGTCTGGCTGTCGTCTTCGTCTGTCAGAAAAGGCAGCTTGGCGATAATGCGCGGGCCTGGCTGGCCCGCAGGCGCGAGACGGCTCCACCAAGGAAGGCCCGCCTCTTCAGCCTGCGGCAAAGGAACGATGCCAATGGCATTCGGTTCTTCGTTGCAGGCGGTCACCACCAAAGACGCGCGCGCATGGGTGCGAACCAGCGTTTGCGCACCGAAATAGGCATGGGCCAAATCCAGAAAACCGCGCTGCGTATCGTCGGCTAGGGCGTGCACAGCGAAATTGTCCTGAGCGTGCAGACTAGCGGCGATGATTTCGCGCCAGATACGGACGACGACCGTGGCGGGCAGATTCCCGCGACGGCGCGCCAAAAGACGACGCAGAATGAGCGCTTCGCGCGCCGGCCTGAACGCGGAGGCTTTAACGCGCGGCGCGCTGCCTTGCTTGACCTTGGCGATGGCGACGCTGATGTCGGCCCTATGCACCAAAAGGTCCAGCAAAGCGTCATCGATGGCATCGATCTTCGCTCGAAGCCCATCGAGCCCTTTCGGCCCATCTGTCTGCTGAAAATCCTGCCCCATTGAGGCGCTGCCAATCCCACACCCAAAGGGGGGCAATAGATAAGGGGCTGTCACGCAAAGTCAAAGCCGCATGTGGAGAGACGCTTTCCAAAGCCGCGCCAAGGGCTTATCTTGTCATTGGGGAAGACGAGAAGGCGGATTATGTTCCGACGCGAGGCGTCCTGGCTGGCTCGGCGCCTCGACGCCCACAGCGCCATCGAACTTTCCCCCGTCCTGAATATCGGCAGCAGCACGCGCGGCTTTCGCGAGAAGGACCAGCCGTGGATTCAGGACGAGCTGATCGGGCCTTTGGAGGCCCGGGGCGTGAAAGTGATCCATCTCGATTTTCGCGATGGCGACGGCATCGATATCCGCGCCGATATGCTGAACGATGCCGACTTTGAGCGGATCAAAGCCTTAGACCCCAAATCCATTTTCTGCTGCAACATGCTGGAGCATGTGCTTGAGCCTAAGAAGCTCGCGGATCGCTGCCGCGACCTTGTCGGACCAGGTGGACTGATCTTCGTGACCGTCCCGCACAGCTACCCGTTTCACCGCGACCCTATCGACACGCTCTACCGTCCGGCGCCCGCCGCGCTGGCGCAGCTCTTTGGCGGCGCGCGCCTTCTCCATGGCGAGATCATTGATGTGGGCGTCTCGTTCCGCGACGAGGCGAAGAAGCGCCCTCTCATCCTGTTTCGGCAGTTCTCCCGCTTTTTCATCCCCTTCCTAGGCTGGGCCAAATGGAAGCGCTCTATGGGCAAACTCTACTGGCTGTTCCATAATTACGAAGTGACGGGGGCGGTGTTTCAGGTTCCAGCCGAGACCCAATCTGCGTCGCAACCTATTGGCAACCAGCTTCGGACGCCCCTTTATTGACATAAGGGGGCGAGGGCCTTAGCAAGCGCTCCCTTTTTTTCGCGTGGAGTCCGACGCCTTGGCCGATCTTGAGGGTCCCCATTTCCTCCGCCCGTTGAAGGCGCCCGAAGAGAACCCGGGCCGCGTGCTGCGGCTGGGTGTCGAGCGCCCCCTTGTGCTCGATTCTGGCAAACAGCTTTCGCCGTTCAACATCGCCTACATGACCTACGGCACGTTGAACGCCGACAAATCGAACGCGATTCTCATCTGCCACGCGCTGTCGGGTGATCAATTCGTCGCCAGCCGTCAGCCGGTCACCGGCAAACCCGGCTGGTGGGACGAAGTGGTGGGACCTGGACGCATCATCGATACGGACCGCTTCTTCGTGATTTGCAGCAACGTGCTCGGCGGCTGCATGGGCACGACCGGCCCCGGCGAGATCGATCGCACGACGTGCAATTCTTACGGGCTGGATTTTCCGCTCGTCACCATACGCGACATGGTGCGCGCGCAGACCATGTTGGTGGATGCCCTCGGCATCGACCAACTCTTCTGTGTCATCGGCGGCTCCATGGGCGGCATGCAGGTTCTGCAATGGGTGGCGAGCCATCCGGAACGCGTGTTCGCGGCCATGCCGATGGCGACCGGCGCGCGCCACTCTGCACAAAACATCGCCTTTCATGAAGTCGGCCGCCAAGCGATCATGGCCGACCCCAGCTGGCACGGCGGCGATTACGCGTTGCATGGCACCGTGCCTTCGAAAGGTTTGGCGGTGGCGCGCATGGCCGCGCATATCACCTATCTTTCGGAGCCTGCGTTGCAACGTAAGTTCGGCCGCAATCTGCAGAACCGCGAAGCGCTGTCGTTCGGGTTCGATGCCGATTTCCAGATCGAATCCTATTTGCGTCATCAGGGCATGACATTTGTCGATCGCTTCGACGCGAACTCGTATCTCTACATGACGCGGGCGATGGATTATTTCGACCTCGCTGCCGATTATGGCGGCGTGCTGGCGGAAGCGTTTCGCGGCGCCAAGACGCGGTTTTGCCTCGTCTCATTCACCAGCGACTGGCTGTTCCCCACCGTTGAGAACAAGCGCATTGCGCATGCGCTGAATGCGGCGGGCGCCAATGTCAGCTTTGTCGAGATCGTCAGCGACCGCGGCCACGACGCGTTTTTGCTGCACGAGCCGGAGCTGTACGACACGATCGGCGGTTTTTTGAGCGCCGCCGCTGCCGCGAGAAACCTGCCATGAAGCCGGGTAACGATATCTGGCCGCAATCGCGCACACGCCTGCCGCTGAGGCCCGATCTCTGGGCCATCGCCGAAATGATTCCGCCGGGAACGCGCGTTCTCGATATTGGCTGCGGCGATGGTGCGTTGCTCGAACATCTGGTGCGCGACAAAGGCGTAGATGGGCGTGGGCTGGAACTCATTCAGCAGAATGTGAATTCCTGCGTGGCGCGCGGACTTTCCGTGGTGCAAGGCGACGCCGACACCGATCTGGGCGAGTATCCGTCGGGGATTTTCGACATCACCATTCTCAGCCAGACCATTCAGGCGACGCGGCAACCGCGCCATGTGCTGAATGAGTTGCTGCGCATCGGCGCGCGCACCATTGTCAGCTTTCCCAATTTCGGACATTGGCGCGTGCGGACGTCATTGCTGTTTCGCGGCCGCATGCCGGTGACGCGCTCGCTCGATCACAATTGGTACGACACGCCGAATATCCACCTCTGCACCATCGCCGATTTTCTGGCGACGGCGCGCGATACCGGCGCGCATATCGAAAGCGCCATGGCGATCGACGGCCTCGGCAAAACCCGCAACATGAAGGACGGGGAGAGCCGTGCGAACATCTTCGCCGAGGGCGCGATTTTCCTGCTGGCGAAACGCTGAAGCATTTCAAGCACTACCCTCATCCTGAGGAGCCCACCACCTCTCCTTCGAGACGCGACCGTGGACAATCGTCCAAGGTCGCCCTCAGGATGAGGTGGTTGGGCGTCTCGAAGGATGATGACGCTTTACAATTCACGTATTGCCGAGCGCTGGCACAAACCGGCGCACGCGCGAGAATTTCGGCAGCGGCATCGCGTACATGGATTTCGTCGCTTCGACGATATGCACGCCGGCGAATTGCGGCCAGAAGCGCCGTCCCAAACGATCCCAGGCCGCGCCGGTGCGCAGCGACCTTCGCCCGAAGGGCGGCATGAAGAGGGCGCAATCCCAGGCTTCCACCTGAAACAGCGAATCTTCCAAGAGCCGCTTCAGCTGCGTCCGCGTGTAAGGCTGGCCGTGGCCGAAGGGCGAGTTTTCAACCTGTGCCCACAGGCTGGTGCGGTTGGGCGTGACGATCAGAAGCCGTCCGTCAGGCGTCAATATGCGCCAGAGCTCGCGCATCAAAGGGCGCTGGGCCTCGGCGACTTCGAGGCCATGCACGATCAGAACGCAATCGAAACTGGCATCGGGGAAGGGCAGATCTTGATCTTCGACCAATGTGGAGAGGCATTTCCCATCGGGCGGCCATGGCACCACGCCCTGGGCCGCCGGCATTACGGCGACCACGCGCTCGGCCTCGCTTAAATAGGGCCGCAAGAATGGCGTGGCGTAGCCGAAGCCCAGAAGGCGCCGCGACGACACATTGGTCCAGCATGCCCGTAAGCGGTGCGCGATCAGAAGACGCGCCACCTGCCCACGGGGGCTGTCATAGAAGCCATTGAGCGCGCGAATCTCGAGCGGCATATGCAATGGGTAGACTGGCTATGGGCGCGGTTCAATGTTGCCACTGGGCTTGCTGCGCTTGGGCTTGCTACGCTGGCGCATCACACAGGAGCCGATATGCCAGAACTGATCATCGAGCCCGTTCTCTGCCTCAAGGACAATTACGCTTGGCTGGTCTACGACCGCAGCCAGACCGAATGCGCCATAGTCGATCCCTCGGAAGCCGAGCCGGTGCGGAGGCGCCTTAGCGAACGCGGGCTGAAGATCACCCATATTCTCAACACGCATCACCACCTCGACCATGTCGGCGGCAATTTCGCACTGAAGGAAGAGTTCGGCGCCTTAGTCGTGGGACCCGGCAAAGACGCCGCGCGTATTCCCGGCATCGATATCGGCGTGCACGAGGGGGAGGTTTTCGATCTCGGCACACATAGCGCGCGCATTTTCGAAATTCCGGCCCATACGCGCGGCCATATCGCGTTCTGGTTCGCCGACGATTATGCCGTCTTCACGGGGGATACGCTTTTCGCAATGGGCTGCGGCCGCCTGTTCGAAGGCGACCCGCCGACCATGTGGAGCAGCCTGTCGAAGCTGATGGCGCTGCCGGATGCAACGCGAATCTATTGCGGCCACGAATACACCGAAGCGAATGGCCGCTATGCGCTGACGCTGGAACCGAACAATGCCGATTTGATTGCGCGCATGGGCGAGGTGCGCAGCGCACGCGCCCAGCTAAAGCCCACCGTGCCTTCGACCATGGGCGAGGAAAAGAAAACCAACCCGTTCCTACGTACGCGCAGCGCGGAGCTGCGGCGCGCGTTAGGTCTGGAACAGGCGGATGATGTCGAAATCTTCGGCGAAGCGCGCCGGCGGAAAGATTTATTCACGGGATAGAAAAGCGCGCTTTCAATCGTCGTCGTCATCACCGCCGCCGACAGCGGCGCCGATCACATCGCCGGTGACGTTGACGGTGGTCGACACGACTGCTCCGGCGACGCTGACACCGGCGCCGACCACCGCGCATGCCGAAAGCGAGAGCAATACGGCTATGGCAGCGAGGCTTTGCACTATGCGCATGACGAGGCCCTCGGGACGGCAGAGGCAAACTCTAGCACAAGCGGATGAACAAGCAATTAACGCCTCAACTGCAATGGTCAGGCGCGCGTCGGCGTTCTAATCTGGTTCAAACATGAAAGACCGGGGGCGTGGATGACCGCGATATTTCGCGTGTTTTTGGCGGCAAGCCTGTGCGTTTTCGCCCTCTATCCGCGCGCGGCCCACGCCGCCGCTGCCGCGCCGACAATCGCTGAGTGTATCGCTGACCTCGTCACCGCCAATCACATCCTGTTCGATCAGGGCGTGGTGGACGCGTTCGGTCATGTCAGCGTCCGCAGCCCGACCCGGCCCGACCGGTTTTATATGGCGCGCAACCGCGCGCCCGGCGATGTCGTGACCGCCGATATTTTGGAATACACAATCGACAGCGAACCGGCGGCACCGACCACTTCGCTGCTCTATTCCGAGCGCTACATTCACGGCGAAATCTTTCGCGCGCGCCCCGATGTAATGGCGGTCGTGCATGGGCATTCTTATGCGCTGGTCACGCTCAGCGCGGTACAAGGCGCGCGGCTTCGTCCTGTGATGCATTTCGCCGGCTTCATCGGCAATGAAGCGCCGATGTTCGAGATCCGCGATTTCGCGGGCGATGCCAGCGATCTCTTCTTGCGCACGCGCGCATTGGGCGCTTCTTTGGCGAAACAGCTGGGCAGCGGAAATATCGTGGTCATGCGCGGCCACGGCTCGGCCATCACCGGCGATTCCCTCGCGCAAGTGGTGCACCGCGCCGTCTATGCCGAAGTGAATGCCCGCATGCAGCTCGATGCCATGAAAGCAGGCGCGGTGAATTATCTTTCGCCCGGCGAAGTGCGTGCCACCGCGACGAGCCCCAATTACGCCCGCGCATGGGATTTCTGGAAAGCACAGGCCGAGGCGCGGCGGAAATAGAAGCTCACGCGTCCCCTCCGGCTCACCGCTATTTGCGGCTCGCCACCTCCCCCGCAAGAGCAGGGGAGGAAAAGGGAGGAATGATTTCTACCGATCCGGGTAACGCGGGCAGAAAGAATGAGGGAGTGAACTGCTCTCTTTCCTCCCCCGCTTGCGGGGGAGGTATTCAGCGTCGCGCTAAGGCGAGACACTGAATAGAGGGGGCTTCGCGACGCTCACCCTTCGAGACGCGTGCTTCGCACGCTCGTCAGGATGAGGTCAGTACCAATTCCTCATGGTGAGGAGGCCGCGAAGCCGCCGTCTCGAACCATGAGCCCGTGCGTGCTCAAACTAATTGTCCAGGAAGCTACGAAGCTTGCGGCTGCGGCTCGGGTGTTTCAGTTTACGCAGAGCCTTCGCCTCGATCTGACGAATGCGTTCGCGCGTTACTGAGAATTGCTGACCCACTTCTTCCAGCGTGTGATCGGTGTTCATGCCGATACCGAAGCGCATGCGAAGCACGCGCTCTTCGCGCGGCGTGAGCGTGGCCAACACGCGTGTAGTGGTCTCACGCAAATTCGACTGGATCGCCGCATCGACGGGAAGAACCGCATTCTTGTCTTCGATGAAATCGCCGAGATGCGAATCTTCCTCGTCGCCGATAGGCGTTTCGAGACTGATCGGTTCCTTGGCGATCTTGAGAACTTTGCGCACCTTTTCCAGCGGCATGGCCAGACGTTCGGCCAATTCTTCCGGCGTCGGCTCGCGGCCAATTTCGTGCAGCATCTGACGCGACGTGCGCACCAGCTTATTGATGGTCTCGATCATGTGCACCGGAATACGGATTGTGCGCGCCTGATCGGCGATCGAGCGGGTGATGGCCTGACGAATCCACCATGTGGCGTAAGTCGAGAACTTATAACCGCGGCGATATTCGAATTTATCGACCGCTTTCATCAAACCGATATTGCCTTCCTGAATGAGATCCAGGAATTGCAAACCGCGATTGGTGTATTTTTTGGCGATGGAGATAACGAGGCGCAAATTCGCCTCGATCATCTCCTTTTTCGCCTGACGGCTTTCGCGTTCGCCTTTTTGAACCGTGTGCACGATCCGGCGGAAATCCGAAACCGATTGGCGGGTTTCCTGCGCCAGTGATTGGATGTCGTCACGGATGTGTTTGACCTTGTCGCGCTCTTCATGCGCGAATTCTTTCCAGCCCGATCCCGCGAGGCGGCTGACGCGGCGCAGCCAATTGGGATCGAGTTCGTTCCCGAAATGCTGCTTCAGGAATTCCATGCGATCGACGCCGTGCGATTCCGCGAGGCGCAAAATGCGGCCTTCGAGCGAAACCAAGCGGCGATTAATGCCGTACATCTGATCGACAAGCGCTTCGATACGATTGTTGTTGAGGCGAAGCCCTTTCACCAATTCAACCGTTTCGGAACGCAGTTTCTGAAACCGGCGTTCCTGGCTGGTGGACAATTCATCGGCGCCAAGTGCGGCTTCGACTTGCGCGTCCTGCAGCTTGCCGAGCTTTTTATAGAGCGCAGCGATCTGGTCGAGCTTCTCCAGGATTTGCGGCTTCAGCGCCGCTTCCATCGCGGAGAGCGAAAGATTGCTCTCGTCGTCGAAATCTTCATCGCCCGGCACGGGCACATCAGCGCCTTCAGCCACGGTACCTTCGCCTTCGGCCGTCGCGGGCTTGGGTGCGGGCGGAGGTGGCGGTGGCGGCGGTGCTGCAGCAACCACCGGCGCCGGCGGTGCATCGACGCCCGGCGCCTGCGGCACGGGCAAACCTTCCGGACCCACAGCCGGCACGCCATTGGCATCGGGACCGGCGCCATACATGGCTTCCAAATCGATGATGTCGCGTAAGAGCGCCTTGCCTTCCATCAACTCGTCGCGCCACACAGTGAGCGCTTCGAATGTGAGCGGGCCTTCGCAGAGCGCGCCGATCATGAGTTCGCGGCCGGCTTCAATGCGCTTGGCGATGGCGATTTCGCCTTCGCGCGACAGCAATTCGACCGAACCCATTTCGCGCAAATACATGCGCACGGGATCATCGGTGCGGTCGTACGTCTCTTCGGCTTTTTCAGGCTGCTCGACGAGTTGGCGGCCGGTCGCGATTGCCGGAACCTGGCCCTCGCCTTCCTGCTCTTCCTGCTCTTCGCTTTCGATGACGTTGATACCCATCTCGTTGAGCATCGCCATCGTGTCTTCGATCTGCTCCGACGACACTTTGTCGGACGGCAAAACGCGATTGAGTTCGTCGTAGGTGACATAGCCGCGCTGCTTGGCGCGCGTGATCATCTTGCGCACCGCGGCGTCGGACATATCCAACAGCGGCGCGTCGGGATCTTCCTTCGCGGCGGCCTGCCCGTCGGGCGTGCCTTCTTTCTTGACGCCCTGCACGCCGGCCTTGGCGGGCAAAGGCTGCACCTTCGCCTTCAACACTTCGCCAGGCTTCGCTTTCGCGGCAGGCAGCACAATTTTCGCCTCAGGCTTAGCCACGGCTTTTGCGGACGCAGGTTTCGGCGACTCGGATTTCACGGAATCGACTTTTGCGGACTCAGGTTTACCAGTGATCTTTGAAGGCACTTTTGCTTTGTCTTCCAATTTCTTTGCGGGCGCTTTCACCATGTCCGGCTTTTTGCCGACGGTCTTTGGTGCTGCTTTCAGCTCTGGCTTCGTCTTGGCCGGGCCCTTGGTTTCCGGGAGTTTGTTTTCCACCTTCGCGGCGGGAATCGCTTTCTTTGTAGGCGCGCGCGGCGGCACCGGTGGCGCTTTGCTGCGTTTCTCGGGGGCTTTCGCCTTCACCGTCGCTTTGGGCGCCGGTTTGGCTTTCGCGGTTATCTTCTTCACCACAGCTCTACCGTATCTTGGCAGCGTGACCTGGTATCAGGACTTAATTGCTGCCGTTTATGTTCCCCGAATTGGTGGAATTGATGAGTTCATTCAACCGCTGTAATTCTTCGAAGTCTTCGGCAGTTTCGGTGCTCAAATAACGTCTATTGGCCTCAACGCGCCGAACGACAAGATCATCTTGCGAAGCAAGCTCGGGGTCCTGAAGCTGGGCAATGGCGCGGCGCAAAGCCGCTTCATGATGGGCGTCCTCGGAGCTCCGAATAACATTTTCGGTTTGCCCCTGCGTAACGCCTTGAACGATAGGCTGAGTTTTCAGTCCTTCCGCAAGCACGCCCATCCCCTGGCGAACGAGGTGGTTCTCCACGACGTTTCTTTCAAGCCTGACGCCGGAAGCGGCGAGATGTAGGAGTTCGCCCTTTAGGCTGTCAAGCTGCGGATCGGCCAAGGTCAGGGCTGCCAACAGCTCCGCATATTTTTCGATCAGGGCCGGGGACGCCACCACATGGCCCATCAGCTCCCGCTCCTTGACCCGGCGGGCGCCGCCGCTGGCCTTCACCGCATGGAGGCTGCGCCGAACCGCCGGCGAAACCCCCTCGGGGGGCTTCTCGGGCTGGAACCCACGTCCCTTACCGGCAAAGTTCCGTGCCCCCGTTCCGAATCCTTGGCCGCGCTGGCCGTAGCCGCCTTGAGACCCCCTGGGGGTGGGCCGACGCTGCTTGAAGGCTGCGAAAACCCGCTCTTTGAAGTCCCGGCGATAATAATCGGCAATGGTCGGGTTCTTGATTTCCCGGGCCAAAGCTTCGAGCGCCGCTTCCAGCCCGGCGCGCCGCTCGGGGGTGGAGATATCCTTGCCCTCGGTTTCCGAGGTCCACAGCATCTCAGCCAAGCCGCGTGCCTTGGTAAGCAGCCCGCGCATGGGCTCGGCGCCGCTGGCTTTGATAAACGAATCCGGGTCCTCGCCACTGGGAAGGAAGGCGAAGCGTAAGGACTGCCCAGGCTCCAGCAGCGGCAGCGCCAATTTGGCGGCGCGCAAAGCCGCGCGCGCGCCCGCCGAATCGCCGTCTAGGCAGATGATCGGCTCGGGCGCGACCTTCCACAAAAGGGCGAGCTGGTCTTCGGTCAGCGCGGTCCCAAGCGGCGCCACGGCGCCCGTGAACCCCGCCTCGGAGAGCGCGATCACATCCATGTAACCCTCGGCGACGATCAGCTCGGCGCCGCCCTTCACCGCCTCGCGGGCATTGCGGAAATTGTAGAGCAGATGCCCCTTGGAAAAGAGCGTGGTTTGGCCGGTGTTGATGTATTTGGGCTTGGCATCGGGCGAGAGCCCACGGCCGCCAAAGGCGATAATGCGCCCGCGCATATCGGGAATCGGAAACATGATGCGGTCGAAGAAGAAATCGCGCGGCGCCCGCCCATCGTCGTTCAGCCGCACCAGGCCCGCTTCCGCCATATCGGTGAGCCCTAGGCCCTTCCCGGTCAAATAGTCTTTCAGTGCGCCGTTCCCATCCGGCGCGTAGCCGATGTGAAAGCGGCGGCAGATGTCGCCGTTCAGCCCACGCGATTTCAGATAGGCGCGGGCCGAGGCGCCGCCACTGCCGCGCAATTGTTGTTCGAAGAAATCCCCAGCCAGCTGGATAATTTCATAGAGCGATTTGCGCCGGCTCTCACGCGCCTCGTCTTCCGGCGACCAGGCGGGAAGCTCAACACTGGCCTCGGCCGCCAGTTTCTGCACCGCTTCCGGAAAGGTGAGGCCTTCGGTTTCCTGCAGCCATTTGAAGCAATCGCCACCGGCGCCGCAGCCAAAGCAATGATAATTGCGCCTCTCGTTCTCAACTTTGAACGAGTCGGATTTTTCCTTGTGGAAGGGGCAAAGTCCCCAAAACACATTGCCCTTGCGGGCAAGTTTGATCTTTCGCCCGACAAGCTGGACGAGGTCGATACGCCGTTTGATCTCTTCAAGCAGGCCGTCGCCGAAGCGCATCCGAAGATCTCACGAAATGGGCACGCCCAAGCTCCGCTAAGCGGGCCGCAAAGGCGTATCCTCTCAATGTAGCGCTAGGCGTGCGTCAAACAGCAGTGATGCCGACGTATCCAGAGAATTATTTGTCTGGAACTTCTATTTCGGGGCGGACAGCAGCTCTTTGACCACGCCGCCGGCCTTGCCGAAATCCATCTGCCCGGCAAAGCGCTCCTTAAGTGCGCCCATGACCTTGCCCATATCCTTGATGCTGGCGGCGCCGGTTTCGGCGATCACGGCCTTCACCGCCTCGCGCGTCTCCGCCTCGCCCAGCTGGCGCGGCATGAAGGCGCGGATGATGCCGATCTCCTCGCGCTCGCCTGCGGCGAGTTCGGGGCGGTTCCCGGCATCATAGGTGGCGGCCGATTCTTCGCGCTGCTTGATCATCTTGGTCAGGACCTGGAGGATCTCATCGTCGGAGACGCCCTCGCGCGAGGCCTCGGTGCGGGCGGCGATGTCGCGATCCTTCACGGCCGCCAGCATAAGGCGCACGGTCGACAGGCGTTTGGCCTCTTTGGCCTTCATCGCCTCTTTCATCGCTTCGGTCAGTTGGTCTCTCAGACCCATGATCTATGCTCGTTTTTTGGAAAGCGGCGGAGATTAGGCCAAGCGGTTGATTGTCGCAAACAAGCTAAGCTGCTGTGTATCAGGCGCTTTTTCCCCACTTTTTACACATGCGCTTTGCTTGACGGGATTTGGCCGCCTACCTATGTTGCCCGCGCATTCCAGACACGGCCAGCCATGACCGGCGAAACAGCCCCAGCCGCTCCGCATCTCGGAGCGGACCCATTTGCTGCGCGCAACACCGGGATATTGGTGTTGGCCGACGGAACGGTTTTTGAGGGCCAGGGTTTTGGAGCCGCAACCGCCGCCGTGGGCGAGGTGTGCTTCAACACGGCGATGACCGGGTATCAGGAAATTCTCTCCGATCCCTCTTATGCCGGGCAGATCGTCGCCTTTACTTTTCCGCATATCGGCATTGTGGGCGCCAATGACGAAGACATCGAGACCATCACACCGGCAGTGCGCGCCGTCGTTGTGCGCGCCATGGCGAACCTGCCGTCGAATTACCGCTCGCTGGTGACGCTCGATCGCTGGCTGAAGCGGCATAATATTCCGGGGCTCTCGGGTATCGACACGCGCGCGCTTACCGCGCGCATTCGCGAGCTTGGCATGCCGCATGGCGTGATCGCGCATAGTCCGAACGGCACATTCGACATCGCGGCGCTGCGGCGCCAAGCACAAGAATTTCCCGGCCTTGTCGGACTCGATCTCGCGAAAGAAGTGACCTGCCGGCAGAGCTTCACCTGGGAAGAAACGCCGTGGGTGTGGGGACGCGGCTACGGCAAACAGGAAAGCCCGAGCTGGCGCGCCGTCGTGGTCGATTTCGGCGTGAAGAGAAACATCCTGCGTTTGCTGGCCGGATCTGGCGCGTCCATCACGGTTCTACCGGCCGAAGCAAGCGTCGAAGATATTTTGCGCCACCAGCCGCATGGCGTGATGTTTTCCAACGGCCCCGGCGATCCGGAAGCCACCGGCGCCTATGCCGTTCCCGCCATTCAGGGCGTGATGGAAGAAGGCATTCCATTGTTCGGCATCTGCCTCGGCCATCAAATGCTGGGCCTCGCGCTCGGCGGGCGCACCAAGAAAATGGTGCAAGGCCATCACGGCGCCAATCATCCGGTGAAGGATTTGGAAACCGGCAAAGTCGAGATCGTGTCGATGAATCACGGCTTCACCGTGGACCGCGATTCCCTTCCGAAAGACGTGAAGGAAACGCATGTCTCGCTGTTCGACGGGACCAATTGCGGTCTGCGCGTCGAAGGCAAACCGATTTTCTCGGTGCAGTACCATCCCGAGGCGTCGCCCGGCCCGATGGATTCGCACTATCTTTTCGAGCGGTTCGCCGAGAGTGCGAAGGCGTTCGCGCGCTAGCGCGTTGCTGAAATAAGTTAGTGTTGTTCGCCCGCCGATTTTGGGAAGTGAGCACGCTGAAATAGGTTAGCGTTGTTCGCCCGCCAACGGCATTCTTTCACGACCGTGTCGCATTCAAGAGCGAGTGTCGCATGACCAACGCTCCCGCCAAAATTTCCCTCGAAGACTGCGCAAAGGAAGTTGCGCAAGCGCCCAAGCCCTACCTCGTCTTTCTCGAATGCGGCGATGCGGTCGTTGAACTCTTCGCGCCGCGCGGCCCCGACACGCAAGGTCCGCATGATCGCGACGAGCTTTACATCGTCACGTCCGGTAACGGCGTTCTGACGCGCAACCGAAAAGAGATTCCTTTCGTCAACGGTGATGTGCTGTTCGTACCGGCCCACATGCCGCATCGCTTCACAGCGTTCAGCGACGATTTCTCGACCTGGGTGATTTTCTTCGGCCCGGTCGGTGGTGCGAAGGCATAGAACTTTTTGTCATTCCCGGCCGAGCGTCGCGTAGCGATGCGAGGGGAAGGGAATCCAGGTCCAGGTATTGTTAGCCTTCGCATCCGACAAAGGCGCGGATAGGTCCGGATGAACTTAGACAATGTTCGTGCAGCAAGAAATTTGTCGCAGATATGGAGCGGATTTTGCCGCCATTCCTGAGACTCACAAAGTGGGCATCTCCACAACGGTTCTTAGCGGATTGTTGCCATTAAACGGTCTTCGTCATTCGCCCGAAGGCGACACGAGCGGATGGTATATTTGGGCGGGCGAAGAGTTGTCCGAATCTGCGGATTTCTTCCAACCGCTGCACATTTGACATTTGGATAGCTGGTGTCCGGAGGTCATAAAATATTTGGGGCTACCGCCGGGATGGCGCTTCTTGCTAGCGGGAGAGCATGTGGACGTTTGGTTCGATAAAGCCTTGCTGAACATCTGAGCGCAGAAGCACCTGGATCCCCTTCCCTCGCGCGCAAAGCGCGCTCGCCGGGGATGACAACAAATTTTCGCTCGCGTTTCCTCACTTGTCATTCCCGGCCGAGCGTCGCGCAGCGATGCGAGGGGAAGGGAATCCAGGTAGCAACGCTTCAACGCGTATCGATACCTCGATCCCGGGTCGCGCGGCGCTTCGCGCCACTTGCCCGGGATGACAGGTGAGCAGAAATTCGCGCGTGATCTATCAGCGCGTCAGCGCCGCAGTTCGATGACGTCGTAATCCGATTCAATCGCAGGGTACGGGAACTCGATGCGGACATGGCCACGGCCCAACGTGGAGACGAGCCCCACCAGATCGCTGGACGACGACGCGACGCCGATGCCGGGATTGCCGCCGGAATAGGGGCGCGGTGGATCGTTCTTCACGCTCACCGCGCCAAGTAAAACCATGCGCCCGTCGCCGTAATCGTCGAGGTAACCGGCCATGCGTTCCGAGCCGGTGATCTTCTCGAAATAGAGCCCGTATTTGTTCTCGCGCACGCGGCAGGTGAACCAGTCATAGACCTTGATGGGCGCCAGACCGCTGAGTTTCAGGATGCGACAGCGCCAGGTGCCCTTCAGCTCCTGTGCCGAAATGGGGCCGGAGGTGCGGGCGACTATTGCGTTGACGAGGGCGCGCTCGGCTCTGCCGGCGGCCTCGGCCCCCGCCAGGCCTTCGGCGCGGGATGCCGGCAATTGTTCAAGACGTTCACGGTCATGGGCCGAGATTCGGCCTTCCCAAGCCGCCATCGAAGGCGTCGCCAAAGCTGCGAAGAAAAGAACGAGTGCGATGATCGCGCGCATGAGTGTCCCGTTTCTGGACAGAGCAAGATTGTCCATGCGCGAACCACGCAAAGAGAGGGCCAGACATGGTGTGCTCTATTTAGAAACGCAGCCTTGGGCGGAACGTCTAGTCGGAATCGCCGTTTTCTGGCGCGATCCAGCCTTTGAGATCGCCGGTGGGCGGCATGCCGATGACGTTGTAGCCGCTATCGACAAAATGAATCTCGCCGGTGACGCCGGCCGAAAGATCGCTGATCAGATAGAGTGCGGCGCCGCCGACATGATCGAGATCGACATTGCGCTTCAGCGGCGCGTGCGCCTTGTTCCACCTGAACACCATGCGCGCATCGCCAACGGCAGAGCCGGCCAGCGTGCGCATCGGTCCCGCCGAGATGGCGTTGACGCGAATTTTTTCCTTGCCGAGATCAGCTGCGAGATAGCGCACGCTCGATTCCAGCGCCGCTTTGGCCACGCCCATCACGTTGTAATTCGGCATCACGCGGTTGGAGCCACCATAGGTGAGCGTGATCATCGAACCGCCGTTTTTCATCAGGCCGGCAGCGCGGCGCGCGACATCGGTGAATGAGTAGCAGGAGATGCTGAGCGTGCGCAGAAAATTGGTGCGCGAAGTTTCAACATAGCGCCCCTTCAACTCGTTCTTGTCGGAATGGGCCAATGAATGCACGACGAAATCGAGCCCGCCCCATTTATTGCCGAGAGCTTCGAACACGCTGTCGAGTTCGGAATCGTTTTCGACATCGCAGGGCAGAACGAGTTCGGAGCCGACGCTTTGCGCCAAAGGTTTGACGCGCTTTCCTTGCGCATCGCCCTGATAGGTGAAAGCGAGGCTCGCGCCCTGCTGTGCCAGCATGCGCGATATGCCCCACGCGATAGAGTGATCGTTGGCAACCCCCATGATGAGGCCGCGCCGTCCCTTCAACAATTGCAAGGCGTTCAATGGCAACCTACCGATCACAGATGTTGAATTCGCGGGAGTGGAATTCACAGAGTTTGAATGGAAGACGTTTAATTAGAGGCGTTGAAAAATGAGCGTGGCGTTGGTGCCGCCGAAACCGAAACTGTTCGACATCACGGTCTCTAACTTGGCGTTGTCGATGCGCGAACGAACGATCGGCACGTCGGCGAGAGCGGGATCAAGTTCTTCAATATTGGCGGATTCGGCAATGAAGCCGTTCTGCATTTGCAGCAGCGTGTAGATCGCCTCGTGAACGCCGGCGGCGCCCAGCGAATGGCCGGTCAATGATTTTGTGGAATTGATCGGCGGGATCGCTTTGCCGAACACTTCCCGCATGGCGCCCATTTCGGTTACGTCGCCGACCGGCGTCGAGGTGCCGTGCGCGTTTACGTAATCGATCGGCGCCTTCACGGTGGACATGGCCATGCGCATGCAGCGCACCGCGCCTTCGCCCGATGGCGCGACCATGTCGTAGCCGTCCGAAGTGGCGCCGTAGCCGGTCAATTCGGCATAGATTTTCGCGCCGCGCGCTTTGGCATGTTCCAATTCTTCCAGCACCACCACACCGCCGCCGCCTGCAATGACAAAACCATCGCGGTTCTTATCGAAGGCGCGCGATGCGCGGGCCGGTGCATCGTTATAGCCCGACGATAACGCGCCCATGGCGTCGAACAAAACCGACAGCGTCCAATCAAGTTCCTCAGCACCGCCGGCAAACATTACGTCCTGCTTGCCCCATTGGATCAGTTCGGCCGCGTTGCCGATGCAATGCGCCGAAGTCGCGCACGCGGAACTGATGGAATAGGAAAGCCCTTTGATCTTGAACAGTGTGGCCAGCACGGCGGAGGTGGTCGACGACATCGCCTTCGGGACCACAAAGGGGCCGACTTTCTTCGGGCCTTTCACCGGCTCGCTGCGCGCAATGTCGGCGGCGGCAACGATGGCTTTGGTGGACGGTCCGCCGGACCCCATGATCAGGCCGGTGCGCACATTCGAAATGTCGTCTTCGGCGAGGCTGGAATCGGTAAGGGCCTGCTGCATGGCGATGTAATTATAAGCGGCGCCGTCGCCCATGAAGCGGCGGGTGCGCCGGTCGAGCACCGATTCGATGTCGATCTTCACACTGCCTTCGACCTGCGAACGGAATCCCATGCGCTTATAGTCTTCGGCGCCGGTGATGCCGGGACGCGCTTCGCGCAAAGAGGCGACGACCTCCTGCGAATTATTTCCAATGGGACAGACAATGCCGAGCCCGGTGACGACCACGCGTCTCATGGGGTCAGTTCCTTCTTGATATAGCGCGAGCCGCAAACGACGAGAAATATTCGGCGACGGTTGCTGCCGTCGCCCGCATTTCCACTATCGCCTCACGCCCCTTGCGGCGCGCCTTCGATGAACAGACCGACGCGCAAATCCTTCGCGGTGTAGATGGGCTTGCCGTCCACCGACATGATTCCATCGGCAATGCCGATTACCAGCTTGCGCATGATCACGCGTTTTAGATCGATGGCATAGGAAACGACACCCGCGGACGGAAGCACCATCCCGGAAAACGCCACTTCGCCAACACCGAGCGCGCGGCCTTTGCCGACTCCACCGAGCCAACCCAGGAAAAATCCAACCATCTGCCACATGGCGTCTACACCGAGACAGCCGGGCATGACCGGATCATCCTTAAAATGATATTTGAAGAACCAGAGATCCGGCTTGATCTCCAATTCGGCGTTGATCTGACCTTTGCCGAACTGTCCGCCCGCGTCGCAGATATGCGTGATGCGGTCGAACATCAAAAGCGGCGGCATAGGCAGTTTGGCGTTGCCCGGCCCGAACAATTCTCCACGCGCGCATGCCAGCAGCGCCTGGAAATCGAATGAGGCTTTGCGAACTTGTTTGTCCACCGCGCTCAGCGTCCTCTATTTTTACGGGCCAACCAGCCCAATGAATTAAAGGGCCAATCAGCCCCCAATGGCGCATGGCTTGGCATATCACATAACAAAGTGCCAATCCTTCAACAGTTGATTAGAAACATTCTAATCACTGGAGTTTTATTGCGTCTTGTTATAGGATGGGTAATGAGGGTGACCTGTGCAAGGTCCGGAGTTGCCATGGAAGCGCTGAATTCACGCAATTCTTCGGGGGCGAAAGCCACCGAGCATACCGCCAGACTGCGGGCGGCGGGACTGCGGCCAACGCGGCAGAGGCTGGCTTTGGCCGCTCTTCTATTCAGCGAGCATGACCGTCACGTCACCGCCGAGGAGCTGCATGATGAGGCCGTTCGGGCCTCTGTGCCGGTGTCTTTGGCGACGATTTACAACACGCTGCACCAATTCACCTCTGTCGGGCTCCTGCGGGAACTCGCGGTTGACGGCGCGCGCACCTATTTCGATACCAATACCGGGAATCATCACCATTTTTACTGCGAGGAAGATGGTTCCCTGATCGACATCGAGGGGGACTCGATCGAGGTGGCCGGCGTGCCGCCGCCCCCCGAAGGCGCCAAGCTCCACCGCGTGGACGTCATCGTGCGGGTCAGCCGGCGCTGATTCGCGCCCTGCCGCATAGCCACCAACTCACTTTAGATTAATTCTAATATATTGGCGCTAGGTAGCTCGCCAGTGCATCTTGCGTGGGCGCTTTACTTACTCTCATCGTGCCGCCGCGTTTGAGCGAGCTTGAGCTCTCAACCTATGAAAAAGACGGCGAAGGCGGCCTCTTCCGGCGGCGACTTCATACTGACCCTCTCATGCACCGATACACTCGGAATCGTGCACGAGGTCGCCGCGTTTCTGCACAATGCCGGCTGCAACATTCTGGACTCCGCCCAATACGGCGATCCCGACACCGCGCGATTTTTCATGCGTGTGCATTTCAGGGCCATCGCGAAACCCACGAATGTTCCGGCGTTGGAAGAGGCGTTTAAACCGGTAGCGGAGCGCTTCGGCATGGCAGCTTCGTTTCACAGCGCCGCCGAGAAACCGCGTGTTCTTATTCTGGTTTCGAAATTCGACCATTGCCTGCACGATCTTCTCTATCGCTACCGCAACGGCGAGCTAGCTTGCGAAATCACCAGCGTCGTGTCGAACCATCGCGACACTTACAGACTTGCGGCGAATTACGATGTGCCGTTCCACCATCTGCCGGTCGGCGAGCGCAGCAAGGCGGCGCAAGAAAAGAAACTGCTCGGCATCATCCGCGAGGAAGCGGCCGATTTCGTGGTGCTGGCGCGCTACATGCAAATTCTATCGGACAAAACCTGCGCAGCGTTGGCGGGGCGCGCGGTTAATATCCACCATTCTTTCCTACCCAGCTTCAAGGGCGCGATGCCCTATCATCAGGCCCACGCGCGAGGCGTGAAACTGATTGGCGCAACGGCGCATTTTGTGACGGCGGCGCTCGACGAAGGCCCGATCATCGAACAGGACATCACGCGGGTGGATCATAAATTCACGGTGGCGGAGATGATTGCTGCCGGCCGTGATGTCGAACGCCTTGTGCTGGCGCGCGCCGTGAAACTTCTGCTCGACCGCCGCGTGCTTCTGAACGGCCACAAGACGGTGGTGTTCCGCTAGGCAGCGTAGAGAGAAGAGTGTGGGTATCACCCTTCGAGACGCCGCTACGCGGCTCCTCAGGGTGAGGGGTGCGTTGTCCTCATCCTTCGAGAAGCGCACGTAGTGCGCGTCTCGAAGGATGAGCCTCGGCACTATGAGTCTGGAAAAGTTACTCGTTCGGAGGGACTCCCACGCGCCCCCTTTTGTCATGGCCCGGCATGACCGGGCCATCCAGCGCTCACGCGTCCGCGTGAGCAACAGAGTCTATGATCACCTGGATGGCCCGTTGTTGCGGGCCATGACATTACGGGAAGATGGGAACGACATTCAGCGAGTGTCTCGCCGGGTAAGGATATTCGTTTAGAGCTTTACTCTGCCCGCAAGGATTTCGGCATAGAGCGCCGGCGTGAGTGGTTGGTATTTCCCGTCAGCGGCGCTCCGAACCTCAAGTGAATCGGCAAGCACCGAAGGATCGTAACCTTCCTTCTGCAACTCGACTTTGCGTTGCTTGAAAGTGGACGTCGCGGCGATTTCGTGTTGAAAGCGCAAGAACACCGGCCGCGCATAAGCGGGCAGATTTTTCTGCAAATGCTCGGCGAACGCATCGAGATTGAAATCCTTCTCCGTCACCAACGCCACCATGCCGGCCTTGCCCTCGCCGCCCGGCACTTCGACGCCATAGACATTGGCTTCCTGCACACCAGGAAATCTGGAGATTGCTTCCGCAACTTCGCTGGTGGCGACGTTCTCGCCTTTCCAGCGGAACGTATCGCCGGTGCGATCGACAAAATAGAAATAGCCGTGACGGTCGCGGCGCATCAGATCATTGGTGCGAAACCATGCATCGTCTTTGGCGAACACGTTGTGAAGGATCTTTTTCTCGGAATCTTCTTTCTTGGTGTACCCGTCGAAACGCGCGCGCGCCATATTCTGATCGATCTTGCCGATCGCTTCGCCAACTTCGCCGTTAGAAGTCTCGATGCAAAATCCATCAGGCCCGCGCACCGGTTCCTGGCGATTCACGTCATAGCGAATGAGGCGCACCTTCTGGATAGAGCGGGCATAGACGGGCACGCGGCCGATAGCGCCGAGCTGGCCGTCATAATTGATCATGCCGACATTGCCTTCGGTGGCGCCGTAGAACTCCATGATGTGCGGAATGTGGAAGCGCTTCTTGAAGCGCTCCCAAATCTCGGGACGGAGTCCATTGCCGATGGCGATCTGCAAATTGTGCTGATTCTCTAGCGGCGATTCCGGCGTGTTGAGGAGATAGCGGCAAAGCTCGCCGATATATTGAAAGATGGTCGGACGATAGCGATGGCAATCATCCCAAAATTCCGTCGCCGAAAATTTCTCGCGCACGACAATCGAGCCGCCGCCGAGAAACACCGGCCCCAACGCACATATGCCGCCGGCAGAATGATAGAGCGGCAGAACATCATACATGCGGTCATTCGCACTGGCGTTCACCGCGCCTTGGAACGCCATCATGATATGCAGCATGCGCATATGGCTGATCTTGGCCACTTTGGGCAGACCGGTTGTGCCCGACGTGTAGATGTAAAGCGCCTGATCGCGGCACAGAACATCGGGCAATTCGCCGGGTTCGAAATGTGCGCCGGAAAGATCAGCCACCACCGCGTCGATATTTTCGCCCGCCTGCTTGCCGCCGCAGAGCCAGAGTTTGGGCCGCGCATCCAGCGTGCCCGAAACAGTTTCGAAATTTTCGAGAAGCTCGGCGCCGAGAATAACGTGTTTGGCCCCGGCGATATTGATCGAATGCGCCAGCGGCGTGCCGGTCAAATGCGTGTTCACCAAAGCGGCAACTGTGCCGTTGCGTACAAGGCCGAGCCACGCCATCAAATATTCCGGGCGGTTCTCCATCAGCAGCGTAACGACATCGCCTTTGCCGAGACCTTGCAGCTTCGCCCAGCGCGCAAAACGATTGGCGCCTTCATCAAGGGCGCGATAAGTCACGACACGGTCGCCATGCAGAACCGCAGGCGCATCGGGCCGCTCGCGCGCCCAGCGTTGCACCCAATTGGCGATGGTGAGACGCTCGTCGGGTCCGACATGGCGCGTCAGGGCAAGCGTGCGCGCGATTGCGGCCACGAATACCGCCTCGCGGCGAATGGCGTCTCCAAATCCCATCGGCGAATCGCTCCCGTACGGCTATAAGGTGCGGCAGAAACGGCGCTTGCGACAGTATGCACACAGACACGGAATTTCTTGATTTGCGCGGGCTCAAATGTCCGTTGCCGGCGCTGATGTCGCGCCGGGCCTTGCGCCGATTAGGCCCGGGGGCACGGATTACCGTGACGACGGACGATCCCATGGCGCCCATCGACATTCCGCATATGTGCCGCAATGAGGGGTTGGAAATGGTCGAGATGGTGCGCAGCGGCGAGGCCGCGACGATGGTCTTGAGAAACCCTAGCTAAGTGCCCCCGCGCTGCGCAGCTTTCAAAGCCGCCGCGCCATCGGCGAGACCAGCGACGACTAGCTTCACATAGACCTGTTTCCCGTCGGACATCGGAAACGTGACTTGGATATCCGACGCCGCAATGATGCGCCCCCAATCTTCCTCGCTCAAATCATTGGCCGCCACGCATTCGGAGTCCGTGCAATCGCGCACCGAGGTACGCAGCACATCCTCATCGTTGATGCGGAGGAGAATGGAATCGCCACTGTGAAACGTGCCGGGAAGACGCAACATCAAAGCGGGACTGGCGCGCGGACCAACAGTTGAGAGATTGGCCGAAAGGATGACGCGGCCCGGCTCGTCCTGCGCCGGCACTTCTTGATTTAGCCGGCACGCGCTGGCCTTGCTCGTTTCAGCAGGCACGGCGTCCGCGAGCGGCGGGGGCGCAACCGTCGGCGCTTCCACGCAGATCAAACGCCAGGCGCCAAAATTCTGCACGCCGATAAAACCAGGTTGCACATCACTCTGCGGCGTTAAAGCGGATGAGAGCTCAGCTAGGCCGGTGGGTAATTTCGGAGATCCAGCGGCGATGTAAGCAACCACGAGCAATGCCGCGGAAAACAAAGCAACGGCCGCATATCGAAGGACTTTTGCGGCCATCGTCCCGTTCGATCCCTGCCCATATACGAAGCGCGAAAGAGCGCATGGCGCCGCTTCGGGCGCGCCGAAACCTAGGCTGGGCTCGATTGAGGATCAAGCTTTGCAGAATCAAACATGGGCGCCGAAGCGCCCATGCTGAAATGCATTTGCGGTAATGTATTAACCCGCCGGTGGCGGTGCTGGAGGTAGCGGCGGCAAATCGGCGAGAAGCTGACGCGCATCAATCGCGTCCGGCTCATTGGCAGCCTGTTCGGGGCGCAACGTTACGATTTCCGAATAAGCCTGATAGCGCCGCGATGGCGGGAAGTCGCGATCATAGAAAGGATCGCGTAAGAACGGATCGCCGAACGCGAACGACGAATAATACCACCAGCGCGGGTTGTAATAGCCCGGACCGAATCCCATTCCAAAGCCGGTACGCGGATAGAATCCCGAGCGGCGATACTCCGTCGCTTCGGTGTCGCGCTGATCGAACACAAAATGTGTGTAACCGCTTTGCAGTGTCACCTCAGCGGCGCGGCGAAGGAGATAATCCTCCACGGCCTGACGTTGCGTACCGACGCCGCCACTGAAGGTCACGCGAAACCGGTTATCGTTCAGGCGTTGATCGGTGTAGCCGACGGACTCATTGGGACCGCGCGGACGATAGGTCGGACCCGTGGCACACGCCGCCAAATTCGCGGCAACCAGCAAAAGCGCCGCCGCCTTCAACGGCCAGCTCTTACCCAGACTCGAATGTACTGCACGCATTGGCGAAACCACCCTTTCGAGGTTCGTAACGTTCCTCTCTCGCATCAGTTTACGCGCTGACTTGCTAGAGGGATTAAAAACTTATATAAATGACCAGTCAGTTACTTATTCTATCAAGTTACTCATATGGTTCTGAAAAGAAGAGAAAAATTCTCGGATGTTAGAGTTGGCCCCGCGCGACCGGCGGCTGAATTGGTCGAACCTCCCGCGCGCTGGCGGCGGCGCAAGGAAGACCGCCCGCAGGAGATTCTTGAGGCCGCACTTAAAGTGTTTGCCGAGAAGGGCTTCGCCGCCGCGAGGCTTGAAGAGATTGCCGCCAAGGCCGGTGTCTCCAAAGGAACGATCTATCTTTATTTCGAGAGCAAAGAGGCCGTGTTCAAGGCCCTCATCCAGGAAAAACTGGGCGCACGCGTGAACGAAATTGCCGGCATCGCGCGCGATCATTCCGGCCCCGCTGCGCCTTTGCTGGAGCAGATCTTACGCACCATCGGCATGTTTCTGCGCACCGGCGATTATGCTGTGTTACCGAAAATCGTTATCGCTGAAGCGGGAAATTTTCCCGATCTCGCGCGCGTCTATCGCGAGGCGATCATTGATCGCGGAACGGCGCTGCTGGGGCAAGTGATCAGCGCCGGTATGGCGCGCGATGAGTTCAGAACATTTCCAGTTGAGCATGCGGTGCGCCTGGCTCTGGCGCCGCTGCTGCTGATTGCGATCTGGCGCACCACTTTCGCGCAGTTCGATTCCACGCCCTACGACTACGAAGGCCTCATCGAGGCGCATATCGCGACACTGTTCAAAGGTCTTGCCAAGGAGGACGCAGCATGAGGCGTTCCGAATTTTTTCTCGTTCTTTGCGTTGCGTTAGCAGGCTGTTCTCAGCCGCAAGACGAAGGCTGGCTTGGCTATGTCGAGGCCGAGACGGCCTATATCGCGCCGCCGCAAGGCGGCTGGATCACCGCCATCAATGTGACGCGCGGGAGCGCGGTGAAGCTCGGCGACTCGCTGTTTACGCTCGATTCCGAGCGCGCAACTGCCACGCAGGCGGGCGCGACGGCACAGATCGAAGGCGCCCGCGCCGCTGAAGAGCAAGCGACCGCAACCATCGCGCAAGCCACCGCGCGCCGTGCCGAAATCGACGCGACGATTGTGAGGACGCGAGCCGAATTGGAGCGCCAGCGCGAGCTGGTGCGCATTGGCGCTAGCCCACGCCGCGATTTGGAAGCCGCGCAAGCCGCTTATGACGGCGCGGCCGCCGCCCGCAACCAGGCGACTGCGCAATCCAGTCAGGCGCAGGCGCAAGTGGCGCAAGCGCGCGCGCAGCAGCGCCAAGCTACGGCGGGGCTTTCCACCGCTGAGACCAATTTGAATGAGCGCGACGTGCGCGCACGCGTTGCTGGCCGGGTGGAAAACATTTTCTTCCGGCAGGGCGAATACGCTACCCCAGGAACGCCGGTTATCGCCATCTTGCCGGCGGAGAATCTCTTCGTTCGATTCTTCATTCCAGAAGAAGCGCTCTCCAGCGTTCAGCTTGGTTCGCGCGTGCGCATTGCTTGCGATGGCTGCGCTGACAATGTGACGGCATGCGTGAGCTTCATCGCGACGGAAGCTGAGTTCACGCCGCCGATCATCTACAGCGTGAACAACCGGAGGAAATTGGTGTTCAAAGCGGAAGCGCGCGCACCCGGTCTCAATTTGCGCCCAGGACTGCCCGTAAACGTGACGCTGCAGCCATGAACAATGCCACGCCGGGAACGGCTTTTGCCATTGATGTGCGCGGGCTGAAGAAACGCTTCGGCAAAAAGATCGCTGTCGATGGCGTCGATATTCAAGTGCCGGAAGGCGAGGTCTGGGGTTTTCTCGGACCGAATGGCAGTGGCAAGACCACCACCATACGCATGTTGTGTGGACTCTTACGGCCCGATGCCGGCGAAGGCACCTGCATCGGATATGACGTGCTGCGCGAGCCGGAAAAAATCAAACGCGAAGTCGGCTACATGACGCAGAAATTTTCCTATTGGGAAGATCTGTCTATCCGGGAGAATTTGGATTTCGTAGCACGCGTATACGGGCTCGATAACCGCAAGCAGCGCGTGCAGGACACGCTGAAACGGCTGGGATTAAGCGAGCGCCAGAACCAGCTGGCGGGCGAGCTTTCCGGCGGCTGGAAACAACGCATGGCGCTGGCCGCCTGCATGCTGCACGAGCCACGTCTGTTGTTGCTCGACGAACCGACCGCCGGCGTCGATCCGCAGGCGCGGCGCGACTTTTGGGAAGAGATCCATCTTCTGTCGCGCGAGGGTCTGACCGTCCTCGTCACCACGCATTACATGGACGAGGCGGAGCGTTGCGATAAAATCGTCTATATCAGCGCCGGCCGCGTGGTGACGCGCGGCACCGTGCGCGAAGTCATCGAACAATCTGGCCTTGTCACCTTCGTGATCGGTGGACCCGATGTGCGGCGCTTTATTCCGCAGCTCGAAGGCGCACCCGGTGTGGAGCATGTGGCGTTCTTCGGCGCGCTTCTGCATGTCAGCGGTTATGACCGTAACCTGCTAAGCGCAGCTTTAGCGCCGCTGAAAAACATCTCAGGGTTGGAGATTTCCGAAACCGCCCCCAGTCTGGAAGATGTCTTCATCGACCTGCAACGCCCGCGCCGGCAAGCCGCATGAGCGCGCGCAACGCCACGCAAGGATTCTCGCCGGCGCGTGTCATCGCGGTGCTGGTGAAGGAATTCATTCAGATGCGGCGCGACCGCTTCACCTTCTCCATCATGGTGATGGTGCCGACGATGCAGCTTCTTCTGTTTGGCTTCGCCATCAATTCCGATCCGCGTGCTCTGCCGACCGCCGTGCACATTGCCGACGAAGGCCGCTATGCGCGCTCCATTTTGGCGGCGTTGCGCAATTCCGATTATTTCGATTTACGCGCAACCGCTGCAACCCCGGCTGACGCCGAGCGCATGCTCAATGACGGCGATGTCGCCTTCGTCATCACCATTCCGACGGATTTCACACGCGATATCGTGCGCGGAGCTTCACCGCAGCTTCTGCTTGAAGCGGACGCCACTGATCCTGCTGCCGCGTCCAATGCTGTGGCCGCCTTCAATATGTTGACCGAAAACGCGTTGAGCGACGATCTCGTCGGTCCGCTTGGGAAACGCAAAGCTCCGCCGGCGTTTACCGCCGTCGTGCATCGGCTCTACAACCCCGACGGCATCACCCATTATAACATCGTGCCCGGTCTCATAGGCGTCATTCTCACCATGACCATGGTGATGGTGACCGCGATGGCGATGACGCGTGAGCGCGAACGCGGCACGTTCGAGAATCTTCTCGCCATGCCTGTGCATCCGTTCGAGGTCATGCTGGGGAAAATCATTCCGTATATCGTGGTTGGCTATGTGCAGGTGACGCTGGTGCTGCTCGGCGCGCGCTATATTTTCCACGTACCGATGCTGGGTTCGCTGCTCTTGCTCGGCTCGGCTATCGGCGTGTTCATTGCCGCCAATCTCGCGCTCGGGTTCACCTTTTCGACCATCGCCCGCAATCAATTGCAGGCGATGCAGATGACCGTGTTCTTTCTCCTGCCCTCGATCCTTTTGTCCGGGTTTATGTTCCCCTTCCGCGGCATGCCGCATTGGGCGCAAGCCATCAGCGAGATCCTTCCCAACACGCATTTTCAGCGTGTTGTGCGCGGCATTCTGCTCAAGGGAAATGGCTTTGCCGAGATCTGGCCCAATATCTGGCCTTTGCTTCTCTTCCTCGGCGCGATCGGTACGCTGGCCATGCTGCGCTACCGCCGGACCCTCGATTAGGCCTGGATTAGGCACTCGAAGAACGTCGTTAACCGCCCGTTAACAACTCCCGGACTTCCATCAGCCCTTCGTGGGCAGGCGGAAACTCGCAATGCGTCTTCGTGCCATTCATCGGGCACTTCTTGTTTTCGTGGCGGCAAGTGCCGGCGCATGCACGACGTCGCATATGACGCCGGCCATGATCGCCTATGGCTCTAACCAGCCCACAATAGCGCCGCCACCGACCGACCCCGACCAGCCGGGCTTTGTGCGGCCGGGTCAGCCGTTCAGCTGCGTGCCCTATGCGCGGCAAGCCTCGGGCATAGGTCTCGTCGGCGATGCCTATACGTGGTGGGACCAAGCCGAAGGCCGCTACGCGCGCGAAGCCATGCCGCGCTCGGGTACGCTGCTGGTGCTGGTCAACTATGCCGGCCCCAAGCGCGCGCATCTGGCCTATGTCACGCGCATTGTTTCGTCGCGTGAAATTCGCATCGATCATGCCAATTGGCTGAACGATGGCAATATCTATCTCAACTCGCCGGTCATCGATGTGAGCGCGGCCAATGACTGGACCGAGGTTCGCGTCTGGAACAATCGCGACGGGCATATGGGTATCAAGACCTACAATGTGCGGGGCTTCATCACCCCGTTTCAGATCGCTGCCCTGCCGCCCTTCAGCTGACACAATAGACGTTGCGACCTCATGGTTCGAGACGGCCACTTCGTGGCCTCCTCACCATGAGGCTCTTTAGAGCCTCACCCTTAGGAGCGCGCGAGCGCGTCTCGAAGCGAGAGGCGATACCCCTCATTGTCATCCCGGGCGCGGTGCAGCGCGCAAGCGATGCACCGCAGACCCGGGATCCAGGTCGCGGCACATGTTGGTGACGCCGGTGTACCCATCTCGCGCCCCCGCGCTATACAGGGGCCGAAGGGGATTCATCGCTTGTCCGAAACACCAGACGCAAAACTGCCGCTTGCCGGCCGCCGCGATTTTATCGCTGGGGTTTTCCTCATCGCGATTGCGGCGGCGATTGTCTACGCGGCGTTCGATTTGCGCATCGGCACGCCGGCACGCATGGGTCCCGGCTTCCTGCCTTTGGCACTTGGTATTCTGCTTGGCGTTGCGGGGTTTGCCGTCGCCTTCGCCGCGCGGACAAGCTCCGAGCCCCTTCCCTCATTCCGAAATCTGCGTCCGCTTGCGGCGCTGCTTTTCGGCTTTCTCGCCTTCGCCTTTCTGATCGATTTTGCCGGCCTCGCCCTTGCCGCCTTTGCCGCCGTGTTCTCGGCAAGCTTCGCGACACCGGGGCGGCGTTGGCTTGAGGCAGCTGTGTTCTCAGCAGCTTTGGCGGCGTTCGCCGCGCTTCTTTTTGTCACCGTGCTCGGGATGCCACTGCAGGTGTGGCCGTGAGCGATCTCTTCGGCAATCTCGTCCACGGCTTCGAGGTCGCGCTCAGCCTGCAGAATCTGGGATTGTGTTTTGTCGGCGCGCTGCTCGGCACGCTGGTGGGTGCGCTGCCTGGCGTCGGACCTATCGCCACCATTGCGCTGCTTCTGCCTATCACCTTCAAGCTGGATCCTACCGGCGCGCTAATCATGCTCGCCGGCATCTATTACGGCGCTCAATATGGCGGCTCGATCACGGCCATATTGATGAACCTGCCCGGCGAAATTTCGAGCGTGGTCACAACACTCGACGGCCACGCCATGGCGCGCGATGGCCGCGCGGGCGAAGCACTCACCATCGCCGCCGTGGGCTCCTTCGTCGCCGGAACGCTCACCACGATCATGATCGCCGTGGCGGCACCGCCGCTTGCCAAGGTGGCGCAGGCTTTTCATCCCGCCGATTATTTCTCGCTGCTGTTTTTTGGTCTCGTGCTGGCGACGATTCTGGCGCATGGCCCGATGCTGAAAGGCATCGCCATGGTTTTGCTGGGTGTGTTTTTCAGCCTGGTCGGATCGGACGTGGACATCGGCGCCATGCGTTACACCCTCGGCTTTCCCGATCTTGCCGACGGCATTGGTTTTGTCCCGCTGGTAATGGGTCTCTTCGGCATTGCCGAGATTGCCAGCAATCTGGAAAAGAACACCGGACTTTCCGCAAGCCTTAGCGGGCGCATCAGCAAGCTCAGCGTGCCATGGGCGAGCTGGAAACGCGCAATTCCGGCGATCTTTCGCGGTACCGGAATCGGCGCGGTGCTCGGCCTGCTTCCCGGCAGCGGCAATATTCTCGGCGCGTTTGCCTCCTATCTTTTGGAAAAGCGCATTTCCAAAAACCCGAAAGAATTCGGCAAAGGCGCCATTGAAGGCGTGGCCGCGCCCGAGTCCGCGAACAATGCCGGTGCGCAAGCCGCTTTCATTCCGATGCTGACCTTGGGCATTCCGCCCAATGCCGTACTTGCCATGATGGTGGGGGCGCTCACCATTCACGGAATCACGCCTGGGCCGCAGGTGATTACGACAAACCCGGATTTGTTTTGGGGCCTTGTCGCCAGCATGTGGTTGGGAAATCTGATGCTGCTCGTCATCAACCTGCCGCTGATCGGCATGTGGGTGAAGCTTCTGGACCTGCCTTACAAATTCCTCTTTCCTGCCATCGTTCTCTTCTGCTGCGTCGGCGCTTACGCGGTGACCAATTCGGCGTTCGACGTGTATCTAACCGCCTTTTTCGGCGTGTTCGGCTATTTGCTGTTGAAGCTGGGTTTCGAGCCGGCGCCGCTGGTTCTCGGATTTGTTCTGGGCTCGCCGATGGAAGAAAATTTCCGCCGCGCGCTTCTTCTATCGCGCGGCGATGCGATGACCTTCATCACCCATCCCATTTCGCTGACGCTGTTAGTCGCGACAATCGCTCTGCTTATCGTGACGCTCATGCCGAAAATTGCTCGCTTTCGCGACGACGCAGTCGGCGACAGCTAATTCACTAAGTGTGAGGCAGCCGCGTCCTTCGAGACGCGTGCTACACACGCTCCTCAGGACGAGGTTTGTAATTTCATCCTCGTGGTGAGGAGGGCGCGAAGCGACCGTCTCGAACCACGGGACGCGCCTTTCGCTTATTCTATTCTAACGCCGGCGCGGCGAACGATCGGTGCCCAATACGACATTTGCTGATCGCGAAACCGCGCCAATACTTCGGGCATCGAACCGATCACTTCAGCGCCGACCGCGTTTAAGCGTGTTGCCGTTTCCGCATCGCGCGCGGCCGCCATAGCCGCCCGTGACAGGCGCGCAATTACCGCAGGCGGTGTGCCCTTCGGCGCGAAAATCACCGAAGAAGTATCGGTGGCAAAATCGGGAAAGCCTTGCTCGGCAAGAGTGCGCACCAGCGGCAATTCTTTGCTGCGGGTTTTTGTAGTCACCGCCAGCGCGCGGACATTGCCGGCTTTGATCTGCGGCAGCGCCGCCGGAAGATTGTCGAACACCAGATCGATAACACCGCCCACCAGATCGTTCATGGCCGGCGCGCCGCCGCGATAGGGAACATGCACCATCTCGATGCCCGCCTGCTGCGCGAACATGACGCCAGAAAGATGCAGCACGGTGCCATTGCCCGACGATCCGTAATTCAATTTGCCGGGATTTTTCTTGGCGTAGGTCACAAGTTCGGTAATCGAATTTGCCGGCAGATTTTTGCGCACCACCAACACGTTGGGCGTGCGCGTCATCCATGAAATTGGCACGAAGTCGCGCACGATGTCGTATTTCAAATTGCGGTAGATCAGCGGATTGATGGCGAAACTCGGCGCCGTATTCATGAGAAGCGTGTAGCCATCCGGTTTCGCGCGCGCCACCGTTTCGGTTCCGACCGTGCTGCCGGCGCCGTCGATGGTTTCGACGAACACCGCCTGGCCGAGATCGCAGCTCATGCGGTCGGCAATGATGCGCGCCAAAATCTCCGCCGTGCCGCCGGGCGCGAACGGCACTACCAGCTTGATCGGCTGGCGCGGATATTCCACTTGCGCCGCTGCAGCCGGCAACGCGGCGACGAACGAGAGAAACAGGAACAGACCGGCGCGTACCATGATCTATTCGATGCGCGCGCCGGATTGGCGCACGATTGGCGCCCAATAATCGAGCTGCTGATCGCGAAAGGCGGCGAGCTCTTCCGGCGTAGAGCCCAACGGCTCAGCGCCAAGATCGGTCAACCGCTTCACCGTTGCGGGATCGCGTAACGTAGCACGCCCCGCCTGGTTGAGACGCGCGACAATAGCGGCGGGCGTTCCCTTCGGCGCGAAAATCGCCGCCCATGTGTTGGTGTCGTAAGCGGGATAGCCCTGCTCGGCGATGGTTTTCAGCATGGGAAGTGCGGGGCTGCGCTGCTTGGTGGTCAATCCCAAAGCCTTCACATTGCCGGCGCGGATTTGCACCAGCGCCGAGGGAAAATTGTCCCACATCAAATCGATCACGCCAGCGACCAGATCGTTCATCGCCGGTCCCGCGCCGCGATAGGGGATGTGTTGAATCTCGATGCCGGCCTGCTTCGCCAGGAGCGCGCCCGATAAATGCAGAATGGTGCCGTTGCCCGATGAACCGTAATTGTAGCGGCCGGGATTTTTCTTCGCCAAGGCGATGAATTCCGCCAGCGTGTTCGCCGGGAAATCTTTGCGCGCAACAAGCACGTTCGGTGTGCGCGTCATCAAAATCACCGGAACGAAGTCGCGGCGCATGTCATATTTCAAATTGGGATAGAGCGCCGAATTGATCGCGCCGGTCGAAGCAGCATGCAGGATCAGCATGTAGCCATCGGGCCGCGCGCGAGCGACCGTCTCACTTGCAACCGTGCCGCCGGCGCCATCGATGTTCTCGACCACAACTTGCTGCCCAAGATCGGTGCCGAGCCGCGCTGCCAGAATGCGCCCCAAAATATCGGTGGTGCCGCCCGCCGCGAATGGAATGACAAGCTTCACCGGCTGGCGCGGATAGGTCGGCTGCGCAGCCTCGGCGCGTGTCCCGAGAAGGACGGCGAATAAAGCCGCGAGAAGGCCGAACACAGGAAAATGAGCTTTCGACATCAAATACTTCCCCCGAAGACAACGGTCTTGAAGCCATTCCTAACACGATTTCAAATGCTTAGTAACGCTGCGCCATTTGCCCCCCCCCCTTCTAAGCCCGGGGGAACCGGCGTATTTTCCGCCGCCCTAAAGGATCGGCCATCCGGCCGGTCACGAAACTGAAAGCCGCCGGGGAGCACACCCCCCCGTCAGCTTCGACGGACGATCAGCGAGCATCATCCCACGTGGCCAGTGTTCCCAATCAAGCGACCACCCGCGCAAGCAATACCGCTGCACATAGCAGCAAGGGCTTCACTCGACATGAGGCCGCGCTCACTCTTGGCGCGCTCGGTGTCGTCTATGGCGATATCGGCACCAGCCCGATCTATGCTGTGCGCCAATCGGTGCTGGCGACCGGCGGCGCGATGCCGGCGGACTTCGCCATCATGGGTGCGATCTCGCTCATCCTATGGGCGCTGACCATCATCGTCAGCATCAAGTACATGATCTTCGTGCTGCGCGCCGATCACCGCGGCGAAGGCGGCGTGCTGGCACTGGCAGCCTTCGCGCACCGCTCGCACGGATTGTCGCGCCGAACCAAATCGATCATCGGCTCGTTTGCCGTTATGGGCTTGGCGCTATTCTTCGGTGATGGGCTTTTGACACCCGCCATTTCCGTGCTCAGCGCCGTGGAAGGACTTCAGGTCGAAGAGCCTTCTTTAGCGCCGCTCGTCGTTCCGTTTTCGCTGATCATTCTTGTCGGTCTCTTCATGATGCAGAGCCGAGGGACCGGAAAATTGGGCGTGCTGTTTGGACCGATCATGATCATCTGGTTCACGACACTGGCCGTGCTGGGCGGAATGGCCGTCTTCAAAAATCCGATGATCCTGCACGCCCTCAATCCCTATTACGGGCTGCATCTCTTCATCATCGAACCTTGGTCGGCCTTTGTCGCGCTCGGCTCCATCGTTCTTGCCGTCACCGGCGTCGAAACGCTTTATGCCGATATCGGCCATTTTGGGCGGCGCCCCATTCGAATGGCGTGGTTGGTGATCGCCTACCCTGCGTTGATTCTGAATTATCTCGGCCAAGGCGCCGTGCTGCTGGACGACCCTTCCACCATTCGCCAACCTTTCTTCGAACTGGCGCCCGGCAGCCTCCATTACGCGCTGGTGGGTTTGGCTACGATGGCGACCATCATCGCCAGCCAGGCGACGATCTCCGGCGTGTTTTCGTTGGTGCAGCAAGCAGTGCAGCTCGGCCAATTGCCGCGCATGGAAATTCGCCACACCTCGGCGACCGAGTTCGGACAGGTTTACATCCCGCGCGCCAATTTCCTGATGCTATTCGGCGTCATTGCCATTGTGCTGATCTTCAAAAGTTCCGACGCGCTCGCCGCCGCCTATGGCATGGCCGTTGTCGGCATGATGACGCTCACGACCGCGCTTCTACTCATTGTGGCCAAGAAAAGATGGAAGATGAGCACGCCCGCGATCGCGCTCACCATCGGCGTCTTCTTTATCGTCGACCTGGCTTTCTTGAGTTCGGTCTCGCTGAAATTGTTCCAAGGCGCCTGGCTACCGCTGGCCATCGCCATTGTCGTTTTCATCTTTATGGACACATGGCGCGTCGGACGGCGCGTACTTACCGACGTGATGTACGGCTCCGGGCTTTCAACCGACCGCTTTTTGGAACGCGCGGATAAAACACCGATTCGCGTAGCCGGCACGGCGATATTCGTGACGCCGCGCCTCGACGAAGTTCCCGGCTCGATGCTGCACAATCTCAAGCACAATAAGGTTCTGCACGAGCGGGTGATCTTCCTGCGTGTCGACGTGCAGGACATTCCCTATCTGCCGGCGGAAAAACGCCTGACCGTGCATAAATTGGGCAAAGGCTTTTTCAGCGTGGAAATCCATTACGGGTTCTTGGACACACCGAACGTTCCGCGCGCGCTCGAAGGGGCCAGGTCTCACGGACTCTCGATCGATCTCGACGCGACGACATTCTTCATCCGTCGCGAGACGCTGGTCATGTCGCAGCGCTCGCGCATGCGCAAATGGCGCACCAAATTGTTCATGAAGCTCTACGGCTCAGCGCTTGAAGCGGCACAGTTCTACCATTTGCCGGCCGGACGCGTTGTCGAGTTGGGCTCGCAAACCGAAATCTAATCCAGCGCGTAAACCATCGCCTTGAGATAGGCCGTTTCCGGCAGGTTCGGATGCACCGGATGGTCGGGCCCTGCGCCGGCGTCACGGATTTCGCTGGCGAAACGCCATGCACGCGCGATGCCGGCAGCGTTTTCTATCCCGAAGCGATCGCGCGGCATGTTGTGCGAACACGATGCCAAGAACAGAAAACCGCCCGGTGATACCAACTGCGCGGCCAGCCTCGCCAATTTGCGATAGGCCTTTGCACCCGGTTCGAGATCTTTGCGCGCACGCACGAAAGGCGGCGGATCGCAGATGACGACATCGAAGCGCTCATTGGCTGCGGCGCGCCGTTCCAGCTCGGCAAACACCTCGCCCTTCACAAAATGGCAGGAGGCACCGACATTGTTCTCATCCGCAGCGGCGCGCGCCACGTCCAGCGCCGGTTCGGAGGAATCGATCGCAACGACATCGCGTGCGCCCTGCGCCACCGCCAGAATACCGAACCCGCCCGTATAGCTGTAGGCATCGAGAACGGTTTTCCCGTTTGCGAGTCTTGCCATGAAGGCCCGGTTCTCACGCTGATCGTAGTACCAGCCGGATTTCTGCCCGCCCGCAGCGTCGGCAAAATAGCGAATGCCGTTTTCTTCCACGGTCACGCGGCCGGCCTCGCCTTTCGCAATGCGCGTATCAAGGCCGAGGCCTTCAAGCGCGCGCGACGCCGCATCATTGCGCAACACGATGGTGCGCGGGGCAATGACCTCATCGAAAGCGGCCAGGATGGTTTCCGTCAAATTCTCAATGCCGGCTGTCGTGATCTGCACCACCAGCGTATCGCCGAAACGATCGGCGACGAGGCCGGGCAACCCGTCGCCTTCGGCATGCACCAGCCGATAAAAAGGCGAGGTAAAAAGCTGCTCGCGCAAGTTAAGCGCGCGGCGAATCTTGCCGACGAAGAATGCTTGATCGAGAGCAGCGTTCGGTCCCGCCAGTAAACGAACCGCGATGAGACTCTTCGGATTGAAATAGCCGGTGCCAAGAACAATTCCGCCGGCATCTGCAAGGGATACCAACGTGCCCGGCGCCAGCGCCTTGGTGGGGCCATCCATCTCGATTTCATTGGAAAACACCCACGGCGCGCCGGCACGCACGCGCCTGCCTTCCTTGGGTCTGAGTTTGACGAGGGGGAAGCGCGTGGTCATGGCGAGATATCCGGCGGTGTCGGGACTTGTAGCCGCCACCTCAGCCCACACGCAAATCGCGCAAAAAAAGCAGGTGTCGGATTCCGACACCTGCTTTGAGAAGCGGCGCAGGGATTGGGAGGGCGCCGCCTAAGCTCGAAATTGGGCCGCGCTATTCGCCCATCTTCGTGCCATTGGGAAGCACCACTGTGAGGAGCTGACCGCCGGTAGAGCCATCCTTTAGAGGATGGATGCTGACAGTAACCTTATCGCCGGGGACCACGGTTTTAGGACGCCAGCCGGTACGGGCCAACCCACCAGGGGCGCCCATTTCCAGCGACCATTCCGCTGTCTGGCCCTTTTCATCCGTCACCATGACCTGGAGCCAGCTATGCGGGTTGGTCCATTGGAATTCCTTCACGGTTCCGGTCAGGTCGACTGTCTTGTCGGCGTCGAACATCGCGAAGGAATGATGGGCCAGCGCCGGGCCACCAAAGAGGGCCGCCATCAAGCCGGCAGCAGCCACATATTTCGTCCGCATTTTCGTCTCCTATGACATTCAGCCGCGAAATGCGGCCTTTGTTGGCGAGGAACATAGATGGCCAAACTGGCGCCCTGCTGACGCCAAGCTGAAAGGAAGCTGACAGGTAAAACCCGGCAGATTTCCGCGAGTTTCATGTAAAGTTTCGGAAGGAACGCGCCGAACAACAGGTGACCCATTCGCATATTGCTGGTCGAGGACGATCCGGAGATCGCCAAGCGTTTGACCGAGGGCTTGCGCGAGGCCGGCTTCGTGGTGGAACACGCGGCTGACGGCGAGATGGGCGCGGCGCTGGGCGGCTCGGAAGATTTCGACGCCGCCATTCTCGATCTTGGCCTGCCCGATGTGCAGGGCGTCGAGGTGTTGCGGCGCTGGCGCAAATCGGGCCGCGCCATGCCGGTGTTAATCCTCACCGCACGCAGCAGCTGGACCGAAAAGGTCGACGGGTTGAATGCCGGCGCCGACGATTACATCACCAAACCTTTCCACGTTCCCGAAGTGGCGGCGCGTTTGCGCGCGTTGATCCGCCGTTCGTCCGGCAAATCGACACCGACAATGACGTTTCGGGATATCGAATTGTCGCCCGCCTCAGGCACCGTCACTGCAGCGGGCACTCCGGTCGATCTGACCGCGCATGAATTTCGGTTGCTGAATTATTTCATGCATCGGCAGGGGCGCGTCATCTCGCAATCGGAATTGCTGGACCATCTTTACGGCTACGATCAGGAGCGCGATCCCAACACGATTGAGGTCTATGTCGGACGTCTGCGCAAGAAATTGGGGCGCGACGTGATCAAGACCTTGCGCGGCCTCGGATATAGGCTCGGATGAACGACGGTCTGTTCTCGAGTCTGCGCGCGCGCTTGATTCTGGGCGCGGTGATTTGGATCACGCTCGGCGTCACTGTCGCCGGTATCTTTGTGGCCGAGCTTTTTCGTCAGCACGCCACCGAGGTTTTGAGCGCGCAGTTGCGCGCCCATCTTGAAGAGCTTTCATCGATTATCGATGTCGAGCCGGATGGCACGCCGCGTCTCTATCGGCTTCTGAGCGAGCCGCGCTTCGTACAACCGGAATCAGGCCTTGCCTGGCAGGTCGATCGCAACGGCGTCGTGCTGGTGAAATCGCGTTCAATCAGCACCGAAACCATGCCGATCCCGGCCACGGTACCGAGCGACGACGAAGACGTGCGTGCGATCAATCTGCAATCGCCGCGCGGGCTGATCATGGCCTATGACCGCATGCTTCTGGTCGGCGATTCCGCGCCCATGCATGTGCAGGTTGGCGCCGAGGAACGCATTCTCGACGAGCAATTGCGCGATTTCAATTTGTCCTTGGCCGGTTCGCTGGCGCTTCTGGCACTGGCGCTCGTGGTCGCCGCGATCCTTCAAGTGGCGTTCGGCTTGCAGCCGATGGTGCGGCTGCGTTCCGCGCTCACCGCCGTGAAATCGGGCGACGCGGCGCGCCTGCCGCGCAGTTTTCCCTCCGAGGTGCAGCCGCTGGTCGACGATCTCAACACCATGATCGAAGCTAACAAGGAGATGTTGGCGCGCGCCCGCGCGCAGGCCGGAAATCTGGCGCATGGATTGAAAACACCTCTGGCGATTCTTTCGGACGAAGCCTATCGCCTGCAAACGCGCGGACAGACGGAATCCGCAGCGACCATCGCGCAACAATCGCAGCGCATGCAGCGCCAGATCGATTTCCAGATTGCGCGTGCCCGCGCCGCAGCGTCTCGTTCCGTGCCTGGCGTGATCGCGGCGGCCACGCCTGTGGTCACCGGCATTATCGGCGCCATGACACGGCTCTACGCCGAGAAGAATCTTCGTTTCGATGTTCGGATTGAGCCCGGTTGCGTCGCGCAATGCGACCCCATGGACCTGAACGAGATGCTGGCGAACCTGATCGACAATGCCTGCAAATGGGCGGTAGCCACGGTCGCAATCACCGGCGCCGTGGACGATGCGACGCACAATGTCGTTCTTGCTGTTGAAGATGATGGCCCCGGACTGCCGGCAGAAAAGATGGAAGTCGTTTTCCATATCGGCGAGCGCTTGGATGAAACAGTTCCCGGATCCGGGCTCGGCCTGCCCATCGTGCGCGATCTGGCACAACTTTATGGCGGCGCCGTGCGCCTGGAGAAATCTCCGCGTAGCAGACTGAAAGCCACACTCGTTCTGCCGCGCGCGCGCTAAACTAAAACAGCAATTAGAACGTCGGCCTTACAATTCCCATCTGCTCGACGGGACGCCAGCGCATCCATTGCGACAACAGCCATTTCTCGCCGCTGTCAGGCGGGCGGCCCGCATGTTTTGTGTTCGGATCTGGCGCGCCGTCCTGTCCCACATTCCAGAACATGAGCGCATCGCCTTTGCGCCCCTTATAACGCCAGGACACGATGGGAAACTCAGTTTCGCCGCCTTCGTAATCGTCGTTCAGATAGAGCAGAAACGTGACCACGCGCTGGCCCAGATGCGCCAATTGCTCGACATAGCCCGGCGATTCCGGATCGAGAAAATCGACATGCGGGAGGAATTCCTGCCCCGGCAAATAGTGCAAAACGGCAGGCGCCTCCATGGCATCGAGGCCAAGTCCCGTTGTTGCCGCGATACGGCCCTGCATCATCAGGAACACCATGTCGGTGTCGGATACCGGAAAATAGGAATCGCTGTTGCTGCGTCTCGGATCGTGGCGCCAGCCACTGCCGGCATAGATCTTTGCGCGTTCAAGCCGGGGCTTAGCGCGCGCGATCATCCAATCGCAAATTTCCGGCGCGGCGAAATTCTCGATGATAAAGACGCGCGGATCGGTGGAAACGGTTTTGGCGCGCGGTGCCGTCAGCCATTGCTTCACATCGACGGCGGCGCGCTGTGCTTTCCAATCGCCGTCTGCATTGCCGGATAAGAACGCCAAATCGCGTTGCGCCGGCTCATGCCCGCGTTCCGCGGCCCGCTGAAGAAAATCCAGCGCGGTGATCCAATTTTGCGGCAGGCCGAAACCGAACGCGGCATGGCGCGCAATCAGATAGGCGGCCTCGGCATTGCCGCCATTGGCGGCAAGAATGATATTGGTGATGCCTTCGCGCAAATCCGGCGGACGGATGGCCAGCAAATATTTGCCCCAGACGGCGCGCGCATCGGCGTTTCCCGTCGCGGCGGCGCTGCGTAAGCTTTCCGTCTCCGCGGGAGAAAGCCGCTCTTGCATCTAGGCCGCTCCCGACGCGGCCGGCATGACCGGACCGAACAACGCGCCCGGCCTGTCGCGTACCCATTGCGAAAAGAGAAATTTCTCGCCGCTCGCTGGCGGCAGACCGGCATGCAAGGTCTTCGGATCGATGGCACCCTTTGCGTCGACATTCCAAAATAGAAGTGCGTCACCCGTGCGCCCTTTGAAGCGCCAGCCGAGTTCTGGAAAATCGGTCTCGCCGCCCTCGTAGGAATCATTTAGCGCGATCAGAAACGTAGCCACGCGTGGACCGCGTGTCGCCACATCCGCGCGATAACCGGGAAATGCGGGGTCGAGAAAATCGTAGTGTGGCAAATATTGCTGCCCGATTGCGTAGTGCAGCACGGCGCTGGCTTCCATGCCCGACATGGTAAGGCCCGTTGCCGCGGCCATGCGCGCACGCAAGATGACCAGCAGCACATCCGAACGCACAATGTTGAAATTCATCGCGCTGCCAGTGCGAATCTCTTCGACGCGTTGCACGCCACCTGCTTTGTCGATGGTTTCGGCGCGGCTCATTAACGGCGCTGAACGTTTGATCAGCCATTCGCACATTGGCGGCGAAAGAAATCCCGGGATTTTTTTGATCCGAGGCGCGTCGAACACGGACACCGGCGCCGCCGGCATGAGCCATTCACCCATCACCACCGCGTCGCATAATCTCTTCCAAAGGCCGGAAACTTGCACTCCCTCGGAGGCGCGGCTTGCCAGATCGGCATCGCTTGTAAGCGCCACCAATGTGGCCTGCGCCAATGCCCAACCGCGCTCCGCGGAGAGTTGCAAAAAATCAAGCGCCACAGGCCAATTCTGCTGCGTTCCAATCCCCGAAGCCGCCAATATAGCCGCCAAATGGGCGGCTTCCGCATCGCCGCCGCGCGCAGCATCGAAAATTGCTGCCGCGCCTTCCACAATTCCATAAGGCGGACGGGTGAGAAGAACCTGTCCCAAAACGCGCTTGGCATCGATGCTGCCGGAAGCGGCGAGCCGCCGCAAAATCACGAGAAAATCTTTTGCCGCCGCGGCATCGCCGTGGCGCGCACGCCGTTCAAGATCTTCCAGCGTGTCCGCGTCCATCGCTACATATGTGTCAGGCGCGCACCGCGCGTGGCCCACGAATCCATTGCGACAATAGAAATTTTTCTCCACCCGTTGGCGAAAGCCCAGCATGCAATGTGCGCTCGTCCGGCGCGCCATTCGGATGCACGTTCCAGAAGAACAGAGCGTCGCCTTTGCGTCCCTTGTAGCGCGTGTTGGCCAACGGGAAATCGGTCTCGGCGCCTTCGTAATCATCGTTCAGATAGGTCAGGAAGGTGACGACGCGCTGGCCGCTATCGGCGACGTTCTGCGCGTAACCGGGATCGTTGGTATCGAGATAATCGTGATGCGGCGAGAATTCCTGGCCGACTTCGTAATGCAGCACGGCCGGCGCCTCCATGGCGACCGGCGGAAGGCCCGTCACCGCCGCCATGCGTCCGCGCGCTAAGATCAGCGGCAGATCGAATTGATGCACATTGAAATAGGCGGCGCTGTTGGTACGGCCCGCCTCGTAGATCAGCCCACCGGTTTCGCGGTCGAAGGTTTGCGCCAGCGCAAGCGAAGAGCGCGATCTTTCTATCAGCCAATCGCAGACCGGATGCGGCAGGAAATTTTCCACTACGCCGATGCGCGGTGCCATGGCGAAATTGCGCGTGCGCGGCGGCTTCAGCCATTGCTTCAGATCGATGGATTCGCGCAAAGCGCGCCAGATGGTGGGGTCGGTCGAGTCCGCCGCCTGGGCCGCTAGATCTCTATCGGCGGCCACCGCTATCAAACCTTTGCGCGCCAGTTCGAACCCAAGTTCCGCCGCACGTTGCGTGTAAATGAGCGCAGCCGACCAATCCTGCGGCATACCGATGCCGGAGCCGGCAAGCATGGCCGTCAGATGACAGGCCTCTGCGCTACCATCGCTGGCGGCAGAGACGGCGTAGAAAGAGGCCTCGTCGATGAAATAGCCGGGATTGCTGACCATGCGCAGGGCCAGCATGGTTTTGGCCGTAACGTTGCCGCGCTGTGCCGCGCGTTTCAGAACGTCGGTGGCGGCCTGCCCTTGCCCCTCCTCGTCCAGCTGCCGGACCAGCGCCAAATCAGCTTCAAGGTCCGATCCAATCGCCTCTTTTTCCAATTCCGCCAATGACAAAGCCTGCATGCCGTCCCCCTGTTCGGCCGGCACGCTATCAGGCCGAGCCCGGAGAGAGAACCCTCAAGAATGGTCGGGAGGGTCACGCGGGAAACCGGCCGATCCGCGGCGAGCCGCCCCGGTGAACTGCAAATGACGAGCCCGTGCATTGTTGCAGTGCAACTGCGTCCATGCGCGGCTTAGCGCCAGTTCATGTTCAACAGGATGAAACTTCGAGAGCGAACCGTACAGCGGCGGCGTCCTTCTTATGATCGGTGCGTTGGTGTAGATTATGCGCAGCGACGACATTGAAGCGCAGACAACATCGCACCCATCATATGGAGAGGCACATGACCATCAGGACGCTCATCCTCGGCGGAGCCGCGCTGGCTCTTGTTTCTGCCGCGCCTGCGGCCTTCGCGCATCATTCCTATGCCATGTTCGCCGAAGACAAGGTCATGACGCTCAAAGGCACGGTCAAAGAATTCCAATGGACCAATCCGCATGGCTGGATTCATGTGATCGTTCCCGATGCCAAGAACCAACCCGTCGTGTGGTCGATTGAAACCGGCGCGCCGGGCGGGATGGCGCGCCAAGGATGGCTGCCGAAAACCATCGGCCCCGGCGACAAGATATCGGTGACGTTTCATCCGCTTCGCAACGGCGCGCCGGGCGGCAGCTACATGTCCGCTACGCTTCCGAACGGCAAGGTGATGGGAAATCCCAATCCGCGCGCAGGTGGCGGCGGCGACTGAACAAGGCTGGGGTGTAACCGACCGCGCGTAGAGACGCGGCGGCAATTGTGTATTCGCGAACGATTTAGGCGGTGCAATTTCGCCAATTGTTTCGCGTCTCGTCGGGGGGGACGAAGTATGAAGCGCATTGGATTGTTGGCCGCGCTGGTTGCACTTACAGCCATCTCGGCTTGGGCGGCGGATCAGGCTGCCGCGCCAGCGCCTGCACCGGCAACTCCAGCCGCGCCGTTCCAATTCTTCAAACCCGCTGCGGGGCAAGATATTTCCGGCAAATATTGGATCAAGTACTACAGCGCTAAGATTCAACCGACCGGCGGCGGCGAACTTCCCTATAAACCCGAATTCATGGAGCTTTATCGCAAGCACCAAACGGCGGTTGCAGCCAGCGCGGAAATCATTCCGGAAGATCAGGCCCGCAAGCTTTGCACGCCCGACGGCGTTCCGCGCGTGCTGCAAAATCCCTATCCCTTCGAGATCATCCAGACCGAGGGCCAGATTCATATTCTCTATGAGCTCAACAAAATCATTCGCCTGATCAAGATGGATGAGCCATTGCCCGACGACATGTATCTTCTGACCTTTCCCTATTACAGCGGCCATTCCGCGGGACGCTGGGAAGGCGACACGCTGATCGTGCAGACTGGCGGCTTCAAGGATTACACGTTTCTCGACAATTCCGGCGCGCCGCATAGCGATCAGCTTCGCGTAACCGAGCGCTATCGCAAGATCAATGACGGCAAGGAATTGGAAGTGGTCGTGAACATTCACGATCCCGGCGTGTTCACCGCCGATTGGAGCACGCGCTTCGTTTACGATTCGCGGCCAGATCTCAAAATCATGTATTGGAATTGCGGCGAAACGCATCGCGACATCAAAGGTGTCGCGGGCGTGGTCGTTCCGAATTGACGCTGAGCGAAAGCGAAATCTCATGAAAAACGGAATTCTGATTGCCGGTGCCGTCGCAATAGTCGTCGTAGGTGCTGCGTTGGTTTTGCGGAATTCAGGCGCCGAAGCGCCGGCGCCCGAGCAACAGGCGGCGGGACCCGTGGCGCATATGTCGAGCGGTCCAGTGCCGGATTTTTCCTCCGACAAATTGGGTTGGCGTCAAAACAATCGCGGTGGGGACAATACCGGTTTTAATCCGATTCCCGGCGATGACAGCACGAGGCTCATTCTGCACCATCCGGATTTTCCCTATGCGCAGAATGTCGTGAATCGCGTCGGCGATTTCACCAGCCCGTTGCTGACGCCGTGGGCCGCGAAGATTCTGGAAGAGCGCGCGCGCAAAGTGATGGCCGGCGGTATTCCCTTCATCCCCAATTCGCGTTGCTGGCCGGGCGGCGTGCCGGGCCTGCATTTCTTCCCGGCGCCGATCTATTTCCTGCAGACGGAAAAGGAAGTTTGGCTCCTCAGCAATCGCGGTGAGGTGCGCCGCATTTTCATGGATCAGGCGCATAGCGCCGATCCCGGCTACTCCTGGTACGGCGAATCCGTCGGCTGGTATGAGAACGGCAACACGCTGGTCGTCGATACGATCGGCCAGGACGATAAGGGCCCGATCGACCGCTACAACATTCCGCATACCAAACAGATCCACGTGGTCGAGCGTTTCACCATGAACGCCGACAGAACCGAGATGAACGTCATCATCACGGTGGAAGACCCCGGTGCGTTCACCCAACCTCTCAAAGGTTTGATGCGCTACACGCCGGCGACCGAGCGCGGCGCGACCGAAAAGACGGAATGGGAAGAATATGTCTGCAACGAAAACAGCGAGGAATTCTTCATTCCGGCCGACCAATTGGTGCCGGTTCCCTCGGCGACAAAACGTGATTTCTGATCCTCAATTGCGTCCCATAATGCTAGATTGGCGACGTTCTATTTCTAATTGTTCCGGGAGTTTTTCGATGATCCGTGCTGCCCTCTGCCTGGCCCTTGCCACATTCGCGCTTGCCCCCGTGGCCCGAGCAGCGGACGCCATCCCGGATTTCTACCGCAACGGCACACCGTGGAGCACGCGCGCCGGCAAGAATTTGGAAGCCCCGCTACCGGGTAGCCCGGGTGCTGCCGGCCCCATTGGCAACCATCCCGATCATCCGCATTTCGGCAACATCACGGGACGCCCGACGCCGCGCATCGGCAACGATACCAATCCGCTTCTCACGCCATGGGCGGCCGCCATCATGAAAAAGACGCGCGAATCCATTGTCGCCGGCGCGCCCCCATTCGATCCTTCCGAGCGTTGCTGGCCGCCAGGCGTGCCCAACATTTTGAGCTACGGCGTCGCCTCGATGTATTTTCTGCAATCGGCGAACGAAGTGACCATCGTCTACGAACGCGGCCAGATTGCGCGCCATGTCCTCCTCAATCGCCCGCATTCGGCAAATGTGAAGCCGAGCTGGCACGGCGAATCTGTGGGGCGTTACGAGGGCGACACGCTGGTCGTCGACACGATCGGCTTGGACGATAGAAGCGTGATCGATACGTTCAACGTGCCGCACACCACCGCGCTTCATGTGGTCGAGCGCTATCGCATTGTGGGCAATCATTTGCAGGTCGCATTGACCGTGGAAGATCCCGGCGCGTTCAAACAGCCCTGGTCGGCATCCAAGACCTATGTGGTCGGCACCGAGACCGAGATGGAAGAAGTTGTCTGCCAGGAAGCCGGCGAAGAGCGCTTCAGCTCGCAGGTGGTCCCGATGCCGGTCGCCGCCAAAGCGGATTTCTGAACGCCAGATGGTTGCTCCAGACTCTGAGCAGCTCACCGTCCGGATTCATACCAAGCCGGCGCTGCATATTCTTGAGGCGCGCTTGCCGCTCGGCCTCGTCGCGAGCATCAACGACCATATCGATGCGGTGCGCATGCGCGCCAACGACTATTCGCATGAGCTGGTCGGCCAGATTCGCCGCAACCGGCAATCGGCGCAGCTGGAACTGGATTTGAAAGACGCGAAGCCAGCTGCCCTCGCTGGGGTCATTACCCAGATCGCCGACCAATATGTGAAACTTCACGGGGTTCATGGGTCCGTGACGGCGAACGATATGTGGAGCGTTCACAGCTATGAGGGCGACTACAATCCGCTGCACGATCACGGCTCCAATACCAATCTCGGCCTCTCATCGATTCTCTATCTAATGGTGCCGCCGATAATCGCGGCAAAGCCTGAGGTTCAAGGCGCGCCTCGACTTTTCATGGCGTCGGGCAATTGCGATGGGTTCACCCAATTCGTTTGGGGCGCCCATGGCGGCAAAGACCTCAGTCTTCTGCGCCATCCCACCCATGAATATGTGAAACCGGAAGTCGGAAAGCTTTTGATCTTTCCGAATTGGCTGCTTCATAGCGTCGATCCGTTTTTCGGCGACGGCGAGCGGCGGACTCTGTCGTGCAATATGGATGTTGACGTCCCATCGTCCGTTGGCTGACGATCTCGGCGGCGCCCACACTTGCTACTTCACAATTTAGCGGCCTAACATGGAGGCCGAATAAAACAGGTTTTCAGCCTGTAAACGCCATTTTCTTGAATGACGGATATTGACCGATGCCTGGGGAACTCCATCAAAAAGATTTTGTAGAGACGCTGTTTTATCAGGATATGGACGTCTCACCGCAGCTCTATGATTACGTCGCATCCTACAAGATGACCAAGATCGATCATGTGGGAACCAGCTTTTATGAGGGCAAGCAGGATGAAGTTCTCGCGCGGCTAACGTTCGAATGCGTCGAATCCTTCTTCGTCGCGGTCGGCAAAAAGCTGAACAAGACGGGACTGCACGTTCTCAAAATGTGGGTCCAGAAATACGAAAAATTCGCCTACCACCCCATCCATGTGCACGCCTCGAATGCCTTCAACTACAGCTTCGTCTTCTACGTCGATTGCACCGACCATTCCGGCTGCACCATGTTTTACAATGTCGGCTATCCCTATGTGGATCACAGCAGTTTCAAAATTCAGCCCGTAAAAGGGCGCTGTGTTTTATTTCCGGGCGCCATGCCGCACGAAGCCATGCCGAACGAAGACGACAGACGCGTGATCGTCAGCGGCAATATCGTCTACTTCGATAGAGACAAGTCTCCCGCGCCACGCATCTGACGCGATGCGAGCGTCGCTCGAAACACCAACCCACTGCACAAAAGAAAAGGGCCGCGGATCTTTCGATCCACGGCCCTGAGATTTTCGTCTGTCTGAGTTTACCAGACCTTCGAGATCGTGACGCTGAACTCGCGTTCGAACGGCGAGTAGTTGCGGTCGTAAGCGAGAACGCCGGTACCACGCGAACGAAGCGGGTGAACACCGAGCGGCGGCGATTTGCCCATCAGATTGTTGACCGACACATTGATGGCGATATTTTTCAGATATTCCGCCGTCGGCGTGTCGCCCGTCATGTAACCGATGTTCAAATCGACGGTGACGTTCGCCGGCGTATGCAGCGGGAACTCCTTGTACGGACCATAATAAGGCGAACCCGGATAGCACGATCCCGGTCCGGACCCGACGGCGTAGAAGCATGGCGGCAACATCAACGAGCCGGCCGGGTCCTGGGCCGAGTGCAGCGTGTGATTGAAGAATGTGTTCACGCTCCATGCGCCATCGGTCCAACCCGCGCGGTAACGGACTTTCTGCAGCTGGTTACCCGAGGTAATCGAAACCGTATCGCCCTCGTTGTGGCTGCCCATGATCACGTTCCAGACCGGATCGAGCGTGTTGCCCTTGTCCCGGTTGCGGATGAGGTAGCTGCCCTGCGCGCCGACATTGAACGTGCCCAGGTTGCCGGCGTCGTAGTCATAGCTCATGTTGAAGTCGACACCCGACAGCTCCTTGATGCCGAGATTGCCGGTCAACTGAACGCGAACGGCCTTGATGTCGAGCATATGTTCCGGATCGGGGGAACGAGATTGGCGCGTCGGCACGGCGGAAAGATCCTTCACCAGCTGGAAGAAACCAGCATTGGACGGATCTGTGATCGGCGCTTGCGGGTTCGGGATGACGATGAACTGGTCGCGAGACAGCGGATCATTTGGTCCCGTGCCACGGCCCGTCGTGCCGATAAGGTCCTTATACTTCAAGTCCCAGTAAGTCGCTTCCGCGGACAGACCATAGAGAATTCCACCCAGCAGATTTTCGTCCGGAACAAAGGCAGCGCGAATATTATACTGCGTCGCCTTTTGCGGTCCGACTGACGAAGACGTGTTCGGCGCTAAACCGGAGGCTGCGAGGATCGGACCGGTCAAAATGGGCGGTCCACCCACGTTCAGAAGAGCCGGGGCGAAAAGAGCGGCATTGGATATGTTGCAGGTCGGGTTGAGAAGCGCAGTCAGCGAGCCGGCAATCGCCGTTCCCGCCGCAGCGCCGGAAATGCCGGTATTCCGGCAATCGAGGGTCGTCGAGTTGATGTTTTCAACGCCGCCCAAGAGGTTGATGGCCGTAACCGACGCACCTGACCTGGAGATCTGTTCTCCCTTCGGTGTACGGAAGGACTTACCCCAGCTAGCCGAGAGCGACAGACCGCCGCCGACAACCCAGTTGGCTGCCACTTTGGGCGTGTAAACCGCTTTGTCCAACGTGTCGTATGTGTCGCGGCGATAGCCGAGTTCCACGTCAAACCGCTCGAAGAACGGCGCCGAGATATCGCCGCCCAGGATCGGAATGTTCAACTGTCCGATGAAGGCATTGTTGACGTCGTAGAGGTCATCGCCGGTGATGATGATCTGCCCGGCATATTGCGAGTTGGTGTTGTCGACCTGAATAAAGTTCTGCGACAGCGTGTATTTATCATACGCGATAGCGGCTTGGATCGGACCGGCGGGAAGCTCATACACCGTGCCGTCGAACTGAACGCTGATTTCGGTGGCGTGGTTGTCGAGCGTCTGATCGCGATAACCCGAGATATAAGCGATCGTCACCGGGGAGTTACATTGATAGACACGAGCATCGCAGAACGGGTTGAAGTAAGGAATATTTGCCGGCTTTGCGAAGGCGCCAAGACTCGGGAAGCTCGCGCCGCGCATATCGACCGCCGACGCGATGGTGTTACCCAGCGCGGCAGAAAGCATGTTGGACTTCCCACCCGGGCCGGTGATGTTGCCGCCACGGTCAAAGCCGTAATTATAGTTGTCGCTCTGCGTATAGTGAATCTTACCGCGCCAATCGAAGGGCAATTGCGCGAAGTTCAAACCCACCAACCAACGCGAGTTGATCTGGCCACCGGAAACTTGCGGCGTATCCAGCTCAGGTCCGAGACTGAAGTGAACGCGCAGATCGGTGCCGGCCGGAACGCCCGTGGGACGATAGGGGTTGTTGGTCGGTACGACATAGCCGTCTTTGATGGGACTGATATTTTCGACGCCTTGGCCTTGGTCGCTCGGGAAGACTTGCTTATAGCGCTTATTCGAATAATAGCCGTCGGCTTGCAGTGAAACTGCACCGATGCGGGTTCCGAACACATCGAGTCCGTCCACGAGTTCTTGATCGAATGTGATCGTGGCGGCGTTGTGCTCCATTTCCGGAAGCGCCCAGCCATCATGCCAAGGATTGACCTTGATGTCGTCTAACACGCCGACGCGGGCGAGGATGCTTGTCCACGTCGTCGTCGGGCCGGCATCTCTCGTGCCGTAATCCCAACCCAAGCCCGCCGGAACCGAATAGCAGTTCGAGCAATAGATGCCGCCTTCGCGGTCGCGCGAGAAGCCAAGCGGAATGCTCGTGCTCGGGATCGGATTGTTACCAGCGCCTACCGCGCTTCTGGTGGCACCGGTCGAGATGACGCCCACGGATGAGCCAATGGCGGTGAAGTCGAAGCCTTCAAAACCGGACTCATTGAAATTCAGCGTGTACCAATCCTGAGCGTCGCCATCGACCTTGGCTTCCTTCTGGAATTCATACGCAACGGTGATGCCACCCGTGTCCCATTGGCGGCCCCACAATTGGCCGAACATATAGTTTTGGTGTCCGGCGCCTTCCGCGAAGCCGAAGCGCGCATTGGTCTGCGCACCGTCATAGCCCCGTTTCAGAATGACGTTGATGACACCGGCTGCGGCGTCGGCACCGTAAGTGGCGGACGCACCGGCAGTCAGCACGTCGGTGCGCTGCACGGCAATTTGGGGGAAGATCGACGGGTCGACGCGCAAGCCGTCATAGCCCGCCAGAGGCCAGCGCTTGCCGTCCAGCATCATCAGCGTATCGCCTTCGCCGACATTGTGGATGTTTACGGAAGACGCGAAGTGCAGGGTGCCGCCACCTTCAACGGGGCCCACAACCGGCGGAATGTCGATGCCAGGAATGGTTTCGAGGAGCTCAGTGATGTTCAGCGAGCCGGATTCGACAATGGCGTTTTCGCCGAGAGCCGTGACCGGCAGACCGATCGCCGGCGCGCCCCGGATCAGCGATCCGGTGACGGTGATCTCTTCTGCGGATGCCGCTGCCGCCGCACCATCGGCCGCGTAGGCCGACGAAGTTGCCAAAGCGCCGAACGAGGCGCCTCCAAGCAAGATTGCCAATTGTGATGCACGGCGCGCGTGCAAATGCGGTGACGTCCAATTCATAGCGCTTCCCCTCACAGATCGCTTGAGCGCGATCTAGTTGTTAAACAACGGCTCCAACATGTCGTCGTAGAGGGGATAAGACCCAGCCCGCACCCCGAATATGCGCGCTGTTGAACTTCATCAATCGTGCCGAAGCACGATTCCTAGTCCTGGCAATCCCCTTCGGCGCTGTTGGGCGCACGTTTTTTTTAATTCTAACAAGGCTAAGTATAAGTGATGCTGATAAGACCAAGGTTATTGTGTCTTGGGATGGGAAGTGCGTCAACGAATATCATGTCGGAAATTTCAGCTTCGCGCGCGCAAACGAATGCTGTGTCAAACATGCCACACATTTTCCCGCATAGAGGGATCGCGGAGGCGAAGCGCGCGACACTTTCCACTTTTCTGAGACATCAAATTTCGCGCCGGAACAGGTTTTGTCCGCACCGCGCACAACCTCACAACCTTAAATTGTCAAGGCGCGATTCCCCGTCCTACCGCCGCAACCGCCACCCTTGCCTGCTTCGCCAAGCAAAAGATTTCCCGCCCGAGCGCCTAAGGAGGCGGGTCGGCGGATGGACAGCGCCGGTATCATGACCTATATCCCCCTCCCTCCAGCCGGGCTCGAGCAGCCGGTCGGAGCAATGACGCGGGGTGGAGCAGCCCGGTAGCTCGTCAGGCTCATAACCTGAAGGTCACAAGTTCAAATCTTGTCCCCGCAACCAGTGCTTCGACAGCTCGGCCGCAAGGCCGGGCTGTCGAACGCTCCTTGCCTCACCTGACATGCCACCAGTGTAACGTCGCCGCGTCCTTACCATGCTCATGGTGACGAGGCCGCGAAGCGCGTCGTCCCGTTTCGCTCAGCCCGCCATACAGCCCCAGCTTGCAAGACATCGGTTTCTTAAGACTTCCCGCGCCATTTCCTTAAGCCCGGCCGGTACAAAATGCCGGACGTTTTCAGGATAAGGACAACATGGCCCACGAACACGCCGTTTCACTCAGACGTTCCCGGGCCAAGCTGGTCGAACAGCGGCGAGTACTGGCAAAACGCGACGGCTCAAGCGATCGCAATGAGGGATTTGCGGAACGCATTATCGCTATCCAGGCGGCCATCGTCGCAACCGATACCGCTATCGCCGACGAGGAAAACGAAGAAACGCCCCCGACGGCTTAACGCGCACGGAATTTTACTCTAGCAAAGCGCGCAGCATCCACGCCGTCTTTTCATGCGTATTCATGCGCTGGGTCAGAAGATCGATCGTCGCTTGGTCGTTGCCCTTCTCGGCGGTGGGGAAAATTTTGCGCGCTGTGCGCACAACCGCTTCCTGCCCTTTGACCAGATCGGCGATCATGTCTTCGGCGGGCGGCACGCTGTCGGTTTCAGCAATCACCGATAATTTGGAATATTGCGCGTAGCTGCCCGGCGCCGGATAGCCGAGCGCGCGGATGCGTTCGGCAACCAAATCCACCGCCAAAGCGAGTTCGGTGTACTGCGCTTCGAACATCAGATGCAGCGTGTTGAACATCGGACCTGTGACGTTCCAATGATAATTGTGGGTCTTGAGATAGAGCGTGTAGGTGTCAGCCAAGAGGTGCGACAGCCCCTCCGCGATCAGTTTGCGCTGCTTGGCGTCAATTCCGATGTCGATGGCATAGGAGCCCGGGGCATAGGAGCTTGTTTCAGCGCCCCTTTTCTTCTCGGCCATGTGCGATCCTTTCTCCCGAACCCGGGCTACCGGGAACGAAATCTGATATATTAGAATTATTCCAATCTCAATTGCGCTGCCAAATCAAGCGCAGCCAGGCGCGAAAATTCCTCGCGAAAATCCACACGAGTGCGCTAGGCGAATTCTTCGCGAAGGGCGCGCCGCGCATCGATCCGCGCAGGAATGTCGATCACTTCAAGCGCGCCGACGATGCGCGCCGCAGCAATCGCGATAAGAGCGCAGGTGCGTGCATCTTCGGCGGCGTTGTGATGCTGAAACCTTATGCCGAGATGCGCGGCGACACTTCCGAGCGATTTCGACTTCAGTTCCGGCCAGACGCTGCGCGCGATTTGCAGCGTGCACATAAACGACATTTTGGGCTGCCGCACGCTATAGGCACTGGCGCAGCCACGCATCACGCCCGCGTCGAAGCCGGCGTTATGCGCCAAGACCAGGGCGCCTTCCAATTCGTCGCGGAACTCGTCCAGAACCTCCGGAAACTCCGGCTTGTCCCACACATGATCCGCCGTGATGCCGTGGCACCACGTGAAGGTGAAATGCATGTCGCGCGGGCGGATGAAGCGCTCTTCGACGCGCGTGACGCGGTCGCCATCAATCCAGGCGAGCCCTATCTGACAGGCATTGCCCGGCCCGGGACAGGCGGTTTCGAAATCGAGTGCGATTGTTTTCACGACGGCAAATCTAGACTGATTCGCTTCGCTCCCAGACAGCGCAATGTGTCGCTGTGCTGGGCGACAAGAAACAAAAAGGCCCCGCTCACGCGGGGCCTTTAGGAACTATCTCGAATTATTTAGCGTGCGGCCGCTGCCGGGTAGACCGGAACGGCAACGCGGTCGCCGAACGCCGCTTTCAGACCCTGAATAGCACAGGCTTCGTCGCCGCCGCCGGCACCACCACCGACGCCGATAGCGCCAATCATTTCGCCGTCGACGACAATCGGAATGCCGCCGGCAACCGCGAAGAATCCGAACTGCACCAATTGGCGCGGCTGGCCGCCCGGCTCGTTGCGCAATTGTGCCGCGCGGATGGAGGTCGGCTGCCGGCCACGTAAGGCCGTCTGCGCCTTCAGCAGCGCGGTGCGGATATTGTTGTAGTTCTGCCCATCCATGCGCTCCATGTGCACGAACTCGCCCGCCGTGTTGATGATGTAGAGCGACATGGTGCCGTTATGCTCGGCGGCCCAAGCGCGGCACGCACGCGCAACTTTTTTGGCAGCTGCACCGGAGATCTGATTGCCGGTGTAGATCATGCCGGCAGCGCGGCCTGACACGACGAAATCGGTCGGAAGGCTGGACTTCGGCACCACACCCCCAGGGACCGCGAATGTCGGCACCGGCGCCGGATTGGCTGGCGGTGCATTGCGTTGGGGCGGCAGATCCTGCGCCAACGGCGCAACATTCTGTGCGCCCAGAACTTCGATCAACGCCTTGTGGGCGCAGATTTCATCGCTCCAGCCTTGCGCAACGCGCGGCGCCGAACCGCCAACGCCAATAGCGCCAATCAGCTGCTTATTGACGACAATCGGAATACCGCCCGAATTCGGAAAGAAGCCGAGCTGAATTTGCTGCAGCTCCGCATCCGGATTTTGCAACACGCGGTTCATGCGATTCTTGGACGGCTCGCGGCCCATCAGCGCGGTGCGCGCCTTCATTTCGGCTGTGACGATGTTCAGGTAACCCTGCCCGTCCATGCGATGCATGTAGACGTGGTTGCCGTCATTATCGAGGATGTAAATGCTAACCTGGACGCCCTCGGCCGCCGACAATCTTTCGCAGGCTTCCGCGATGCGTTCTGCGGTCGCGAGATTGATGGTGGTGAAGTCTTGAATGTCTTCGGCAGTCTTGCCGCTGACCACAAATTCCGCCGGCGCCGTCTGCGCCATGGCGGCTCCGGCAAGCGCCAAAGCGCCCACGAAGCCTAAGCCCAAATGCCATTTTTTCATTATGTCCCTCCCGTAAAATTCGAAATTCCGAATGCGCTTTCAGGCAGAATGAAACGCTTAGCCGCGTCCGCCGCCGGCTGCCGCCGCCGGATAGACCGGCAGCGCAACGCGGTCACCAAACGTCGCTTTCAAACCTTCGATAGCGCAGGCTTCATCGCCACCGCCGGCACCGCCGCCAATGCCGATAGCGCCGATCATTTCGCCATCGACCACGATCGGCAGGCCGCCCGACACCGCATAGAAATTGTACCAGACGATCGAACGCGGTTGGCCGCCCGGATCATTGCGCAATTGTGCGGCGCGAATGGAGGTGGGTTGGCGCGTCTTCAGCGCGGTTTGCGCCTTCAGCATGGCAGTGCGGATATTGTTGTAGATCTGACCGTCGCCGCGTTCCTGATGTACGAACGTGCCAGCCGTATCGATGATGTAGATGGAAGCGGCGCCGTTATGCGCCGCAGCCCAGGCTCGGCAGGTGCGCGCGATTTTCTTCGCGGCGGCGCCGGAAATTTGATTGCCGGTGTAGATGTTCGCGGCAGCGCGGCCGGACACCACATAGTCCGCCGGCAGGCTGGATTTCGGAACCGTGCCCATCGGCAGGTCGAAACGCGGCACTGGCGCATTGCCCGGCGTTGCGGGACGGCGCTGCGGCAGATCTTCCACCAGCGGTGCCTGCGGCCCGATCACTTCTGTAAGCGCCTTATGAGCGCAGATTTCATCGCTCCAGCCTTGCGCCGGGCGCGCGGCTGAGCCGCCGACGCCAATGGCGCCGATGATTTGCTTGTTCACGATGATGGGCAGGCCACCGGCATTGGGAAAGAGGCCGAGCTGGATCTGGTGCAATTCCGCATTCGGATCGCGCGTTACACGGTTCATGCGATTCTTGGAAACTTCGCGGCCCATTAGTGCGGTGCGCGCCTTCATTTCCGCGGTGACGATATTCAGATAACCCTGCCCGTCCATGCGGTGCATGTAGACGTGGTTGCCGTCATTATCGATGATGTAGATGCTGACCTGCACGCCCTCGGCGGTGGCAAGGCGTTCGCAAACCTCGGCGATGCGTTCTGCGGTCGCCAGGTTGATGGTTGTGAAGTCCTGAATGTCTTCAGCGGTCTTGCCGCTGACGACAAATTGCGCCGGCACATTTTGCGCAAGCGCCGTGCCCGCAACAGCCAGAGCACTGAACGACGCCACGCCGAGCGCAGCCGCGCTCCACCCCGAAAACCGCATGAATTCCTCCCAGATCGTTGCAGGCGCTGAGCGGCCCGCTGCCTGCGACCCTACAACGAGCTAAGCGGAAAACCCACCGCGAAACGGCGCTGCAATGCGGAACGGCGATGCTTAGCTCTATTCGGCTACCAGCTGCCGGTGTTCGGCATCGACGCCCACGGCTCTTGCGGCGCGCGGCGTTCGCCCTTCTGCAGCAACTCGATAGAGATTCCGTCCGGTGAGCGAACAAAGGCCATCCAGCCGTCGCGCGGCGGACGGTTTATGGTGACGCCGCCCTCCATCAAGCGGCTGCAGATCGCGTAAATATCATCCACCGCATAAGCGAGATGGCCGAAATTGCGCCCGCCCGTGTAGTTTTCCGGGTCCCAATTATAAGTCAGCTCCACCATCGGCGCGTCGGAATCGGAGCGGGCGCGCGCCTCGTCTTCGGGCGCTGCGAGATAGACCAATGTGAAGCGGCCCTTCTCATTCACGCTGCGCCGGATTTCCTTCAACCCTAACGTGCCGCAGAAAAACGCGAGGCTTTTGTCCAGGTCTGCCACGCGGATCATGGTGTGAAGATATTGCATCGTGGTCTCCTCGCTAGGTGCGGAAAATAGCGCTCTCGTCGCGCCGTTTCAAAGCGGCAAATATCTTATCAGGACAGGCCTGGAACCAGACGCTGGCGCCAGATGTCCGCATTGATGTGATCGTATGACGGTCTGGTGAGGAGGTCGGGCACGGTCATGCGGCGTCCGGCGCGCAGCGCAATCAGCACCCGCCGCCGCTCGATCTCCGTCGCGACGAATTCTTGCTTCGCGAGCCAATTGAGATCGAGACCGGTAGCGCCGAAATAGGATGAATAGCTGGCATTACGTTCCAACTGCTCCAGACCAGCGGTGACAAACCAATTCATTGGATTGCCTGTCGGTTTGGTGTCTTCAAACCGTTTCGTTGCGATCAAAAAAGGTTCGGCAATGTTTTGCGGCCAACGCAACGCTTCGGGGAATTGCATGCCCGCGGCGACGATGATTTCACGCGCGCCCAATTCCCATCCGGCACGCATCAGCGAGGACAGACGCGGCAAAGAAGGCGTTCGCACGCAAATCTGTTGCAAGCGGCGCACGGCAAACAAAAGCGCTGCATAACGTGCCGGCCATTCCCGTGATGAATCGTACCACTGAGAAATCGCTGCCAGCGCCTCCGCATAGTCGGCGTCCGGTTCGCGAATGGATGCGAAGACCGAAGAAAATGCGTGCGCGCGGAATTCCGCCATCGCCACTTCACGAGCATTCGTCGGCGGCGAATAGGGCGCTTGTGTTTCGACCAGAAAACCTTCTTCCGCCATGGTGCGCGCGCGTTCGGATGTTGCGGCGAAGAGATTGAGTTCGCCGGCGTCGAGGGTTTCATCCACCGTGACAGGCACCAATAAGGGAGCCCCGACAAGCGTCCGATAGATGCCGAATCCGCTCGCGCGAAACGCCGAAATCAAATCGAGGGCAACATTTCCGCCCTGCCGCATCTCGAACATGATCAGCGGTGCGTGGTGTTTCAGAAACTGTTTTGCACCATTGAGAATGCGAAGTTCCTCACCTTCAGCATCCATCTTCACGACATCGATACGAGGCCAATTTTGCGCACTATCCTCGCCATCGAGCGTCACCAATTGAACCGTCTCACCGCCACCCTCATCGCTCAGGCGGTTGAGTTCACTCGAGGTACCGATGTGCAGACGCCCTTCGCGCGCGCTGTCTGAAATTGCAGCCGCCGAGATGGAAAGATTGCCGAGTGCGTTCTCCGCGCGGCTACGCTCGAAGAGCGCGCGCGCCGCACTGCCCGGCTCATAGGCGAAGACGTGGCCTGAAGGTCCGACGCGGCGCGCCATGGGAATCGCGTAGACGCCAAGATTGGCGCCGATATCCAAAACATTCATTCCGGGCCGCAAATAGGCGGCGAAGAAGCCAACCTCCTTCTCGAACCAATCGTCCTGTTCCAAGACGGCATAGGTGGTGATGCTGTTCAGGCTGGGCGGAAGCACCAGCACGCTGCCGTCGCGCAAACGCAAGGTGAGTTCGTTCATCGGAAAAACAGTTCCAGTGCGGAGATGCGACGGCGCGGATATTGACTCGTGAAATCCAAAATTGTCACCCCGCGCAGCGCGCTTCGCACGCGAATCGAACAATTTGCCCGCTTCTTTTGTTTGTCATGGCCCGGCTTGACCGGGCCATCCAGCGCTCACGCGTCAGTGTGAGCAACAGACTCTATGATCGCCTGGATGGTCCGCTGTTGTGGGCCATGACAATGAGAGAGTGGAACGTACCGGGCGGCAGTGTTGCGGAGATTTCATGGCCTTTGCGCTCCTTTTTCTTCTGCCGCGGTCTCGACAGGCGCGAGAGGGCCGCTAAAATTCACGCGTGGAAGGGGTTCCACAAGAACCGGCTGCGGCCGGGGACGGCGCAATGCGCCGAACGATGAGGACAGTCACATGCGTAGTATTCATATCCATCGCAATGCCCTGCTCGGGCTTGGGATTGCAGCTCTGATCGGCGCGAGCGCTCTGGCTGCGCCGGCGCCTAATGCACCGCCACGCGATTTGGCGCCAAGGGCGAACCCCGCCGCAAATCCGGCCCAAGCGGTGCCGGGAGCGCCGCCCGCGCGCAACTATGCCGAAGCCTATCTCGAAGATTGGTTCACCTATCAGCGCAATGCGCTTCGCATCACTGAAGCTCAGCGCCCGCTTTGGAACCGCTATGAAGATGCCGTGCGCAATAATGTGCGCGATCGAATCGACCAGCGCCCGGAACCCCGCGACCGGCGCGCCGGCCCGCCGCCGCTGACCGAAGTTCTGGCGCAACGCCGCCAACGGCTTGATGCCGAGCAATCACGGCTCGCGGCTTATGATGCCGCCATCCGTCCGCTCTATGCGGCGCTGAACGAAGAACAAAAACGCATTGCCGACAGCGTTCTCACCGAACGTCCGTTGGCGCGCGAAGGTTTGCGCCGCGGATTTGAGCGCCGCATGAGCCGAAATCGCGACGACCGTGATCGGCGGTTCTTCCGCCGGTTCTGAACGGACATGCGGATAGGCTTTCGCGAAACGCGAGGGCCTATCGCCTATTCCGGTTTTTCAGAACGAGTAACCGACCTTGGTGACGAGAATCCACTGATCGGCCGTGCCGAGCTGTTTCACGAACGGCGAGTCCGCTGCATCGCCGATCAAACGGTGATAGGCGACACCCAGTGATTGCGTCCAACGCCCACCCGGACGGTGAATGATCGACACCGCTCCGCCGATGAAGCGCGGCCCGGCAGAAGCGCTGAATGATTCACTGATCGTGGGATTGGCCAGTGCTTCGGCTGCGCTGATGCTGAAGTATTTTTTCATATAGCCGGAGTCGCCGAGTCCGAACCGCGGACCCACCGCGAAGGTGAAAGCCCCGATCGGTTGCACCAAATCGGCGCTGATATCGGTGGCCCAGCCTTTATGGCCGGTGACGCCTTTTCGAACCTCAACGCGCGTGCGCAGCCATTCAACCGGCCACACATCGACGAAAAGTCCTGGCTCAACCACCGCATCTATGGGCTTGAGGCCAACGAGAGATCCATCGTCATCGCGCGCGCCGCGAAACGCCACGGCGATGCCGGCGCGAAAAATTCCGCTGATCAATCCGATACTCGGTGAATCGTCAGGCGCCGTGAACTGCCAGGCTTGGCCTTCGCGGCCAAAGCTGAATGAAGGGAACGGCAAAATCGTTGTATGGCTGGCGCCTTCATAAGGCGGCGCAATCTGAATACCGGGGCCGAGTGTGATGATGCGCTCACCATCGGCGGCCAAAGCAGGCGCGGACATCAATCCCGCAACAATGAATGCAACAACTTTCGCGAAAGCTTTCATGAATTCTCCTAGCCCGCCACTAGAGCAAAAAAAAAGGGCCCCGCCTATGGGCGGAGCCCTCTATTCTTGCGGCATATGCGCCTATTGAGCGGCGCGGCGGGCCGGACGAACCGGAAGCGGCGGTTGCGCGCCGATGACTTGGGTCAGTGCGGTGTGGCCGCAGATTTCATCGCTCCAGTCAGCGGTGGCGTTCATGCCGCCCACACCGATAAAGCCGATGATCTGATCGCGCGACCAGATCGGCAGACCGCCAGCGGTGGGGAAATAGCCCATGCTGAATTCGCGGCCGACGAGGTTCGGATTGGCTTCGACATTGTATTGACGCAGGCTGGTCGGACGACGCGTCGTCAGCGCCGTTCTAGCCTTCATTTCGGCCGTTTGAATGGCCGTTCTGCGCGATGCCATGTCCATGCGATGCTGGATGACGACATTGCCGAAATTGTCCAAGATGATGATCGCGGTGCCTTGATTGTGCTCGCCCGCCATTTTCTCGCATGCCGCTACGACGGCTTTGGCCGTTGCAGCGTTGATCTGGTTGGCTTCGCCGAGTTCCTTGGCGGCCGGACCCGTGACAACAAATTTCGGATCGGCGCCTTGAGCGGCCGCTCCGACGATGCCCAGCGCCATGACGGCGGCAGTCATCAATCCCAATTGCACTCTCATATGTTCCTCCAAATTCAAGCGATGCGAGTTGCGCATCGCGGCTTTAGCGTTTGGGCGTGAGCGACTAGTTCCGCGCCGGAGGCGTCGGCCTCGGCGGTTGCGGACCGACCACCTGCGTCAGAGCGTTGTAAGCGCAAATCTCGTCGCTCCATTCCGGAGTCGGGTTCATGCCGCCAACGCCGATGAAACCAATGATCTGCTTGTTGGAATAGATCGGCATGCCGCCGGCATTGGGGAAATAACCCATGCCGAATTCACGCGCCTGTTGCGACGGATCGCGCTGCACATTGTACATGCGCAGAGCGGACGGACGACGCGTCAACAACGCCGTGTTCGCCTTCATTTCAGCGGTGCCGATAGCCGTCTGGCGGGCAGCGCCATCCATACGGAACTGGTGCACTTTGTTGCCGAAATTGTCCAAGATCACGATCGCCATGTCTTGCTTGTGCTCGACCGCCTGCTTTTCGCAAGCGTCGGAGATCGCCCGCGCCGTGGCGCCGTTGATCATGTTGTATTCGCCGATGTCTTCTGCGGCGGCTCCTGTAAGTACGTGCTTCGGATCGGCACTTTGGGCCGCCGCTGCTGCGATGCCGAGCACGAGTGCCGCTGCGGACATCAATCCCAAACGTAGGTTCATGTTTCTCCTCCAAATATAACGATGCATCGCCCCCCGCATCGGGGGCGAGTTTTGGCGCTGTTGCCTTAGGAAAGCAAAGCAAAACTAAGTAACAATCCATGCTGCGCGCATGCGACCGCAGTGCAGCAAAATGTCGAAGACTCACAAAATCCTGCTGTCATAGGCCCAATGAAGCAGCGCTTGGCGTTGGCGCGGCCGGCACATCGGGTCGCCCCGCTCACAATGGATTTGAATCTGCCTAATATGTCGGCACATTTGCCGCCAGCGCCGAATTTGGCGGGAATCGTCGTCCATCCGCCGGCCCATATAATAGCGGCAATACCATTGAAACCATCCGCGCGGGTCGTCAGGATGGATCCAGCCTTTGCGCCGCCATTCGGACAAAGGCTGGCTGGCGTCGACCCCGAAGTAGTTCAAAGTCGGGTTTCGGCCCTCAGGCGAGAGCAAGGCGCCCCGGAACCAGGTGGCCGGGAATTCCTTCGCGCAATCCGTCATGTATTTGCCGCCGAACACGCCCAGGCGCAGCATTTCCTTGGGCGTCAGCTGGGGCTCGAAATCGGCGTCAAACTGCCGGCCTACGGGCGCCGTACATATATAACGGTAGCCGCGCTGCATGCGGTCATTGACCGTCACGACGCGCGGCATTGCTATGGCCTACTGGCCGTAGCGGGCCGTAATGCTGGCTTTTGCCAGCGTATGACCACCGATATTGAAGCCGACCAAGGCGCCGGAGGCATCATCGGGGACCGGCAATTTGTCGATATCCAGGGCGAAAATCGTGAAGATATAACGGTGCGGGGCGCCCGGCGGCGGGCACGGGCCGCCATAGCCGGGCGCGCCGAAATCGGTGCGGGTCTGCCGGCCTCCGGCCAGCTGCGCGGTGCCGCTCTTGCCCCAGCCCTTAGCCAACACAGCCGAATTGGCCGGAATATCGACGGCCACCCAATGCCACCAGCCGCTGCCCGTGGGCGCGTCTGGATCATACATTGTGAGGGCGAAACTCTTGGTCGCGGCGGGGGCGCCGCTCCAGCGAAGCTCGGGCGAGACATTGGCGCCGGTACAACCGAAGGCGTTGAACACCTGTTCCGCCACCATGGCGCGGCCTTCGCCGATATTCGGGCTGGTCAGCGTCAGCGTGTTCGCCGCCGCAGCGGACGCCTCTGTAGACATGCCGACCAAAGCCACCATCACCAATGAGAAGAAAACCGAATGGCGCAACATGTACTCCCCATGATTCGAATCGATCCGCGCGAATCTTAGCGGCCTTCGAAACGAAAAACACGCGGCATGGAAGCGTCGTCGCGTCCGGGACGTGTTAGGGCGCGCAGTAATGCCAAGCACCAGCGCGGTCGCAGACATCCAGATCCATCGCGTTTTCATTCTCGTCTCCAAGGTTTGGCACCCGGCGCTATGCAGCGCGTGCCTAAAGTTCGTTGTCAGAAGTTTGGCAATCAGTTCCGGGCCGGCGGAATCGGTGGCGCCGGCGGCTGCGGACCTACAATTTCGGTCAGCGCGCCATGGGCGCAGATTTCGTCGCCGAATTCCGGCGTCGTCACCATGCCGCCAACGCCGATAAAGCCGATGATCTGCTTGCCGGAATAGATCGGCAGGCCGCCCGCATTTGGGAAAAGCCCCATGCCGAATTCCCACGCCTGCTGGAATGGCTCGCGCTGGATATTATAGAGACGCAGCGATGACGCGCGGCGCGTCAGATACGAGGTATTTGCCAGCATTTCCGAGGTCGAGACGGCCGTAAATCTGGCCGCGCCGTCCATGCGGTACTGGTAAACTTTGTAGCCGAAATTGTCCAAGATCACGACGATGGCGCTGAGATTGCGCTTCGCGACTTCGCGCAAGCACGCATCGGCGATGGCGCGCGCCGTAACGGAATTGATCATGTTGAATTCGCCGACATCCTCGGCGGCTTTTCCCGTCATGACATGTTTCGGGTCGGCGCCCTGGGCCGCCGCGCCGCCAATGCAAAGCGCAAGCGCCGCGGCCGACATCAGTGCCAGATGCAGTTTCATGCTTCGTTTCCGAGTAATGGATGAATTCTTCTCGGAAAAAGTGAGCGCACCCGAATCGAAAGCAAAGCGCCAAATAGGTTCGCCGCGGTGCTGCGCGCGCACCGCAGTGCACAAATGCCCGGAATCAAAAAATCGGAATCAAACCGACCTAAGACAAATAAACGACCACTAACGAAAAAACCCCGGCTGCTTTCGCAACCGGGGCTTCTCGTATTTGTGTCGGCAGGAAAAAGAATCCGTTCTTTGCAGGCCTGGCAGCGACCGACTCTCCCGCGGCTTGAGCCGCAGTACCATAGGCGCTGGGGGCTTTAACGGCCGAGTTCGGAATGGGATCGGGTGGAATTCCCCCGCTATGACCACCAGGCCAGCAAAGAACGGATTTGGATCTGACAATCTTGATCTTCCGTACCGGTATCTCTCCGGCTACGGGATATTCGCGCCCATCTGACTTTCACCAGATCGTCTGGGCTTTTCTCCAGACATGGGACTTCGTACTGAGCGTTCAAGCCAATCGAGCGATTAGGACTGGTAAGCTCAACGCATTACTGCGCTTACACACCCAGCCTATCGACGTGGTAGTCTTCCACGGCTCTCATGCGAGACCTGGTTTTGAGGTGAGTTTCCCGCTTAGATGCTTTCAGCGGTTATCTCGTCCGCACTTAGCTACCCGGCAGTGCCGCTGGCGCGACAACCGGTCCACCAGAGGTGCGTCCATTCCGGTCCTCTCGTACTAGGAATAGGTCCTCTCAAGTCTCGAACACCCACGGCAGATAGGGACCGAACTGTCTCACGACGTTCTAAACCCAGCTCACGTACCACTTTAAATGGCGAACAGCCATACCCTTGGGACCTGCTCCA
>CANIHD010000012.1 GCA_947467345.1 Alphaproteobacteria bacterium
CCTTTGCTGCAGGAGCGGCCGCCTTGGGGGCAGCAGAAGGAGCCTTCGCAGGGGCTGGCGCTTTCGCGGTGGCAGCAGGCTGTGGCTTCGCAGGGGCCTTTGGCGCGGCAGCCTTAGAGGGCGCCGCCTTTGGGGCAGCAGCCTTTGCTGCAGGAGCGGCCGCCTTGGGGGCAGCAGAAGGAGCCTTCGCAGGGGCTGGCGCTTTCGCGGTGGCAGCAGGCTGTGGCTTCGCAGGGGCCTTTGGCGCGGCAGCCTTAGAGGGCGCCGCCTTTGGGGCAGCGGCTTTGACGTCGGTTGTTTTTGCGGGGGTAGCGACCGGCTTTTTCTTCACAACAGCAGTCATCTAAATGTTTTTCCTCAACTTCGACCGATGTGCCCGAATCTCGGACGCCAAATCTCGTATGGCCACGCAGACGTAAAGCCACAGACGGGTTCCAGCCCCCGTTTAAGAAGACCGTGCCATTCCAGCAAAAATACCGGAAACCTCCGCTGGCTACGTTATACGCCGTGTCGTGGCGCACCATAGGATCGGCTCGCGAGCCCCATGCGACATACGAAACCGTTCACTTAATAACTTATCATAAATGTCGCAGAAATGGAAGTCGCATTTCTGTCAAGCGCTTGGGCGGTTAAATTAATCTAAGCGCCCAACTCCTTGAATGCGCTCAAGAACCGCTTCCCGGCTTGGGGCTGAAATACTTCGCAAATTTGTCCAGCACGCCGTCAAATTCCTTAGCATCCGTAGGTGCATCACCCTTTTGGCTGATATTCGGCCAGACCTTGGCGTATTCCGCATTCACCTCGAGCCATTTTTCCAATCCTGACTCGGTGTCAGGATGGATGGCGTCAGCCGGACACTCGGGCTCACACACGCCGCAATCGATGCATTCGTCCGGGTGGATGACGAGCATGTTCTCGCCCTCATAGAAGCAATCGACCGGGCAGACCTCGACGCAATCAAGGTATTTGCACCGAATGCACGCTTCGGTGACGACATAGGTCATAGGGCTTCTCCGGAACGCATTATGGGACCGTCCAATAAGACGCTGAAGGCCTGGGATCAAGCGTCGAGCGGAACTGACTGATAAAGCGCCTGCGCCTCGCGGGCGGACCCACGCCGTTCCGCCAGATCAACGACCGTGACAACGACGATGTCTCGACCGGTGGTGAGTGTGATCACGTCGCCCGGTTTCACCATGGCACCCGCTTTTTCCACACGATGACCGTTGAGGCGAACCTAGCCTGACCGCGCCTTTTCCTGGGCAGTGGCGCGGGTGCGGCAGAAGCGGGCGTGGAAGAGCCATTTATCGATGCGTTGGGTGGGAGTGGACTCTGGCGGCATCTCACGTCGCGGCGATAAGAGCCGACAATTCGGCGAAGGGCGATTCGGAAGACGGCGTCCCTCCACCTGGCGGGTGTCGCGCGCTGTTACGATGCGCTTTTCTTTCCCAAACGCTGATCGGCAGATCAGTCGGCGTTTTGCCGTCCGGCTTAAGCCTGCGACGCCAGCCAAGTTCTCTAACAACGGACAAGGCATCATCATTTCCAGAACCAAGCATCGATGCAAGGGCGGGCACCATTGTTTCGGCCGGGTTTTTCTTTCTCTCCGCGGCGGATAGCAAATTGTCGATTCGCTCGACGATGTCGCAACGCACCGCCCGCTGCCCGACCACGCGGTAGGAGGCGGCGGCCAGAAATGCCGTGGGCACGCCTTCGTCGTAAGCGACCGACGTTCGTCCGGGCGGCGGAGGGGAAGGAATGGGTTCCAGCCGCGCGTGAACCGCCCAGAGCAGGGCTGCAAGCCCGGCAGGCACCGGCTTCAAGAGGAGCGGCAGGTAGACGGCATGACGGCCGATCCGAACGCCGAACGGGCTCAGCGCCTTTGCAGCGGCGCGTAGATCGTCGGGCAGGGATGCCGTTCGACGATCCACATGTCCCAACGCTTCACCAAGCTGGAAGGCGAGGCCGCGTGCCACCGCCGGCAAAGGGTGGGCCGCGTTTCTGTCCTCTGCCGCTTTGCGCAGGGCGACGAGCGGCTGCAACAGCAATCCGATACGGGCATGGACCCAGGCTTCGAGCCGCGCGCGGACACGCTCGCGAAAATCACCGCGAAGAATGTCGTCTGCCATGACGGCAACTGCCGGAGATAAAGGATGCGCTCCGGCAGAGAGCCGGCCCGCTGCGGCGCCTGACCACCACAATTGCCCATGCTCGCTGAGATGGATCGCGTCGTCGCTGGCGCTAATCAGGGCGCGCGCACGTTCGACCATGCTGGCTTCAAGTCCCTTGAGGGCAGCAGCGCGCAACGTACGTCCGTGAATGCCTTCGGCGCGCGGGTCAGGCGCGAAACGAAAACCTTCCAGCTTGCCGACATGTTCGCCGCCCATGGCAACGGCGCCGCTCTCGTCGATCGCCAGCGTAAGATATTCCTCATCGCGCAAATGACGCATCAGCACAGACGTGCGGCGATCGATGAAGCGTTGCGTCAGTTTTTCGTGCAGTGCATCCGATAGGCGATCGTCTGTCGCGCGCGTCATTTCCTGCCAATAGGCCGGATCGCCCGTCCAGCCTGGGCGATGCGCGGCATAGGTCCAGGTGCGGATCTGGGCAAGGCGCGCCGATAGCGTGTCTACATCGCCCTCGACAATGTCGAGCCGCGCTATCTGATGCGACAGCCAGGCGTCGGGAAGCACACCGCGATCCATAAGGTGACGCACGATCTGTCCAACCAAACTTGTGTGTTCGTCGGAAGTGAGTTTGCGGAAATCCGGCAGCTGGCAAGCCTGCCACAGCAATTTGACGGTTGCGGGCCCGGTGCAGCGCGCGCGCATATCTTCATCGCGCGCCAATGTAGCCAGCGTCCAATGATCCGACGCGGGCCGCGCCTTCATCAGGCCGCGCACCGGCGGCGGTTCATCAAGACTGGCGAGAAGCGCATCAAGCGAAACGAAATCAAGCGAGCTGTTGCGCCACTGCAGAACGCGTACTGGATCGTAGCGGTGGTTTTCGATTTGCGCGACAATATCGGCATCGAGCGAAGCGGCATCGCTGGTCACGCCGAACGTTCCGTCGTTCATGAAGCGGCCAGCGCGCCCCGCGATTTGGCCCATCTCCTCCGGCCTCAGAGGACGCACCATCATACCATCGAATTTTTCAGTCGCGGCGAAGGCGACATGATCGACATCCATATTGATGCCCATGCCGATCGCATCGGTCGCGATCAAAAAATCCACTTCGCCGGATTGATAGAGCGCCACTTGCGCATTGCGTGTGCGCGGGCTCAGAGCGCCCATGACGACCGCGGCGCCGCCGCGTTGGCTGCGCACCAGTTCGGCCAGCCCATAAACATCTTCGGCGGAAAACGCGACGACGGCGGATCGGCGCGGCAGCCGCGTCAGTTTTTTCGCGCCCGTATAGGCGAGATCGGAAAAGCGCGGGCGGGTGATGAACTGCGTTTGCGGCACGAAGCGTTTGATGACGCTGCGCATCGTGCCGGCGCCGAGCAGCATGGTCTCTTCATCACCGCGCGCGTGGAGCAAGCGGTCGGTAAATACATGGCCGCGTTCGAGATCGGCGCAGAGCTGGATTTCATCGACCGCGAGAAACGCCACCGGAATATCGACCGGCATCGCTTCTACGGTGCACACATAGAAACGCGGATGCGCCGGGACGATCCGTTCCTCGCCGGTGATCAGCGCGACTTCAGTGAGCCCACGCAGGCGGACGATTTTGTCATAAACCTCACGCGCAAGCAGGCGCAGGGGCAGGCCGATCATGCCCGAGCGGTGGGCCAGCATGCGTTCAATGGCGAGATGGGTCTTGCCTGTATTGGTCGGGCCAAGGACGGCGGTCACCTTGCCGCCACGGCCAATACCGATCACGTCGTGTGACGCGACAAGGCTTTGTCTGAACTCATGTCGCATGGGCCGACCGCATCCGGGCGCTCAGGGTCCTGAGATATATTGGTACGAGGAGGCCATCAGCCAAAGGGGGTAAGCCGCGAAATAAACGCGCAGCCCGCGAGAGCCTGTGGATGGACGGTAAATGGCGGTGAACAGAACAAAAACGAAACGTGGCCGAATCACTAACAACGTCAAATATCAGTTTTCGTTCACCTACAACATATCGGATAGTAGGGTCGCGCACAACCTAAATCTTGCGTCATGTGCAAGGGATCGGGTAGGGCGGAAACGGTTGAAGGCAAAATCGCCCCTCAGAGCTGACCCGCCATTTCGGCCCGAAAATACCAAGCCTTTGATTCAATTGGACTTCAAAAGCGTGCCGTCGATTCGCACGTCGGAAGCGACCACCGTGATGAGCCCGAATTCGGTCTCCGACCATAGCCGCAGAGGAATCATGTAACGGCGATTGGGGTCGGTGGGACTGGCAACCGAGGCTACCCATGCCGAGATTTTGGGCATCTTTCCGCCCCGTTCGACGATTCGCTGTAAATGGCCGGCCACCTGTTTGTACTCGACCTCGCAGACCAAAGCCGGGCCTTTATAGATGCCGTTGTCCATCGTCACATTGGCCCGGCGAGCGAAACTGAAGACGATGTCGTAGCGCCGCCGCCCGTCGAAGACCGGCGCGGTCACGGCGCAGGGCTTAGCCTCGTCGGCAGCGGTGCTCGTCACTAGGAACAGGACCGAACTCAAGGGATCCAAAGAACGTCGCCGGTCGTAGTCGCTGACAGGCACGAGATCGTTATAAGCCGGGTTGGCAATCATCTGCACCGGGCCATTGGCGTCGAATTTTACCGTGACTTCCTGGCGGCTGCCGGTCCTACGAGTAGAAAACGAATCATAATTGGCAGGCTCCACGCGCCCGTTCTCTATCTTCCCATAGGACGCCGTCTCGATTTTTGACTGCCAGAAGCGGTTGACGATTCCTTGCGTTTCCAGGCGGGAGCTCGCCTTATAGGTGCCGTTCTCGATGCGCGCCGTCATGGCGGCCTGCCCAAACGACACGCCACCCGCATAGAGCTTGAAAGTAATGTCCAGGGTTGAGGCGGTGCCGGTGGCGTCCTGCGCTTCGCCGCCGGCGGCCAAGGCCTGGTTTTGAGTCGCCCACAGGCCCAAGATTCCTGCAATGACGGCGATATAAGCGAGCTTCAGCCTCATGGAGTACCTCTTTGCGGTATGGCGAGGGGCGGCCCCGGTCTTTCCGGTCGGGCTGGCCCTGTCCTCCAGTGTAAATCCCATTCCGGTCGAATGGTTGCGCCTGAATGCCCCGCGGAAAGTCCTACAATCTCCAGCGCTTGACGGGACTTTCCGGCTCGCCTAAGAGAGCCGGCCCTGCGATGGCGCGTCAAGCGCCGCGACGCGGGTCGCGATCACTTTGGTACGAGGATATGTCATGGCTCGCCGCTGCGAATTGACCGGCAAAGGTGTCCAAAGCGGGCACAATGTGAGCCATGCGAATAACAAGACCAAGCGGGTTTTCCGCCCGAATCTGCAGACGGTGACGCTGGCGAGCGATGCGCTTGGTCAGTCCGTCTCGCTGAAGATCAGCATGAACGCGCTGCGCAGCATCGACCGCCGTGGTGGCTTCGATGCGTTTCTGCTCAAGCAGAAGGACGATGTCCTGTCGCTCAAGGCGCTTCGTTTGAAGCGTGAAATTTCCAAGCGCCAGGTTGCAGCCCCCGCCGCTTAATTCGCGGCGTCTCTAGCGCGCGATTTCGAACATCAGCAGCACGCTGCGCTGAAGCGCGGAAAAATTATTGTCCGACACGATGTAGAAGAGGGTTTCGCCCTTGGGTCCGCGGCGAACCGCGATGCCCTCCATATTGTCGATGCTACTATCCTGAAAACTTAAGTCCGCGAGGATCTCGCCCTGAAGCTGCGCGCCGGCCTGCACCTCCGCGAGCGGCACGCGCCGTACTTCCATGCCGACTCCGCCCGCGATGGAGAAGCGGCGCTCCAGAATGAAAAGATCATTATCGGGTCCGCGCGCCAAGCTGGTCACCATGAATGGTGGGCGCCGCACGACGCTGAGGGACCGCGAATTCACGCCAGCGGCGGTGCCGGGATAGGCCTCCAACGAAGCAGCAATGCCGCCCCCATCGCCCCAGGCGTTTTCGGACACCAGGAGCAGCGTATCGGGCGCAACAAAGGCGGCGCCTTCCAATCCTTCGTTCGGGCTTTGGGTACGCACCCACGCGCCCACGGGCATGCTGGAGGGCCGCGCCGCAAAACCTCGTGAGAGATCGTAGCGCCAGACGCGATGCTCGCGCTCGAAACTCACAATGACGGCGCCATCCAGATCGCCATCTTTCGCAACCGCCATTCCTTCGGCATCACCGTCTTTGCCCTGAAGAGCAACGCCGGTCAGATCGAGCATAGGCGCGAGTTCGCCATTCGATAGGCCGGAGAGATTTCCTTGCTCATCGTAAGCAAGGCGGGCGCGAAACCAGCGCGCTTCGTCGGAGATCGCCAAAATGCGCGCGCCGTCGCTTGAGATTGCGATGTCAGAAAGCCCGCCAAAGCGCTGATCAGATGAAGAAAGTACCAATCCGCCGCGATAGATGAGCTTGCCGGCTTTCGTCTCCGCAGGTTTGCCGGGATAGAGTGCGAGCCGCGCGGAGGAAACAAGTTCAGCGCCTTCTGCAGCGCTCACAAGGCAGATCACACACGCAATAGCGGCGACGGCCGTCTGCGCACGACTGCGTTTCACGCGGCGCGCCGTATGCGCCGGCCGTGCTTGTCGTCGCATCGCTTCTCTGCGAACAAATCGATCAACTGATCCGTCATGGCACCGCCAAGCTGTTCGGCATCGATGATGGTCACAGCATTGCGATAATAGCGTGTCACGTCGTGGCCGATGCCGATGGCGCTGAGCTCGACATTAGACTTGTTCTCGATCTCGGCAATGACTATGCGCAAATGCTGGTCGAGATAATTTCCCGTATTCACCGAGAGTGTGGAATCGTCCACGGGCGCGCCATCCGAGATCACCATCAGAATGCGCCGCGCTTCAGGTCGCGCGATCAGCCTGGAGTGCGCCCACATCAAGGCTTCGCCGTCGATATTTTCCTTAAGTAAGCCTTCGCGCATCATGAGGCCAAGATTGCGCTTGGCGCGGCGCCACGGTGCGTCAGCCGATTTGTAGACAATGTGGCGCAGATCATTCAGCCGCCCGGGGTGAGGCGTCTTGCCGTCCGCCAGCCAACGCTCGCGTGCTTGGCCACCCTTCCACGCACGCGTGGTGAAGCCGAGAATTTCGACCTTCACCGCACAGCGCTCCAGCGTGCGCGCGAGAATATCGGCGCACATCGCCGCCACCATGATGGGGCGGCCGCGCATGGAACCGGAATTGTCGAGCAGCAGTGTTACCACCGTGTCGCGAAACTGGATGTCGCTCTCATGCTTGAATGAAAGCGGATACATGGGATCGATGACGATGCGCGTAAGCCGCGCCGTATCGAGAACTCCCTCTTCAAGGTCGAATTGCCACGAGCGGTTCTGCTGCGCCATCAGCAAACGTTGCAGCTTGTTGGCGAGGCGCGACACCAGGCCCTGAACCGGCTGCAATTGCTGATCCAGAAAATTACGCAGGCGCGTCAATTCCTCGGCGTCGCAAAGCTCTTCCGCATTGACGATCTCATCGAACTGCTTCGAGAAAACGCGATAGTCCCAGCGCTCGACATCGGAAAAGGGCAGGTCGGGCCGCCAGGGACGATTGCCCTCCTTTAATTCCTTGCCGTTGTCGGGATCTGGCAATTCCGTTTCCGTCTCGGCGGAGACGTCGTCTTTGGTATCACTGGCGTCTTCCGACATTTGCGTGTCGGGCGTGTCACTCTCTTTGGTTTCGGTGCCCTGGGTGTCTTCGGCGCCGTCGGTTTGATCTTCCTCGGAAGGCTCACCTTCGTCCGTTCCGGGCTCCTGACTCATCTCTTCGGCGAGCTGCAGATCTTTCAGGATCGTGCGTGTCAGGCGCGCGAAGGCGCGCTGATCGCGCACCACACCGGCGAGGCGCGCCATATCATCGCCCGCCTTCTGTTCCAGATATTGGCGCCAGCAATTGACCGCGTTGCGCGCGACCTTTGGCGGCGGCTCGCCCGTCAGCTTCTCGCGGATGACAAGACCGAGAATTTCCGCCGGCGGAATTTCCCCGCGCTCGGTAACGTCGCCAAGGCCACGCGCTTTCGCACGCAGCGCCGCGTTGGCCGCCAGATTTTCCTTCATCCCCGCCATAGCGAGCGAGCCGATCGCTTCGACGCGCGCGGTTTCAGCGGCTTCGAACAGCGCCTGCGCGTCAGCGCCGATGGGACGGAAATCGCGGTCGACGGATTCGTTGTGATGCGCCAGGCGCAAGGCATAGGCGTCGCTAGCGCCACGAATGGCCGCAACTTCCTCAGGCGTGAGGTAGCGCGACGGCAGCGGTAGCCGTGCCTTCTTACCCTTTAGGCTCGGCTGTTCGGGCGAGAATATAACTTCGAGTTCCGGTTCGCCCGCGATCGAACGCATCGCGCCTGCGACGGCGCGTTTGAATGGATCGGTCGGGTTAGTGTCGGACGCCACAGAAGCGATCCCCACAATGGCTTACGAGACCATCACCTTCGCCGCGGATTCGGGAAGCTCTTGGCCGAAGGCGCGTTGATAGAATTCCGCCACCGTCGCGCGTTCCAGCTCATCGCATTTGTTCAGGAACGTCACGCGGAAGGCGAAGCCGACATCGCCGAAGATGGTAGCGTTTTCCGCCCAGGTGATGACCGTGCGTGGGCTCATCACCGTCGAGATGTCGCCCGTCATGAAAGCGTTACGCGTCATGTCGGCGACACGCACCATGGCGGAAATCGTCTTCTTGCCTTCAGCCGTCATGTAGCTGGGCGATTTCGCCAGAACGATTTCGACCTCGGTGTCGTGGGACAAATAGTTCAACGTCACGACGATGTTCCAGCGGTCCATCTGTCCTTGGTTGATCTGCTGCGTGCCGTGATAAAGCCCGGACGTGTCGCCGAGGCCGACCGTATTGGCGGTCGAGAAAAGGCGGAACGCCGGATGCGGACGGATGACGCGGTTCTGATCCAGAAGCGTCAGCTTGCCTTGCACTTCGAGCACACGCTGAATCACGAACATCACGTCGGGCCGCCCCGCGTCGTATTCGTCGAACACGATCGCGACGGGATGCTGGATCGCCCACGGCAAAATGCCTTCGCGGAATTCGGTGATCTGCTTGCCGTCTTTTAGAACGATGGCGTCTTTGCCCACCAGATCGATACGGCTGATATGGCTGTCGAGATTGACGCGCACCATCGGCCAGTTCAGGCGCGCGGCGACCTGTTCAATATGGGTCGATTTCCCGGTGCCGTGATAGCCCTGCACCATGACGCGGCGATTGTGGGCGAAACCGGCAAGGATCGCGAGCGTCGTTTCGCGATCGAACACGTACGCCGTATCCAGATCGGGAACATATTCGCTGGGTTTCGAGAAGGCGGGCACGCTCATGGCCACGTCCAGGCCGAACGTGTTGCGCACATCCACCATCAAATCCGGGACAGCGGCAGCGCTAAGGCCGCTTTCGGGCGTAGTCATGTTCTATCCGTCATTCGCTGGAGTTTCGGGGCAGGAAGATCAGTTCAAGATGCCTTACGCACAAATCCAGTATCGCGCAAATGTCCGTAAGCCTTGATGACTGCGCGCAATCGGTCCTCGGTGCTGCGGTCGCCGCCATTGGCATCCGGATGGAACCGTTTGACCAATTCCTTGTAGCGCGCCCGAACTTCTAAAGAGGTGGCGATTTCCTCGAGATTTAGGATCGCCAGCGCGTCCAACTGGCCCTTGGTCAGATGGCTTTGGCGCGGTTTTACCGGCGCCTCGGTGCTGCCCTCGAATGCCGCGTTGCCATCCTGAACATGGTAGTTCCAGACAGGATCCGGCCGGGCCTTGTCGCCGGCCGCGCGTTTACCCAGCGGCCAAGTGGGGCGGTGCCCGGTGAGGGACTCGACGCAATAGCGCTGGATGTCGTCGTCGCTCATCCCGGCGAAGAAATCCCAGCTTTCGTTATGGACCTTGAGATGGGCGCGGCAGAGCCAGACGCGCTCTTCCATCTTATCGCGCGATTTGGGAACACGCGTTTCGGCTTCGCCCACGCATCCGGGTGCCGAGCAGCGCTCAACTTTTTTCTTCGCCTTTTTCGGGACATCCGGATTGATACGGATGTCGATCCCGAATTTGGGCCTGTAACGCTTCGGGTCAGCCATCGGTCAATTATGGGGTGTGATGTATAAAAGACAAGAAAACGAAGAACTTGACAGATGCGGCGCGGGCAGGTTCAAGGCCCCATGACAGGTGTTTCGCAAGCGATCCGCGAGAAATTGACGGCGGCCTTGGCGCCGAGCGAACTCGATGTCATCGACGAGAGCGCTTTGCATGCGGGACATTCCGGCGCCCGTCCCGGCGGCGACACGCATTTTCGCATCCGCGTTGTGGCATCGGCGTTTCAGGGGCGCAGCCGGGTGGAGCGGCAGCGCCTTGTCTACGCCGCGCTGGAAGGGGAAATCGCCGGTGGCGTCCACGCCTTGGCCCTGACCACCTTGACGCCCGAAGAAGCCGCAAAGCGCTAATCGGTGCGCGCTCAACCTTCGCGCAAGACGGCCAGCACGGCGTCCTCCGGGACGTCGTGGCTTACAAAGGCCTCGCCGATCTTGCGTGCCAGAATAAACGTCATCTGTCCGCCCAGCGCCTTTTTGTCGTGACGCATATGTCCGAGCAGAGCTGCGGCGTCCGGGCGCGGTCCGGAGATTTGGTCAATCCGCGTCAAAAGACCGGCTTCGGCGAAATGTTTCTCGACACGCTGTGAGTCAGCCGGCGGCAAAAGGCCCAGCCGCGCCGAGAGTTTGAACGCCAGCACGCAACCCATCGCCACGCCCTCGCCATGAATGAGGCGGTCGGAAAAATCCGTGGCGGCTTCCAGCGCGTGCCCGAATGTATGACCAAGATTTAATAGTGCGCGGTCGCCATTTTCGCGTTCGTCGCGCGCCACGATCGCCGCTTTCATGGTGCAGGAATGCGCAACGGCGTGCGTGATCGCCTTGGCGTCGCCGCTCAGCGCACTGCGCCCATTTACTTCCAACCACGCAAAAAACGCGGCGTCGCCAAGAAGCCCATATTTCACCACCTCGGCATAGCCGCCGAGCAACTCGCGCCGGGGCAGGGTGGAAAGCACTTCCGTATCGGCGAGAACGACACGCGGCTGATGAAACGCGCCGATCAGATTCTTTCCCTGCCGTGTGTTGATCGCTGTCTTGCCACCGACCGACGAATCCACCTGCGACAGCAGCGTTGTCGGCACCTGCGCGAAATCGACACCGCGCTTGAGAATAGATGCCGCGAATCCGGTCAGATCGCCGATGACGCCGCCGCCAAGCGCGACAATCAATCCGCCGCGCTCGACGCCCAATTTGAGCAAAGCTTCGCTGAGCTGTTCCAACTGTTCAAAGCTTTTGCTGTGCTCGCCCGGCGGCAGAACGATGGGTGCCGGAACGAGGCCCGCTGCTTCCAGGCCTGACGCGAATTGCGGGTAGTGAAGCTGCGCGACATTCTCATCGGTGACCACCGGCAGCGGACGCGACCGCGACGTCTTCGCGATGTGCGGCAGAAGCAGCCTTCCGGCATCGCCGAGAAGATCGGGGCCGATATGCACGTCGTAAGAGCGCTCGCCGAGCGAGACGGGTACGGTGACGCTCATGTCGGCTCGCCGTTCATGAATGGCTCGACGGCTGCGATGATTCGTTTCACGACAATATCCTGTGGGCCATCGTCGGAAATGACGATGACATCGGCTTCGGCATAAACGGGCTCACGTATTTTCAAAAGTGCTTCAATCTTGGCGCGCGGATCGGTGTTGCGCAAAAGCGGCCGCGTATCCTTACGTGAGACCCGGCTGACCAGAAGCTCGATATCGGCTTTCAACCACACGGACACAGCATGTTCTTTGATGCGGGTGCGCGTGTCGGGGTCCATAAACGCGCCGCCACCCGTGGCCAAGACATGCGGCGCTTCTTCCAGCAGCCGGGACAACACCTTACGTTCGCCGTCGCGAAACGCTTCTTCGCCGAACAGCTCGAATATGTCGCTGACGGTGCATCCCGCGGCGGCCTCGATCTCGTGATCGGCGTCGCGGAACTGAACGCCCAGCGCCCCGGCCAAGCGGCGGCCGACGGATGTCTTGCCGGCACCCATCATTCCCACCAGTACCAATGTCTTACTGAGGCGTTTCATGGCTGCGCCTCGCTTACACCGGATGCCTTACTCTCGCCAGCTTGACTTGGCAGTATGGTCCTTGGCTTATCTGCGCATGACTGCTTCGGTCGTTCTGAGCGAAGCGATGCAGAAGATTATTTGAGGAGTTTCCATGGCTTGGAAGCTGCTGATCGGCGTGATGGTGATTCTGATTCTGGCGGCTGCGGGGCTGACATTCTACGGCTCCCAGGTCACGCCCACTCAGACACCGGTCGAGCAAGTCGTACCCAATGAGCGCCTTGGCAACTGACATGTGGGGGCTGGCAGCTTTTGCTCTGGCCGTCTGCCTTCTCGGAGGCGCCGCGAACGTCTCCGCCGCGAATGCCCAAGCCGCCGACGGCTTCCCCGAGCAATTGCAACCGCAGCTTCGTCCCGGACGCGTTGCTGATGCGGTTGCTGTGGGTGACCTCGGAACGGTCGAAGGCCCAATCGCGGGTACGTTGACAGACACCGATGGCGGCCTTGGCCGTGACATGTGGGGGCCGACCGAACGCGCCATCGTGGAGGCGATTCTCGCCCAAGCGCCGGTGACATCGCCTTCCTCCACCGGCCGGCTGCTGCTGCGCAAATTGCTGCTGACGGCGGCACCGCCGCCCACGGGACGCGCGCAAGGCGCCTTCAACGCGCTGCGCATTCGCAAGCTTCTCGAAGGCGGTTTCGTCGCGGATGCTGCCGACCTCGCGCGCAACGTGCGCAGCACCGACATCACGACACAGCAAGCGCAGGCTGAAGCTTTTCTTTATGCCGCGCGCGATGCCGACGCCTGTGGCGAAGCAACGCTTCAACGCATGCAGGGCGGCGAAAGTTTCTGGATAGAACTTCGCGCCTATTGCTATGCGCTCGCCGCTGACGAACCGGCGCTGGAACTGACCCGCGCGGTGATGGAGCAGCAAGGTATTGTCGAAGGCGGATTTCTCTCGCTAGTCGATGCGCTTCTGGGTCGAGCCGTGCCGGACATCGCGCCCATCGTGGAGCCCGATGCGATTGCTTTGCGCCTTTTCGCGCGGCGGTGGTTCGATATTTTGCCCCCCACGAGTCCGGATCGTGCCGCGCCCTATTTGCGTGTCGTATTTGCGTTTGCCGTGCCCGACGATCCGCGCAGCGCCGGACTCCCGCTGGCGCTTACAGATCTCGCTATGCATGCCACCGCGCGCGACGCGAGCCCTGTCATGCTCCTGCGCGCTGCAATGGCTCTTGGTCTTTTTGAGGCGACTGGGCGCGATATGCCGCCCGATGCGCGCACACGCGTCGCGCCGCTGCTGCAAATGCGTCATGCGGGCACGCGCCCCTCTCAATTGGCGCTGCAGCGCATCGATGCCGCTGCGCTAGCCGGCAGGCGCGGCGAAGTCATGTTGGGTACCATCGATGCGCTGGGGCCAAAGGGTCCCCGCGATTTACCGCCGGAGGTCATCGTTCGTCTGGTTCGGGCGCTGCGCACCGCAGGGATTAACGATGGCGCCCGTGCGCTGACCAATGAAGCGCTGCTGACGCACTCGACCGGCACCTAGATGGGCGTTCCCAAAAAGATTACCGCGCGCCGCCCGAGCTCACGAGGCGACGCCGCCCTCATTGAATCATTTCTGGATATGATGACCGCCGAACGCGGCGCCTCAGCCAACACGATCGATGCCTATCGCCGCGATCTGCTCGAACTTTCCGCTGCCGGCGCGCGCGCGGGGGTCGAACTGAAAACCGCAACCCGCGAACATATTCGTAAGCATCTCGCGGCGTTGTCTGCTGCGGCGCTCAAACCCTCTTCGCAGGCGCGCAAAATGTCTGCGATGCGCCGCTTTTTCGGGTTTCTCTATAGCGAAGGTATTCGTTCCGACGATCCGTGCGGCGGTGTCGAAACTCCGCATCTCAATCGTCCGTTGCCGAAAATTCTATCGGTGGAAGAGACGTTGGCCCTTATCGAAGCCGCGCGCGCGGCCGTCGGCAAAGACAACGAGCCGACCGCCGAAACAATCCGCCTCGTTCTGATTGTCGAGATGCTGTACGCGTCCGGACTTCGCATTTCCGAGCTTGTGGCGCTGCCATTGGCGTCGACACAGAAAGCCGAACGGTTTTTGCACATTCGCGGCAAAGGCGGGCGCGAGCGACTGGTGCCGCTTGGCGGTCACGCATTGGAAGCGTTGCACGCCTATCTTGAAATTCGTGAAGAGCTCATGCCGCGCGGACGCCTTGGCGAAGCCGCGGCGCGTTATCTATTCCCATCGCGCGGCGTCACCGGCCATCTTACGCGCCGCCGCTGTCATCAATTGCTGAAAGAACTTGCCGTGCGCGCCGGCATCGATCCCGAACGTCTCTCGCCGCATGTCCTGCGGCATGCATTCGCGACCCATCTTGTCGAAGGCGGCGCGGATTTGCGCAGCATCCAGACCATGCTGGGTCATGCCGACATTGCGACTACGCAGATTTACACCCATGTCGCGCAGGATCGTTTGAAGCGCACGGTGGAATCGGCGCATCCCCTATCAAAATCGAAGGGTTCGGTGCGGCCTCAGCGCACCTGAATCCTGCAATCCTTGATATTTTAAGGTTTAAACTCCTCTTGTACCGGCCCTTTAAAATCTGTCGTTTGACTTTGGTGGACCCGCTTGCCATCGTTCCGCGTACCCTAAATTCCCTAGGTAAATGAACGTCTTTCTCGAATTCGAAAAGCCGATTGCCGAACTCGAAGGCAAGATTCAGGACTTGCGCCAGCTCGGTGCGCAGGGCCAAGCCGTCTCCATCGACGACGAGATTCAGCGACTGCAATCCAAGGTCAATCAGCTCGTCGCCGAGATCTATTCGCGCCTGACGCCATGGCAGAAAACCTTGGTCGCGCGTCATCCGGCGCGGCCGCATTTCTCCGATTATGTCGCGCGGCTGGTGGCGGAATTCACGCCGCTCGCGGGCGACCGTTTGTTCGGCGAAGACAAAGCCATTGTCGCGGGGCTGGGCCGCTTTCGCGGGCGCCCCGTTGCCGTCATCGGTCATGAGAAGGGCAACGACACCAAGTCTCGCCTCAAACACAATTTCGGAATGGCGATGCCGGAAGGCTATCGCAAGGTTCTACGAATCACCGAGCTCGCCGACCGCTTCGGTCTACCGGTCATTTCGCTGATCGATACGGCCGGGGCCTATCCCGGTATCGGCGCCGAAGAGCGCGGGCAGGCGGAAGCGATTGCGCGTTCGACGCAGGCTTGCCTCGGCGTGCGCACGCCGTTTGTCGCGACGGTCATCGGCGAAGGCGGATCCGGTGGTGCCGTAGCCATTGCGGCGGCGAATGTCGTTCTTATGCTGCAGCACTCTATTTATTCGGTGATTTCGCCGGAGGGCTGCGCCTCCATTCTCTGGCGCAATTCCGACAAGGCCGCCGACGCCGCGGCGGCGATGAAAATTACCGCGCAAGATCTGTTGGAAATGAAGATCATCGACGGGATTATTCCCGAGCCCGTCGGCGGCGCGCACCGCGCCCCCGACGATGCAATCGACGCGGTCGGCGATGCCATCGAAAAAGCCTTGCGCGAATTGAGCGCCTTCGGTCCGGACGAGCTCCGCCGCATGCGGCGCGAGAAATATCTCCAGATCGGACGCTTAGAGCCGGCGTGACGCGCTTCGCTTTCGCGAGCGCGCGTTGGCTTCGCTTAGGCGAGGGAGCCGTGGCAGTGCTTGTATTTCTTGCCTGAACCGCACGGGCAGGCGGCATTCCTGCCGATTCTTCCCCATGTATTCGGATCATTTTGATCGAACGCCATCTCTGGCGCATTCAGCCGCGGCGGGGCACTCATCTCATCTTCGCCGGTAAGCGGATTGATATGATGGGCTTCCATGCGCGGCAGCTCGCGTGTCTCGCTCGGCGGCGGCGCCACATTGATCTGCACATGCATCAGCTGGCGAATGACGTTCAACCGCAGGCGCGCGAGAAGACCTTCAAACAGCGTGAGCGCTTCGCTCTTATATTCGTTTAGCGGATCGCGCTGACTGTAGGCCCGAAGACCCACGAACTGACGTAGATGTTCCAACTGGACGATGTGTTCGCGCCAATCCTGATCGAGAATCTGGAGAAGAATGGCCTTCTCGATATAGCGCATGACGTCAGGCGTGAATTCGGCGGTGCGCTTGGCCGCTTTTTCTTCGACGTGCTTCGTGATGCGTTCGCGAATTTCTTCGTCGGCAATGCCTTCTTCCTTCACCCACTCGGTGATCGGAAGTGCAATGCCGAAGGTCGTTTCGACGTCGCTCTGAAGTTCCACCGCATTCCAATTTTCGGCATAGGCGCTTTCCGGGATGGCGCGGGTGACCATTTCGTCGATCACCTGACCGCGCATATCGGCGACGATTTCCTCGACCTCGTTATTGCGCATGATGTCGAGGCGCTGCTCGAAGATCACCTTGCGCTGGTCGTTCAGCACGTTGTCGAATTTGAGAACGTTTTTGCGCAGTTCGAAATTGCGCGCTTCGACCTTCTGCTGCGCTTTCTCGAGGGCCTTGTTCACCCATCTATGGGCAATGGCTTCGCCTTCCTGCAGGCCGAGGCTTTTCAGAATGGTGTCGATGCGCTCTGAACCGAAGATGCGCATCAGATCGTCCTGCAACGACAGGAAGAATTTGGAGGCGCCCGGATCGCCCTGACGGCCCGAGCGGCCGCGCAACTGATTGTCGATACGCCGGCTTTCGTGACGCTCGGTGCCAAGAATGAAGAGGCCGCCGGCGGCGATCACCTTCTCTTTGTCTACCGCGAGTTCGGCGCGGAGACGCGCAATCGCTTCGGCGCGCTCGGTTTCGTCCACGATGTCGGCGAGTTCATTGCGAATGCGCATATCCAGATTGCCGCCGAGCTGAATATCGGTGCCGCGGCCGGCCATGTTGGTGGCGATGGTGATGCCGCCCGGAACGCCCGCTTGCGCAACGATGGCCGCTTCCTGCTCGTGGTAGCGCGCGTTGAGCACGTTATGGGGAAGGGGATTGGATTTGGACGCAATCGAAAGCAGATATTCACCCGTCCCTTGAAGCGAATCCGCCTGTTCCTTTTCCTTGGGCCCAAGGCTTTTGGCCTGCCGCAAGAGAAGCTCGCCGGTTTCGCGAATGTATTTATTGTCGCTCAGATGCTTGTCGAGTGTTTCCGATTTCTCGATCGAAACCGTGCCCACCAGAATTGGCTGGTTGCGGCGGTGGCACTCGGCGATTTGCGCCACGATAGCGCGCGTTTTTTCGTCGAAGGTGCGATAGACTTCGTCGTCATAATCGACGCGCTGGACGCCCCTATTTGTGGGAATTTCCACGACATCGAGATTGTAGATGTCCATGAATTCGGAGGCTTCGGTGTAAGCCGTGCCGGTCATCCCTGCGAGCTTCGAGTAAAGGCGGAAATAATTCTGGAAGGTGATTGAAGCAAGAGTCACGTTCTCCGGCTGAATGAAAACGTGTTCTTTTGCTTCCAGCGCTTGATGCAGACCTTCCCCATAGCGGCGGCCTTCCATCATGCGGCCGGTGAATTCGTCGATGATTACGACCTTGTCCGACTTGACGATGTAGTCCTTGTCCTTCTGGAACAATTTGTGCGCCCGCAACGCCTGATTGACGTGGTGCACGACGGAAATATTGTTGATGTCGTAAAGGTCGCCTTCTTCGAGCGCGCCGGCTGCTTTCAGCAGCTCGACCATATGCTCGTTGCCTTCTTCGGTCAGCGTCACTTGGCGCTGTTTTTCGTCCAGCTCGAAATCGGCATCGACGAGATCCACCATCAACGCATCGATGGTGCGATAAAATTCCGATTGATCGTCGGTCGGACCGGAAATGATCAGCGGCGTGCGCGCTTCATCGATCAGAATGGAGTCGACTTCGTCGACGATCGCGAAATGGTGTCCGCGCTGCGCCATCGTATCGACGCTGTATTTCATATTGTCGCGCAGATAATCGAAACCGAACTCGTTGTTGGTTCCGTAAGTCACGTCGCAGGCATAAGCCGCGCGGCGCTCCTCATCATTGAGCCCATGCACGATCACGCCGACCGACAGCCCGAGGAATTTGTAGACCTGACCCATCCAATCGGAGTCGCGCTTGGCCAGATAGTCGTTCACCGTCACGACGTGAACGCCCTTGCCGACGAGGGCGTTGAGATAGACTGGAAGGGTAGCGACAAGGGTTTTGCCCTCGCCGGTCTTCATTTCGGAAATCTGACCCTGGTGCAGGACGATGCCGCCCACCAGCTGAACGTCGAAATGGCGCTGACCGAGCGTGCGCTTGGCGCCCTCACGAACCGTGGCGAAGGCTTCCGGCAGAAGCGAGTCCAAGGTCTCGCCGTCGGCAAGGCGCTTGCGAAACTCCACGGTCTTGCCCCGCAGCGCCTCGTCGGAGAGCCCCACGAAATTCGGCTCCAGGGCATTGATGGCGGCGACAAGCGGGGCCTTCGACTTGACCTTCCGTTCGTTGGGAGAGCCAAAAATACGCGCCAGATTCAAGCCGAGCATAGGAACCTCGTGCTGCCCAATAACGCTGGGGCAACGGGCAGCTTCGCGGCGCGGGTTCGCCGGGGGAACCGCCTGCGCCGGGCAGGCTGGGGAGACATAAGAACCGGGTCCCCCCTTGTCAATTCGTGCAACTCAGGCCTAATCGCGACCGCGAAATACGGGGCCTAAGACCCCCGTGGCGCGAGGGGATTGGGGTGCCATGAAGTCGGGGGGTAAGGCTGAGGCTAAACCGGCCGCGCGCAAGAGCGCGGGGTCTGCAAAGGCGCCTGTTGCTGCGCCCGCGAAACCTGCGCCTGCGCGCGCTCCGCTCGCCCACAAACGGTCGCCAAGCCTTCCGCCTCTGGCAGGAGTGCGCATTTCCACCGGCCAGGCGGGCATCAAATATAAGGACCGCACGGACGTTCTGATGGTCGTTTTGGCCTCAGGAACCCAGGTTGCAGGCGTGTTTACGACCTCCAAGACGTCTTCGGCGCCGGTGGACTGGTGCCGCAAAAACATTGAAACCGGATCGGCCCGCGCGCTGGTGGTGAACTCAGGCAATGCCAACGCCTTCACCGGCAAGGTGGGGCTTGAAAGCGTCCGCGAGGTGGCCGATGCCGCCGCCGCGACCGTGGGCTGCCGGACACAGGAAATCTTTGTGGCCTCCACCGGGGTGATCGGTGAGCCGCTTCCTCACAGCAAGATTACAAAAATTTTGCCTCAGCTTGTGGAATCAGGCGCCGCGGGAAACTGGTTGGCCGCCGCCGAAGCGATCATGACCACGGATACATTTCCCAAGCTCGCGACGGCCGTGGCGTTGATCGACGGTCACCGTGTCACCATCAACGGCATCGCTAAGGGCTCGGGCATGATTCAGCCCGATATGGCAACCATGCTGTCCTTTATCTTCACGGATGCAAAGCTGCCCGCGCCAGTGCTGCAGGCACTTCTCGTCGAATCGGTGCAGACCTCGTTCAACAGCATCACCGTCGATAGCGACACCTCCACCAGCGACACGCTGCTGTTCTTTGCGACAGGCAAGGGCGCGGCCCATCCGGCCATCAGCAAAGCCACCGACAAGCGCCTGACGCATTTAAAAGAGAAGCTGGACGAAGTCCTGCTCGATCTGGCGCATCAGGTGGTGAAGGACGGCGAAGGCGCCACCAAATTCATCCAAGTCGAAGTGACCGGCGCCGCGAGCAATGAATCGGCAAAGAAGATTGCGATGGCGATCGGCAATTCACCTTTGGTGAAGACGGCAATTGCCGGCAGTGACGCAAATTGGGGTCGCATCGTCATGGCCGTCGGCAAAGCCGGCGAGCCCGCTGACCGCGATAAGCTTCGCATCGCGTTCGGAACGCATGTCGTTGCCGAAAAAGGCGAGCGAGCGACTGGCTATAACGAAGCGACCGCAACGCGCGCCGTCTCCAGCGGCGAAGTTCACATCAGCGTCGATGTCGGCGTCGGCAAAGGAAGCTGGACAATTTGGTCTTGCGACTTCACCGATGGCTATATCCGCATCAACGGTTCCTACCGCTCTTGAGTTTCCGCCTCGTCCTGGTTGCCGCCTGCGCGCTTATCGATTCCGACGGGCGCGTTCTAATCGCGCAACGCCCGCCGGGAAAATCGATGGCGGGTCTATGGGAATTTCCCGGCGGAAAAATTGAGAATGGCGAACGCCCCGAACAAACCGTCATTCGTGAGATGAAGGAAGAGCTCGATATCGCTATTAAGGAAGCGTGCCTCGCGCCTTTCGTTTTTGCGTCGCACGGCTATGCGGATTTTCATTTGCTGATGCCGCTTTATCTGTGCCGGCGTTGGGAAGGCATTGTTCAACCCATGGAGGGCCAGAATGTTGCTTGGGTGCGCCCGCTTGATCTCGCGCGCGAGAACAGCCCTTACGAGATGCCGCCAGCCGACAAGCCGCTACTGCCTATGTTGCGCGATTTGCTGTAGCGCAAAGTGCCAATAACGCTGGCGTGATGCATCTCAGGCATGTGCTCGCGATATTCTCTCTATTCTCAATGGGAGAACTCCGCGTGCGCGCTCTTAATACTGTGTTTGTCCTAGCTCTCGCGATTGCGCCTTGGCCCTCGTCGGCGACAGCGCAAAATGCGATCCCTGATTTGCCTGGCTATTGGGCGCGTTCGGAATCAGCGGAAGGGCGCATGTTTCATCCGCCCGCAAGCGGAGCAGGGCCAGTCGTGCGTTCCGCCGATGCGGGCGATTTCAATGTCGGCGATCACACCCATAGCAATTTGACTCCAAAAGCCGCGGCGGCGGTGAAAGCGTTCGGAGACCGTGGGCGCAGCGGCATCGTCGAACTTCCGGCGTGGTCTTTGTGCTGGCCGTCTGGCGTTCCGCTGGTGATGAACATGGCCGAGCCCGTGCAATTTCTGCAGACGCCGGATCAAGTCACCATTCTCTATCAGCGCGACATGCAGGTTCGCCGCATCGATCTGAACAAAAAACACCCGGCGAATTTGACGCCCAGCTGGTACGGCTACTCGGTCGACCACTACGAGAACGGCGATACGCTCGTCGTCGAGACGAGGGGCCAGAACAACAGAGCGTTGGTCGATCGCTTCGGTACGCCGCGCAGTGAAGCCATTCGCGTGATCGAACGCTACACGCTGAGCCCGGACCGGCGTGAGCTGAATGTCGCCTTCACCGTCGAAGATCCTGAGATGTTCAAAACCTCATGGGGCTGTCGCGTGATTTACCGTCCTGTAGACGAAGGTTTCGGCGAGCGCATCTGCGCCGAGAACAATAAGAATCCTGACGGCGGAGAATTTCCGGTTCCAACGAATGACCACGCCGATTTCTGATTTCTATTCCGATGTTAGTGTCCGGCCGTCGGGAAGCGAAATCGTGTCCAGAAAGCCAGTCGGCTTTCCGTCCTTGTGCGGTTTGAAGCTGACTTTTACTTTATCGCCCGGCGCGACAATTTTTGGACGCCAGCCCTGGCGAACAAGTTGTGTCGGTGAGCCAAGCTCCAGATCGACCTCTTTCACGGCCCCGCTTGCGTCTGTGTAGGTGACGCTCACCCAAGCATGCGGGTTCGTCCACTCCAGCATCTTGACCGTGGCATCGACCTCGACATTGCGTGTCTGATCGTACATCGCGTTGGAATGATGCGCGAAAGCGGCGGTAGCGAATACCGACAGAACCGCACCTGACAAAATCACAGATTTCCGCATCGCCAACTCCATATCGTTGGCGAAATATAGAACCCGGCGCATTCAATCAGAAGATGAGCTGGTAGGCCGGAGCGCACACAAAAGCGTGCGCGCCCATTGAAGCTACTGCGCCGCGGCCGGAACCGGCGCACGCGCCGCTTCGATCTCCGCAGCTTTCTTCTCGCAAAGCTCGACGACGTGGTCGATGAGCGACGCGTTGTCGAGTTTGTAAACCGGCTTGCCGTTCAGATAGATCATACCAGCGCCAGCGCCTGCGCCACCACCGGTAAACCCGATATCGGTTTCGCGCGCTTCGCCCGGACCGTTCACAACACAGCCGATGATCGAGAGCGACATCGGGGTGGCGATGTGTTTCAAGCGCTCTTCCAATTTTTGCACGGTCTCGATCACGTTAAATCCTTGCCGCGCGCAGGACGGGCACGAGATGACGTTCACGCCGCGATGCCGGAGGTTCAATGATTTCAGAATATCAAAGCCGACGCGGATCTCTTCTTCCGGTTCGGCCGAGAGCGAAACACGCAACGTGTCGCCGATGCCGGACCACAGCAGCATGCCAATGCCGATGGAGGATTTCACCGTGCCAGGAATCATGCCGCCGGCCTCTGTCACGCCGAGATGAAGCGGATAGTCGCAAGCATCGGCCAGGCCTTGATAGGCCGCGACTGCGAGGAAGACATCCGAAGCCTTCACGCTGATTTTGAATTCGAAGAAATCATTGTCTTCGAGAATGCGCATATGGCGCTGCGCGCTTTCCACCATCGCTTCGGGGCAGGGTTCGCCGAAGCGTTCGAGAAGATCGCGCTCAAGCGAGCCGGCGTTGACGCCGATGCGCATGGAACAGCCATGGTCCTTCGCCGCTTGCACGACGTCTTTGACGCGCTGTGCCGAACCGATATTGCCGGGATTGATGCGTAAGCACGCAGCGCCGGCTTTGGCCGCCTCGATGGCGCGCTTATAATGAAAGTGGATATCGGCAACGATGGGGACTTTGGAAGCGTTGACGATCTTGCGCAGCGCTTTGGTCGAATCTTCGTCCGGGCAGGAGACGCGCACGATATCCGCGCCGGCATCTTCCAAGCGCCTGATTTGGGCGATGGTGGCCTTCGCGTCGCCCGTGATCGTGTTGGTCATCGATTGCACGGTGATCGGCGCGTCGCCGCCGACCTCGACATTGCCGACGCGGATCTTGCGTGACTTGCGCCGCACAATGTCGCGATAGGGACGGATGCTCATGTTAGTCCGGTTCTCTTAGCCTGGATTTTAACGCGCGCGGTCTACGAGATCCTGCGGATCGAGCGACATATCTTCGGCTGTCGCGCCGTTCGGACCAAGGAAGCCCAGCGAGGTGCCGTCGAGTATCACTTCCACCGCGCCGCTATCCGGCGTGGTCACGCGCAAGCCCACCAAATTCGGTGTTTGGTAGCGGTCGCCGGGGCTCAGATCGCGGCCGATAAAGACCATGTTGTCCGGTCCCTGAACCATCACGCGAATGGGTTTGTGGACGCGCAACGTCACGCCTGAATCGTCGTTGCGCGTGCCATAGGCGCGCCCCTGCGGAAGAGATGTCGCAAGTTGCGCAGCTGTCGGTGTCGCGGGCGGCGGCGGTGCTGGTTCGGGTGCAGGCGCGGCCTCGACAGGCGGCGCTGGAATCGCCGGTGCTGCCGCTTCCGCGGCGAGACGTTCCGGAACGGCGGTAACGGTGGAAGCTGTCTGCGCGGGCGACGAAAGAAAATAATACGCTGCATAAGCCACCACGGCCACCAGCAAGACGACAAACACGATGGCGCCTTGCGGCCATTTTCTGTCGTGTTCCACGGAAGGAAGAAGCGCGGGCTCATCGCCGTCGTCGTGGCCCGCGATCTCCGCTTTGAATCTTTCGACGCAGGAATTCGAATCGAGCCCCAGATAATCCGCATAAGACCGCAGAAACCCGATGGCGTAGGTGCGGCCCGGCAGACCGTCGAGATTGCTCTCTTCGAGAGCCTCAAGATGATTTTTGCGAACTTTCAAAGCGCGGGAAACGGTTGCGAGATCCTCGCCCTTGCGCTGACGCGCCGCGCGCAAATCCAAGCCGACCGTTTCAAGGGGCGCATCGCCGTCGGCGGAAACCTCGCGCAAATGCAAGCGGCGTTGCTGCGTGCCGCCGCTCCGTTCGAGCGAAAGTCCTGTCACTTTGGCCATAGCGCCTACACTTACACCTGGAACCGTTTAGGGTTCCAAAACTTCGGCCACCCCGGCCACATCGTTGAATTTAAACGGAATTGGTGATTCGCACAACCGTTGGTCATCAGCCTAAGCGGTCGACTTGCACGTCGTTTTCGGCGGCAAACGCAGCCAATGCCACACGGGCGCTCGAACCGGGCATGGATGTGAGGCGCGTGACTTCGGGTTTAAGCGCGCGCGTGTCCAGACTTCGAATCATCATTTTGACCGGGCCGATCGAAGCTGCCTGCACCGAAAGACCGGTAATACCCATGCCGATCAGCGCCATTGCCTCAAGCGGCCGGCCGGCCATCTCACCGCATACGGAAATCGCGTCCACGCGTTTCATGCTGGCAGCGGTGGTGACGACATGGCGAATAAGACTGAGCACGGCTGGACTCAGCGAGTCATAACGCCGCGCCACAGCCGGATTGGTGCGATCCGCCGCGAACACGAATTGCAGCAGATCGTTCGACCCGATGGAGATGAAATCCGCCGTCGCCAGCAATTGCGGCAGCTCGAACAACAGCGACGGCACCTCAACCATGGTTCCTATATCCAGCTTCGCCGGAAGCGGCGCGCCTTTGCTGCGCGCCCGATCCATCTCACGGCCGATTTGCATCTTCGCCGTTTCGAATTCGGAAACTTCGCTGATCATTGGCAGGAGGATTTTGAGCGGACGGCCTTCCGCCGCAGCGATCAGCGCTCGTACCTGGTAGCGGAGCAGAGCAGGGCGATCGAGCGCGATGCGAATGGCGCGCCATCCCAGCGCCGGGTTTTCTTCGCGCACGGTGCGGCCATAGCTGGGCACTTTATCGCCGCCGAGATCGAGTGTGCGAAAAACGATAGGGCGATCTCCGACGGAACGAAATACTTCCCGGTAAAAATCCGTCTGGTCCTTCAGGCGCGGCATAGTCGAGCCGATCATGAATTGCAATTCTGTGCGGAACAACCCGATGCCGTCGGCACCGGATTCCACCACATGCGGAAGATCAACGAGGAGCCCGGCATTCATATTCAACGTGATGCGTAGGCCATCGCGCGTTATCGCCGGCTCATCGCGAATGGTTGCGTAGCGTGCCACGCGTTGCGCGCGCAGTGCCTTCTTAGCCTCGAAAGCGGAGAGCATGTCCGGCACCGGACGCAAATGCACTTCGCCGCTATCGGCGTCGACGACGGCGATGTCGCCATGACGTGCCGCATCGGCAATGCCCAAAATGCCACCGACCAAGGGTAATCCGAGCGAGCGCGCAACAATGGCGATATGCGACGTGCCGGTGGCCTCCTCGACGACCAATGCCGCAATCTTGTTGCGACCATAGTCGAGCAGTTCCGCCGGACCCATGGCGCGTGCCACGACGACAGCGCCCACCGGCAAAGACTGCGAATGCGCCACACCGCCCGCCAAATGGCGCACAAGACGGCGCGCCAGATCATCGAAATCATGCAGGCGTTCGCGCAAATACGGATCGTTGGTACGGTTGATGCGCATGCGCGTTTCGTCTTGCACGCGCTCGACTGCGGCTTCCGCCGTAAGCCCCGCGCGCACCGCATCGCGAAGGCGCGTGCGCCAGCCTTGATCATGTGCAAACAGGCGATAGGCTTCGATGACTTCGCGTGTGTCGCCGGCTAAATCCAATTCGGTAGAATCCAGCATGGCATCGACGGAGGCGCGCAAACTCAACAGCGCGTCTTCGAGTCTCTGCAATTCGACGACAGGATCGTCGGCGATCATGCGCTCGACTTTAACGCGCGGCTCATGATGAAACACGGCGCCGATGCTGAGGCCTTCCGCTAAAGCCTCGCCGTGAAACAAAGCCGGCCGATGCGGCGACATGCCGGGCTGATCAAGCTCGGCAAGATCGATCAGCGAGCCCTGCGCAACGATCTCGGCCAACACCATCGAGATGGTGAGGAGCGCTTCTTCTTCTTCCTCGTCGTATTGGCGCGCCGTCTTGTTCTGAACGGTTAGAACGCCGAATACGCGGTCGCCGCGCACGATTGGCACGCCGAGAAAGGAGCGGAACGGATCTTCGCCAGTTTCCGGACGATAGGAGAAGTTCGGGTGTTCGGGTGCGTTGGTAAGATTGAGCGGTGCCGCATCTTGCGCGACCAGGCCGACAAGACCTTCGCCGCGCTTTAGCCGCGTGCGATGCACGGCTTCGCGGTTAAGACCCTCGGTGGCGAAGAGCTCCAGCGTATCGCCGGCGCGCTGCAGATAGATGGAGCATACTTCCGCCACCATATTGGCGGCGATCACCGACACGAGCTTGTTCAGCCGCGTCTGCGCGCTAGCCTGTTCCGCCATAATCTCACGAAGGCGGCGCAGAAGAACCCTTGGGCCGCCAGCGTGGGATGACGGCATCACAAAGCCTTTCGGCCCATAACGTGAATCTGAATCAGGACGTGCATGACACTAAGCCTCGACTGCTTGGGGCGGGGTCGCGTCCAGATCATACACGGAATGGAGCGCGCGCACCGCAAGCTCGACATAGTCTTCCGAAATAAGAACGCTGACTTTGATCTCGGACGTCGAGATCACCTGAATATTGATGCCCTTCTCGGCGAGCGTTTTGAACATTGTTTGTGCAATTCCGGGATGCGCGCGCATACCGATGCCGATGATCGACACTTTTGCGACGGAGTTATCCGACACGAGGTCCTTGTAGCCGATATGTGGGGCAGCATTGCGGATGGCATCCAGCGCGCGGTCGAGGTCGGCGCGGCCTACCGTGAAGGTCAGGTCCGTGCGCCGCCCGTCTTCCGAGACGTTCTGCACGATCATGTCCACATTGACGCCGGACTCGGCCAGCGGGCCGAAAATGGCCGCGGCCACGCCCGGCTTATCAGGCACGCGCAGGAGGGTGATTTTCGCCTCGTCGCGTGTATAGGCGATGCCGGTGACGGGGTTCTTTTCCACGATGTCTTCCTCGTCGCAAACTAGAGTGCCGCCCTTGTCAGGATCGAAGGTCGATAGCACGCGGACGGGCACGCGATGAACCATGGCCATTTCCACGGAGCGGGTCTGCAGCACCTTGGCGCCGAGCGAGGCCAGCTCGAGCATTTCTTCGTAAGAGATTTTCTCCAGGCGCTGGGCCCGGGTCACAATACGCGGGTCGGAGGTGTAGACGCCGTCCACATCCGTGTAGATGTCGCAGCGATCCGCTTTGAGGGCGGCAGCTAAAGCGACCGCGCTGGTATCCGAGCCGCCGCGCCCAAGGGTCGAAATGCGATTGCCGGGGGCCACGCCCTGGAAGCCCGCGACGACGGCGACCTGCCCGGTAGCGAGCTGGGCGTTCATCTCTGCCGTATCGATGTCCAGGATACGGGCTGAGCCGTGGACCCCGGAGGTATGGATGGCCACCTGCCAGCCCATCCAGGAGCGGGCCGAAACGCCGATGGCGGAGAGCGCGATAGCCGTTAGACCGGCGGTCACCTGTTCGCCGGAGGCCACTACGGCGTCGTATTCCCGCGCGTCATGGAGCGGATTGAGGTCTTTGACCCAGCCAACCAGCTTATTGGTCTCGCCGGACATGGCCGACACTACGACGGCCACCTGATTGCCGCGGTCGACCTCGCGCTTCACCAGCGCGGCGACGCCGCGGATGCGAGCAAGATCGGCGACGGAGGTACCGCCGAATTTCATAACGATCTTGGCCATTGACCGATCAGGCTGATTTATTGCGGGGGCATTCTTATAGGCGAGTTTTGCTGCGCTCAACGCCGGATTTGCCAAAATCTCCATCAATTTCAAATGGCCCAAATTTAATTGGCCGGATCGACCCAACCCGTCGGGACGTATAGAAAAGGCCATGGAACAGCTCTCACACGGCTCCGTAGACCCGGCCGAGATCGCCAAATTCTCCCGGCTTGCCGAGGAATGGTGGGATCCGAACGGGAAATTTCGCCCCCTCCACGTCTTCAATCCGGTGCGGATCGGCTTTGTGCGGGACATTGTGGCCCGGCATTTTAGGCGTGATTCCAGGTCCTTGCGGCCGTTTGAAGAATTGTCGCTGCTCGATATTGGCTGCGGGGGCGGCCTGCTCGCGGAGCCCATGGCGCGGCAGGGTTTCGATGTCCTGGGGGCGGACGCCTCGGAGCGGAACGTCGCCATAGCGGCCGGCCACGCTGAGGGCTCGGGCCTGAAGCTGCGCTACCGCGCGACGACGGCCGAGCAACTGGCCTCCGAAGGCGCACGATTCGATGTCGTCCTAAACATGGAAGTGGTCGAGCACGTCGCCGACGTTGCGGGCTACATTCAGTCTTCCGCCGACCTCGTGTCGCCAGGCGGGCTGATGATTGTTGCGACGATCAACCGGACGCTGAAGAGCCTAGCCCTGGCGAAGATCGGTGCTGAATACATTCTCCGTTGGGTGCCGGCCGGAACGCATGATTGGAATCGTTTCCTGCGCCCTGAGGAATTGGAGACATTCCTCACAGCGGCCGACCTTCACATCGAACGCCGACAAGGCGTTGCCTTCGATCCGTTGCGTTGGGAGTGGCAACTTTCGCTCGATACCGACGTGAATTATATGATCGTCGCTACAAAAGCGTAGCGCCGTTTAATTCAGATCATCCGGATCGGACGGCACCGGCGCGATGTCGATACCTTCCTCGATCAGCTCTTTAGCTTCTGCAATCGTGGACTCGCCGTAAATGTGGCGTTCTTCGACTTCGCCATAATGGATTTTCCGCGCCTCTTCAGGAAAACGCGGTCCCACATAATCTGCATTTTCTTCGATGAATTTGCGCATGCCCGAGACAAAGCGCTGGCGCTTGTCATGCGCATCGGAGGTCGCGACTTCGCTGCGCCCTTTGGCTTTGGTCACGGACCCCTTCACCGAAGGGGCCATGATTGCCTTTTGGATCTGACCATCGCCGCAAATAGGGCAAGCCAACGCATGCTGCGCCTCTTGCGTGTCGTAAGCAGCGCCGCTCTGAAACCAGCCTTCGAACTCGTGGCCGCGGGCGCAGGACAAATTATACGCGATCAATTTTTACTCACCGGGTTAACGTAACGTCTCAAACATGGCGGTCTGAGGCAGGCGGTGCAAGCACCGCCTAAACCTGCCACTCGCGGTCATGCTTGAGCGAGGGCAGGCGAGCGCCCACCGACGCACATTCTGCAAGGTCGATCTCGGCTGCCACTATGCCAGGTTCCATACCGCCTTCGGCGAGGATTTCGCCCCAGGGGTTAATGATCAGACTGTGGCCGTAGGTGTGACGCCCGTTGGCGTGAAAGCCCCCTTGCGCCGGTGCTACGACGAAACAGCCGTTCTCAATGGCGCGGGCGCGCAAGAGGACGTGCCAATGCGCTTTGCCGGTGGTCTCGGTGAACGCCGAAGGAACAGTGAGGATTTCCGCGCCCTGTTTGGCGAGGGCGCGGTAGAAATGCGGAAAACGCAAATCGTAGCAAACCGAAAGTCCGACGCGGCCCCATGGCGCATCGGCGACGACTGCACGACGCCCGGGTTCGACCGTGTTGGATTCGCGGTAGGTTTCACCGGAGGGCAAATCGACATCAAAAAGATGCACCTTGTCGTAACGCGCGAAGACGTGTCCGTCGGGTGCGATCAGAAACGAGCGATTGGCCGTTTTGCGGTCGGATACTTTAATCGCGAGCGAACCGATCAGTAGCCATGTTTTCAACTCGGCTGCGAGCTTAGTGAAAGCCGGCAGTGCCGGATCGGTTTCCTCGGTGAAACTCTTTTCCAGCTTGGCGCCGCCATCAGGCGCCATCAGCGTCGTGTTCTCAGGCGTCGCGATAAACGCGGCACCCTCGGCATGAGCTTGACGAATGAGATCCGACGTCACGCGAATATTCTCAGCGACGTCGTCGTGGGACCGCAGCTGCACGCAGGCAACGCGCAGTTTGCGTGAAGGTGGGTTCACCTTGCCCTCATGCGGCGTTCAGAAGGGCGTCGAGCTTGCCGGCCTTTTCCAACGCGTAAAGCTCGTCCGATCCGCCGACATGGGTTTCGCCGACGAAAATCTGCGGGACGGTCATCATACCGCCGGCCCGGCGGATCATGGCGGAGCGGAGTTCGGGATCGCGCGCGACGTCGATTTCCTCGAACGTGACGTGCTTTTGATTGAGGAGCCGCTTCGCCCGGACGCAGTAGGGGCAGATCGGCGTGGTGTACATGACAACTTTTTGCATGATCTTTGAGGAGTCGGGCTTGCAACCCTATTCATATATCGCTGGCGGCCGGCCTTACAACGCGGGCGAGCGTCAATACTTCAACCCGGGCCGTTCCGGCGCGCTTTAGGGCCCGGGAACAGGCGTCCAACGTGGCGCCGGTGGTAAACACGTCATCAACCAAAAGGACCGTTTGGCCCTTTAGGCCGGCCTGCCGATGGGGCGGCACACCGAAGGCGCCCAGAACATTGCGCAGCCGGGCTTTGGCGGAGGGCATGCTGGCCTGGGCGGGCGCCGGCCGTTTTCGCTCCAAGAGGAGCGGGGCGAAGGGTTTGCCGGCCAATTTGGCCATTCTTTGCGCCAAAACCGCCGATTGGTTGTAACGCCGCTTCCACAGCCGCCAGCGATGAAGCGGGACCGGTATGACCAGATCGGCCTCCGTTAGTAGGCCGCTTCCGCTGCGTTCCAGCCAGCGCGCGAACGCTGGCGCATGATCAAGGCGGTCGGCAAATTTGAAGGCCAGGATCAAATCCTTCGAGCCCTCGTCATAGGAGAGTAGGGAGCGCGCGCGGTCAAAATGGCGGGGCTTGGCGTGGCAGGCGGCACAGAGGGTATCCGGGCCTGTATCGATTTCGAACGGAAATCCGCAACACAGGTAGCACGGGCCGTCGAGAAATGAGATTTTGCTCCAACATGCCCCGCAAAGAGCGTGCGCTTCTCCGACACGGGCATGGCACGCGGTGCAGAGCGGCGGGAACAAAACATCCAGAGACGCGCGCGCCGCTTTCCGACTCCAATTCCGCGTCAGGCCCGCGATTGCGTTGCCACCGTTCATGGCCATATGTGTCGCAGGGTTTTCAACACGAGACGCGCTTGCAAAGCGGACCGCCCATTATCTTTGATCGCCGCATCTATCGTGCGCATCGCCGCCGCGCCGCCGGAGAAGCGTTTCTGGCAATCTCCGTAGCGGAGCAATTGGGCGAAAGATTGGCGGCGGTAAATCGGCATTTTTCCGCGGGGCTTGATCTCGGTTCGCGCCAAGAAAGTTTCGCGTTGTTACAGGGCGCCGCGACGTCATGGGTGCGCGCAGCCCCTGTCGCACAGGCGGATATCGTAGCAGACGACGATCTCCTGCCATTCGCGGATGGCAGTTTCGATCTCGTGACAAGCGTTCTTGGATTGCATGCGGTCAACGATCTACCGGGCGCGTTGATCCAGATTCGGCGCGTGCTCAAATCTGACGGTCTATTTCTTGGCGCGATGTTTGCGGGCGAGACGCTGACCGAATTGCGGCAGGCCTTTACCGCCGCGGAATCCGATCTTAGCGATGGTGTGTCGCCACGCATTGCGCCGTTTGGCGACGTGCGGGATTTGGGTGGCTTGCTGCAGCGCGCCGGCTTCACTTTGCCGGTCGCCGACATAGAGCGAACGACCATTCGCTATCGCAATCTCGATACCCTCTTCGCCGATCTCCGCGCATTGGGAGAAACCAATATGCTGGCCGAGCGCAGCAAACACTTCCTCACGCGCGGGGTTTTCGCAGGCATGCGCGCCGCCTACGAGCAGCGCTTCCGCGATCCTGAAGGCCGCTTTCGCGCCACCTTCGATGTTGCCTACCTGACAGGTTGGTCGGCCCATGAAAGCCAGCAGAAACCTCTAAGGCCGGGCAGTGCGAAGGTGAGCCTGGCTGCAGCTTTGGGCACCAAGGAAATTCCTAGTGGCGAGAAGCCAGGTTAGCCAAGCCTTCCTCCGCCCGGGGCTTTCCTCCCGTGCCGCTAAACGCTAAGCCAGCCGCCGCAATGTAAGTCGTGTGCCGATGATTCCCGACGCCAAACTCATGCGTGTTATGGACCGCCACGCCTCGATCGAGGCGCAATTGGCGTCCGGCAGCACGCAGGATTTTGCCAAGCTGTCGAAAGAGCATTCGGACATCGGGCCGATTGTGGATGCCATCAAAGCCTATCAGGCCACACGTCAGGAATTGGCCGACAGCGAGGCTCTGCTGGCCGATCCGAGCAGTGATGCGGAAATGCGGGACATGGCCTTCGACGAGATCGCCGTCCTCCGCAGGCAATTCGAGGCACAGGAACGCGACGTCAAATTGCTGCTACTTCCCAAGGACTCAGCGGATCGTTCCAGCGCCATTGTGGAAGTGCGCGCCGGCACGGGCGGTGATGAAGCCGCTTTGTTCGCCGGCGATCTCTTGAAGATGTACACGCGCTACGGACAGCTTCATGGCTGGAAAACGGAACTGCTTTCGATCAGCGACAGCGATCTTGGCGGTGTCAAGGAAGCGGTGCTCTCGGTCGAAGGCAACGGCGCCTACGCGAAACTGAAATTCGAATCCGGCGTTCATCGCGTGCAACGCGTACCGCTGACAGAATCCAGCGGACGCATCCATACCTCCGCCGCGACCGTCGCGGTTCTACCGGAACCCGAAGATGTTGAAATCGACGTCCAGGACAAGGATTTGCGTATCGACGTCTACCGTGCCTCAGGCGCGGGTGGTCAGCACGTGAACAAGACGGAATCCGCCGTGCGCATCACGCATATGCCGACAGGCATTGTCGTCGCGATGCAGGAAGAAAAGTCGCAGCACAAGAACAAAGCCAAGGCGATGAAAATTCTCAAAGCGCGAATTTTCGAAGGCGAACGCGCGCGTCAGGCCGGCGAGCGCGCCGCCGAACGCAAAGGCCTGGTTGGCTCAGGCGATCGTTCGGAACGAATCCGCACCTATAATTTCCCGCAAGGGCGCGTGTCGGAGCACCGCATCAATCTCACGCTGTACAAACTTGATCGCATTCTTTCGGGCGATGATCTCGGCGAGATCGTCGAAGCCTTGATCACTGAGGATCAGGCCAGCCGCTTGGCGGCCGAGGAAGGCGATGCGTGAGTGTGCTTGCCGATCTGCTCGAACGTGGCAGCGCGCATCTACGCAAAGCGGGAATCGAAAATTCTCGGCTTGAAGCGCGTCTTCTTCTTGCCCATGCACTTGGCCTCTCGCAGGAAGAGATGCTGGGCGGGCAGGGCGTCCCCAACCCACAAGCCATGTCCCGTTTTGAAAGCTTGCTCCGCCGGCGCAGCGAGCGCGAGCCGCTGGCCTATATTGTCGGCTGGCGGGAATTCTGGAGCCTTCCGTTCGAAGTAGGTCCCGGCGTTCTGGTGCCGCGCCCCGATTCCGAAACACTTATCGAAGCCGCGTTGACGGTCTTTCCGGAACACGATGCGGAGCTGGATGTCCTGGATCTCGGAACCGGATCTGGATGCCTTCTGCTTTCCTTCCTACACGAGCGCCCGCAAGCACACGGTATCGGAGTCGATATCTCGGAGGATGCGCTCGGTTTCGCCGCGTCGAATGCGTTTGCATTGGAACTCTCCGAGCGCTCCGGCTTTCAGGTCGGGAACTGGCTCGCCGATTTGCGCGGGCAATTCGATGTCATATTGGCCAATCCGCCTTACATCGCCGACGGTGAAATCGACGGTTTGGACCCGGAAGTCGCGCACTATGAACCGAGATCTGCTTTGGCCGGTGGGCTGGACGGACTGGACGCCTATCGCGGCCTCGCCGACATTTTGCCCCGACTTTTGCGACTTCAAGGTTACGCGTTTGTTGAACTCGGAATGGGGCAGGAGCCCGATGTCACAAAAATTTTCACCGGCGCCGGCTTACGAATCCTTCGGATCGTGCCTGATTTGGCAGGCATTCCCCGCTGTCTCGTAGTGGGACTAGGCAACCCGCCTTAGGGGATTCGGGTAAATAGGGATGGAAATGCCGCAACGAAGACTGTAGTTTCTTGAGTCTGGGGACATGAAGGAACCGGTTTGCTTGCGGGGGACGCGTGGGCAAAAGCGGTGGATGCGCGATAGCGACGCGTCGACCTTCAAGGAACAGAAGCTCGTTACATCGTGCACGTCGCAGCAGCGGGGTTGGACTTGCGCGGGTTCGCGGGCGAAGGAAAATTTTGGATAGGAATCAAGTTTGTTTGGCGCCATGTGCGCGCTGTAACAGCTGCATCGTGCGGCTGCGCAATCTCGCTTAATCTGAGGGGCTCCCTTGAAGCGTTCACGCGGACGCGGCCGCAGGCCGCAAAATAATCACAACCGGTCTTTCGACAGCACCGGTCCGGACGTGAAGATTCGCGGTACGGCCGCGCATGTTTACGAGAAATATCTGCAACTCGCGCGGGACTCGAATTCGTCGGGCGATCGCGTTCAGGCAGAAAATTATCTGCAGCACGCCGAACATTATTATCGGATCCTGATGGCCTCGCAGGCCCATCAAGCCAGCCAGCCGCAATTCCAAAACGGCCAGCAGAATGGCAATGGCGGCGAGCAACGCCCGAACGGTAATGAGGCCTTCCCGCAAAACCCAGGCAATGGACCAGCCTCCGCCTTCGGCTTCACCGACGACGGCGACGATTCGGACGAAGGCGAAGAAGCAGCCTGAGGTCTCCGTCGCGGGGGCGACGGGGGACCGGCCGGTCTGCAATCTCATTCCAACCGGTAGAGGTCTGAGGCCTTCCCAGGTGCCCTGCGCTAGTTGGGGGTCTCTGTCTGCGTCCGGTGGCGAGCGAGACTAGGGCAACCCAACGGTGCCCAGGGTTCGCTTAAGTATTTTCCGGCCCTTGTCGGAAGCCGAACCAATTCCAACCTATGCTGCGATGGCGGCGCCCATTTGAGGGGCCGACGAAGTTTCTATGGCGCGGGTGTCCTTCAGGAGCTCGGCGGCAGGAGCAAGCAATGGATATCGAGAAGTTCACCGAACGCGCGCGCGGCTTCATTCAGTCGGCGCAAGGGCTCGCACTACGCAGCAATCATCAGGTTCTCACCCCTGAGCACATTCTAAAAGTTCTTCTCGACGACGAAGAGGGCATGGCGTCCGGCCTGATCCAGGCCAATGGCGGCAAGGCCAAAGAGGCTCACCAAGCCGTTGAATTGGAGCTGACCAAACTTCCAAAAGTCGAAGGCGGCAATTCGCAACCTTATCTCGCGCCCGATACAGCCCGCATGCTTGAGCAGGCGGAAACGCTGGCGAAGAAAGCGGGCGACTCGTTCGTCACCGCTGAGCGCATGCTGCAATCCATCGCCATGCAGCCCAGCACCGGCGCCGGTAAAGCGCTCAAGAATGCCGGCGTCACACCGCAAGGGCTGGAAAAATCCATTCAGGATTTGCGCAAAGGTCGCACCGCTGATTCGGCAACGGCCGAGAACGCCTACGACGCGCTCAAGAAATACGCACGCGACCTGACGGAAGCAGCCCGCAACGGCAAACTCGATCCGGTCATCGGCCGGGACGAAGAAATTCGCCGCACCATTCAGGTGCTCTTGCGGCGCACGAAGAATAATCCCGTGCTGATCGGCGAGCCCGGCGTCGGCAAGACCGCGATTGCCGAAGGCTTGGCGCAACGCATCGTCAATGGCGACGTGCCGGAATCTTTGCGCAACAAGCAGCTTATGGCGCTCGATATGGGCGCGCTTATCGCAGGCGCCAAATTTCGCGGCGAGTTCGAAGAAAGGCTGAAAGCCGTTCTCCAGGAAATCACCGCGGCCGAAGGCAAAGTGATCATCTTCATCGATGAGATGCACACGCTGGTAGGCGCCGGCAAAGCCGAAGGCTCCATGGACGCGTCCAATCTGTTGAAGCCTGCATTGGCGCGCGGCGAACTTCATTGCATCGGCGCCACGACTCTCAACGAGTATCGCAAGCATGTGGAGAAAGACGCAGCGTTGGCGCGGCGTTTCCAGCCTGTGTTTGTTTCCGAGCCGAGCGTGGAGGACGCGATCTCTATTTTGCGCGGGCTGAAGGAAAAATACGAACTGCATCACGGCGTGCGGATCACCGATTCCGCCATCGTGGCCGCGGCTACTCTCTCGCATCGCTATATCGCTGACCGCTTCTTGCCCGACAAAGCCATCGATTTGATGGACGAAGCGGCCAGCCGGCTGCGTATGCAAATCGATTCCAAGCCGGAAGAGCTCGACGAGCTCGACCGCCGCATCATGCAGCTCAAGATCGAGCGCGAAGCGCTTCGCAAAGAAACCGACAAGGCTTCGCAGGATCGGCTGGAGAAAATCGAACACGAACTCTCGGACCTCGAGGAAAAATCCCATGCGCTCACCACGCGTTGGGAAAATGAAAAAAGCTCGTTGAAGGGCGTGCAGCATCTGAAGGAGCAGCTCGACAAAGCGCGTCAGGAATTGGAAGTCGCGCAGCGGCGCGGAAATCTGGCGCGCGCCGGCGAGATCGCTTACGGCGTCATTCCGGATATAGAGCGCAAGCTGAAATCGGCCGAAGAATTCGGGCAGGAGCGGCTTCTCAACGAAGTAGTCACCGCCGAACATATTGCCGGCGTTGTGTCGCGTTGGACCGGCATACCTGTCGACAAAATGCTTGAAGGCGAACGCGAGAAATTGCTGAACATGGAAGCTGCGTTGCAGAAGCGCGTCGTGGGCCAGGCCCAGGCGGTTCACGCTGTAGCCAACGCGCTACGCCGCGCACGCGCCGGGTTGCAGGATTCCAATTGCCCAATTGGATCGTTCCTGTTCCTTGGTCCCACCGGCGTTGGAAAGACAGAGCTCACCAAAGCGCTGGCGTCGTTCCTGTTCGACGACGACCAAGCGATGGTTCGCATCGACATGTCCGAGTTCATGGAGAAACATTCGGCCGCGCGTTTGATCGGCGCGCCTCCCGGCTATGTGGGCTATGAGGAAGGCGGCACGCTGACCGAGGCTGTGCGCCGGCGCCCCTATCAGGTCGTGTTGTTCGACGAAGTCGAGAAGGCGCACCAGGATGTATTCAATGTTCTGCTGCAGGTGCTCGACGAAGGACGATTGACTGACGGGCAGGGGCGGACGGTGGATTTTCGCAACACGGTCATCATCCTGACGTCCAATCTCGGCGCGGAATATTTGGCGGCGCAGCCGGAAGGCGAAGATTCAAGCGCCGTTCGCGGCCAGGTCATGCAGGCGGTGCGCGCGCATTTCCGGCCCGAATTCTTGAACCGGCTGGATGAAATCATCCTCTTCCATCGTCTGACGCGCGGGCATATGGACACGATCGTCGACATTCAGATGGCACGGCTTCTGAAGCTTCTGGAAGGTCGCAAGATCAGCGTGCGGCTCGAGCCAAAGGCGCGCGCCTGGCTCGCCAATGCCGGCTACGATCCTGTCTACGGCGCACGGCCGTTAAAGCGCGCCATTCAGCGCGCGCTGCAGGATCCGCTCGCCACGCTGTTGTTGGAAGGAAAAATCTCTGACGGTGACACCGTGAAGGTGGCAGCCGGCAAACATGGCCTCACGCTCAACGGCACAGAATTTGCCGCCAGCGACGAGGGCGTTGCATTGCTCGACGATTCTGGTCCCAGCCACGCCGTGCATTGATGTCGAGGTTTTAAGCGGGCTTAGCGCTCTGCCGTCTCGCGGCGCAGATCGGAGGCATTGGCCACTTTGCGTTGCACCGGCAACGCGGCGACTAGTTTCTCGATCCGGTTACGCTCGGCGTTGAAGGCCTTCATTTGTTGACCTTCAAGCCTGCGTCCTGTCGCGACTTTCACCTTGGCAGGATTGACCTGCTGGTTCTTGACGCGGATTTCGTAATGCAGATGCGGGCCCGTGGAGACACCGGTATTGCCGCTATAGGCGACGATCTGGCCCTGCGTGACGCGCGTGCCCTTCTTGATGTTCTTGCCGAAGCGCGAGAGATGGCCATAGGCCGTCGAATACCCGTTGCTGTGGCTGACAATCACGAGATTGCCGTAACCATTGCTGCGACCTGCATAGGTGACGGTGCCGCTACCGCCGGCCATCACAGGCGTTCCAATCGGAACCGCGAAGTCGACGCCCTTATGCATGCGGTTATAGCCGAGGATCGGATGACGGCGGAGCCCGAAGCCTGACGAAATGCGCGCGCCGTCGACCGGCGTCTTCATCAGCATGCTTTTCGCGCTGCTGCCGTTATTCTCGAAATATTCCGGACCATCCGTCGTCTCAAAGCGGAACAAAGTCTGCTTCTTGCCGCCGAGCGTCATGGTCGCGGCCAGGATGTTGCCGGTCTTCGCGGGCTGGCCTTCGGCGGTGTAGAAATTGTTGTAGAAGACTTCGAATTCGTCGCCCGGGTGAACGTCGCGTTGGAAATCGACGTCATAAGAGAACATGTGGATCATCTCGACCACGATGCTGGCCGGAATGCCGGCCTGCATGGCGGCTAGATAAAGGCTCGAATCGATCGTCGCGCCGGCGCGCTGATAGCGAGAGGCGAGTTTCTTTTGGATTTCATTGACCGCGTAAGCCGCGGGTGCCGTGAGTTCGACCGTGATCTGGCGTTCCACCGACGGCGAGAAGCTCAGCGAAAGAAGACGGTTGGTGGTGGCTTCCGCGACCACGTCGGGTTCGACGATAAGAGCGGGAGCGGGGGTGTTCGCGGGAATGCCGAAGCTGGCTTCAAAAACCTGACCCGGACGAATGCTTCGAGGGCTAAAGAGCGGCTGCATCGCCGTAATAACGGCGGCGGCGTCCTTCACCGGTACGCCGGCGTCCTGGAGCATGCCCATGATGGTTCCGCCGGCACCGACTTTCAGCTTCTTGGTGCTGACATTCGCGGTCTTCTCGGCAGTGGCGTCGCTGGTGGCGGCCATGCCTGAAGCATTACGGACGACACTAGCGAGGGCGCTGTTCAATCCGGGCACCACAACGCTGGCGGCGCGGTAATCCTCAGGCGCAATGCCGGGGAGAATGGGTTTTACGGAGAGGGAGGAGAGCAAATCGTAAGGGAGGGCGGCTTGGGTGCGGCGCGGTTCGAAAGTTCCCGCCGCGTCGGGCGGCGTAGCCGCTAAAGCCAGGATGGTGACGGCAGAAGCGACCGAGGCGGTGATGGCAGTCGATACGATCGTCCAACGACCATCAGCGCTATCAAAAATTCCACCGGCGGCGGAACCGGCGCGGCGCAACTCAGTTATGTACCCAGGCACTCTCGACAGCGTGTCACGTAGCAATGGCTCAGTTCCCACGTTTAACGACGGGGACATAGTCCCCGTCGGCCCATCCCATAGAGCTCGATAGCTCCAACTTAGTTCCGGTCGAATTACACCCATCATCTGGGGACAAACATTCGTCCGTCAACCCTTACAGAAGGGCTAAGCGGCGCGATTGGTAAATAGGCCTTAACAGGTTGCAGACAAATCGCAAAATGTGTTTTCCGTCATGAAGCCGGGGAACTTTGGAGTAGCGCGCTATTCCGCAGGCGAACCGGCCATTTCCGGGGCAGTTACACGCCGCTGGGAGCGCTTCAGCCACCACATACGAAACCCCGTAATTCCGAACAAAAGCGGTAGGAAACCCGATAGGAATACCAAGATCTTGTAGGCGATTCCTAAACCAAGTCCCGAATGTAACAGGCGTTGCCAGACGACGACCTGCTCGCCGACATTATAAGTCCGGAAATCATCGACATAGACGATCTGTCCGTTCATGCGATCGACCGACACCAGAATCGGCGGCGCGCCTTGCCCCAAAGCTGTTGGCCGGAAATTGAGCACATAGGGGCTATCCGGGCGGTTCGGGAGCTGGAAATTCAGCGGAACGATTCCCGGAACCGCCGCTTGGGCGGTCGCAATGGCTTGGTCCAGTGACAAAGGCTGCGGCAGCGGGAGCTGATTCGCGGCTTCGGCACTAGGATCTTCGAAATTATAGCCGATCGACAGAACCAGCCCGACCGCCGCGCGGAAGCTGCGCGGGAAGGCGAGGTAGACGCCGCTGATGCTGATGACGAGAAACAGCAGCAGGGTCCAAATCCCGAAGGCGGCATGCAGATCGTGGTTCAGGCGAAAGCCCCGGGCGCCGCGCTTGATCAGAAAAGCGCGTTTCCACTGCCCCTCACGTGGCCACCACAGAACGAGGCCCGAAAGGCTGAGCAAGGTCATGGCGATGCCAAGCCAGCCCACAAAGGAGCGGTCGGATATCGTCCGCACATAGAGCGTCGCGTGAAGCGTGCGCATGATTCCAAATATCGCCGCTGGCCGCCCCTGCACGCCGGTTCCGAGAACCTCCAACGAAACGGGATCGACATAGATCGTGTTTGGCCCGGTCAGATCGGCGTTGCGCTCGCGACGGTCGATCGGTTGGAAGCGAATTGAGGCGGGCTCGCGCGAGCGCTGGGGCATCAGCACGCGGTCGGCGCGCATGCCCGCCGGCACGACGGCTTCCGCGGCGGCCAGTATAGCTTCGGCGGATTTGATTTCACCGGTCGCGGTGGCCGCGGGAATCGACCAGCGCGGCGCTTCCGGCTGCAACACCAGAATGCTGCCGGAAATGCCGAGCAGGATAAACGGGATGGCTAATATCAATCCCGCCCAAAGATGCACCGTCATCAGCACGGCGCGAAAACGGCGCCACGGGATTCGGCCCACCGGGTAGGCCAAATTCGAAATATCAATATCCTGCCGCATGGCCGTCTTTTCGCATCTCACTTCCGGCGCGATAGATTTTATACGCAGCATCACGCTGAATCGCTTGATACCCACCGAAAGCATCGCTGCCTTTCACGAAACGATGCCCGCGACGCTCAAGTTCGGCTCGCACACAGGGCGCAATTCCGCTTTCGATTTCCACGAAGCCGACGCCCTGCGGCTGCTCGCCGGTGACTTCCGTTCCGCCGTAGTGGCGAAAACGCATGAAATCGCCGGCCTCCTGCACGTTCATGCCGAAATCGATCATGTTGACCAGCACTTGCGCATGGCCTTGCGGCTGCATGTCGCCGCCCATCAGCCCGAATGACATCCAAGGCTCGCCATCTTTCATGACAAAGCCTGGAATGATGGTCTGGAAGGGGCGCTTGCCCGGCGCGTAGACGCTGGGTGAGACAGAATCGAGGGAGAACAGCTCGCCGCGATTATTGAACATAAAGCCGAGCCCGTCGGCGACCAGCCCTGAACCCATGCCCCGGAAATTGGATTGGATGAGAGACACCATCATTCCGGATTTGTCGGCGATGGTGAAATAGGTGGTGTCGCCGTCCACCAGCTTCGGCTCACCGGGACCGACCGATGGATTGGCGGCGCTCATCGCGATCAACACGCGCCGCTCGCGCGCGTAAGCGTCCGAAATAAGCTCCTTTATCGGCACATTCACGAAATCCATATCGCCATAAAACTTCGCGAGATCTTCGTAGACGATACGTTTGGCTTCGATCATGACATGCAGCGCGTCGGCCGAGCCGGGGCCCATGGCGCGCAAGTCGAAGCCTTGCAGCAATTGGAGGATTTGCAGGACCGCGACGCCCTGACCGTTGGGCGGCAATTCGAAAACATCATAGCCGCGATAATTGACGCCGACCGGGTCAACCCAGTTGCCGCGATGCGTCGCCAGATCGTCGAGGCCGAGATCACTGCCGATACGCCGGAAATAGGCATCCATCGTTTTGGCGATAGTGCCGCTGTAAAAAGCCTCGCGGCCGTCACGCGCAATAGTCTCGTAAGTGCGCGCGAGGTCCGGATTGCGAAAAACCTGGCCCTCTCGGGGAGTCGCGCCGTCCACAAAATAGGTGTGGCGGGCATTGTCGAATTCTTCGACGTCCTTTTCCTCGCCGCGCGCGCGCATGTCGCGGTCTAACGCGAACGCAACATAGGGCGTCAGCGGAAAACCATCGCGCGCATAAGAAATCGCCGGCGCCAGCAAGTCCGGCATTTTCATGCTGCCGAATTTTTCATGCAGCGCGAACCAGCCGTCGACGGCGCCGGGAACGGAGACAGCTAGAGAACCCCAGGATGGAATTTTGGAACGCGTTCCCAATTTGCTCTTCAGCGCATCATAAGAGCGCCCCCGCGCAGAGCGGCCCGAGCCGTTATAGCCATGCAGCTTTCGCGTTTTCGGATCCCACACGATGGCGAACAAATCGCCGCCGATCCCGCAAGCCGTCATCTCCATCAGCCCGAGGGCGGCATTGGTCGCAATGGCGGCATCAATGGCGTTGCCGCCGCGCTTCAAAATATCGAGCGCGATCTCGGTCGCGAGGGGGTGGGCGGTAGCGGCGATGCCATTGCAGGCCATAACCGGTGCGCGCGTGGCGAAGGGGGCGCCGACATAGCGGTCGCCACGGCCGGAGGAGGCCTGGATATCGGCTGATGTCATGACTGCGAAACTCGAAAAGATGCTGTTGCTTCCACGCCCGCTACGCCCCGAAAAAATGCCCGCCGGGACTATAGGGGGCGCCTTTCGCCCCGTCACTCGGGAGCATCGCCGGGCGCCGCCGCCGTGGGCCGACGTAGCGATTTCTTGCAGGGCGGGTCCAAAGAGCTTATCCGACATTCCATGCTGGACACCCGAGTCAAACATCTCCTGGCCGCGCCTCTGGACGCGTTAGCTGAAATCGCTATCCGCGCGCGTCTCAGCGCGAACATGGTCACCTTGATCGGGTTTGGGCTGGGGCTTCTTGGCGTCGGCTTTGTCGCCCTCGACACCTTGCCGCTGGGGGCTCTTTTTCTTGCATTGAACCGGCTCGCCGACGGGGTCGATGGCGCCGTTGCCCGCAAGACCAAGACGACGGCTTTGGGCGCCTACCTCGACACGGTCCTGACCTATTTCATTTTTGCCGGGCTGGCATTTTCATTCGTCGCCGCACGTCAGCAATTCGGACTCTCCGGTGGGTTTCTGTTGTTCAGCCTTTTCTTAGTGGCGGTAACCGATTTGGCGACGCGTTCCTTTCAAGGCGCGAACGCGAGAGAGGAAGATAAAGGCGCGTTTACGTCATTCCTCCTCGTCAAGAAAACCTGGACCTCGGGATTCTATCTGATCGTTCTGTTGCAACCTTTTATGTTCGCGTTTTTGCCTTATCCGTTCGGCGCACTCTGCCTTTTGACCGCCGCTGTGCGCATTGCCACCGCAGTGGCTGCATTGAGTTCATCGGCACGGCCATGAAGATCGCGATCGTCGGCGGCGGCATCGCCGGCCTTGCGGTCGGGTGGCGCCTGGCTGCGGCGGGCGCCGACGTGGATGTGCTTGAGCGCGGGTTAGCCGGCAGCGGCAGCACATGGGCGGCAGCGGGCATGTTGGCGCCTGCGGCCGAAGCCAGCCACGGCAACGATCCGCATGCGCGCCTCGCCCGTGAAGCGCGTGAGCAGTGGCCTTCCTTCGCGCGCGAATTGGAAGAGGCGAGCGGAATCGCTATCGGCTTTGACGTTTGCGGATCGCTGACGGTAGCCTGCGACGACGAGAGAGCCGCCGAACTTTCGGAACGTGGGAATTTCATTCGCGCTTACGGCGAGCACGCCGAATATCTTTCAGCCGAAACCGCGCTTGCCGGCGAGCCGATGCTGGCGCGGGACATTCAAGGCGCGCTGTTCGCCGCCGACGATGCCAAGGTCGATAACCGCGTCGTGATGGAAGCGCTTGTGCGCGCCTTCGCGCGGGCAGGTGGGCATCTCCATGAGAACTGCAACGTGTGCTCCGTTCATGTCGAAGCGGATCGCGCGAAAGGCGTAATTACGTCGGACGGAACGATCGCCGCCGACTGCGTCATCGTCGCGGCTGGCGCGTGGTCGAGCCTGCTCGGCGGTCTGGCGGACGGAACGCTTCCACCAATACGCCCCGCCAAAGGCCAGATGGTGTCGCTCCGCGTACCGCAAGGCGCTGCGATGCCGCGCCATCTCACTTGGGGCGACGGCATCTATGTCGTGTCTCGTGGGCAGGTCGTTCTTCTCGGCGCCACGGTGGAAGATCGCGGCTTCGACACCTCCGTCACACGCGAAGCGCGCGATCAGCTTCTCGCCCGCGCCACACGCATTCTGCCGGCGCTTGGCACCTGGTCTGTGGCCGAAAGCTGGGCGGGCCTTCGACCGCGCACGCCCGACGCAAATCCGGTTCTGGGCGTAACGGGCGTCGGCGGGCTTTATATGGCGACCGGCCAATTTCGAAACGGCATTCTCTTTGCGCCGGTCGTCGCGGAGATCCTGTGCAAGCTGGTCTTGGGTCAGGGCGCAGGAGAGCTTGCGTCGTCGTTTGACCCGCGGCGGTTTGCGAAGGCTTGAAATCAGCATGAGCGATTTCGCGCTGCATCCACGCCTTGCGGCCGACACCGCCTTCATCGTCGATTGGCCGCTCTGCCGAATCTTGCTGATGAACGATCAGCGCTTTCATTGGCTCATCTTGGTGCCGCGCGTTCCTGATGCGAGCGAGCTGTACGATTTGTCCAGCGACGATCAAGCCGCGGCGATCAAGGAAGCCTCACGCGCAGGTGCCTCGTTGAAGGCTTGGAGCGGCGCCGTCAAAATCAATATCGCCGCGCTCGGTAATATGGTGCCGCAGCTCCATATCCATGTCATCGCGCGGAAAGTAGGCGACGCCGCATGGCCTGCGCCGGTGTGGAGCGCGACGGGGTCTTCCATTCCTTACCCAGATCCTAACGCCGTCGTGTCGGAACTGAGCCGGATGCTCTGAAGCGTGGCATGGGCCTTGCCAGGGTTTCTTCGCAGAGCAGAAAGCCCCGCTATGGTTGCCGAGATTCAAAGTGTCAAAGCCATTGCCGGACCGGAGTCCGTGGTCGCCGCCTTGCGGCAGGCCAGTGCCTCCACGGGCTTCGATTTCGACTATCTTTTGTCCACTGCCATGCGCGAGAGCAGCCTGCAACCCCAAGCAAAATCAAAGAGTTCTTCGGCCACAGGCCTATTTCAGTTCATCGATTAAACCTGGCTCGGACTGGTCAAAAAGCACGGCGAAAAGCACGGGCTGGGCGAATTTGCCAAGGCCATCCAGAGCGATTCCTCGGGGCGCTGCACCGTCGGCTCGGCACAAATGAAGTCGGAAATTCTTGCCCTGCGGAACGTCCCGCGCATCTCGGCGCTGATGGCCGGCGAGGGCGCCAAGGACACCAAAGAGGCGCTGGAGTGCTCATTGGGGCGCGATGTGAGCTGCAACGAGCTCTATGCCGCGCATTTTCTCGGCCAGGCCGGCGCTCGCAAGCTCCTCAGCCTGAACAGTCAGAATCCGGCGCAGCGCGCCGATCTCGCTTTTCCGGAAGCCGCTAAAGCCAATAGAGCCGTCTTCTATCACCGCGACGGCAGCGCCAAATCGATCGGCGAGATTTATAATTGGACCGTGAAGAAGACGATGCCGCAAGCTGGCGGCACGCCGTCCACCGTTGAACCGCAAGCGACACCGGAAACACAGTCCTCCACGAGGCTGGTGCGCAATGCTCGGCCCCTACCGGCGCCGCGGATGAATGCCGAACAGGCGGCGGCCGCCATTCCGCAGGCGTCATTGCGTGGCAGCGTCGATTTCACACCGAGCTACGCGCCATCACTGCCGATGGCGCGCACAAGCCTGGTACTCAGTCCGTCAGTGATTGAGATTCTCGCGGCGCTGAATTCGCCGGAAGCCACGCGCGCGAAACGCGAAATGTAATGTCCTAAACCTGATGTCATGGCCCGCAACAGCGGGCCATCCAGGTGACACGGACTCAAGCATTTAACGCGCTAGGCTTTGCCGAGTTTGTCGCGGAACGCCGTGACTTTGGATTCCAATTCGGTGGCAAGAACGGTGGCAGTGCGGTCGTTCGGATCGAACAATTTCATACGCAAGATCACTTTGATAGCGTCGATGTGAGCATCGATGAGCGCAGCGGGCAGGCCGCGCCCATCGGTGGACGATTCAGTCAAAGCACAGAGCGACGACGCCACACGCGCCATCAGCGGAAAGTTGAATGTCTTGCCCTGACCCTTCAGATCATGTGCGCCGCGATAGAGCGCGCTGAATGTCGTTTCGCTCGGCGAAGATTCATATTCCGCTCGCGCTACGATCAGGCGTTCCACATCGGACGCGATCCATTCGCCGAACGACTCGCTCAATTTCTCGATAGCCGTTTCGGCGCGTTGAATGGCCGCGAGATCGAGCCCGCGACCGCTGCCGCCGACCTTTGCCTTGATGACATTAGGCGGCATAAAAATTTCGATTGGTTTCTTCCGGCCCATGCTGATCTCCTGCCGCTATGCGCGCGCCAATTGGGCGCCGGGATCTTCGGCCCGGCGTTCCGGTCCGTCATAGATGTGGTCACGCCGCCGCAGGCGGCACGGTCCGAAATAAACCTCGGTGCGCACGAAAGGACGCGGATGTTCGATCACAGCCTGCATACGCACCATCAGGCCCTTGGCTGAGACCGGCTTGGCTAGAAACTCGGTAGCGCCGGCATCGCGCGCAGCTTCCACATGATCGAGGCTGGTGTGGCCCGTAAGCATAATGATCGGGATAAAAGGATTTGGGCTGGTCGGTGAGTTGCGGATGGCTTTGGTCAAATCCAATCCCGACATGCCCGGCATGACCCAGTCCACGACGGCGAGGTCGCAGGCGGTGGTGCGCAATCTGTCGAGCGCGTCTTGTCCGTCCGCGGCTTCATAGATTTGTGTGACCCCGAAGGCCTGGAGAACCGCTGCAACCAACGACCGCATATGCGGATTGTCGTCGACAACGAGAATTTTAAGCCGCTCGAACCGATATCCGCTCATTCCATATCCGTAGTCTTCGCCACGCATGACGACCGGCATTCCGCCGAAGATGCGACTGAGAATAGTTTAGGGGGGGTCTGTTAAAGCGGCGTTTAGAAAGAAGGCCTTGGCCGAGCCAAAACGCAGCAGCAATTAGTAAACAAATTGTTCGGCCAGGATGCGCTCGTCGAGGCTATGGCCCTGATCGAACAGCATGGTCGTCGAAATGGCCCGATCTTCCGCGATATCGACGCTGGTCACGTCGCGCACTTCGATATTGTCGGCGACCGCGCTCACGGGACGCTTCACCGCGTCGAGTATGTCGAAACGGATTTTGGTGTTGTGCGGCAGAAGCGCGCCGCGCCAACGCCTGGGTCGAAACGGGCTGAGCGGCGTCAGCGCCAGTAGCGCCGCGTTGATCGGCAAAATGGGCCCGTGCGCGGAAAGATTGTAAGCGGTGCTGCCGGCCGGGGTTGCCACCAAAATGCCGTCGGAACTGAGCTCATCGAGCCGCACTTTGCCATCCAGTGTGATGCGCAATTTCGCGGTCTGGCGCGTCTGACGGAAGAGCGATACTTCGTTGAAGGCGAGGGCGGTCTTTGCGCCCAATGGCGATTGCACAGACATACGCAGCGGGTGGATATGCGCTGCTTCGGCGGCATCAAGGCGCGCCTGCAAATCCTCTTCGCGATATTCATTCATCAGGAATCCGACCGATCCCAAATTCATCCCGAAGATCGGTTTGCTGCGGCCGAGAAATCCATGCAGCGTCTGCAACATGAATCCGTCGCCACCCAATGCCACGATGATGTCAGCGTTTTCGGGCGCGATATCGCCGTAAAGCTGCCTCAGCCGGGCCAGAGCTTTTTGCGCCTCAGGAGTCTCTGAAGCTACGAAATGAAGCCGTGAGTTCATGTTCTAGCCGCCGGTGAGAGACATAGGCCGGGCAACCGCAGGGCGATTGTGGCGGCGATCAATGATGAAATCATGCCCCTTCGGTTTGCGTGCGATCGCTTCATCAATGGCGGCGTACAAATCCGCATCATCAGCCGAGGCGCGCAGCGGCCCGCGCAAATCCGCCGCGTCTTCCTGTCCAAGGCACATGTACAGCGTTCCGGTGCAGGTCAGCCGCACGCGATTGCAGCTTTCGCAGAAATTATGCGTGAGAGGCGTGATGAACCCCAGCCTGCCGCCGGTCTCCTGAATGCGGACATAGCGGGCCGGACCGCCCGTGCGATCCAGAGTGGGCGTCATGGTAAAATGCCGCGCCAATTGCGAACGCAGCAATGAGAGCGGGAGATATTGTTCGGTGCGGTCGGCATCGACATCGCCCATCGGCATGGTCTCGATCAGCGTCATATCGAAGCCGCGCCCATGCGCCCATTCGATCATGGACGGGATTTCGTCTTCATTGATGCCGCGCAGCGCGACGACATTGATTTTGATCGACAGCCTGGCTTTTTGCGCCGCGTCGATGCCACCAAGAACGACAGAAAGATCGCCCCAGCGCGTAATGGCGCGGAATTTATCGGCATCCAACGTATCAAGCGACACGTTGATCCGCTTCACGCCGCAATCGACCAGCTCATCGGCAAAGCGCGCGAGCTGGCTGCCATTGGTGGTCAGTGTGAGTTCGGAAAGCCCGTTGCCCAGCCGCGCGCCCAGCGAGCGGAATAGGCTCATCACGTTCCGCCGGACGAGGGGCTCGCCTCCGGTCAATCTCAGCCGGTCGACACCTTTGGCGATAAAAGCGCCGCACAGCCGGTCGAGTTCCTCGAGCGTCAGAACATCCTTCTTAGGAAGGAAGCTCATATGCTCCGGCATGCAGTAAACGCAGCGGAAATCGCAGCGATCTGTCACCGAGACGCGAAGATAGGTAATGGAGCGGCCGAACGGGTCCAACATGGGGGCTAACCTAGCAGGCCTGGGCCAGCTTTTCACGCACCTTCACAAGGACCTAAGCCTGCCTAGGAGGCGGCTTTTGTGACGAGATCTTGGATTCGCGCCATGGCCTCTGCCTTGGCCACCGTGGCAAACACGCGGTCGGTCTCAGTGCGGTCGACTTCGTTAAGGGTGAATGGCCGCTGGCGTTTGTGCCGCGATAAGCCAAACACGGTCAGGAAGGCGGAGCGGTCGATCCCGACGCCACGGCAGGCGAGCGCTGCAACTGTCGGCTTCTCAAAATATAGGATACGGCGCAGTTGCTCGGTTTCGATGCCGAGAAGCGCGGCGAAGCCATGTTCGAACGAATCGATCTGCCCTTGGTGCAAGGTACGCATCAGGAAGGAGGGCTTCAGTTCGCCGGAGGCGAGCAGCTTGGCGACAAGTCGCGCGGCATTGGATTCGGAAACGCTGGGAACGCCGCGTTGCAATGCGGATGTGGTGTCGTCCATCGCGCTCGCGAGCGCGCGTGAAATATTCGGATAGCGCGATGTCAGCGCTGATTTGAGCGCATCGGAGACCAACGCATAAAGGCGATTCGCCAGTACGGGCGGAAGATCGATGCGGTGAATGAGTCCGGCTTAAAGGTCATCGACGTCGCGCGACCATTCGATCAGGCGGTTATAGGATTCGCCGCTGATACGCGCAGTCTGGTTACGGACCAGCGCAACAGCAACGCGGTCGCTTTTTGTTTCAACCAAGGCGGCGGTGATTTTTTCGCCGATCGACGGCCGTTCCGCCACGCAAACCTCATGCTCTATGCTGCCGACTTCGATGACATGAATAAGATCGGAATCGGAGAGGAGCGGGCTGCGGCCAAGGATGGGACGCGCTACTTCGGCACTATCATCGACCAGAAGCAGCAGCAATTCATGCGGGGTGTTCGGATCGGCGGCAATCCGTTCCGCCAGCGCAATCCGAAGAGACAGTTCGACATTCTTCGAGAGGCGGCGCAAAATATCCGCGGCGAGTGCGCGTTCCTCACGCGTCAGCTGTTCCCCTTCGTGATCGAAAAGGGTACCGACGGCGACATAGATATCCTCCGGAGACTTGTCGGCCACGCCACCGGCGATCTGGGCCAACCGGCTCACGTTGGAGCTCTGTTGCTGTAAAGCTGACACTGCAATACTTGTCCCCCGCCGGAATGGAACCGGCCGGAACACCCTAAGAAGACGTCATTAAATTCCTATTAAAATTGGCGATGTCTGCCGGATGAACCACGAATGGTGAAATACGGGATCGGCCAACCGGTGCGGCGCAAGGAGGATGTGCGCCTCGTTACCGGTAAAGGGAGGTACACAGACGATATAGTCTTGGAAAACCAAGCCTATGCCGCCTTTGTTCGCAGTCCCCATGCCCATGCCGCCATTGAGCGGATCGATACCGCCGCCGCGGCTGACACCCCCGGCTTTGTCGGACTTCTGACCTCCGCCGATCTGGCCGGAATCGGCACAATGCCGGTGATGGTTCAGCTCAAGAGCCGCGATGGCTCGCCCGTCACCCCCACGCCGAAGACGTTGCTTGCCTTCGATAGAGTCCGCTTTTGCGGCGAGGCCGTGATCATGGTCGTAGCGGAGAGCCCGACGGCGGCACGCAATGCCGCCGATCGCGTGATGATCGATTACGAACCGTTGAGCGCGGTGCCGACCATTGAGCATGCGCCATCGGGCGCGCTTCTGTGGGACAGCGTGCCGGGCAATCTGGTGCTCGATTGGGCCGAGGGCGATGCTGCCTCGTCGGAAGCGGTCTTTGCGCAGGCGCCTCACAAGATTGTGGTCGATGTGATGCAGAACCGCGTGATGCCTTCACCCATGGAGCCGCGCGGGGCTATCGGGGTCTACGACGAGGCCGCAGATAAATTCACTCTCTACACCGGCACCCAAGGCGGCTCGAGCGTTCGCGACCGCCTTGCCGCTCTCCTGAAACATCCGAAGGAGAGATTTCGGGTGGTTACACCCGATGTGGGCGGAAGCTTCGGCCAGAAAACTGGGATCGTGCCCGAGCAAGCCTTGGTACTTTTGGCGGCCAAGAAATTTGGCCGGCCGGTGAAATGGATCGGCGACCGCTCGGAAGCGTTCCTCGCCGACGCGCACGGCCGCGATTTGCGTATGCGCGGTGAACTCGCGCTCGACAACGATGGGCGCATTCTCGGATTGCGTGTGACCAGCCGCGCGAATATGGGCGCCTATCTCTCGCAGATCGGCCCGAATGTCGCGACCAACGGCGGCATGCGCATTCTCGGCGGCGTCTATCGTGTGCCGTCCACATTAGCGCAAGTGAAATGTTACCTCACCAACACGGCGCCCTTGACAGCCTATCGCGGTGCAGGCCGACCCGAAGTCGCCTATTTGCTCGAACGCCTGCTCGACATGGCTTCGCGCGAACTGGGCATCGACCAACTCGAAATCCGGCGGCGCAATTTACTGCGGCCCGACGAATTGCCCTACCGCAATTGGCGTGGGCTTATGATCGATTCCGGGGATTTCGCGCGCAATCTCGACGATGTCGCGAACGACGCCGATTGGAACGGATTCGACGCGCGCAAAAAGGAAAGCGCGGCGAAGGGAATGATCCGTGGGCGAGGCATTGGATATTATGTCGAGGTTTCGGGCGGCCACGCGGGCCCCGAGCCTTGCTCTATTCGCTTTACCGATGACGGCGGCGTCGATGTCATTGTCGCCACGCAGGCGAACGGTCAGGGGCACGAAACAAGTTTCGCACAGCTTATTTCGGAGTGGTTGGGTGTTCCCTATGAGCGGATAAATATTCTTCAGGGTGACACCGATTATGGGCTTTCCGGCCTGAACTCGGTGGGATCTCGTACGCTGCAAACCGCCGGCAACGTGATCAAGCGAGCGTCCGGCGAGATCGTCAAAAAGGGAAAAGTAGCGGCGGCGCATATGCTGCAGGCGGCCGATGCCGAAGTTATTTTCGAGAATGTGGACGGTGTCGGCCGCTTTGTCGTTACGGGCACCAGCCGGTCCATCACCACAAGCGAACTCGCCGTCGCGATGCGGCGCGAAAAACTTCCCGGCTTCGACGATGGATTGGACGAGGGCGCGGTCTTTGAGGGTTCACAGACGTTTCCAAACGGGTGCCACGCCTGCGAGGTGGAGATCGATCCCGAAACCGGCAAGGTCGAGGTCGTTCGCTACGCCGTTGTCGATGACATGGGACGCATTGTGAATCCGCTGATCGTGGAAGGGCAGGTCCATGGCGGCATCGCACAAGGGCTGGGGCAGGCGCTCATGGAGAATGTCGTCTACGACGCGGACTCCGGCCAGCTTCTGACCGCGAGCCTGCTCGATTACGCAATCCCGCGCGCTACGGACATGCCCAGCACAATAGGCCAACGCTTCAACGAAGTGTTGTGCACCACGAATCCACTGGGCTCGAAAGGCGCAGGCGAAGCCGGGACGGTGGGCGCATTGCCGGCCATCATGGGAGCGATAGCCGACGCGCTTGGCGTAACGCATTTCGATATGCCGGCCACACCTGAGCGCGTGTGGCGTGCGCTGAAGCGAAACTAATTGGCGCCGTCGAGACCCTCGACATATTTTCGCGCCGCCATGTAGTCCGTCTTGCCGGTCCCCAGCGCCGTAATTTCCGCGACATACAGCACGCGGCGCGGCACAGCGAGTTCGGTAACGCCGTGGTTTTGCACCCAGGAAACGAAATCGCTGCGTGACGCAGTTGGATGCGTGGTCAAAAGAACGATTTGCTCGCCTTTGCGGCCATCGGGCACGGCGATGGCGGCGTGCGTGTCGTCCGGCCACAGGGCTGAAGCGCAATTCTCGACGATGGTGAGAGATACGGACTCACCGCCGATCTTCGCGAAGCGTTTCAAGCGTCCACGAATAGAAATATAAAATTCGTCGTCAATGGCGACAACATCGCCGGTATCGTGCCAGCCATCTTTCGGCGGCTCGATAATCCCCGGACGCTCAGGGCGCAAATAGCCGAGCATGATGTTTGGCCCGCGCACGAACAGCCGTCCGCCATTGTGGATGCCTTCCACATCATCGACCCGCGTTTCGATGCCAGGCAGCAATCGTCCGACCGTGCCGGGGTGATTGCCTCCCGGTTGATTGGCCGAGAGAACAGGCGAGGCTTCAGTGACGCCGTAACCTTCGATGAGTTCGGCCGCGCATTTGCTGAGCACCAGATGCCGTGTCTCGTCGCGCAAGCGCTCAGCGCCGCAAACAGCGAGGCGAAGACTTTTGAGATCGTCATGATCGGCGACCCGCACATATTGCGAAATGAACGTGTCGGTCGCGAGCAATATGGTGGCGCCATGTTTGCGGACACGACCGACAATTTCACGCGGCTGGCGCGGTGTCGGATGCAGCACCGAGCGTATGCCGACATAAAGCGGCATCAGCGAACCCACAGTTAGTCCGAAGGAATGAAATGTCGGCAGTGGATTGAAAACGACATCGTTGTCGAAGAACTCCAGATGCGCGCGCACCTGCTGCACATTGGACAGAATATTGGCGTGGCTCAGTGCAACGCCCTTCGGTTCGCCTTCGGTGCCTGACGTAAAAAGAATGACGGCTGGCTCGTCAGGCTTGGCGCGCGTTCCCACCATCCAGGGCGCAACCGAACCGAGCAGCGCGGCGGCTTTGTCCAGCACGCTCAGATTTGTTCGCACATCTTCGAGATAGATCAGCGTGGCGCGCGCGGCGAGGGCGGCTTCCACCGCCTGAAATTTTCCGACCGCGATAAATTTGTGAGCAGTGATAACGCGCGTGATGGCCGCCGCATCCAACGCGGCCGTCAGGTTCTGCTGGCCTGCGGTGAAATTCAGCATGGCCGGGACGCGGCCATAGGCGCTGAGCGCGAAGAAGGAGAGGATCGAGCCGACCCCGGTGGGCAGCAGGATTCCGATATTTTCACCCGGCTGGGTTCCGCGCTTCAGCGCGTTCCCGAGCGCGAAAGCCGCGCGGATGATTTCGTCATAGGTGAGGGTGCGTTCGTCGCCGTCCGTCAGAGCTTGGCGACCACCGCCAAGACGCTTTCGCGCCGCCAGAAGCGCCTCGAAAAGCGTGGTTTGGGCCGGAGCCAAATCCAGGGAGTTCCGCGGCGAATGGGTCATGGCCGGATGAGTCGCCGGGGTGGCGGAGGAAACCTAACGGCAGGGGGCGGGATGGGCAAACGCCGAGATTTTCAATGCCGCCCTAATTTGAAGTTCCCACGAAACCGAAAAGCGGCCCGTACCCAACTTCCTGGAAGGTCTGAAGCACTTCGGCAACTGCGGAATATGAAGCGTCTTTGCTCGGCAATATGCGGATTTCGGGGCGGGGATTTTCCCGCATCAGTATCTCCACTTTGGCCCGCAATTGGCTGATGTCGAGTTCAGGCCCGTCGGCGAAGCGCACATGCCCGTTCGGCAGAACCGACAAGGCCAAAGGTTTAGTCTGGGCCATGCAGCAACTCGCAAACGAAAGAGCGAAAGCCGTGACGGCTATTGTCAGCCTCATTTTCCCGCCCTCAGCATCCGCGATGCTAACCGCCTTAGTAGCCGTCCGCAGCCCCGAAACAGCGCCCATACGCTACCGATTTTCCACCCAGCTTGCTATTTCCCGGAATAATGCCGAAATCTGGGCTCCGAGGGGCCGGGTTGGATCTATCGATGCTAGCGCGCGCTTTCGTATTGCTGGCCGCCGTCACGTTTCCGGCTGGTGCCGTTCTTGGCGCCGATCTGGAGCGCCCATCGATCACGCCCTATGTTGACGAGATGGATCCCACGGGCGCCATTCCGAATTTTCTCAATAATGACCGCTTACGTGACACGCTCGACCGGCGCTTGAACCGGGCGATCCTTGGCGGCGAGAAAATCGACATTTTGTTGCAGCGGGGCTGGCTCAGCCTTGAGACCGGCGCCTGCGATGATGCGGCCGCGGATTTCGAGGCGGCGCTCAAGCTTCGTTCCGATAATGATGAGAACCGCGCCAGCCGTGGGCTCGCGCATCTTTGTAAAAATGAGCGCGCGGAGGCCTTAGCCGATTTTGAGACGGCGCTGAAACTGAAGACCGACTCGTTCTGGGGTCATTACGGACGGGGTTGGCTGCGCTTTCAGTCCGGGCAGATGAACGAAGCGCTGACGGATTTGGACGCTGCGCAGCACACATCTCCGGAAGAAGCGGCCGCGTATTGGGCGCGCGGCTATGTCCGCGTCGCGATGATGAATTACAGCGCCGCCGTGCAAGACCTCGATACAGCTATGCGGCTCGCGCCGGACCTCACCTCAAGCTATGTGCTGCGCGGCTATGCCTATCACGGCATGGCCAAGGACGATTTGGCGGAAGCCGATTTCACCGCTGCTATTGATGCCGGTCTCGCAGGCGCCGTTTCTTATGTAGGCCGCGGCTTCTCGCGACTGCGCGAGAAAAAATACGACGACGCGCTTGAGGATTTCGACGCCGCCATTCGCCGCAACCGGACAAATTTTCTGGCCTTCGCCGGCCGCGCGCTGACACTCAATGCGCGTGCGCGCTTCGAAGAGGCTTTACCCGATTTCGACATTGCCATTGACGGTGCCGCCAGCGCCGACACGCATTTCGGACGCGGGCTGGCGCGGCTACAGACCGGCAACAATGAAGGCGCGATTGCCGATTTCAACGCCGCGCTCGCATTGTCGCCAAAATATGCAGGCAGCTATGTGAATCGTGGCATCGCTTATGCGCGCACCAAGAATTTCGATTCTGCGCTTGCCGATTACGGGCAGGCGCTGGCGCTAAACGCTTCGGAAGAAACCGCCTATTACAACCGCGCGCTTGTTTACCGGGATAAAGGCGAGTTCGATGCCGCCATCGGCGATCTTGATGCGCTCATCCGGCTGGTTCCGAATTCGGCCCCGAACTACGCCGAGCGCTGCGGTCTTTACCTCAGCAAAGGCGATTACAACAAAGGCCTATTGGATTGCGAACGCGCCATGGACATCGAGCCCAACTCGGTGTTGGCGCATGATACGCGCGCGCGGCTGTTTTTGCTGAAAGGCGAGTACGACAAGGCCATCGGCGAATATGGCGAAGCCATCAAGCATGAGACCAATGATCCGAATCTCTTGTTGGGCCGCTCTTATGCCTATCGCGTCACTGGAGCCTATGACAAAGCGCTGGCCGATCTTTCGGCCTGCATCATCATCGATCCCGCACGCGTCGATTTTTACTTGCGCCGGGGTGAAACCTATTGGGTCATGGGCGACCGCGGCGCTGCGGACGCCGATTTCAAGAAGGCGGCTCGCCTCGACCCGCAGCGCACCGCCAGTTTTATGCGCGGAAACCCGCAATAAAGCCGCCTCGCAGTCTTCGCTGATGATTTCCTAACCCCGGCTTGCTATGAGCGGTCCTATGACCGTGATCTTCGACCAGGACAAAAAGGATTTGCGCCTCGTTTCGGAAAAGGCGCGCCATCCGGAAAAGGCGCACCGGCCCGACACGCCGCTTCAGCGTAAGCCGGACTGGATCCGCGTAAAGGCGCCGGTCAGCCGCGAATATAATGAAACCCGCGCCATAGTCCGCGAGCACAATCTTCATACCGTGTGCGAAGAGGCGGGCTGCCCGAATATCGGTGAGTGCTGGACCAAGGCGCACGCCACCATGATGATCATGGGCGACACCTGCACGCGCGCTTGCTCCTTCTGCAATGTGAAAACCGGTCTGCCCGGCCAGCTCGATGCAGCGGAGCCAGAGAACGTCGCACTCGCGGTAGCAAAACTTGGCCTGTCGCATGTCGTCATAACATCCGTGGACCGCGATGACCTTGCAGACGGCGGTGCCGCGCATTTCGCGGCAACGATCGACGCCATTCGCCGGCACAGCCCGAAAACAACGATTGAGATTCTGACGCCTGATTTCCTGCGCAAAGAGGGCTCGGTCGAGCGCGTGATGATGTCGCCGCCGGACGTGTTCAACCACAATCTCGAAACCGTGCCGCGCCTCTATCTCACGATCCGCCCCGGCGCGCGCTATTTCGCGTCGCTCCGCCTTCTTCAGAGGGTGAAGGATATCGATCCCAACGCTTTCACCAAATCCGGCCTCATGGTTGGTCTCGGCGAAACGCGCGAAGAGATCATGCAAGTCATGGATGATCTTCGCGTCGCGGGCGTGGATTTCCTGACCATCGGCCAATATTTGCAGCCGACGCGCAAACATGCGGCCGTGGACCGCTTCTGGACACCGGAGGAATTTGCCGGATTGGAAGCTGTCGCGCGGGCAAAGGGATTTTTGCTGGTCTCCGCCAGCCCGTTGACGCGGTCGTCCTATCACGCCGGAGAGGATTTCGCTCGGCTCAAGGCGGCGCGCGCCGCATCCCGCTAACCATGCCGAGCTTCGAAGAAAGGCGAATTCTTCGCTATTCGCCGGAAGCGATGTTCGCGGTCGTCGCCGACGTCGAGAAATATCCGTCCTTCGTTCCCGGCTGCGTCGCGTTGAAGGTCCGCAAAAGCGAACGCAAGGGCGATGTCGAGACGCTGCTTGCGGATATGGTTGTTTCCTATAGCGGCTTGCGCGAGCGCTACACGAGCTTTGTCGATGCCGATGCACGCGCCTGCACGGTTACGGCTACCCAAGCCGAAGGACCATTTGAGAATTTACGGACGCAATGGTCCTTTGCTCCGCATCCCGACGGATGCGAGATACATTTCCAAATCAACTTTGCCTTCCGCAGCAAATTGCTGTCAGCGGTGGCGGGCAGGGCGTTTGAAAAAATGGCGCACAAAATGACGGACGCATTTGTGGCCCGTGCGCGCGCATTGGAAGAAAAGTCACATCACGCGGAGAAGCAGCTCTAAAGCAGCCTCAACAGATTTCATCCGCACCTCAGCGCGTGTCATGCCGTCGAAATGATATTCCTGATGCAATACCGGACGGCCTTTGCGCACGGCAGCGATGTGAACCGTTCCGACCGGTTTTGCCGGCGTTCCACCGCCAGGCCCCGCGATGCCGGTGACGGCGACCGCCAGATCGGTATCGCTCGCTTCAAGCGCGCCTTGCGCCATCGCGCGCGCCACCTCTTCTGAAACAGCGCCGCGGCGCAGAATCATTTCAACCGGCACGTCGAGAAGATCGGTTTTCGACATGTTGGAATAGACGATGAATCCGCATCGCATGACATCGGACGAACCGGGAATTTCCGTAAGGCTCGCGGCAACCAATCCGCCGGTGCAGCTTTCCGCCGTCACTAAGCGCCAGGCATTGTTCCTGGCTTTGTCGAGGACCTCTTCGGCGCGCGCGAGAATATCAGTCGAGAACATGGCTCAGATCCAACTCATATGAATTGCGCCGGCCAAAATAGCCGCCGATACAAGTCCTGCTGCGATGTCGTCGGCCATGACGCCAATGCCGCCCGGAAGTCGTTCCAGGGCTGAGATCGGCCATGGTTTCACAATGTCGAAAAAGCGGAACAGCAGGAAGGTGAGGGTCAAAGCAATCGGGTTATTGACGTGCGGCGACAGCAAAAGCGGCAGCAGCGCAAACCATTGACCTGCCACCTCATCAATCACGCAATCCGATGGGTCCAGCAACCCGACATTTTTACCGTGATGTTCGGCCGCCCAGACGCCAACAGCACTGACCGCGAACGTTGCGGCCAAGAAAATCGCGGCGTTGCCAAATACGATAAGCGCCCAACCAATCGGCAGCGCCACCAAAGCAGCCGCGGTTCCCGGCGCCTTGGGAAAGCTTCCGATTCCAAACGCAGTTGCCAGCAATGATGAAGGGCGCGTCATGCGCGCGGGCGTGTCATAGCGGCATCCGCAACGTGGCGATCGCCTGCGCTGCAATGCCTTCGCCGCGCCCCGTGAAGCCAAGACCTTCGGTTGTGGTTGCCTTCACGCTCACGCGTTCCAAGCTTAACCCAAGAATTTCCGCGATGCGCGCGCGCATGGCATCGCGGTGCGGCGAAAGCTTCGGCCTTTCGCATATAACAGTAACATCTACATGGGCGATCACGCCGCCTTTAGCGCGCGCGAGCGACGCGGCATGCGCAAGGAAAAGGTCCGAAGGCGCACCGCGCCAGCGCGCATCGGAGGGCGGGAAATGCACGCCGATATCGCCTTCGGCGCCAGCTCCCAGAATGGCATCCGTCAGCGCATGCAAACCAACATCGGCGTCGGAATGGCCTTCCAGCGACGCGTCGTGCGGGATTTTGACGCCGCAAAGCCAAACATAATCGCCAGGCGCGAAGCGGTGGACATCGAACCCGGTGCCCGTCCGAGTCTCGAATTGCGCCGACATCATGCGTTCGGCGAGTTTGAAATCGTCCGGCGTGGTGAGTTTCATGTTCGCTTCGTCGCCCGGAACGGCGCGAAAGGAAAGCCCGGCGCGTTCGCCGAGCGCGATATCGTCGGTAAAATTTTCACCCGCAAATTTTCGATGCGCGCGTAGAATCGCGGCGTAGCGAAAGCCTTGTGGTGTCTGTGCGCGCACCAGGCCTTCGCGCGACACGATTTCGAATCCGCCTTCGATGCGGCGGCGTAGCGTGTCGGCCACCTCTAAAAATGGTGCCGCGCTTTCCGCAGCATCAAGCGCTTCAAGCGTGCGGGCGATGAGGGCGCCGGAAACAAACGGCCGAGCGGCGTCATGGATAAGCACGCGTTGGGGCGGCTGGGCGACGAGGGCTTCGAGGCCTAGCCGCACCGAGGCCTGACGCGAATCGCCACCGACAATCGGCGGGGCCAAATTCAGCCGGGCGGTCGCCGATTCATAAAGCGCCCGGTCCTCGGCTCGGATGACCACTCGAATTTCGGAAATCTCAGGCCGGCCGGCAAAGGCTTCAACCACCCAGCGTAAGACCGTCTTCCCACCAACCACCGCGTATTGCTTGGGCATGGCAGCGCCTTGGCGTGCGGAAGCTCGCTCTCCCCGGCCAGCTGCAACGATCAAGGCGACGGTGGTCATGGCGGGCAAACTAATGTGCTTTCACAAATGGCGAAATCACGGCAAAAAGCCTGGGCTGTTGCTGCGTCGCAATATTCTCTTGCGGACCCGGCCCTTGCCTATATAGTACGCAGAGTAACAAAATGCCTATCAAATAGGCAGGTGGGAACTTGGCGGCGTCGGACAGACAGATATCAGATACCGGGTTGGGGCAAGGCAAGGCCGCAACTATTACCAATAGCTTGCCCATGCCCATCACCATGATCGGCCCGCGCGGTGAAATTCTCTACGTCAACGCCGCCGCCGAACAGTTCTTCGCCATGGGCGCCGGACATTTGCTCCGGCAGAAATTCGCCGATGTCCTGCCGTTCGGCAGCCCGCTGCTGCAGCTCGTACAACAGGTGCGCGAACGCGGCGCTTCCATTGCCGAACGCAATGTCGATCTTTCGACCCCTAAGCTTGGCGAACGCTTGGCCGACGTGACGCTGACGCCGGCCCCGGATCCGGACGGCGCGGTCATTGTATTGCTTCAAGAGCGCACGCTCGCCCAGCGCATCGACCGCCAATTGCTCTATCGCGGCGCCGCGCGCTCGATGAGCGGCATGGGCGCGGTCATGGCGCATGAAATTAAGAACCCGCTCGCCGGCATTCGCGGCGCGGCACAGCTGCTGGAAGAATCCGTCTCGGTGGGCGACCGCGAATTGGCGCGGCTGATCTGCAATGAAGCCGACCGCATTCGCGCGTTGATCGACCGCATGGAAGCCTTCGGCGATCCGGTGGTGCTGACGCGCACCTCGGTGAATATTCACGAGGTTCTCGATCGCGTGCATCAGGTTGCGGCGACAAGCTTTGCCCGGCGTCAACGTCTGATCGAAAATTTCGACCCTTCGCTGCCGCCGGTGCTGGGTGACCGCGATCATTTGATTCAAGCGTTCATGAATATTGTGCGCAACGCCGCTGACGCCGCGCCAAGCGAAGGCGGCGAGATTGTTCTCACCACCGCCTATCGTCCAGGCGTGCGCGTCTCGACGCCGGTTTCGCGTTCAGGGCCGCACCTCTCTTTGCCGCTGGAAGTCACTGTTCGCGATAACGGACCTGGAATTCCCGCAGACCTTCTGCCGCATATTTTCGATCCGTTCGTGACCACCAAAACCAACGGGGCCGGGCTGGGCCTCGCGCTGGTCGCAAAGATCATCGGCGACCACGGGGGCGTCATTGAATGCGAGTCGCAGCCACGGCGCACGATATTCCGCATCCTTTTGCCGGTCGCCGCTAACGCCCCAATAGTTGAGGAAGATCATTCACATGCCTGACGGCACAATTCTTATTGCCGATGACGATGCCGCCATTCGCACCGTTCTCAATCAGGCGCTGGGGCGCGCCGGTTATGATGTTCGGACGACTGCAAACGCTGCCGGCCTATGGCGCTGGATAGCGCAAGGCGAGGGCAATCTCGTTATCACCGACGTCATTCTGCCCGACGAAAACGCATTCGATCTGCTGCCGCGGATAAAGCGTCTCAGGCCCGATCTTCCCGTCGTGGTGATGAGCGCGCAGAACAATATTCTGACCGCCATCACGGCTGCCGAACGCGGCGCCTATGAATATCTGCCCAAGCCGTTCGACCTGAAAGATCTCACGGCCATCGTTCAACGCGCATTAGTCAAAGGGCAAAAGCGACCGCCCACGACCGATGCCGATACAAGTGACGATCGCCTGCCGCTGATCGGCCGCTCGCCGGCCATGCAGGAAATCTACCGGGTCATTGCGCGCCTCACGCAGGCCGATTTGACCGTGATGATCTCGGGCGAATCCGGTACCGGCAAAGAACTTGTTGCACGCGCGCTTCATGATTACGGCAAGCGTCGCAATGGCAGTTTCGTTGCCGTCAACATGGCGGCCATTCCCAAAGATCTTATCGAAAGCGAATTGTTCGGCCATGAGCGCGGTGCCTTCACGGGCGCCACAGGCCGCGGCGTTGGGCGTTTCGAGCAGGCCGAGGGCGGCACGCTGTTTCTCGATGAAATCGGCGACATGCCCCTGGAAGCGCAGACGCGTTTGCTGCGGGTGTTGCAACAGGGCGAGTACACGACGGTCGGCGGACGCGTGCCGATCAAGACCGACGTACGGATCATCGCCGCTACCAATCGCGTTTTGCGGCAATTGGTGCAGCAAGGCCTTTTCCGCGAAGATCTTTTCTACCGCTTAAATGTCGTGCCTTTGCGCTTGCCACCTTTGCGCGAGCGCATTGAAGACGTTCCGGACCTCATGCGCCATTTTCTGCGCAAAGCAGAATCGGAGGGTCTACCGGCGAAGCGTTTTGAATCCGGAGCGACGGACCGGCTCAAGGGTTACACTTGGCCGGGCAACGTGCGCGAACTTGAAAACCTCGCTCGGCGTTTGGTTGTGCTCAATCCCGACGAGACGATCGCGGAAGCAGCCGTAGTCGCGGAACTCGCCGATCATGGACGTGCGGCGCCCATCGCACGCGATGAAGAGATGAGCCTCGCCCAAATGGTGGAACAGCATTTGGCGAGTCACTTCGCCGAATTCGGGAAGGCTTTGCCGCCGTCCGGGCTCTATGACCGGGTCTTGCGGGAAGTCGAAGGGCCCTTGATTGCAATCTCGCTGGCGGCGGCGCGCGGTAACCAAATCCGCGCGGCGCAGCTTCTTGGCCTTAACCGCAATACACTCCGGAAGAAAATCCGGGAGCTGGGCGTCGAGGTCATAAGGGGCTTACGTAGCGAATAGGGCCCAGCGATAGGGCGGAACAAAAGTCACAAGCTTGTCCGCCCGTTCGTACTGCAACATAATTGCAACATGCGGTGACTTTGCTACAGTCCCGAAACGGCGCAGGGAACATTCCCAGCCAAAACCTAATGGGCCCGCATGGCGAATGTCTCGGCGCTGCGTACGCGTCAATCCGAAGGTCCGCTCGGATTTCTACGCGCCGTTTCTAGGCCGTCCCTGATTGCCGTCTTCGTGGCGGTCGCCGCCATTATTTCCGGCGGGGTGACCTACGCGCACCTCACGGGGATGATGCCCTATGAGCCGACGCCGCAAGTTCTGGTCATCCTCCTTCTCGTCAATCTAACCCTCGTCCTCACGCTGGCGGCCCTGATCTTGTGGCGGCTGGTGGGGCTTTGGGCCGAACGACGCTCCGGCGCAGCGGGCGCCCGGCTGCATCTTCGGTTGGTGGCGCAATTCTCCATCATCGCCGTTGTTCCCGCCGTTTTGGTCGCGGTGTTTGCAGGACTTTCGCTGAACCTCGGCGTTGAAGCATGGTTCTCGGAGCGGGTGCGCGCGGCGCTCGACAATTCGGTGAGTGTCGCCAATGCCTATGTCGAGGAGCACAAACAGGTCATTCGCAGCGATGCGCTGGCGATGGCCTTCGACTTAAACCGCGCCGGACCTCTCATTCAGAACGATCAGAAGCGCATCGTCGATCTTTTGCGGACGGAAGCGCAGATTCGCGCGCTTCCAGCCGTCTATCTCATCGATTCCACGGGGCGTGTTCTGGCCAGTGCGCGTCTGGAAGAAATGCCGGAACAACCGCCGCCTGCGATGTCGCAGATTGAAGAGGCGAGAAACGGCCAGCTTCTGGTGATGGAGCCGAACGAAAACATTGTGTCGGCGCTGGTCAAGCTGGACGCTTTTGTTGATGCGTTTCTGTTCGTCGCGCGCAACGTCGACCCGCGCGTTGTGGATCACCAGCAGCGTACCGTGGCCGCCGTTACTGAGTATCAGCGCCTCAATCAGAACCGTTCCGAGATCCAGCTCACCTTTGTCGGGCTTTACGTGCTCGTGGCCATGTTGCTGCTTCTCGCGGCGGTGTGGCTGGCGCTGTGGGCCGCCAATCGCATCGTTACGCCGATCGGGCGGCTTGCCTGGGCGGCCGAGCGCGTATCCGAAGGCGACCTTCGCGTGCGCGTGGAAGTTGACCGCGACGAAGACGAAATCAGTTCCTTGGGCCGCGCCTTCAACCGCATGACCTCGCAGATCGAAGGCCAGCGCAATCAGCTGGTCGATGCCAATACGCAAATCGATTCCCGGCGCCGCTTTACCGAGGCGATGCTGGCCGGCGTTTCCGCCGGCGTTCTCGGCGTGGACGGCGAGGGGCACATCACGCTCATCAACCGCGCCGCCTCCCGCATGCTCAAATTGAACGCGAATGACATGGAAGGGCGGCACTACGCCCAGATCGTGCCGGAACTGGCCGGGCTTATTCGCCGCGCCATGACGGAGACAGTCGGGCGGGCGGCCGGACAGGTCGATCTCAAACGCGAAAACAAGCTCCGGCATTTGAACGTGCAGGTGTCGCGCGAAGCCGGTGACAATAGCCACGGCATGGTTGTCACCTTCGATGACATCACCGATCTCGTTTCAGCGCAGCGCACCGCCGCGTGGGCGGAAGTGGCGCGGCGCATCGCGCATGAGATCAAGAACCCGCTGACGCCGATCCAGCTTTCAGCCGAGCGGCTTAAGCGCAAATATTCGAGCGAGATTTCCAGCGATCCGGAAGTCTTTACGCAATGCACGGATACGATTATCCGACAGGTGGGCGATATTGGCCGCATGGTAGACGAGTTCTCGTCTTTCGCGCGCATGCCGGCGCCGGTCATTCGCACCGAGAATGCGCAAGAATTGGTGCGTCATGCCGTGTTCCTTCAGCGCGTTGCGAATCCACAAATTGCCTTTGAGGTCACCGCGCCGGCCGAACCACTGCTTTTCGAATGCGATGGGCGGTTGGTGTCACAGGCCCTCACCAATGTTCTCAAGAATGCAGCCGAAGCTGTGGCCGCCAGCCGCACCGAAAATGACGATTCATCGGGGCGAATCGTGATCGACCTCGCGGTGGATGCGGGACGCCTCACCATGACGGTGCGCGACAATGGGATGGGCCTGCCGGCCGAACATCGCCATCGCCTCACCGAACCCTACGTGACCACACGCGCCAAAGGCACCGGGCTTGGACTTGCGATTGTGCGCAAGATTCTCGACGACCATGGCGGCGAGTTGCTGTTGAACGATGTGCGCGATGTGCTGGCCGAAGACACGCCGGGCGCTTTGGTGCGCATGATTTTCCCGTTGATTCAGACTGCGAAGAAAGATCGAGGAATTGGGCATGAACAGGAAAGGGTCGTCGATCGCGTCTGAAATTCTGGTTGTCGATGATGAAATCGACATTCGAGAATTGATGGCCGGTATTCTTTCGGACGAAGGATTCGAAACCCGCGTGGCGTCGGATTCCGATGGCGCTTTGGCGGCAGTTGCGCAGCGGCGTCCGCATCTCGTTGTTCTGGACGTCTGGCTGCAAGGCAGCAAGCTCGACGGCATTCAGGTGCTAGAAGTTCTGAAGCGCGAACATCCCGAACTGCCGGTGGTCATCATCAGCGGTCACGGCACGATCGAAACGGCAGTCGCCGCGATCAAGAAGGGCGCCTACGACTTCATCGAGAAGCCGTTCAAGGCCGACAGGCTCGTGCATGTGGTGCGCCGCGCGCTTGAGGCGTCGCGGCTGAAGCGCGAAATCGAAGAATTGAAATTGAAGTCGGGCGACGAATCCGATCTCGTCGGCGCGTCTTCGGCCATTGTTCAGCTCCGCCAGCTGGTTGAAAAAGTCGCGCCCACCGGCAGCCGCATATTAATCGCGGGTCCTTCTGGCTCCGGCAAAGAGGTTGCGGCGCGGCTCATCCATGCGCGTTCGCGCCGGGCGTCGAACGCTTTCGTCGCGATCAATTGCGCCATGATGGCGCCGGCGCGCATCGAAGCCGAGCTGTTCGGCGTCGAGAGCAATGAAGGCGCTCGCAAGATCGGCCTCATGGAACTCGCCCATGGCGGGACGCTTTTCCTGGACGAGGCGGCTGACATGCCACTCGAGACGCAAGGCAAAATCCTACGCGTGTTGATCGACCAAACCTTTCAAAGGGTAGGTGGCTCCACACGGGTGCAGGTCGATGTCCGGGTGATTTCATCGTCAACGCGCGATTTGCGCGGCGAGATCGAAGCGGGGCGTTTCCGCGAAGATCTTTATCACCGCCTGAATGTGGTGCCGATCCGCGTGCCGTCGCTGGCCGAGCGCAGCGAAGACATTCCCTCGCTGGTCGGACATTTCATGAAGCGCCTGTCGGTGGCGTCCGGATTGGCGATGCGCGAAATTTCGGACGAGGCGATGGCAGTGCTGCAGGCCTATAGCTGGCCGGGCAATGTGCGTCAGCTGCGTAATATCGTGGAACGGCTTCTTATCCTCGCCACCGACGACACGGCGGAAGTCATCTCCGCCGATCTCCTGCCGTCGAATGTGAACGGTGGCGGCCATTCCTGGGCGCAAGGCGCGCGCGGCGATCTCGTGATCACACTGCCTTTGCGCGAAGCGCGGGAAATTTTCGAGCGCGAATATCTCTTGGCGCAGATCAATCGCTTCGGCGGCAATATTTCGCGCACAGCGTTCTTCGTCGGAATGGAGCGTTCGGCATTGCACCGCAAGCTGAAATCGCTGGGCGTGTCGTAGGTACGGCTCGATCAAGCCTTCAATGCTTGAAGCACGCGATGCCTAGACGCTTGTCACCTGGCCAAAAAGCGCCGGGAAGGATCGCTTATGTAGACGGACGCTACGTTCCGCATGGCAGCGCCACGGTCTACATTGAGGACCGCGGCCTGCAATTCGCCGACAGCGTCTACGAGGTCTACGCGGTGTCGGAAGGGCGCACTCTCGACGAGGCCGGGCATGTGACGCGGTTAGAACGCAGCCTTTCCGAATTGGAAATGGATCTGCCGATAGCGAAATCGTCTCTCGCCATCGTCTTACGCGAAATCATTCGCCGCAACCGACTGCTCAACGGGCTTGTCTATCTCCAAGTCACGCGCGGCGTGTTTCACCGCGATCATGTTATTCCCGGCGCGGTGCGTCCCACCGTCATTTTGACGGCGAGCCGTTTGGATCCGGAGACTTTTGACCGGCGAAGGCGCGACGGAACATCGGTCGTCACAGCACCTGATACGAGGTGGGGACGCTGCGATATCAAAACGACGGGGTCTGTTGCCGAATATCTTGGCGAAGACGGCGGCGCGTCGGGCAGGGGCTCTTGAAGTCTGGCTAGTCGATGGCGACGGCAATATTACCGAAGGTACATCCACCAATGCGTGGATCGTCTCGCAAAGCGGCGTTGCCGTCACACGATCTTTGGAGGCGAACATTCTTGGTGGAGTCACCCGCGCTACGCTTTTGCGCGCGGCCGCCGAATCCCAGATTCGTATCGAAGAGCGCACATTCTCGGTGAAAGAGGCGCAAGCAGCGGCGGAAGCCTTCATCACGTCGGCGACTGGCGGCATCATTCCCGTGGTCCGCGTCGATGGACATGTACTCGGCGACGGCAAGGCTGGAACAATCACCATGCGCCTGCATGAAATCTACAAAACATTAGCAGAGAAAGAAGCTGCGCAAGGCGCATAGACGCGTCTGTCAACGCTGATTTCTTGGGATTTTCCTTCGCAAATGCCCGAAAGGCTTATATGCTGATCGGACTGGCCATCAGCCAGTCATGCAACGCGACAATAGTCACAACAAATGGGGTCCACCCATGAGCGAAAAACCACAAAACCTTCAAGACACGTTTCTCAATACCGTCCGTAAAAGCAAAACGGCCGTCACAATCTATTTGGTCAACGGCGTAAAGCTTCAGGGCAACATCACCTGGTTCGATAATTTCTGCGTGCTGCTGCGGCGCGACGGGCAGGTTCAGCTCGTCTACAAGCACGCGATCTCGACCGTGATGCCGACTGGCCCTGTGCAACTCCAAGACCAGGACGGCACTGGCGTAGATTGATGAGCCGCAAGCTACTTGCGGACAAGACAAAGCGCGACGACGGCAAACGCCGCGCGCTGGTACTGCATGTCGGCCGCCGCTCCGATGATCGAGACGATGGGCGCAGCCATGCCTCGCGTTTGGAAGAAGCGATCGCGCTGACGGCCGCCATTGGGCTTGAGGTCGTGGAAGGCCGCATCGCGACTATCGCGAAAGCGACGCCCGCGACTCTTGTCGGCAGCGGCAAGGTGCAAGAGATCAAAGAATTGGTCGCGGCCACCGAGCCAGAGGTTGTGATCGTCAATGCCGCTGTCAGCCCGGTGCAACAGCGCAATCTGGAAAAAGCCTGGGGCACGAAAGTGCTCGACCGCACGGCGCTCATTCTTGAAATCTTCGGCGAGCGGGCGCGCACGCGGGAAGGGCGCCTACAAGTCGAGCTGGCGCATCTCAATTATCAGCGCTCGCGCCTGGTGCGCAGCTGGACCCATTTGGAACGCCAGCGCGGCGGCTTCGGCTTTCTCGGCGGTCCCGGTGAATCGCAGATTGAAACCGATCGGCGCTTGATCGGCGAACGCATCATCAAGATCAAACGCGAGCTGGAGGAGGTCAAACGCACCCGCGGCCTCCATCGCAAATCGCGCCAGAAGGTGCCGTTCCCGGTGGTGGCTTTGGTCGGTTACACCAATGCTGGCAAGTCGACGTTGTTCAATCGGCTGACGCATTCCGAAGTGCTGGCGAAGGATCTTCTGTTCGCGACGCTCGATCCCACCATGCGCGGGCTGACTCTGCCGGGCGGACGTAAGATCATTCTGTCCGACACGGTCGGTTTCATTGCCGATCTGCCGGTGCAGCTAGTCGCCGCCTTCCGCGCCACGCTGGAAGAGGTGTTGGAGGCGGAAATCATCCTGCATGTGCGCGACGCCGCACACGACGAAACCGAGGCCCAGCGCAAAGACGTTTTGAAGGTTCTGAAGGAGCTCGGCGTCGAGGCTGATGACGAGCGGCCGATCATCGAGGTCTTCAACAAGATCGACCTCATGGAGCCCGAAGTGCGCGACGCGATGCTGTTGCGTAATCGCGCGCGCAGCGGCGAGCAGATCGCCGTTTCGGCGCTTACCGGCGCCGGCACCGACGATCTCTTCACCATCATCGATGACGCTTTAGGCGGGCGCGAGCAGGCCATTCGCCTGAGCCTCAGCCCGGAAGACGGCGCCGGGCTCGCCTGGGCGCACAGCCACGGTCGCGTGATCGAGCGGCGTGACAGCGAAACCGGCATGATTTTGGTGGTGGCAGGGGAACCGGACGTTGTGGAAAAATTCCACGCGCGGTTCCCAGGCCAGGTCAAATTTCACCAGATTCGCCAAAGGCGTAGAGCGTAATCCTCAAGGGTTACACACGCCTGTGGATTGGGCTTAACGAGAATCCCTCTCCCCTTGTGGGAGAGGGAAGCGAGCGTCGGAAGACGTGAGCAGGGTGAGGGGTACCCCGCACCCGCCTCGGAGCTAAAGCTCCTCGGCACCCTCTCCCACAAGGGGAGAGGGAATAACGAGCAATTCTACGCCCAGCGCTCCGCCAATTTGGCCTTTTGCCACAGGGCTTCCATTTCCTCGAGCGAGGCTTCTTCGAGCGTCCGGTGTTCAAGGCGAAGCGCAGTCTCGATGAACTTGAAGCGGCGCATGAATTTGGCATTGGCGCTGCGCAACGCGACCTCCGGATCGACATTCAGATGGCGCGAAAGATTCGCCATCACGAATAAGAGGTCGCCGAATTCTTCTTCGATGTCCGCGGCGCTCTTTGTCTCCACGGCTTCCGCCAATTCGCGCGCTTCCTCGGCAATCTTGTCGGTCACGGTGACGGCGCTGGGCCAATCGAAGCCGACCTGAGACGCGCGGTTCTGCAGCTTCACGGCGCGCGTCAATGCGGGCAGGGCGCGCGGAACGTCATCCAGCAAGCCACCGCCCGCGCCCATGGCGCGCTCTTTGCGTTTGATCTCTTCCCAGTTCTTGAGCACCTCATCGGAGGTATTGGCCGAGACCTCTGCAAACACATGCGGGTGCCGCCGGACCATCTTTTCGGAGACGTAGCGAACCACGTCGTCGAAGGCGAACAGGCCTTGTTCGGCGGCCATCTGGGCGTGGAAAACGACCTGGAACAACAGGTCGCCAAGTTCGCCTTTGAGCTCGGTGAAGTCGCCGGTTTCGCCGCCGTGCTCGATGGCGCCGGCAACCTCATAGGCTTCCTCGATTGTGTACGGCGCTATGCTTGCGAAATTCTGCTCCACGTCCCACGGGCAGCCGCCGTCGGGATCGCGCAGACGCCGCATGATCTGCAGCAATTCGGCGATGTCGCCTGTGCTGGTGTCGGCGCTGAGTTCGGGGCTGGAATCGGTGGGCTGGTCGGACATGGCGGCGAAAATAGCTGCGCGAGGGGGCCAGTCCAGAGCTATCGGCCGATATCCTGAATATCCAGGCGAAGCAAGGCTTTTGGTCCGGTTTTAACCGAGGCAGCCCATTCCTGGCCCAAACCAGAATGTCGTATAAGCAATATTATGGGAAATAATAGCGCGATCATATACCTGAGAAATGCAGGACCGCGCAAAATGATCAAGGAAGCAAATGGCGGGAAACCAATACCAGCCATGTCGGAGTCGGAACTGCTTTCACGTGTCGAGATCGCGTTGCGCGATCAGCTCACCCTGCCGTGGGCGGACTCAATCCCAATTCCGCGTATAGCTGCCGTAGTAGTCCAGCACGTTTGTCAGAGGCCAGATCGAGACAGCGAAACCTAACGATCATCCTGAATTCACGGACCGCGTTCAAAAGACGGGTAATTTGATCAAAGATACCGATTAGGTCATTTTTCCGATAGGCAACCGCCACGTCCAGATACTTCTGATAGGTCGGCATCATTCGTTTCACAGTGTTGTCTGACAACCTTGCCGGGCCAGATAGGCTCGGATTTTCTTCGCTTGCCATTTCGCGAACCATTAAATCGATTTCGCTTTCGCCAGATGCCGTTACTCGAATGTAGTCTTCCGGGTTAACCGCTGCGATGATGTCCGGGAGTTGCTTGCAAGTACAAAGCGTCCAATGAACGAGAGGATTGCGTAATTTGAAGCAGCTCTCATATCGTAACTGTATTGCTTCAAAGAGCGGTAATTCGTCCTTTGCAAGGTGGGACATTGCGAGGGTGTTTCGAATAGCCTTTTTGCGGGAATCTGCTCGCGCTGCATTCAATAGTTCAGCTATTGATCCGGCCTTTCCGGGAGCAATGCTTATTATGAATGTTGCAAAGTCGCGTTCGACTGTTGCCCACTGAGCAACTATATTCATCGCAAGGATGCATAGTGCCGGGTCAGCTTCCGTCAATTGATCTTTTAGTGAGAGATGCAGTCCCGGTTTAACCAGCGTACGAAGCGGTTGAGGCATGACAAAACCCAAGAAGTTAGAGCCGAAATCAAGCCGCGAGGATGACGTGTTGCGGCGCCTGTTGAATACGCCGCCGGAACCGTTCACGCCCAAGAAACCGAAAAAAAGCGACACAAAAACCTAAAGAGAAGGCCCGCACCAAGTAGGCGGTGCGTTGCCCTCCAATGATCGACGCGCCAACGTGCGCCCATGACATGGCTACTCATAACTTCAGCCGTTGCGGTGGGCACTGTAATCGGTAACCGCGTTCTGGACCCTTGGTGTTGCCGCCTTCGGGATCACTTTAATTACCGCCTCCCGTCCGCCGTGAGGGCGGATCATTCTCGCCGATAACTCCCGCACCCCTTAAAGCTTCCGCTACTTCGCGGAATATCTCATGCGTATAGCCTTCCGCCGTTCCTTTGTGGGCAATTACGCCCGCTGCGATGACAGCGACTATAAGCCGGTCTAATTGCTCGTTATCCACGACATTTCTCCCGCTCGATTATTGATCAGCGGACCTTACCCTGAGTCCGACGATGAAAGCGGACACGCTTCTTGGGTGTGACTGGAAATCCGTTCTTTCGACGCCAAGCGATGAAGCCGCGAATTTGCTGAGCTAGATGCTCAGGCGCGCACAGTCCGCCGATATGTCTGGCGCTTTCCCTCGATGCCTTTGAGGGCAATATCAGCGCGCGTGGCGTCGTCCACGCCCAAGGAAGCGCGGGTTGCTGTAGCGGAAATCAAACTCGGTCAGGTAGCGCTGCAAATGCTGCTCGCCGCAGTGCTGATAGGTGCCGACCATGCCGCGACGGAAGATCGAAAAGACGCCTTCCACGGTGTTTGTGTGAACCTTGCCGCGCACATATTCGCCCTTGGAATGATCGACGGTGGAATGCAGCGAAGTCGGCATAAAGCGATAATGGTTCGCGCCGTCAGTATAGACCTTGGTCTTGGCGTGGACGTTGTAGAACATCGCATCGCTGATTTCGGGACGGCTGGCGCGGTCGATATGGAACGAGCGGACAGGGCCGCCACGCTCAACCAGGGCGAGGATTACGCGCTTATGCCCGTACCCACCTGCCCCGGCGTGCTTCTTGGTCGCAGCCTTATTGCCGATAAACATTTCGTCGGCTTCCACGACCTTATCCTCGCCACCAATCGGCGGCGTACCCGTGGCAGGCTCCATGGCCTTGCGAATGCGATGCGCCATGAACCACGCGGTTTTATAGGTCACGCCTAGCGTGCGGTGCAGTTGATGGGCGCTCATGCCTTTCTTGAACGAGACGAGCAGGTGGTTCGCATAGAGCCAAGTATGCAGAGGGATTTTAGAGCGCTCGAATACCGTCCCAACCGTGACCGAGAATTGTTTGCGGCACGCATTGCAGAACATCAGCCCTTTGCGTCCACCCTTAATGGCCGATGCGCGTCCCTCGGTCGCGCAATGGGGGCAGATCGGACCATTCGGCCAGCGAATCGCCTCTAGGTGTTCGCGTGCTGCGTCTGCATCGGTGAATCTGACGGGGATGTTCTTGGGCATGGCTCGTATCTCCCTGCCGCACAAGCTATTCCATCACCATTGCATGTGTCAAGTATATAATCGAGAATAATAGACGTACTCTTTGGCGCTGACTTGATCCGAAACCCGCCTGAACCCCGTGGCTTTCCTCGGCGCGGGCTTTAGAGTTCGCCGCCGAGATACAGATTCAAGACGCGCGGCCGAACCACAGAGCCGCATTCACGGGGGAAACATGCACGCGATTACGGGGCGTAAAAGATGACGCCCGCCATGCTTTCGATGGCGGCGCTTCTAGTGGTGATCGTCGTCAGCCTGACCTCTCGGATCAATGTCGGAATCCTCGCCATTGCCTTGGCCTCAGGCGTCGCCATTCTGGCCGCCGGCTGGACGCCCAACGCGCTCATGGCCGTGTTCCCGGCGCCGCTCTTCCTGACCCTGGTCGGCGTCACGCTGCTGTTCGGCGTGGCCCAGAAGAACGGCACGCTAGCGGCCATCACAGCCCGCGTGGTCCGCGCCTGCGGCCGGCACACAGCCTTGCTGCCAATCGCGTTCTTCCTGATGGCCGGCGTGCTGTCGGCCATCGGACCCGGCGCCATAGCAGCTGCGGCCATCGTCGCGCCTCTGGCCATGGCAGCCGGCATTTCGGCCCGCGTGCCGGTCTTCCTGATCGCGCTGATGGTCGCCAACGGCGCCAATGCCGGCAATCTGTCGCCCGTGAGCGCCATCGGCATTCTCGTGCTGACACAGATGAATTCGGTCGGCCTCGGTGGCCACGAGGCGTCCGTCTTCGTCGCCAATTTCGCCGCGCACGCTCTGGTGGGCGTCGCAGCTTATGTGCTGTTTGGCGGGCTGAAGGTTTTGCGCGAAAGCCGCGCGGCGCCGCCTGAAGCGGCCGTAAAACCGCCGCCGTTCACGCCGATGCACTGGTTCACCATCAGCGTTCTCATGGTGTGGCTGGTGCTGGTGGTGTTCTGGGAAGTGAACCCAGGTCTTTCCGCGTTCGCCGCCGCGACGGTTTTGATCCTCGCCAATGCCGTCGATGACAACGTGGCTTTGGCCTCCGTGCCGTGGTCGGTCATCCTGATGGTGTCCGGCGTTAGCGTGCTGATCGGCGTGCTCGACAAGACCGGCGGCATGGATCTCTTCACATCGCTTCTGGCCGCCATCGCGACGCCGGGAACCGTGAACGGCACCATGGCCTTCGTCACGGGGCTGATCTCGACCTACAGCTCGACATCCGGCGTGGTCTATCCGGCGTTTCTGCCGACCGTGCCGGGATTGGTGGAACGGCTCGGCGGCGGCGATCCGCTGCAGATTGCGCTCAGCATCAATGTGGGTGCGGCTTTAGTGGACGTGTCGCCACTCTCGACCATCGGGGCGCTGGCCATCGCGGCCGTTCCCGCCGGCGTTGAAGACATGAAAGTGCTCTTCCGCAAAATGCTCATTTGGGGCTTCGCCATGACGATTGTAGGCGCCCTCTTCTGCCAGTTCTTGATCGGATTTTTCGCCTGGTGATCGCACGTTAGCTCGTAACCGAAACCGTGTTGGCGCGTGCGAGACGTATCTCTCGAGACAGCGTGAGTTGCCGTTCAAGCATCGGTGCAAAAGCTTCGAGCGGCATCGCCTCGAAATTCGGATCGAAAGCGCGCTGATCGAAGGCGTCGCAGAAATGCGCCGTGCGTTCGAAATGCGGATGACCGCGAAAGGCCTCGCGCGCGTTACGATTGCCGCCGAAATGATGCTGGAAATAATAGCCTTCGAAAATCTCGTGATGCGCAATCATCCAGTAATTCTCTTCTGACACGAACGGCCCGAGAACCGCCGCCGCCAGATGGGAATGGCTTCGCGGCGCAATCGTGTAGCCGACATCGTGGAGGAGCGCGCACACCACATATTCTTCGTCCATGCCGGCGCGGTGGGCCAATGTCGCCGATTGCAGGTAATGGGTCAGCCGGTCGACCGCAAAGCCCCAATGCATGCCCTCCAACAGCTGAAGATGCTCCAGCATGCGGCTAGGAAGCGTCTGGTTGAAAACCTTCTTGCCGGCGGCGACTTTCGCCCAGTCTTCCGAGGTGGCCGCCTCCATGGAGGCGAAATTCGCGCGGTTGCTTTTATCGTCCGTCATCTACACATTCCCAGAACTCTGGCCCAGAACTCTGGCCGTGAACGCGCCGGTTCCCCGTTAGGCCGGTTCGTCAATATTTACCCCACCTTAGAGTTTCTGTCGCTTAAGGCGGAATTGCAAAATTGCAGAGTTTGATGGTCTCAGCGCCCGCCGCCCAAAAGCCGCAGAACGACATGTTGCTCGCGCATGCGCTTGCATCCGAGCATGTCTATTTCGCGCTGGGCGCGCGGGAACAATCGGGTGCGGGCTGGCGCTTTCTTGCGATGCCGGGGCTCTCCGTCTTGCCGGCCGCGAGCGTTTCCTATCTGGAAAGCGAGCATCTGCCGGAAAGCGAACTGGCGCGCGCCATCGCGCATATCGAGACCGCGTTTCTGATTTCCGCGCCAGCTTCGCGAGAATCTACACAGAGAAAGCAGATCCCGTTCTGGCATCGCTCATGGAGCGTAAAGGCTACCGTTGCCGAATAGAAATCATTCACGCATTCGAGCCCTTGCCTTGAGCTCATGAAGCGAACACCACGCAGTGGCGCGAGGTCCGCTCCGACAGCGATTGGGCTGACAAATCCGCCATCCATGCAATGCCCTCCGGTGCCAGCGACGGCTACGAGGCAGCGCCTGAGCAATGGGTCGCGCTGGAGCGGCAGAAATCCGAAACGGGAAGACTTTCGTTTCACATCTTCAGCGAAGGCGATCAGCCGGTCGTAACGACGGGTCTCATCCGCCTTCCCAATAATGTCGTGCGCATCAAAAATTTCTTTGTTCGCTCCGATCAGCGCCGCCGCGGCATGGGAAAAATGTCGGTTGGACATTTGCTGCAATTCCTGTCGGCCACCGGCGAGAAAGCCGCCGTGGTCCTTTCGGTCGAAGGCTCCATCGGACAGCGGCTCTACAATTCCTGTGGCGCACGGGACATTGGCCGCATTTACGAATGGTCGCGGCCTCTGTAATCGCAATGAGCACAACGCGCGATAACCCATTGCACATCGACAGAACCGGTAAATCGGCCGAAGAGATCGAGCGCGCATATCGTGATTTTGGCGTTGTGGCCTTGCGCGACTTCTTCTCCCCAAGTCGCGTCGCAATTCTCTCGGAGCAATGCGATCTTCTGCTCGCGAAATTAAAGGCGGGAGAAATCGACTCCGCACGCATAGCCTATCGGCCGACCACCGCCGGCGTTAAGATTTTCGAGCGCTTCGATCCGGTGTGCGATATTGCGCCGGCGTTTGAAGAGCTGACGCGCGACCCGGCCCTTCTGGCGCTGGTGCGGGATCTCATCGGCGGCGAGCCGTTCCTTTTCATGGATAAGGTGATCTACAAATTTGAGGATGACCGTGGTTACGGCCTGCATCAGGACTATCCCTATTACAAACTGACCGACGAGCAGAAAGACAGTGTGGTCACGATCGCCATCGCTATCGACAGCGTGTCATCGGAAGCGGGTGGAATTCGTTTCTATCTGAAATGCCACGACCGCGTTCAACCGGCGCCCGAGAACGACCCCAAGGATGTCGATCCCGAAGCGGTTGCGAGCGCGGAGGTTTGGGACGCTGAATTGACGCCGGGAAGCCTCGTGGCGTTCCACACGCTGACGCCGCACGGCAGCGGACCCAACAAAGCGGGTCGGCCGCGCCGCATGCTGTATTTTACCTATATGCCCGGCAATGCGCGGGATTTACGCCACGCGTATTACCAAGCTCGCATTCAGGATCAACGGCTTAAAAGCTGATCGATCCGCGCGAGGAGAGGGGGATCGGACTCCCCTGCCCCATGCGCAATTGTATGCGCAACATGACCATCGATCAGCGCGCGCACATCGTCCGGCAATGAGTCCGGTGCGCCAAGAATGGCGATGTCGTATTTCGTAAAGGGCAAGCCGAACTGGATAATCTCATCGCGCGTGCAATCGACGATCAGCGCCTCACAGCGTGAATCGAATAGGAGCCCACTGATACGGGCAGGCAGGTTTTCATTTTCCCGGAAGCGCGTCTGTCCCGCCATGATCGTATGCGTGCCGCTGGTGAGCCCGACGCATGTGCCCCCCCTTCCAAATGCCGCGCGATTGTGGCGGCCAAGTTCGGCGACTCTACCACCATGATGCTGAGGATGCGGCCATCATCCCCATTCGGAAATCTGGAAAGCGTGACTTCAACTGCCAGACCTTCGCTGGTGCCTGGATTGGCGTTCACCTCGATGATGGCGCACGGCACATCGCGCCAGGATTTGCCGATGTCGGGCGTGATGAAATCGATGCCCACGGCGTCGAGATGAAAACTCCCTGCCACCGCTTCCGCCATCGCGATGTTGTCGGGATGAATCAGCGGCGTCACGTCTTCGCGCGCGCCGCCGGTTTTCAAATTCGACGTGGTGGAGAGACGCAGTTCGCGCCCAGCGGGCGGCCTGTCTTCCAATGCAAAACCCTGCTTGCGCAGCAACGCGATCATTCTGCCATCGGGCGACAGCAAATAGAGATAGGCACCGCCGGCAATGGCTTCCTTGCGGCGAACATTGTCGATTTCGATCAGCTCTGAGATAGAATGCTGCCCGTCCCCGACGAGAAGCGGCATCACCAACCGGCTGGCGCGAAACAATTTGCCGTCGAAAACAGAGAGGCGATGGTCGTCGCCCGCCACGAAACGCTCGATCAATACGGAACCCGTCGGCGAGCGTTCCGCGGCATACACATAGGCCGCCTCAAGCTCGCTCATCGTATCGATGTCCGCCGTGACGCCCACCGCGCCGTTCCGGTCGATGGGCTTCACGACAAGCGGATATCCCAAAACTAGTGCCGCCCCGCGCGCCTCGACGATATTGGTGACCGCGATGTGCTCGACACCGGGATGACCGAGGCTGCGCACAACCGCGTTGGAGGCGGCCTTATGCTTGGCCAGCGCGTAGCCTGTATGCGAGTCCCGGTTATTCGCGGCCTCCAGCATTTGGAGGCTTTTGGCGCCCTGGCCGTAGCACAATATTTTGGAACGGGGGGCGAGCTCGCGCTCAGGGATTCCACGTGCGCGCGCCGCTTTGATATAGGCGTTTGCGACGGATACGAATTGGCTTGCATGCACCAATTGCAGAAGTTCGCGCAGCGCATTGCCGGCGCCCGCATAATCGGCCTCTGTGTTGGCAGCTACGGCGAACACCGCATTCGCAACATCGATGCCGGCGCGCAAAGATTTGGCGCCGATTTCGGGATCGAAGAAGCCAATGGCGATGCGCGATCTGCCCTCAAGTTGCGCGACGCTGCTTTCAAACCCGAGTGTGAGCGGAAGTTCCTGCCAGAAAATGGAGAGCCGCGCCGCCAAAATCTCAAAGGTGATTTCGCCTCCTGGCAAAGCCACATTCAGACGTCGCATATCCGGGAATATTTCATTCAGCAATTGCCGGGTTTGCTGTGAAGGCAGCCTCGCGGAGGGTGTATCCTCAAGCTCGGCCACCATGGCTGCAAAAGGAACGATAAGATTTGCGCCCTCATAGGTTTTGAATTCAATGGCCCGGGCCCTTCGCATGAGAGTGTCCCTGTGAGCGCGTGTTGTGTGACGCCGCCACCATCCGCCTAGCCGAGGGCTTACCTACACGCAACCCTAGATCAGACGACTTTTGCGCCCTAGAGTTTCGTTGCCGCTACGACAGAACAATCTATAGGCGGCAGTTCCCGTGTCTTCGCCTGAGCCCGAAATTCCTTCGCCTGAAAGGATGGCCTTCCGATGCCACTTCTCGACGACCGCGCGCGGCGCATTCTCACCACCCATGTTGGCAGTCTCCCCCGCCCCAACGCGCTGTCGGAGATGATGGCCGACGGTCATACCGGCACGTCGGTTTACGCACGCGCCGTGAGCGACGGGTGGCAGAAACAGTCCGTCTTCAATGCGAAGCCGGCATCGACATTGTGGACGATGGCGAGCAGTCGAAGCCCGGCTTCGTAGCCTATGTTTCCGAACGGCTTTCCGGCCTTATGCCCATCGCGGGAAGTGCCGCCCAATTGACGTCGCGGGAGCGGGAATCCCTCCCGGAATTCTATGCGGCGGGCCATTCCGGCACGGCGCCGCCGCGCATGGCGACCCTAAAGCCCATTACATATTCGGGCCAGGCGGCGCTTCGCGCCGACATTACGAACCTGAAATCCGCCCTCAAGAACCGAGATGTTGTCGATGTCTTCATGCCGTCGGCATCACCCGCCAGTTTCGAGCGCTATCAGGAAAACCGCTGTTACAGCTGCGATGAAGAGTGCCTCTACGCCATCGCGGAGGCCATGCGCGAAGAATATGTCGCCATCCTCGATGCCGGCTTCATGCTGCAGATCGACGATCCGCGGCTCGCGATGCATTACATGCTGAATCCAGGCAAAAGCATCGAAGACTGCCGTGCATGGGCGGAAACGCGTGTGGAGGCGCTGAACCATGCGTTGCGCGGCCTGCCATCCGAACGCATCCGCCATCATACCTGTTACGGCATCAATATGGAACAGCGCACCAACGACATGGAATTCAAGAATGTCGTCGACATCGCGCTGAAGGTGCACGCGCATTATTATTCGTTCGAAGCCGCGAACCCGCGCCACGAACATGAGTGGCGTATTTGGGAGAGCGTGAAACTGCCGGACGGCAAAGCCATTATGCCCGGCGTCGTCACGCATTCCTCCGTCGTTGTTGAACATCCCGAGCTTGTGTCGGAGCGCATACAACGCTTCGCTGCGTTGGTTGGCCGCGAGAACGTCATTGCCGGTGTCGACTGCGGTTTCGCATCGACGCCGCGCGCCGTGCCGGAAGTGCACGAAACCATTGTGTGGGCGAAGCTGAAAGCTTTGAGCGAAGGCGCGCGCCTTGCCACGCACGCGCTGTGGGGCAAAGCCTAGAGCGTAATTGTCATACCGTCATAGGCTGGTTCGACGTTCTTAGGTAGTTCGCGCTTCAGCGTCTCGTAATCGAGATCGTTGTGCAGATTGGTAAGAATGGCGCGCGCGGGGCGAAGCCTCTCGATCCATGACAAAGTGAGATCGACATGCGCGTGGCTCGGGTGTTCGCGGTAGCGCAAAGCATCCACAATCCAGCATTCGACGCCCTCCAGTATCGCGAAAGCTTCGTCGTCCAAGGCATTGACATCGCTGCAATAAGCCAGCTTGCCGAAGCGGTATCCTAGGGACCGGATACGGCCATGCCGCATCCAGAAGGGGAGCACCGGAATCGATCCGATGGAGAACTCGGCAAACGGCTCCGCAATGACATGGCCGGTTAAAATTGGCGGATAATCGCTGCCGTCCGGCGTGTCGAAGCAATAGCCGAATTGACCATGCAAATGCGCCAACGTCGCGGCATCGGCGAACATATCGATGCGCCGCTGCATGACCTGACAAAGAACACGAAGATCATCGATGCCGTTGGTCTGATCGGCATGCGGATGCGTCATCACCACGCCGTCGAGACGGCCCACATGTGCGGCCAGCAATTGCTCGCGCAAATCCGGCGACGTATCGACAAGTACAGATGTTTCGCCGTCTCGCACCAGAAGCGAACAGCGCAAGCGGCGGTTGCGCGGATTGCCCGGATCGCAGGCGCCCCATTGTCCAGCGCCATTTGCTCCGCCGAGACGAGGCACGCCCCCGGATGAGCCGCATCCAAGAATGGTGGCCGTAAGCGTCACGGCTGCGCCTTCGTGAACAACCGGAAGAAATTATCCGTAGTGGCGGCAGCCAATTCCTCGCGCGATACGCCTTTGAGATCTGCGAGCATCGCGGCCGTGTGCACGATGAAGGCCGGCTCATTACGTTTGCCGCGCGTGGGCTGCGGCGCCAAATACGGCGCATCCGTTTCGACCAGAAGCCTGTCTAGCGGCACATCTTTGATTACCGCGCGCAGCTCGTCCGACTTCTTGAACGTCGCGATGCCGGATACAGAAATGTAGAAGCCCAATGCTAACGCCGCTTCGGCTAGCCTTCGCGTTCCGGTGAAGCAGTGAATGACGCCGGTGAAAGCGCCTGCCTCGAATTCCTCATTGAGTATGGCGATGGTGTCGTCGTCGGCATCGCGCGTATGCACGATGAGCGGCAGGCGTGCCGCGCGCGCAGCCGCAATATGGGTACGAAAGTCCGCCATCTGCGCGTCGCGCGGGGCGTGGTTGTAATAAAAATCTAGACCCGTCTCGCCGAAGGCGACGACTTTCTCGTGTTCCGCTTCGCGCAGGAGAGTGTCCGGCCCGGTCAGGCGTTCGCCGCCTGCCTCGTGGGGATGGACGCCGATGCTGCAATGGATATCGGCGTGGGCCTCGGCGATGGCGCGGATGGCTGGAAATTTTGCGAGATCGGTGGAGATGGTCAGGAAATGGCCGACGCCCGCCGCGCGGGCTCGGACCAGCACGTCGTCCAGCTCGGCGCTGAATTCGGGAAAATCGAGGTGGCAATGGCTGTCTACAAGCATGCGGCCAAACTGTCGAAGCGGATGAGCGAATTCAAGGCTTCCGTTGTAGCCGCGAATGAGCAAAGGCGGATGACAGCACGGTTTGCCGTGGTTCCAGGTGCAACCCGTCAGCCCGGGCGTAATCGGACCGGGTGCGCTCCCAGAATTCCGTCCAACGTTCGAGCCCGGGTTCTCCAGCTGCAGCGCGGTCGCGAATGCGCCGTTCCAGCCCCTGGACGAGAAGCGCGCCAAAACGCGAGATGCCATCGCTGGTGCGCGCGACGCGTTCGGCCAGCTGCATGATGGCCCCGATATCGGGCGCGCCTTTGGCGGACAAAAGCGTGTCGGCATCGCGCGCAAGCGCCAATCCGTCTTCTTGCGCGAGGTGGACAGCCAGCCCCGGCGAGCCTTCGGATAAGGCCGCCAGCCTGGCGCGCTCATCGGCAGAAATATCGGGCAGCAGGCGCGCTAGTGTGGCTGTCATCGCCGTTTCGTCCAGCGGACGAAGATCCAAGCGCCTGGTGCGAGAACGGATGGTCGGCAGAAGCCGTCCGGGCGCATGCGCGATCAGGAACAGAATGCTTCTGGCAGGAGGCTCTTCAAGAATCTTCAACAGCGCATTCGCACCGTTGTCGTTGAGATCATCGGCGGAATCGACAATGGCCACACGCCAGCCACCGGCGCCCGAGGTCATGCCGAAGAAACCGCCCAGGCGGCGGACCTCCTCGACCTTGAGCACGGTCGGCAATTTGCCTTTGTCGTCCAGGCGCCGTTCCAAAACCAGCAGTCCCGGATGCGCGCCGGCCTCGATCTGGCGGGACACCACATCGTTGGGCGGGACCAAGAGATCGGTCGGTCCATCAGCGGTTGCGCAATAGCGCAACAAATAGCGCGCGAGGCGGTAGGCCAACGTCGCCTTGCCGATTCCCGGCGGACCGGAGATCAGCCAAGCTTGCGGCGGCCTTCCGCTGCGGATGGCTTCGGCCGCGCGGGACACTGAGAGATCATGCCCAAACAGATCGTAGCTTCGCGCCGGAACTGTACCGTCGTTTTGCGTGTCTTCGTTTTTGCGCGCGGGACTCATGGTTTCAGCCGCTCTTCAACAGCGCGCCAAATATCGGCGGCAACGGCATCTGCTTCGCGCCCCGCGTCAAGCAGCGCGCACCGAATGGGTTCGGCAGCGGCGATATCGCGAAAGGCACCGCGCAAGCGCTCGTGAAACGCGGCGTCGAATTTTTCGAAGCGATCTTCGCGGCCGGCGCGTGTATGCGCTCGCTTCAGCCCGTCTTCTGGCGACAGATCGAGAACCAGGGTCAGATCCGGCACGACGCTTTCAGCACCCGCATTCTGCGCCGCTTCCTGCAATGCGCACACCGTGGCTGCGCCGAGCCCGCGCGCGACGCCCTGATAGACGAGCGTCGAATCCGAAAACCGGTCGGAGATGACCCAATCGCCGCGTGCCAAGGCCGGCGCGATCACACGCGCGACATGGTCGCTGCGCGCAGCTAAGAACAGCAGTGTCTCGGTGAACGGGGTCCAACGGTCCGGTTCACCTTCGACGAGAAGCTTGCGGATTTGCTCGGCCCCAGGAGAGCCGCCCGGCTCGCGCGTGAGCACCACGGAAATCCCACGCGCCTCTAGCCTCGCTTTGAGAAGCTTGGCCTGTGTGGATTTTCCTGCGCCCTCGCCGCCTTCGAAGCTGATGAATTTTCCGGGCAAATCACGGTTTTCCTGAACGCGGCCTATTGTGGGCCGAGTTCACGGGGCAGAACAAGCGCGCGTGACGCCACGCGCACCAGTTTTCAACCGCCCAGCAGCGCCTGCATGCCGATCATCATGCGCCCGAAAATGCCGGTTTCCGGAACCGCTTCGGCGGCGATTAGGGGCACCGTGCGCTCCGGCTTGCCCGGAATATTGACGACGACGGTTCCGACCTCTTGCCCGGCGGCAATCGGCGCCGCAATGGGGCCGTTGTAACGCAGTCTGACCTTCACATCCTTGCGGGAGTCGGCGGGCATGATGGCCTTGAGCGCATCACGCACGGTCAGGCGGACCTTATCTGTGGCGCCGCCCCAAACGGGGGCCTCGCCGATCGCGGCGTTCGCCGCCACCAATTCATAGGGGCGGTATTCGCGAAAACCGATGTTCAGAAGACGCGCGGCTTCGTTGTTGCGCGCAGCTTCCGAAGGAAGACCGTTCACCACCACGACAAGACGGCGCCCATCGCGAATTGCGGAACCCACGATGCCGTAACCGGCAGCTTCCGTGTGCCCGGTCTTCAAACCGTCGGCGCCGATATTCATGAACAGCAGCCGATTGCGGTTGGGCTGATTGATGTTGCTCCAGGTGAATTCGGGAATGGAGAAGTAGTGATACTGCTCGGGATAGTCGCGAATGATGTGGGCGCTGAGTTTGGCAATGTCGTGTGCCGACATCAGATGTTCCGGATCGGGCATGCCGGTCGCGTTGACGAAATGCGAATTGGTAAGCCCGAGTTCTTCCGCGCGCTTGTTTGACATGGCAGCAAAGCCGGCTTCATCGCCACCTAGCGCCTCGGCCACCACAACGCAGGCGTCACCGCCCGATTGCACGATAATGCCCTTGAGGAGCGTGTCGACGGAAACGTCGGAATTCACCGCGAGCCACGTCAGCGAAGCGCCAGGATGGCGGAACTGCTCGCGCCACGCATATTCGGAGACGTGCAGCGTATCTTCGAGTTTGAGGCGTCCGTCTTTCACCCGCTGCAAGAGCAGCTCGGTGGTCATCAGCTTAGACATCGACGACGGCGGCACTTTCGCGTCGCATTCCTGGCAAAAGAGAATCTCGCCGGTGTCGTAATCGAGAAGCACTGCCTGCTTGGCGACGGTCGTCACCTGCGCTTGTGTGGAACCGGAAAACAGAAACGCAGATGCCAGCGCTACGAACGACGCTTTCCATGTGTGCGAGAAAACCATGCAACTCCCCTAAATACGCAAGGCTGCCGCACGAACGTGGCACGCGGCGTTGATTCGACTGCGCCTATTATTTCATGACGCCAATCATTCCACGACAATTGCGGCTTCGTTATGGCCTCGCGCGACAACCTGATTGAGTGCTGCGTCCGCGTCGTCGATATTTTGGAACGGCCCAATGCGCACGCGAAAGAACGGCTTTCCGGCAATCATGGTTTTCGATACGCGCGCGCCGGTGCCTGAAAGCCTGCCCGCCACGCGATTGGCATTTTCAGCCGAGGCGAACGCTCCGGCTTGAACATAGATCGACGTCATGGATGGCACGGGTACATGGGTCACAGCGCCCAATGGTTCCGGCTCAGGAATCGTATAGCCCGTCGCGACAGGACGCCCGCCGACAACGCTCTCATTGGGGCGCGGTGCAGACGGCACTCCTGAAATCGGCGGAAGTTCGGCAATGGTCACAGGAGGCGTCGGAGCTGATGTCACCGCCCTGGCGATTTCAGGCGCGGGTTCATCGCGCGTCACACCATTCAATGGCGCAGGGCCGAGATAGGTCACGCGCACACGTGCCGTTCCGGTCAGGCGATAGCCAAGCTTATCGGCGGCGCCTTCCGACAGATCAATGATGCGGCCATTCTTGAACGGCCCGCGATCATTGACGCGCACAATGACGGAAAGACCATTTTCCAAATTGGTGACACGCACATTGGCGGGCATCGGCAATGTGGGATGCGCCGCCGTGATGGCGGTGCGGTCGAATATCTCGCCATTGGCGGTCAGGCGACCGTGAAATTCTGTGCCGTACCACGAGCCGATTCCCGTCTCGTCATAGTCGGGCTGCTCGCGCGGGTAATACCAGATGTTGGCGACCTGATAGGGGTTGCCGACCTTGTAGATGCCGCCGCTTGTGGGCTGCGTCGAAGCCTGTGGCGATGGCGGAGGCATGACAGCGCCGGTTTGCGGGCGGGGTGGCGGCGCGCCGACGCATGCCGCGACCACGAGGGCCAGCGCCGAGACGCTCGTTTTGGCGCCAAATCTGATGATGTTTTTGCGGATGGCAGCCCCCGTCCCACGAAACGCAACCGACACACAGATAAGTGGTTTTGTGGTTAACAAATGGTTACCATGGGAGGCAAACGCGAGGATTTCGCTGCCTAAAGCTGGGCGAGCTCCGAGAGCTTGAGATTCTTCAGCGGCAACTCGCGTACGCGCTTGCGCGTGGCCGCGAAGATGGCGTTGGTGACGGCGGGCGCGGTCGGCGCCAGCCCGCATTCGCCCACGCCAGCAAATTTTCCGCCGCCCGTGAGTGAAAGGTAGACTTCGATCTTCGGCGCGTCGGCCAGCGTCACAGGCTTGTAGCTGTCGAAATTGCCTTCCACGACGGCGCCATCCTTGATGGTGATGTGGCCGTATAGCGCCGCCGACAGCCCATAGATGATGCCGCCCTCGATCTGAGATTCGACTATTTTCGGATTGACCGCCTGGTAGCAATCGACGGCGGCGATTATGCGGTCGACCCGCACATTGCCGGCGGCGTCCACCGTGACCTCAGCCACCTGCCCGATGATCGATCCATGGTTTTCGCAAATGGCGACACCGCGACCACGGCCTGCCGGCAACGGTGCGCTCCAATTGCTTTTCTCGGCCAGCGTATCGAGGACACCAAGAAAATCACGGCGCTCCATCATCGACCGACGAAATTGCATCGGGTCTTTGCCCGCTGCGAATGCCAGCTCGTCGATGAAGCTTTCAAAGAAGAAGCAGTTTTGCGAGCCGCCGACCGAACGCCAGAAACTCACCGGCACATGCGTGTTCTTGAGCGCCAGATTGATGCGGTAATTGGGAATTTTGTAGGGGATGTCGTCGAAGGAATCGATCGCCTGGTTTTCCAGTCCGTTCGGCGCCGCCTGCGGACCCTGCGTCCCGCGCTGAATCGACCCCACCGCAATGCGCGAATCCATCGCATCGATCTTGCCGTCTGCTGTCAGGCTCGCGCGCATACGCACAGCGGCTTGCGGGCGATAGCGATCGCTCCGCATGTCCTGCTCGCGCGACCACACAAGTTTGACCGGACGGTCGCCCATCGCCTTAGCGACATTGATCGCATGCACCATTTCGTCGTTGCGCGAACGGCGGCCGAACCCACCGCCCAGATAGGTGTTGTGGATGAACACCTGCTCCGGTTTGAGGCCCGAGGCCGTCGCGGCGAGACGCAGGCAATTGAGCGCCGATTGCGTGCCGATCCAAACATCCAGCCGGTCGGCTTTCAGCTGCACGGTTGCATTCAACGGCTCCATGGGCGCGTGAGCCAAATGCGGGGCTTCATAGAGCGCTTCAATCACTTTGGCGCTTCTTCCCAGCGCCGCTTCGGCGTCGCCGGTGGTTTCTTCCGTGGCTTCCACCATCGGGCCGTTTAGCGTGTCGCGATAAAGCTGGCGGTACTGCGCGCTGTCGGTCGTTGCTGCGGCACCGCCATCCCAGGTGATTTTCAGTAGTTTCAGCGCCTGCTCGGCGCGCCAATAGGAATCGGCGACGACGGCAACCGCATCGTTCATGCGCACCACGCGTATGATGCCGCGACGCCCGGCAATGGCGCTCTCATCCACGCTCACCAATTTGCCGCCGAACACAGGGCAGGATTGAACGGCGGCGTACACCATATCGGGGAGCCGCGTATCGATGCCGAATTTGGCGGAGCCGTCCAACTTCACCGGCGTGTCCAATCGCGGAACCGATTGGCCGATAAGCTTGAAATTTCCCAATGTCTTGATGGCGGGCTCTACGTCCAGCATGATTTTCGCGGCGGCGGCAGCAAGCTTGCCATAGGTGAGCGTGCGGCCGCTCGCGCGATGCGTCACCGCGCCATTAGCGGCCGTGCAATCGGTGACAGGAACATTCCATTGCTGTGCCGCTGCGGTGACCAGACGCTGGCGCGCGCTGGCGCCAGCCTGCTGCAGGCGCTGCCAGCTTGTGGCGACGCCGCGGCTGCCGACCGTGTTCATGTCGCCATAGATCGTGTTCTGCGCAACGTTGCGATTGGCAGAGGCAAACTCGCCTTTGATGCGCGCCCAATCCACTTCCAATTCTTCCGCCACGATTTGCGGCAGCGCGGTTGCCGCGCCCTGCCCCATTTCCGAATGCGGAATGCGGATGGTGATGGTCTCGTCCGGATCGATAACGACCCAAGCGGACAGCTCGTCGGCGGGAACCGCTTCCGGACTCCATGGCTCAATGCCCAGCGGCAACGCGGAAGCCACGCCGGGATACATCACGCCGAGGGCCAAGCCGCCGGCGGCGCTCACCACCGTCACCACAAATTGGCGCCGCGAAAGCGGAGCCACTTTCGCCCCCGATGTCAGCTCTCCCATGTCGCTCTCCGCACTCGAAAAATCAGCCGCGCATCAAAGCGGCGGCACGGTGGATGGCGCGGCGAATGCGAACATAGGTGCCGCAGCGGCAAATGTTGGTGATGCTCTCGTCGATCTGCGCGTCCGTCGGTGCCGGATTCTCCTTCAAGAACGCGCTGACCGCCATGATCTGACCCGACTGGCAATAGCCGCATTGTGGCACGTCTTCGGCGAGCCAGGCTTGCTGCACCGGATGTTTGGCATCGGTCGAAAGACCTTCGATGGTCGTGATGGCTTTGCCCTGCACGGCTGACGCGGGGATGACACAGGATCGCATCGCCACGCCGTCGACATGCACGGTGCAGGCGCCGCATTGCGCAATGCCGCAGCCGAACTTCGTGCCGGTAAGTCCGATCTCGTCGCGTAAGGCCCACAGCAATGGCATGTCGTCTTCAACATCGATGCTGTGCTGGCGTCCATTCACATTCAGACTAACCATGGTTCGCTCCCGCTCACTTCGGTCGGATATATCGCTTCCCGCCGAAGCGCCTTAGACGCCGAAACATAGCACGAGACGGCCCTTCCCGTTTAGGGAGATACCGCCCGAAAACCCGGGCAATCTTCCGTGAAGAGCGGGCTTTTCAGCCTTGGCGTGGTCAATATTCGAATTCGTAACTCAGGCCGACACTGCTGCCGAGATCCTGTTGCTGCGTCGAACCTTGCGTGACAGCAGCATTGGCGCCCAAAGCTATCGTGGCCCTGGCCTTGAGTCCGCGGGTGATATCCACCTCGACTTCGGCTTGAGTGGTATTGGCAACACCACGTTTGGCGCCGACGTAGACGTTGCGCATGACATATTTCCCGGCCTCGATAGTGGTCGTTGTACCGGCGCCTTGCGGGTCTTCCACGCTTTCAAGCGTCAGCCTGTCCAAACCGAGGCCGCGGCGCACCGACGCCAGCGGATTGAAGCCCGAACCGAGGCCACCCAGTGACGCCGCAACCTGCGCGATCTCCGCCAGCTGAAATGGCGACAGTTCTTTTATGCTTTGCTGGAACAGCAAACGGGCCAAGATTTCATCCTGCGGGAGAGGCGGTGTGCTGGACAGCATGACACGCGGCGCGGATACATAACCGGTCACTTCCAATTTTGCGGTCACGCCGCCGGACGTCGTCTGAGCAACAAAAGCGAGCGTCGGATCAAGCCGGTTGCGCAAGCCGACACCATCAAAAGCCACGCGCCCTGACGTCAGCAGAATCGAACGGCCGGCGAGATCGAGCATGCCTCGCTTCATGTTGAGGCCCCCCGTCACGATCGGCGCCGTCTCGGTTCCACGCAAGCGAAGCTCGCCTTCAAGCTCCGCATCGAGACCGCGTCCACGAACGAAGAACTGTCCGTTTGAACGGATGGTCAAATCCAAGTCCAGAATTTCAGTGCTCGGCGCCATCATCTCAGGCGTCATTTCCTCGCCCGCTCTGCGGACCCGAAGCACGACCACTTCCGGAGGATAATTGTCCGGTATGACGGTTTCGCCGTTACGAATATTGATCGTGCCTGCAACGGCACGCCGGCCTCGTAGCTCGCCTTTAAGCGTGAGATTGGCATCCACGGTGGCGCGCAAGCGATCGGTTTCGATCGGCCGCGCATTGCGGGCTTCGATCACCATGTCGATCGGAATGCCTTTTTCCGCGAGATTGATCGTGCCGCTGCCCGAGATCGTTCCCGGACCCGCGCGCCCCGTGATGTTTGTAATACGAACGATGTTGCCTTGGAACTCAGTGTTCAATGCGATCTCGGTCGCGCGAATGCCGCGGATCTGATCGCGAAACTCCCCGCCGGTGAGGCGGCCGGTGCCGGTGACGTTAGGGTTCGCTCGCGTGCCCGCAATGTCCGCGTTGAACATCAACTGCCCACGCAGCGTGCGGCCTTCGGCCGATAGAATGGGATTGAGGATCGCGAGATCCGCGGCGCCCTCCGCATGAAGCGCCATCATGCCGCCTTCCGTCAGCGGAGCTTCGCCTTTGACCGTCATTGTCGACGGGCCCGCTGTCATCGATGCATCGACGCTCACATCTCTGCCGCGAAGTATCGCGCGTGCATCCAAGCTCCCCGGCATGACGCCAGTGGAGACGCCGGCATAACGCAAATTCCGGCCTTCAACCGTGACGTTTCCCAGCGGTGCATCAAGCGTGCCGGTGAGCTCCGCCGTTGCCGAGACAGTGCCTTGTGACAATTGCGCGAAAGGCGCCAGCATTCTGGCGGTGACGTTTTGCAAAGAGGCGCGCGCTTCCAATCTCGGTGTTAGACGCCCGTTCACGTCAAGACGCGCTTCGCCGATTGTCGCGGCGAGGTTCTGCACGACAACGCCATTCGCGTAGTCGATGTTCACCGGCTCGCGAAGGGTGATGCGTTGCTCACGGTAGGTGCCGTTAAGCGATGCGACCTTCACGCTGTTAAAATCGGCGTCAAAATTGGCCTCTCCCACAACAGTGGCCGGGCGGCCTTCCTCATCGGCAAGCTTCGCGTCGACATTGACGATCAAGGCCTCGACCGGACCGCGAATGCGTCCCGTCGCATCTCCCGTGTACCCTTGAGCGTCGATTCCGGTGGCGACTAGGTTGAGGGCAAGCACCTGCTTGGCCGTAGGGTCTTCTACGTCGCCAGCGACCTGCAAATTGCCAATTTTGGTGCCGTCAAAATTCAACGCGCTCAGCACGGCGTTCACCTGACCATGCGACGCGCCATTGCGCTGCTCGAAATCCACACTCGCTTCGGCTTTGCCTTCGATGTGACGGCCGGTAAAGGCTGCGAGGTCTTGCATGTTGCCCAATTGCAGATTTGCCATGCCGCGCAAACCGGCAGTATCCGAATACGCCATGTCGGCGGCGGCGCTCAGGCTTTTCCACGTAGCCGTCATATCCGACAGGTCGACAACATCATCCTTCCAGCCGAAGCCTCCCTTCATAGCGACCGGCGCTTCGGCAAAATTTCCGATGATCTGAAATGCACCCGTGGACGGTTTGGGAAGGCCGGTGCCATTTGCCTTCAATGTAAGACGCTGCGGGCGGAAGCTGGCAGTGCCGACATTACCCACCGCCGAAACATCCAGTCGCGCTGTCTGCATCGGCCCGCGCGCGGTTGCGGTCACACGCACATCGCCGCGCATGGTTTCGCTGATGAGCGCGAGATTCGCGAATGTAATGGTGGAATCCAACGTGAGCACGCGGTCACGAATCTGTCCGCTCACTTGTGCTTCGGCAGCGGCACCATCTATGTGCGCTTGTTCTATATCGACATCACCGCCGTCAATATCGGCCACCACGTTCAAACGCGCATTGCGGCCCAAGAGCTTGGCTAAGAAATCTGTTTGATCGGTCGCGACAACGACACCGTCGGCGATAAGATGCAGTCCGGCGTCAGTTTCTTCGATTTCGGAATTGAATGTGCCGCTGCCGACGATGTCGAGGTTGGTAAGCGACTCGAGCAATTCCAGGCGAGGGATTTTCCCCGCGATCTTTCCCTTCACATGATCGTGCAATGTCAGATCGCCATCGAGGGAAAGCACGGGATGCGAAAGCACAAAGCGTACTGGCAAGGCATCCTCGCCAAGATCGGCGTGACCCGTTAGCTCGATAGGATTGCGCGTAAAGAGATTGGGATCGGCATCGGCCAATTGCAGAGCTGTAGCCGTGCCCTTGAAATCCAACGAGCCGTTCGTCCCAACAAGGTCGGCTGCCAAACGACCAATGCGATTCTCGCCTAAGCGGAAATCGTCGATGTTAAGCTTCGAATCTATCGCGAGCTGCGCGAACGTTCCCTCCGCCCGCCCTTCCGCGGCAATCGCGTTCCAAGACAGATCAGGACGTAAATTCATCGCGGGTGCGGTTACGGAAAATTCAAAGTTCGTGCGCCGCGTTGCGAGATCCAACGTGCCGTCGGCGGCCGCATGCAGCTGGCCCGCATCCAGCCGAACCCCGATATTGTTCACGCCTTGCGTTACGTCCGCTCGCGCATCGAAAGTGATGGCGCCGATATCGTTCAAATCCAGAATTCCGGCGATCAGCCCCGCGGGTTTCTCATCAATACGAACGGTGCCGTTCGCGACGCCGTCCTTAATGGCGGCATTCACGCGATAGGAATCGGTCCCGTCGCGGCGCAACAGTGCGAGATCGGCTCCCACATCTTGAAGCGACACGTAATGCAGCCCGCCTTGGGCCCGAAAAACCATGGCAATACGTGAAAACTCCGGCGCCGTTTCCAGCGTCGGGACATTCAAGCCCGCAATATCGATCCGCAACGGTGAATCGTCAGGCTTATCGTCTTTGTCTTCCGGCAGGCGGAGTATCTGCACGCGCCGCGCTTCAAGACGGGAAATATCTATATGATTGCTGATCAGCGCCCACGCCGACCAATCCATCACGACATTTTCAAGAACGAGCCATGGCCCCGTGTCGTCACGGATTTCTACGCGGTCAGCACGCAGCGCATTGGGAAAGCGGCCGCTCAATTCGGTAATGCCAACATGACCGTTCGTCAGCTGCTCAGTTAGCCAGGCAACGCGACCGAACCCGGAACGCGTATTCACGTAGACCGAAAGGATCAGCACAATTGCGACAATCACCGCCAAGGTGGTTCCGGCGATTCGTGCAACTTTGATCCATCCAGGGCGCATCAGAACGCCTGTCCCAGTCCAATATAAATTTCAAACCGGTCGCCGTTCGGCAACCTGTTGAGAGGTAACGCGACATCGGCCCGAATGGCGCCAATCGGCGTATAATATCTGATGCCGCCACCCGCCCCGGCGCGAATTGTTCCGGTGAAGGGAATGCCTTCGGCATTCGCCTCCCCTGCGTCGGCGAAGACGGCAGCACCGAAATTGCCAAACAGTCGCTGGCGAAACTCCACCCCAACCGCGCCTATGGCGGTGCCGCCGATAGGATCGCCATCCGGGAAAAGGGGACCGATTGATTGGTATCGGAACCCACGAATGGTGGGGCTACCGCCAGCGTAGACGCGCTGGTCTGGCGGGAGATCCAGATTGTTGGAGACGCCCCACACCGCGCCAACAATTCCGCGCAAAGCCACTACGGAGCGTCCGTTTCCCGATATATCGAAGTAAGCCGACGATGAGGCTTGAAACACCACGTAAGTGAGATTCTCCGCGCCGAAGGCTTGGGTTGGCGTGATCGCGACCGAGGCACGGAACCCTGCGATAGGATCCTGAAGTTGATCGCGCGGCTGCGCAACGTCGTAGCTCACTGTGAGCGGCATCGAGAGCAATTGGTATGTCCGGTCCAAGCCTTTTTGCTCGATCTGATCATGGGTGGCGGCCAGGCCCACGCTCGCTGTCCACAACGGACTAAACCGCCGTCGAATGGCAGCGCTGATCGATTCCGCTCGCTGATCATAGGCTTGCAGCGATTGCTTGATCGCGCTGACACCAAGTTCGAGATCTTGCAGATTGCCCATAAACATCGGCTTGATGAACTGCGCCGTCGCGCGATAGCCAAGCTTGTCCGATGTATTGCCCCACAGCCCGGTGCCCGCGAGAACGAGATTGAGCTGCTCGCCTCTGCCCAGCAGGTTGCGATGCGACCAGCCGGCGGACAGGCTCACACCAAGATCGGTGGAGTAATTGCCTTCCAACTTTACGGCGTGAAGCGCACGTTCCTGAACGTCGAATGTCAGACCTATACGTCCGTCCGGCCCTATATGGTCGTCTGCGCGCACGCTCACGCCGGAAAATATTCCGGTGGCAATCAAGGCTACGCGGGCGACTTCGACCGTGCTCGGGCGATACAAATCACCTGGCTTTATGGTGAGCACACTGCGCACGAACTCTTCGTCGGCGGATTCCAATCCTTCAAATTTGATATCGCCGATTTGCGCGCGCGCGCCGCTTTGCACGACAAAGAGAACATCGAGCACATGGGCTGCATCGTCGATGGTCGCTAAAGGCTCCTGAACAGTCGCGAGCGCGTAACCCTGCTCCTGCAGATAGGTCAGTAATTGGGCCTGCACGACGACGATATCGGCGGCAATTGCCGGCGAGACCTCTTCAAGCTCGACGGCATCGCGCAAATTCGGTGGGAATTCGCCCTCCAACACGATGTTCCGCACATGATAGAGCTCGCCTCTATCGATGCTGACTTGAACGTCAACGGGCGTGCCCTCCGGCGTCTCGTCCAGCATCAGAGGCAAATCCGGATCGGAAATATCTTTGCCGGCGATCTCGATTTTGACCTCGGCCTGATAATAGCCAAAGCTGTTCAATGCGGTTGCGATAGGCTGAATGTCGCCCTTCGCCCGCTCGATCAGTCCGAATGGCGGAACCGGCGCGCTCTCTCGTAAACTGACCAGGAGCGAGCTCTCGGTGACCAGATCGTCCAAATCGTCGGACCCGGTCTCCGCAATGTCGATCGTATAGGTTTGCGGGTCGGCGCCGAACGCCGAGGAGGAAAAACAAACGCCGGACAGCACAAGACCCGACAGCGCCCAACTACGCAGGTTACGCCTGGCAGAAGCACGCCTCGCGTAGAAACACCGCAACGGTCTCAATATACCTCTAGTACGCGGCAATAACGCCCTTCGTCCCTACCGCGATTTAAGGCGAGGGAGAAGTGGCGACCGCATCTCTGTTCTGGCTAAGGGATTCTCAGGGCTGCGTCCAAGCCCGTCAAGCGCCTTCAGTCCAAACGCCTTCCCTCACGGACCCTAATACGGGTCCGGAGACGCCAAAGCCGTGACAATTTTGAGCGGGATGACGCTTGGGCCAAAAGAAAACCGGCCGCCGGAGATTCGGACGGCCGGTTCAACCCAGAGAATTGATGTCAGCTACCAGGTCTTGGCGATGCTGATCGAGATCGTACGTTCCTGATCGTTGAAATTATTGTCGAAGGCGCGGCCGTCACGTGCGCTGCCACGCAATCCGAGTTGGAACGGTGGTTCCTTGTCCAAGAGATTGGTGACCGTGAACGTGAACTGGATATTGCGCAGCAATGCGTTGGCCGGCGTTTCTCCCAAATTGTAGCCCACCGCCAAATCGAACTCGACAGTTCCCGGCGTAAAGTTCGGGAAGGTGGCATAGGGTCCGTAGAACGGCGATCCCGGATAGCAATCGCCGGCTTTGTAGGGTTATCCGGTATTCGGATTGGTAGCCACTGATTAGAAACATGCAGGCATGGACGTATTGCCGTTGGTATTGATTGTGCTGTGTCCAATGTAGCGCGCGAAGCCGTTTATCGACCACGTATTGGTCATATCTGACCAGCCTGCCCGATAGCGCACCCGCCTCAAGCGATTGCCCCTATGCGTTCCGTCATAAAGCGAAATCATCGGTGAGTCCGCGTCGTCCTTCTGCTTGGAATCGAGCTCGTAATAGCCCGAGGCTCCAAGGTTGAAGGTGCCGATTTCACCCATGTCGATGTCCCATCGACTGTTGAAATCGATGCCTTGCAACTCAGTCTCCCCGATATTTTTGATAGCGGCATCGACAATATATTTGACGTTGTTGATGAAGTTCTGGTCGAAGACTTCGCCGCCGCGTGTCGGCACTGCGGCAAGCTCCTGCAGACGGGCCAGAAACGAAGCGTTGCTGGGATCGCTGTTCGGAAGCGAAGGATTTGGGGCGACAATATAATAAGGAGTCGAACGCGGATCGTTTACGCCCTCGCCCGGTACGGAATTGGTGAGGACATCTTTGTAATGAAGATCGAAATATTGCACGTCGATGTTTAGGCCCGACAAGAAACCTTCTGTCGGCGCAAAATTGAAACCGACATACCATTGATCGCTGGTCACCGGTCCTAAACCGCCCGGGCCTCTGAGAATTTCGGCGCCGCCTTTACCGCCGCCGCCGACACTGACGCCCGCTGGCGCTAGCAATGCGACGTTGCTGGTTTGGCAGGTGGGATTCAGAATTGCGTTCAGCGTTCCTGGATTGGCGGTGGCGGTTGGTGCGCCCGAAGCAATGTCCGGGCAGTTCAACAGCACCGTGTTGTTCGCCTGGCCAGCGAGCTGGTTTACGCCCACCGAGCTGGTGAAGAGCGAGCCGTTTTGTTCGGCTGGGTTCGGAGAGCGGAATGAAGTACCAATGGCGCCGCGTAGTGAGAGCCCGTAACCGATAAGCCAATTGCCTTGCAGCTTGGGCGTGTAAACATTTTTTTGCAGTTGATCGTAATGATCGAAGCGATAGCCCAGGCTGAAATCCAACCGCTCCACCAAAGGTATAGCGTTAGCCTCACCGAATATCGGCACACTTACTTCGGAGGTAATCGACCACAGGCGCTCATTGCTGTAGCTGTTGGAGCGGGTGATATTTGTGGTGCCTGCGGCCGCGCGGAAGTTCTGTTCTTCGGTGTAATTGAACCGGAAACCGGTGGTTTCAAACGACAGAGCCGCTCGAATATCGCCACCCGGCAGTGAGAAAACCGGGCCGTCAAAGGTGAACTCGGTCTCCTGCACCTTGTAGACGCTGCGCTGATCGCGGAAGCCGGTGATGTAATCAAGCGTGATGGGCGAGTTACATGGGTAAAGGTTGGAATCACAGAACGGATTGAGATAGGGCACGCCGGCGGGCTTACTGAATGCCGCAAAGCCGCCTTTGTTGCCTGTGGCTGCCACTGACGCCACGGTTTGACCCAGAGCAGCGCGGACATTCGCGACGCTGACGGGCTGCCACGTAAGACCGGCCGATTCCACTTCCGTCATCGAATAAATGAATTTGCCGCGCCAATCGAATGGCAGCTCCTCGAAATTGAACCCTCCCGAATAGCGTCCCGCGTGTTCGAAGCCACGAACGACCTGAGGTATCTGGCCAGCAAGCGAGAAGCTCACCCGAATATTCGCAGGCGCGCCGGTGGGGAGATAAGGATTGTTGGTGGGAACAGTGGCCGCCGCGATCAGCGAATCGCGGGCATCGCCACCTTCGGCCATCCAAACCAGGCTGGAGCGGCGGGCCGAATAAAACCCATCAACGAACATCGACACGCGCCCCATGCCCCAAAGATTCGGAGACAGCTCCTGGTCGAAAGTGAATGCCGTTTGCGCCGATTGTTCGTGCGGCCGCATATCCGCGTATTTCCAGATGTTTTCCTGATTTTGTGTATTCGCCTGAAACGGCACGAACTGATTGGCCTGTAAGGCGGCCCATGTCATGATGGCCGCGCTGCCCGGCGTCGTCGGGTTTGTATGCGCTGCTGTGTCGCCATAGTTCCAGCCGGTGCCATGCGGAACGGCATAACAATTGGAGCAATAGCGCGTGGAGCGCGCGGCCGTCGCCCCTGAAGGTGCGCCAGCCACCAAAGTGGGACCGCCGCCTACAGTGATCACGCCAGGATTGCTCGAAGCCAGTGGCGTGTGGTCATAAAACCCATAGGGTTCGAAATTGGTGTTGTAATAGGCCCGCTCGGTCGCCTTCTGACTGGCGTTCTCGCCCCACTCAAAGGCAATCGTGATATCGCCTGTGTCCCAGGTGCGGCCGTATAACTGACCGACGGAATAGTTCAGTCGGCCAATTTCAGGCGACATACGCGCCGTGACTTCAGTCTGCGCACCGTCAAAGCCGCGTTTCAAAATGACGTTGATAACGCCCGACGTTGCATCGGCGCCATACGTGGCCGAGGCGCCTGCCGTCAGCACGTCGAGGCGTTGCACCATGAGACGCGGAATGATGGACGGATCGAGCGCGTCAAGGCTGTAATTCTGGGGTGGAATGCGAAGGCCATCGACCAACAACAGCGCTTCGTTGCCTGCGCCGGTGGTTTGCCCATGAATGTCGACATTGTTGACGCCGCTGAGCCGGCCGCCACCGAGACGATGCGCCCGTTCTGACGGACTTTCAGATAGGTGGCGTCGATCCGGATGTAGGGCCAGTCGCCCTCGATCGGCCGATCCAGGAAGGTGTGCACCCGTTCATCGATCTCCTCACACAGCCGGCTGACCTGGCTCTTGGAGATGCCGCTCATGCCCATCGCCTTGACCAGATCGTC
>CANIHD010000013.1 GCA_947467345.1 Alphaproteobacteria bacterium
CGCAGAAGAAGACATTCCAGCCTTGACCGGCAGACGCCGGATCAGGCCTACTTCAACAAGCTGCCTCTTCCCGTGGCGGCATAAACTGGGCAGGGGCTCCACTTATCGAAATGGGAAAACTGTTCAAACAAACCGAGCCAGCTCTGGCTACATCTTCGTAATGTTTTAACCGCATCCTTTCCGTTCAAGCAGCGTTCATTGGTTACATGATTGTTAGGGAATGCCACCTGCAACTTAGCGCCGCTCGGGTAGCCGGGCGTTGCGCGTGATGGAGTATCTACGATGAGGCTTCTTTTCTCCGGCGTGAAGCTGGCTGCATTTACGGCAGCCCTTTTCCTGACCGCCTGCACCACCGACAAACCTGAACCGGTCGTGACGGCCGCACCACCGCCTCCGATGTCCACGCCGATGGCGCAACCGACGCCAGCGCCGGGCGCGCCGGCACCGATGGTGACGATCCTTCCCGGCAGCCGCCAGGATTTCGTCGAGAATGTCGGCGACAAAGTCTTCTTTGGCTATGACCGTGCGGACCTTGAACAACCGGCGCGCGATGTATTGCAACGCCAGGCCCAATGGCTCGCCCGTTTCCCGGATGTCGTGCTGGTGCTGGAAGGCCACGCCGACGAACGTGGCACCCGCGAATATAATTTGGCGCTTGGCGCACGCCGCGCCGCTTCGATGCGCGAATTCCTCGTCAGCCTCGGCGTTACCGGCGCTCGTTTGGAAACAATTTCCTACGGCAAGGAACGTTCGGTTTGCGCCGAATCCACCGATCAATGCTGGACGCAAAATCGCCGCGGCGTTTCGGTGATCAAAAGCGGCGAAGTCGCCGCTGCGTTCTAAAGTTGAATGGATACGCCGCTTCCGGAGGGGTAGATTTCCTCTGTTGGAAGCGGCGATTCTTGCCGCATGTGAGGCCAAAATGATTCGCTGGCGGACAAGTCTTTCGATGGCGGCAGCATCTGGCCTGCTGCTGGCTGCAACGGTCCATTCCTCCTGGGCGCAGCCTGCCGACGATGTGAGGACACAGGTCCAGCGCTTACAGCGCGACATGTCCGATCTGCAGCGCGAAGTATTCCGTAACCAGCCGCAGCGCCCCGGCGCGGCCATGCCGCCGCCCAATTATGCCCCCGCGCCAGTGCCGGACATGGCGGCGACGCAACGCGTCAATGACATCGAAGAATCGCTCCGCCAAATAACGGGTCGGCTCGAGGAATTGGGCCATCAACTCGATGAGCTGGCGCAGAAGAATGACCGCCTGCAGCGCCAAGTGGATTTCCTGGAGAAAGGGCGCGACACCGCTCCAGCGGGTTTGGCCAACGATTTGGGTCCTGATGTGAACGGCAATGGCCCGCAGGATCTGGCGCTCAATCCGCCGCCGCGTAACGTGACACCCCAATACGAATTCACCCTGCCGCCGGTTACGCCACTGAATTCGCCCCCCTTCCGCGAGCCGCCCCCTTCGAATGTGCTGGGCAATTTGCGCGAGGCCCCGCCGCGCGCCGCGCCGCCGCCCCCGACAGGCGCCGGCGATCCCGCCGCCGAATATGATTCGGCCATGGGGCTTTTAGCCCGCGCTCAATATGATCAAGCGCGCGGCGCCTTTCGCGCCTTCGCCGATACCCACAATGGAAACGAGCTTGCCCCCACCGCGCTGTATTGGACCGGCGACATCGCCTATTCTATGCAGCGCGACTACGCCGGTGCGGCCAGGGATTTCGCCGAGCTCTTGAAGAAATATCCGGGCGCACCGCGGGCGCCGGAAGGCATGTTGAAACTGGGGCTCTCATTGCTAGCTCTGGGCCAAAAGCAGGAAGGTTGTGCCGCTCTTGCCGCGCTCCCCGCGAAATACCCCAACGCCAATCCGACCATCGTCAACCGCAGCCGCGTCGAGCGGCGCACGGTTGGCTGCGTCTAAGGCCGCTGCGTCTAGCGCGGCTGCGCTTGAAGCGCAGTTCATCGATTCTTTCTCCGCCCTTCGCGTAGATTTAGGCCTTAAGCGCCAAAACCCCATGGCGTTTGCACTCTCGGGCGGCGGAGATTCCATGGCGCTGCTCCATTTGCTGCGCGCGTGGGCGCGCAAGACGCGCGCGCAGCTGCCGGCAGTCCTGATCGTCGATCATGGCTTACGCACCGAATCTCATTCGGAGGCCAAGGAGGCGGCTGGCTGGGCGAAGGCGCAAGGCTTCGACGCCCATGTGCTGGAATGGAAGGGCGCCAAGCCGCGCGCCAATATCGAGGACGCGGCGCGCGAAGCCCGTTATCGGCTGATGGGCGATTGGTGCCGCGCGCATAAAGTGACAGCGCTGCTGGTAGCCCACACGGAAGACGACCAGGCCGAAAATTTTCTTCTCAGGCTGGCGCGCGGCAGCGGCGTCGACGGCCTCTCGGCGATGGCGCCGGAGGCAGCGTTCCCGATTCCGGAGTATGGCGACATTAAACTGCTGCGCCCCTTGCTCCATTTTAGGCGCGTTGACCTACGCGCCTATTTGGCGGCACGAAAAGCGCGCTGGATCGAAGACCCGATGAACGAAGACATTCGCTTCGCGCGCGTGCGCATGCGCCGGCTTCTCCCGCTGCTTGAGGCCGAAGGCATTCCGACAAGCCGTATCGCCGATGCCTCACGCCATTTGGCGCGGGCGAGAATCGCGCTCGAGGCGCAAACCGAATCCTTCTTCGCCAAGCATCTTGTCACGGAAGATGGGATCACCCTGGTGGACGGTGCGGCGCTTTCTGCCCTGCCCCGTGAAATCGCCCTTCGCGTTCTCAGCCGGGTGCTGACCGAGGCCTCTGGACAGGCCTATCGTCCGCGGTTCGAACGGCTGGAACGACTGTTTGCAGCCCTACAATCCGGAACCAAGCTGCGAGGGCAGACTTTGCATGGCTGTAAGGTCGCAGGCGCGGCCAAGCGCCTGCAGAAATTTGGCGCGGAAACCCTGGCGATTTCACCGGAACCACCGCGGCAGGCAGCGAGAAAACTTTATCACGCCTCATAAAGGGCGCATTCTCGGGCACCAATTAAACTCTTAACGGTTTTCTGACTGGCAGGATCGTAGTTTCATACCTATCTCTGGGTGACCCCCAGGCTGGAATTTCCGGCCGAACCGAAGGATAGCCGCGTGGCCAATTTTCGTAATCTCGCTCTCTGGATCATCATCGCGCTTCTCTTGGTCGCCTTGTTCAATCTTTTCCAAGGACAGCCGCAGCGGGCCCAGCGTACCGAGATGACCTATAGCGAATTCATCACACAGGTGGATTCGGGCGCTGTAACGCGCGTCACGCTGAACGGCAATGTTATCGAAGGTCAGACCAAGAACAATTCACGCTTCACGACGCTGAAGCCGCAGGAAGACCCCACGCTTGTTCAACGGCTGTTGGACAAGAAGGTCGATGTTCAGGTGCGCGCCGACGACAGCGAAACGCCGATGCTGCTCAACGTCTTTATCAACTGGTTCCCGATGCTGCTGATCGCGGCAATCTGGATTTTCTTTATTCGCCAGATGCAGTCGGGCGGCGGCAAAGCCATGGGCTTCGGCAAGAGCCGCGCCAAAATGCTGACCGAGCGCCACGGCCGCGTGACATTTGAAGATGTCGCCGGTGTCGATGAAGCCAAAGATGATTTGGTCGAGATTGTCGACTTCTTGCGCGATCCGCAGAAATTTCAAAAACTCGGCGGGCGCATTCCCAAGGGCGTGTTGTTGGTCGGACCGCCGGGCACCGGCAAGACGCTGCTTGCGCGCGCCATCGCCGGCGAGGCCAACGTGCCGTTCTTCACGATCTCCGGTTCGGACTTCGTTGAAATGTTCGTGGGTGTCGGCGCCAGCCGCGTGCGCGATATGTTCGAGCAAGCGAAGAAGAACGCGCCTTGCATCGTGTTCATCGATGAAATCGACGCGGTCGGCCGTCATCGCGGCGCCGGTCTCGGCGGCGGCAATGACGAACGCGAGCAGACACTGAACCAATTGTTGGTCGAGATGGACGGCTTCGAAGCCAATGAAGGCGTCATCCTGATTGCAGCGACCAACCGTCCGGACGTTTTGGACCCGGCATTGCTGCGCCCCGGCCGTTTCGACCGCCAGATTGTTGTGCCCAATCCCGATCTCGCCGGCCGCGAAAAAATTCTGAAAGTTCACATGCGGAAAGTCCCGCTGGGACCGGATGTCGATCCGCGCACGGTCGCGCGAGGCACGCCGGGATTCTCCGGCGCCGATCTCGCCAATCTCGTGAATGAAGCCGCATTGTTGGCAGCGCGCAAAGGCCGCCGCGTCGTCTCCATGACGGAATTCGAAAACGCCAAAGACAAGGTGATGATGGGCGCGGAGCGGCGCACCCTCGCTATGTCCGAAGACGAGAAAAAGCTGACCGCCTATCACGAAGGCGGTCATGCCTTGGTGGCGTTGAACGTGATCGGTTCCGATCCCATTCATAAGGCGACGATCATTCCGCGCGGTCGTGCGCTGGGCATGGTGATGCGCTTGCCGGAGCGCGACCAGCTCTCCTTGAGCCGCCAGAAGCTGAATGCCGATTTGTGCGTCGCCTTTGGCGGCCGTATCGCCGAAGAACTGATCTTCGGCTACGACAAAGTCACGACTGGTGCGCAATCGGATATCGACCACGCCACGCGCATGGCGCGTGCGATGGTCACGCGCTTCGGCATGTCGGACGAACTGGGACCGATCGCCTATGCCGAGAATCAGCAAGAAGTGTTCCTGGGCCACAGCGTTTCGCGCACCCAGAACATCTCGGAAGCGACGGCGCAGAAGATCGACTCCGAAGTGCGCCGGATCGTCAACGACACTTACGGCCAGGCGAAACAAATCCTGACCGACAAGATCGACGATCTGCATAAGGTCGCCAAAGGCCTGTTGGAATACGAAACGCTGACCGGCGACGAAATCATCGGGTTGCTTGCCGGGCGTCCGCCCGTGCGCACGCCCTATGACGAGCCGCCGCCGGAAGTTACCCGCCCCGCCGCAACGGTGCCGCCCTCCGGGCGCCCGCCGCGCAATGAGCCGGGCATCGGCGTCAATCCGGAACCGCAACCCGGCACGTAATTAGCCACGCAATCGACATCTCGCCGCGATAGAAAACTGTCGCGGCGAGAGTCTTTTCGCGTAAGCTACGGTTTTGGCTAGCGCGGATGCGCTATTCTTCCCCCGCCCATGCCTTCCCGAGGGCTCGTTTGTCCAACGGTGACATTTTCCGTGCGCACGCAGATTTTCGGCATTCTGAACATCACAACGGATTCGTTTTCCGACGGCGGGCGCTTTCTCGCTCCGGAAGCAGCGATTGAACATGCCGGACGTCTGATCGCGGATGGCGCGGATGTGCTGGATATCGGCGGCGCCTCCAGCAATCCGGATGCAGCCCCGGTGCCGAGCGAGATCGAAATCGCGCGGCTGGCGCCGGTGGTGGCGCGCGCCCACGCCGAGAACTGGCCGGTCTCCATCGACAGTTTTTCACCGGCCACGCAAATCTGGGCCCTGGAACAAGGCGTCGCCTACCTCAACGACATCAGCGGGTTCCCCGATCCGGTGATCTATCCGCAATTGGCCGGCGGCTCCGCTAGACTGATCGTCATGCATTCGGTGCAGAGGGGGCAGGCGACGCGGGCCGAGACTGATCCCGAAACAATCGCGGAGCGGATCATCGCGTTTTTCGACGCCCGCATCGAAGCCCTGACACGCGCGGGAATCGCGCGCGAACGGCTCATCATTGATCCCGGCATGGGGTTTTTCCTGGGCGCTGACCCCAAGGTCTCGCTGGCGGTGCTGCGCGCCCTACCCGCCCTACGTGCCGCTCTGGGCCTTCCTCTGCTGGTTTCGGTCTCACGCAAATCGTTCCTGCGCAAATTGGTGGAGCGAGAGGCGAAGGATGCCGGCCCGGCTTCTCTGGCCGCGGAACTTTATGCCGCCACAAATGGGGCAGATATGATCCGCACCCATAATCCGGCGGCGTTTCGGGACGCGTTAATCATTTGGTCCCATATTGTACAGAACTCCAAAGAGACCCCGTTTCAAACTTGAAATATAAGGGTCAATGTTTTGAGCAACGTATAGTGGAAGCTTTTCTAGTGTCGGTCGCTCCTGACCGGATCAAACAAGTGAGTGCGTAAAGCGATGACCCGTAAATTGTTCGGTACTGACGGCATTCGTGGTTTGGCGAACCGTTTCCCGATGACCCCGGAAATCGCAATGAAGGCCGGCATGGCCGCGGGGCAGATTTTCACCCGCGGCGATCATCGTCATCGCGTCGTTATCGGCAAAGACACGCGCCTGTCGGGCTACATGATCGAATCCGCCCTGACCGCCGGCTTCACCGCCGTGGGCATGGACGTGTTCCTTTTCGGTCCGCTGCCTACACCCGCCGTCGCCATGATGACGCGCTCGCTGCGCGCCGATCTCGGCGTCATGATTTCGGCTTCGCACAACCACTACGCCGACAACGGAATCAAATTCTTCGGTCCCGACGGGCACAAGCTGTCGGACGAGCGCGAGTCTGAAATCGAAACCCTGATGATGAAGGGTCTCGAAGAAGGTCTGACCAGCGCGCAAACGATTGGCCGCGCCAAGCGCATCGATGATGCGCAGGCGCGCTATATTGAATTCACCAAGCGCACCTTTCCGAAACATTTGCGTCTCGACGGTTTGCGCATTGTTGTCGATTGCGCGAATGGCGCGGCCTATAAGGTGGCGCCTGCTGTTCTTTGGGAACTCGGCGCCGAAATCATCGCGCTTGGCGTCGATCCAAGCGGCACCAACATCAATTTCGAATGCGGCTCCACCGCGCCTGAGGCGATGTGCGCCAAGGTTCGCGAGACGCGCGCCGATTTCGGCATCGCGCTCGATGGCGACGCCGACCGCGTGGTGATGTGCGACGAGCTTGGCCGCATGATCGACGGAGATCAGATCCTGGCGCTTATCGCGCGCTCATGGTCGAAGGCCGGCGATCTCAAGGGCGGCGGTGTTGTCGGCACGGTGATGTCGAATATCGGCCTGGAACGTTACCTCTCCGGCCTCAATTTGCGCCTCGGACGCGCTGCTGTGGGCGACCGTTACGTCATCGAAATGATGATCGAAGGCGGCTTCAACGTCGGCGGCGAACAATCGGGGCACATCATCCTAAACGATTTCGCCACGACCGGAGACGGCATCATTGCCGCGCTGCAGGTTCTGGCAGTGATCGCTGGTGACGGCATGCGCGCCAGCGAGGCGGCGCATCTCTTCGAGCCGGCGCCGCAGATTCTCGAAAACGTGCGCTTCCGCAATCGCTCGCCGCTGGTCGACGAAAAAGTTCAGAGCAGCATCAAAGCTTCAGAAGCGCGGCTGAACGGCACCGGCCGCCTTTTGGTGCGCAAATCCGGCACCGAACCGGTCATCCGCGTGATGGGCGAAAGCGAAGACGAAAACCTGCTGCGCGAAGTCGTCAACGAAGTGGTGGCGGTGATCCGCGAAGCGGCCGCCTAACTTCATGCTTGTGCCCGCTCGTGTTCTATCCATAGCGGGCTCGGATTCGGGCGGCGGCGCCGGCTTGCAAGCCGACATCAAAACGCTATGCGCCTTTGGCTGCTACGCGATGACGGCTGTTACGGCTGTAACAGTTCAAGACACCACCGGTGTTTACGGCGTAGCGGATATCGCGCCCGAGATCGTGGCTGCGCAGATCACCCGCGTTCTGAACGATATCGGCGCCGACGCCATCAAGATCGGCATGCTGGGCTCAGCCGAGATCACCGAGGCGGTCGCCGACGCGTTGCAGGCGCGCGGCAGTATCCCCTTGGTGCTTGATACGGTGATGATCGCCAAAGGCGGCGCGGCGCTGATCGACGAAGCGGGAATCGCCGCCATGAAATCGTGTCTCATTGCCGGTGCCGATCTTGTGACGCCGAACGCGCCGGAAGCGGCGCGCCTCACCGGCATCAATGTGGAAACGCCTGACGATTTGGTACACGCAGGTCACGCGCTTCTCGCGCTTGGCGCGCGCGCCGCGCTGATGAAAGGCGGACATCTTTCCGGCAACATGGTCACCGATATTCTGGTGACGCCGTTCGACGTTCAAATCTTCGAGGCCTGGCGTATCGATACGCGCTCGACGCATGGCACGGGTTGCACGCTGGCTTCAGCCTGCGCCGCCGGACTCGCGCAAGGCATGCAGTTGCACGATGCGGTAGCGCGCGCGCATCGCTATGTGCAGGAAGCCATCCGCACCGCGCCGGGATTCGGCCACGGCAACGGCCCGCTCAACCATTTGCACGGTCTCAGCGAAAAAGCCTGATTTTACGGGTCTTATCGCGCCGGTGCCGGCGCAGCCTTCGTGATAACGAACTTGGCTTCCGGCGTCGTGGTTTTCGCCGCGTCCTGCAGGACAATGGCGAGATCCTCGATTTTCGTGAACAGACAGCGCGCATTGGTCGACGTGCGCTCGACATTCGCGATCAGTTTCTTGTCGAGCCATTCCTGACGCGGGCCACAATCCGGCTTGTGTTGAATGGCCGTGGTGCCGTCGAACTCGACCAATTCATAATAATATTCGCTGATGCGCTTCTCATCGGAGGAATCGTTCATCTGCGCGATGAAGCGTCCCGGTGCGATCCGCTTCAAAAGAAACGGAACGCTGCGTTCGGTTTCGCCGTCTTCGATATAGACGTAATAGCCGTCAACGATGCCGAGCGTGCGGCCTTCCTTCTTGGTCCAATCTTTTCCGGCCGGCACGAAGCCGTCGAAATGGGTGCGATGTGGAACAGGATAATCCGCCGTTGCCGGCGTGATGAAGGGTGTCTTGCTCACATAGCAGCCGCTGAGGCCGAACGCGGCCACGCATAAAAGAGCGGGCACCAGTTTTTGCATCGTCACCCGAGAAAGGGATCGCGCACCAGGATTGTATCCTCGCGCTCCGGGCTGGTGGAAAGCAATGTCACCTGGGCGCCGATCAATTCTTCGATTCGGCGAATATATTTGATGGCCGTGGCCGGCAGATCCGCCCAGGAGCGCGCGCCGCGCGTGGACGCGCCCCAGCCTTCAAATGTCTCGTAAATGGGCTCGATCCGCGCCTGTTCATTGGCGTCCACGGGCAGATAGTCGAGCTGCTTACCATCCAGGCTGTAACCGACGCAGACATTGACCTCTTCAAACCCATCCAAAACATCGAGCTTGGTGAGCGCAATGCCAGAGATGCCGCCGGTGGTCACGGTCTGGCGCACCAGCACGGCGTCGAACCAGCCGCAGCGGCGCTTGCGCCCAGTGACAGTGCCGAACTCGGCGCCCGTTCTGCCGATGCGTTCGCCGATCTCGTTTTTCAGTTCGGTCGGGAATGGGCCTTCGCCCACGCGCGTCGTGTAGGCCTTGGCGATGCCGAGAACGAAGCCGATATCGTTGGGACCACAGCCCGAACCCGCCGCGGCCTGCCCCGCAACCGTGTTGGACGACGTCACATAAGGATACGTGCCGTGGTCGATATCGAGGAGCGCGCCTTGCGCGCCTTCGAACAAAACGCGGCGGCCTTCGCTACGCGCCTGCTCCAAGCGGCGCCACACCGGCCCGGCAAAGGGAACGATCTTCGGTGCAATCTCGGCTAGTTCACGCATCAATTGCGCGCCATCGACTTCCGCCACGCCCATGCCGCGGCGAAGCGCGTTGTGATGGACAAGCAGGCGATCGATTTTGGGGCCCAGCGTTTTGACGTCTTTCAAATCTACCACGCGAATGGCGCGGCGGCCGACCTTGTCTTCGTAGGCGGGACCAATGCCGCGCCGTGTTGTGCCGAGAGCCGTCGCGGTGCTGGAGGTCTCGCGATAATGATCGAGTTCGCGGTGCAGTGGCAAAATCAGCGGCGCATTTTCCGCCACCATCAGGCTGGCGGGTGTGACATTCACGCCCAACGCTTTCACGCGCTCGATCTCATCGAGAAGCGCCCATGGATCCACCACTACGCCATTGCCGATGATGGCAAGCTTGCCCGGACGCACTACGCCCGAAGGCAACAGGCTGAGCTTGTAAGTGACGCCGTCGATCACCAGCGTGTGGCCGGCATTGTGTCCGCCTTGAAAACGCACAACCACGTCGGCGCGCGCCGACAGCCAATCGACAATCTTTCCCTTGCCCTCGTCGCCCCATTGGGCGCCGATCACCGCAACATTCGCCATAATGTCCAATTCTTCCTATGCAGCAGGCGCGCCTGCTGGCGCTTGCGCCAGATTGATGATGTTGGGTCCGATCGACTCTACGGCGTCGTGTCCCAGGTGGAGAGATGGCAGGCGTCGATGGCCGCTTCCGCCGCGTCCGCAACGCGGGTCATGGAGCCGCCGGCGCCACGCGACTGGAAGAGGCGCATCAGATTCTGCGTGCGCTGCATTTGCGGGGCGCGGTCATCGCCCATGATCGCAAGCTGCGCTTCCCAGAAGGAATAATCCTGCGCGGTAACGTGGTCATGGATATGGGTAAGCTGGCAGGTGCAGCCGGTCTTTAACGAGGTGGCCGGCTCATTCGGCAATTCCCGCTGCATATGCGCGATGCAATGATTCACCGTTTCGGGCCGCACGCCCGGCGCGGCGGCATTGGCCGCAAGCGCCGAGATCGGCAGGCTCAAAAACGACACAGCGATCAAGCGCAAGGCCGGACGCATAAGCGGACTTCCCATCAATTTGGCCGTTACCATTATATGGCATCAACATACCGGCTGCGCGCGGAGGCATCAAATTCGCCCCCTCGCGGCCTTCACCGGTGCCTTATGTCAGGCCAAATTAGAGCCTAGCGGCCTCAAAATGCCAACGCGTGGGCGCGTTTTACCAGCGGCAGCTTGCGGATTTCGGCGGTCACCGATTCGGAAACCGGACCATCCACCTCAATCAGCGCGATGGCGTCAGCGCCTGGCGCAGAGCGGCCAAGGGCGAAGGACGCGATATTCACGCCGTTTTGTCCCAAGACCGTGCCGAGGCGGCCGATGAAGCCGGGCTTATCCTCGTTGGTGACATAGAGCATATGCGGCGCGAACTCGCCGTTGATGACGATGTCCTTGATTTGGATGAGGCGCGGACGGCCGTCGGAGAAGACCGTGCCGGCCGCGCTGCGCTTCTGCTGCGACGTCGTGACCGTAAGCTTGATATAGCCTTCGTAGATGCCTTGCTGATCGCGGCGCACTTCGGAAATCTTGATGCCGCGTTCTTTGGCCACGACCGGTGCATTGACCATGTTCACTTCCGACAATGTCGGGCGCAAGAGTCCCATCAGCGCGGCTTGCGTGAGCGCGCGCGTGTTGAGGCCAGACGCGGTGCCTTCATAGAGAATCTCGACCGCGTCGATGCTGCTGTCGGTGAGCTGGCCGGCAAATGCGCCGAGCTTTTGCGCCAGCGAAATCCACGGACGCACGCGCTGCGCTTCATCGGCGGAAATCGACGGCATGTTGAGCGCGTTCACCACCGCACCGGTGAGCAAATAATCGGAAATCTGTTCCGCGACTTGCAGCGCGACATTTTCCTGCGCTTCGCTGGTGGAGGCGCCAAGATGCGGCGTGGCCACGACTTTCTCGTTGCCGAACAGCGGATTGGATTTGGCAGGCTCTTCCTCGAACACGTCGAAGGCGGCGCCGGCAAGCTGGCCCGAATCGAGCGCGGCCTTCACGGCCGCTTCATCGACCAAGCCGCCGCGTGCGCAATTGATGAGGCGCGCGCCCTTCTTCATGCGGGAGATGGCATCGGCTGAAATGATGTTGCGCGTTTCATTGGTGAGCGGCGTGTGCAACGTGATGAAATCGGCGCGCGGCAGAAGCTCGGCCAATTCGACTTTCTCAACGCCCAGATCCTTGGCGCGCTCGGGCGACAAATAGGGATCGAACGCGATGACATGCATTTTCAGACCGCGCGCGCGATCGGCAACGATGGAGCCGATATTGCCGCAGCCGATAAGGCCGAAGGTCTTGCCGTAAAGCTCCACGCCCATGAAGCGGTTCTTTTCCCATTTGCCCGCATGGGTCGACGCGTTCGCCGCCGGAATGTCGCGTGCCAACGCAACCATCAGCGCGATCGCGTGTTCGGCTGTCGTGATCGAATTGCCGAACGGCGTGTTCATGACGATAACGCCCGCCGCCGTGGCCGCCGGAATATCGACATTATCGACGCCGATACCGGCGCGTCCGACGACTTTCAGTTTTTTCGCTGCGTTGATGACTTCCGCCGTGACCTTAGTGGCCGAACGAATGGCGAGGCCGTCATACTCGCCAATGATGGCAAGCAATTGATCCTTGGTCAGACCAGGTTTCACATCGACTTCGACGCCGCGCTCTTTGAAAATGGCGACGGCTGCGGGCGAAAGCTGATCGGCGATAAGAACCTTGGGCATGGGCTTCGTTCCTTAGAAAATCGGGCCTTGGAAAATTCGGTTTGATGGCCGGGTTAGTGGGGTGCGCGTGCGCGCGTGTAAAATGGCGGTGTCTGCAACAAAGTGGCGTTCAGCGTGTCGGATTTTTTGATTTTCGACAGCGGTACGAGATCGACCGGTTTACCCGGCATCACTGTGGCGACTATCTGGCTGATCTCTGTGGCCAGCGGATCCCAGGCGCCTTCCGTTTCTATGCCGATCAACGGATGCGGCGGCTCATCCCGATCCGGAAATTGAATTTGCACTACGCGCGCAGACGCGATCTCCGGCCGCACTTTGAACAATGCCGTCAGCGCTTGAATGAGCGAGGTGGGATAGTCCTCCGGTGCGCCGATACGTACCTCGGTGGGTTTATCCACCGTGTAGCTCTGCGGCACGTTCGGATTGAGCAGCGATCCGATTTCGTCCGGCAGCAATTCCTTGCCGTAATCGGAACCTGGATTGAGCATGAAATAGGCGCCCGGTGTATTGGTGAAAAGCGCGCGCCCCTTCATCGACAAATATTCTTCTTCGCCGGTGATGAAGGCGCGCATGCGAATGAGAGACGAGAACACCGGAATGTAATTTTTTCCGTTGTGCGGAATATTGGCGATCATCATGCGCCGTTCTTCCGCCTCATCCGCTTCGGGATTGGCAAGCTTACCGATGACGAAAAGCTCGGCCTCAAGCAGGCGGCGATAGAATTCCGGCCGAACGGCCGGCTCTGTCGCCGCGCGCATGAGCGTTGCTTCCAACGGATTGTCTGGCACAAATGCCATGCGTCCCTCCGCGTTGCCGCGAAATCGCCAGCTGCCTTAGCTGCCTTTGACCTGCGCGTACGCCCAATCGAGCCAGGGCGTCAGAGCTTGGATATCGGCCGTATCGACAGTGGCGCCGCACCAGATGCGAAGTCCCGGCGGGGCGGCACGATAGCCGGCGGCATCGAGCGCCACGCCTTCCTTCTCCAATATGGCAGCCAGCTTCTTTGCGGCTTCCGCCTTGCCGTCTTCCGACAAAGCGTCGAACCAGGGATCGACGACCTTCAAGCACACGCTGGTGTTGGAGCGCGACTTGGGATCGGCAGCGAGGAAATCAACCCAATCGGTCTTTTTCGCCCAGGCTTCGAGCGCTGCAAGATTGGCATTCGAACGCGCCATCAGCGCGCTCAATCCGCCGATCTCTTCCGACCATTTCAGGGCATCGACATAGTCTTCGACGCAGAGCATCGACGGCGTGTTGATGGTCTCGCCGTCGAATATGCCTTCCACCAATTTTCCGCCCTTTGTCAGACGGAAAGTTTTCGGCATCGGCCAAGACGGTTCGTAGCTTTCGAGGCGCGCAACCGCGCGCGGCGAAAGAACGAGCACGCCGTGCGCGGCTTCTCCGCCCAGCACTTTTTGCCAGGAGAAGGTCACGACATCGAGCTTGTCCCACGGCAGATCCATCGCGAAAGCAGCCGAGGTGGCGTCGCAAATGGTCAGGCCCGTGCGGTCAGCAGAAATCCAATCGCCATTGGGCACGCGCACGCCAGAGGTCGTGCCGTTCCACAAGAAGACGATGTCATGTGCGGGGTTTGTTTTGGAAAGATCGGGCAGCTCGCCATAAGGCGCTTTCAGCGTGCGCGTGTCTTTCAGCTTGAGCTGCTTGACGACATCGGTGACCCAATCTTCGCCGAAACTTTCCCAAGCCAGCACGTCGACAGGCTTGGGACCAAGCAGCGACCACAGCGCCATTTCGACGGCGCCGGTGTCGGAACCGGCGACAATGCCGATGCGGTAATCCGCCGGCACGCCGAGCACCCGCCGCGTAAGCACGATGGCGTCTTGCAGACGGCCTTTGCCGAGCTTGGAGCGATGTGAACGCCCAAGGACAGCGTCCTTCAGGGCTTCAGGTGTCCACCCCGGGCGCTTAGCGCAGGGGCCGGACGAAAAAAAAGGCCGTGCTGGACGCACGGCCGGACGATTTCCGGTCATGTCTATTCCTTCCAGAATAGTGGCACTCCGTTGGGGGAGTGTGGCCCGCGGCTCCTATAGGAGAAACGCGCCGTGCCCGTCAATGGAAAATGCGTTAGGGTTCTATTTACGCACATCCCCGCGGGCCTAAGGCTGCCTTTGGATGTTCCAAAATGTCGAATTCACGTCGGCATGTTTTGGTGTGGAGCGCTTGGGCAGCAGCAGTGCTGACGACGGCGGCGATGGCATTTTCCGCGCGCGTGCCTTTGCCTGAAATCGCGCAAGGACTTTCCCGTTCCCGTGACGAAGCCGGCGCGGAATTTGATCGGCGTGTGCGCAACGCATATCCGATCGGCTCATCCGAACGCGTCATGATGGAGGCATTGTCCAAAGAAGGTTTCAGCCTCACCACGCAAGGCGGATTCCCCAGCGCGCGTTTCGAGCGCAGCGGATTGTTCTGCCGCACACTTTGGATTGTGTATGCGAATGCCGATGCAGAGGGGCGCATCACTGTTGCTGAAGGCAATTACGGCGTGAGCTGCATCCAGCCGCCGCGGATCAAACGCTACGAGCGCCCCTAAAGCGTGATCGTTCCGCGCAAATAGAGTGCGCATGGCCCGGCCAGAATCACACGCGCGCCGTCGGCGCGGCAGAACAACTCGCCGCCGCGTGCGCTGGCTTGAAAGGCGTGTAAATCATTACGGCCAAGGCGCTTCGCCCAATAGGGCACGAGCGCGCAATGCGCCGATCCGGTGACGGGATCTTCCGGCACACCTTTGGCCGGCGCAAAAAATCGCGAAACGAAATCGAATGGTTTTCCATTGCTCAATTTTTCCTTTCCTGGCGCAGTCGCGATAAATCCCCAGAAGCCATGCGCGCGTAGAAACCCTTCGAGTCCACCGCCCAATGTAATGGCGCGCACCGAAGCATCTTCGTTCCACACGCCCATCAGATAGCGCCCGCTCTCCAGTGATGCCGGTGCGGCAACGCCAAGATGCTTCGCAAGTTCTTCGGCAAATCCATCGCGCGCCGCGAAGGGCTTTACGGAATCGGCCGGCAGCGAGAGGCGATTCATGCCGCCTTCATCGCGCTCAACAACAAGGATTCCGCTTTTGGTTTGAAAGCGCACGTCCTTCAGCGAAGGATCGAGCGCATCGAACACCACCCAGGCGGATGCCAGCGTGGCGTGGCCGCAAAGCTCGATTTCGGCAGTTGGCGTAAACCAGCGTAAATCATACAGCCCGGGCGCCATGCGAACAAAGAACGCCGTCTCGGAAAGATTGTTTTCGCCTGCGATGGCCTGCATCAGCGCATCGGGCAGCCATTCCTCCAATGGAATCACCGCAGCCGGATTTCCGCCGAGAGCTTTGAGTGCGAAGGCATCGACCTGCCACAACAAAAGATTCATGACGAATAATCCATTTCAGCGCATGCACACATTTAGCGCGCAAACAGAGGCTGCAACACTGTAGCCAGCGCATGGGCAGGTGAATATATTCCGCGCTGACTCGGCCGCGCTGCAAAGCGGTGCTGCCGTGCGCCACCTACGAACCAAACCTGCAAGAGGACTCCCCCTATGAAAAGCATTCGCCTTTTCGGCCTTGCCGCGAGCATCGCCATTTCGGCGCTGACGTTGGCACCGGTCCAATCCATGGCCGCCGCTGCTCTCGACGGCGACCATATTGCCGCCACCACTGGCGGCGACATTGTCATTCATCCGCTGAAGCACGCCACGCTCGCACTGTCTTGGAACGGCCAGACGATCTATGTCGATCCGACGCCGGCTCCGGGCGCTCCCGCAGGCACCGACGGCGCCGCACCGTTCGCCGGCCTGCCTGCCGCGAACGTCATCCTGGTCACCGACATTCATGGCGACCATTACAACGCCGCCGCGCTGACGAAGCTGGCCGGCGCCAACACCATGATCATCGCGCCGCAAGCCGTCGTGAATCTTCCAGACTTCCCGGCAGCGCTGAAAGCCAAGACGCACGTACTTGCGAACGGCGCCAGCATGACCATGGGCGGCGTCACCTATGAAGGCGTGCCGATGTACAACACCACAGCAGACCGTCTTCAGTTCCACACCAAAGGCCGCGGCAACGGCTATGTCGTCACGCTCGGCGGCAAGCGCGTTTACATTGCCGGCGACACCGAAGCGGTTCCGGAAATGCGCGCGCTGAAGAATATCGACGTTGCGTTCATTCCGATGAACCTGCCCTACACGATGACGCCGGAAGCCGCCGCCGAAGGCGTTCTCGCGTTCAAGCCGAAGATCGTCTACCCGTATCACTACGGCATGAGCGATGTCGGCGCCTTCGCCAAAGCGGTTGGCACGACCAACGGCGTCGAAGTTCGTCAACGCAATTGGTATTGATACTTTCGTCATTCGCGTTTCCACGCGCATGAAACGAAGCGGGCCCCGAAAGGGGCCCGCTTTTGTTTGTGCTCATGGCATTCGCGACAATCACTGCGCGTGCAGCGTTCCGGCGTGTTTGGCAGTGAGCGCGGATTTCATGTTCTGCTGCAATTTCTCAAAGGCGCGCACTTCGATCTGCCGCACGCGTTCGCGGCTGATCCCGTATTTCACCGAGAGATCTTCCAGCGTCACCGGCTCGTCGCGCAGGCGACGCGCTTCCAGAATGTCGCGTTCGCGCGCCGTTAGATTCTCCAGCGCCGTCGACAACAGAGCTTGGCGCTCTTCCATCTCGTCGGCTTCGCCGAGACGCGTTTCCTGATCGAGCGTGTCGTCGGCCAGCCAATCCTGCCATTCCGACTCGGAATCGGCACGCATCGGCGCGTTCAGCGATGAATCAGGCCCCGCCAAACGGCGATTCATGTTCACCACTTCTTCTTCCGGCACGCCGAGCTTGGTGGCGATTTTGGTCACATGTTCGGGGCGAAGATCACCCTCTTCCAGTGCCTCGATCTGGCCCTTGGTGCGGCGTAGGTTGAAGAACAATTTCTTCTGCGCGGCGGTGGTGCCCATTTTCACAAGGCTCCACGAACGCAGGATGTATTCCTGGATCGCCGCGCGAATCCACCACATGGCGTAGGTCGCCAAGCGGAATCCCCGATCAGGTTCGAAACGTTTCACAGCCTGCATCAGGCCGATATTGCCTTCGGCTATCACTTCATTGATGGGCAGACCATAGCCGCGATAGCCCATCGCGATTTTGGCGACGAGGCGCAAATGGCTGGTCACCAGGCGGTGGGCCGCCTGCGTGTCTTCGTGCTCGCGCCAAGATTTGGCGAGCATGTATTCTTCTTGCGGTTCAAGCAGCGGAAATTTGCGGATCTCCGCGAGATAGCGCGATAGCCCCCCTTCCCCAAGTGCCGGCAGCGTGCGTGACGCCATAACTAAACCCTCAACCCTTCACGAGGAGATGCGTTTCCGTCCGGCGGCCCTGATGGAGCCAGACGGCATCTGACATGTCTCGGATGAAGTGTATCCCTCGGTCATGTCATGTGGGTGCGTTTTTAGCATTTGCAAGAGGCGAGAATGTGACCATGACAAAAGCCTAATGGTCGCGTCCCATGTCGTGCAAGACATTGATCAAATTGGATAAATCTTCCGGCCACGGAGATTCGAAGCGCATTTGAACCTGCTTGCTGGGGTGGAAGAAGCCCAGCACCCCGGCATGCAGCGCCTGACGCGGGAAAGCCTCGACCGCGGCGAAGGCTTCCGCCTCGGCCGGCGTCTTGGCGCGCGGCGTTGAGCGCGCCCGCCCATAGGTGCCGTCGCCGATCAAAGGATGGCCGATATGGCCCATATGCACGCGGATCTGATGCGTGCGCCCCGTCTCCAGCCGGCATTCGACCAACGCGGCGAAGACGCGCTCGGTGGGGCCAAAACGCTCCAACACGCGATAATTGGTGCGCGCGGGTTTGCCCTCTGTGCGCAGCACCGCGATACGTTTGCGGTCATAGGGGCTGCGGCCAAGATTGCCTTCAATCGTGCCATGCGGCGTGCGCGGCGCGCCCCAAACAACGGCGTTGTAGGCGCGCTCGACGGCATGGGCGGCAAATTGCTTGCCGAGGCTGCGCATGGCGCGCTCGTTTTTCGCCGCCACCAAAAGCCCACTCGTATCCTTATCCAGGCGATGCACGATGCCCGGGCGCATGACGCCGCCGACGCCGGTGAGATCGCCGCAATGGGCGAGCAGCGCATTGACCAGCGTGCCGTCGAGATTTCCGGCTGCCGGATGCACCACGAGCCCCGCCTGCTTATCGATCACGATGAGGTCGGAATCCTCGTACACGATATTCAGCGGAATCGCCTGCGCCGCAGGGATTGCGGGCACTGCAGGAGGGATGGCGACACGAAAGACATCGCCTAGTTTGACCCGATGATTGGCGTCTCTTATGGTCGCGCCGTCGCACGCGACAGAGCCCGAAACAATCAAGGCTTGCAGGCGCGAGCGGGAAATCTGAGGCAGAGCTTTCGCCAGGAAGCGATCGAGCCGCGTGCCGGTATCTTCGGGAGCGGCTTCAGCCTCGTATACAGTTTCGTCCGCGGAGGATTGCGCAATCATGGATCAACCCCATAACACGATTGCGGCGGAAGCAACCAAGCATCGCGGGCTTTTGGCCGTCGTCATTGGGCTTGGCGTTCTGATCATCATTGCGGTGGGCGTTCTTGTCGGCGGTCTGTTGATGGGCGGGCGCGAGCAAGGCGCAGGTCCACGCGGACGCGAAGCCTTTGACGTCAATCTCGGTCTGGCGCCGGGCGCGCAGCTCACATCGGCTACGCTCGATGGCAACCGGCTGCTGATTCAGGCCGAGCGCACCGATGGCGGCCCGATTCTGGTCATCCTCGACGCCGCCAGCGGACGCATCATCGGCCGCGTCGCGCTGGAACCCTAAGCTTCCATGGCGCCGCATTGTCTTCATCTGCCAGCTTCGTTGAAGGAAAGCCTCATCGCGGCGGCCACACGCGCCTATCCGTTTGAATGTTGCGGCCTTTTGGTGGGGAGCGCCGATACCCACACCTGGCACCTCGTTGAAATTCATGAGTCCGATAATCTGGCGGAGAATCGCGAGCGCCGCTTTGAAATCGATCCTGCGTTGCAATTCCGCTTGCTGCGGACATTGCGCGTGACGGCACGCGCTGTTGTCGGTTGTTTTCATTCGCACCCGGACGGCGCGCCCGCCCCTTCGGCGACCGACTTGGAAGGCGCGTTAGAGGACAGGTTCCTTTGGCTCGTGCTGGGCGGCAACCCGGACAAAGGTTTTGCTATTGGCGCCTTCGTTTTTGAGGCGAGCGCCAAACGCTTCGAACGCATGACTATCGAGGACCGGCGATAAACAGGGGCTAATGGTAGGTCTGGGTCGGCTTGATCCCGCCGCGACGGCACCGCTATATACGCCGGTCAGCCGCCCCCATCGTCTAGCGGCCCAGGACGTCGCCCTCTCACGGCGAAAACGCCGGTTCGAAACCGGCTGGGGGCACCAATTATTTCAAAGACTTACCGGATTTGAGGAACCTTTTCGGGGTCGCCGACCACGAATCGACCACGAATCGAGACGTGAGGAGCGCAATCGGAGTTACTTGGGATCAAATCGCCCAACCACCCGCGTCCCGGACCAAAGCTCTAGTGCAAGGCCGTCCACGAATTGCTTGGCATGGGCGAGCGCCTGCGCATCGTCGGGCGATACAAACTCTTCGCGGCGCATGATCCGCCCGGTCGAGTTTAAGAAATACAGACGGTATTCGAGCATACAGCTCCCCCTGCGTTGAGCGGGAGCGCGTCACCTATCGGCGTGTTCGCTGATATCTCTCAGTCGCCGAAAGCCCTGTGTAGGTCGACGATGAAGGAGGGTAACCCAATGGTTCCCCTAAGTCGAATGACGCCTACGCCTGCGGCTTCTTCGGCTCTGCGCCCTCGTATTGACGTTCCCCGCCGCTACCAATCGGCCAGAGTTCCGTCCGCCGATGGTTCGAGGTTCTCGCAACTTAGCGTGCTAGGGTCAGCCATTGCGGACGGCGCGTAGCGCTTCGCACCTGAGAGACAGCGATCATCGTGTGCTCCCGACGTTTATTGGGAGTCGAAATATGACCCGCTATTTTTCCCATTCGCTCAGCACGCACATTGCCCCCGACGTTGTCTCGGAACAGAGAAGCAACGGGGTAGCCAGTTGTCTCTCGGTTACGGGAAGATTCCCGTGCGCTGTTTCTTCTTGAAAGATCGCCAGATCGTCGCCGTTGAATTCCTGAAAACGACCAAAGATGCCGAGCGCATCGCAGACGCCACTGTGTTATTTGCGATCAAGGGAAAGCAGAAGGGCGCGGACGGCTTCGAGGTCTGGCATGGTCCACGCTTTCTGTATCGCTTTCAGGAATAGCTTAAGCCCTCGCCCGAGCGTTGAGCAGGCTTGTCGAACTTCACCTAGATTTCAGTATACGACCATTCCCTCGGGACCGTGGCGCGTCCTTTATGATGATGATCTTGCCGTCCGCCTTCATGTCGTCGAAGACAATCTCCTTCATGCGCGCCTTCGCAATTTTCGTCAGATTTACGATATGTGCATCCAGGACCTTGCGCGCTTTTAGTTCGGCGCCCGTCTTGGATTTGCGCTAGAGGCTGTAGTTATTCGCGTTGAACCAGGCCTCGATCGTGGCATTGACCATCTCTTTGTCGCGCTTAATGCGTGCGGTGAAGTCAGCGACGAGAATAGGCTTTGCTGCCTTGGGGCCTTCGTCAATCATGCGCCTCAAAACTTCCCGAGGGTGCTTGAGACTTTCACTTTGGACCTTGGCAGTACTCATTGAATTTCTCCCCGTCGATCAGCTTGGTGCATAAGAGCTGACTTGCGGCGATGATGCTTACCACCTCTGAGCCGAGAGTAGTGCACAAACTCCACAATCTCCTGATTAGTTTGTTCGCTCCCCGTCTTTGGACTTTTGTAGCTCGCCGATTGCGGCAATCACGCGCATCCAATTTGCTACGCCTTCTAATTTATGGCGCTCTGCCATTTCCTGCATACGATCCGTCGCGCGCGCGTTCGCGACCGCTTCAAAGCGTTGCGTCGCGATGACTTCGCCCGTTCGAGCGCCTTCCACTGCCCCGGTATAACCGGCAACATCAATCCGCGTCGGATTCGCGCGCTTCGCCTCAGCCGCGGCTTTTGCAACAACGGCGAGTGCGGGCCGCGAAAGCTCAACCGAATCAAAATCGAAGAAAACAATATATTTATCAGGGGCCCCGCCATTCATGGATGCACAGGCGGAGAGCACGAGGGCGCAGAGAAGCGCCAGGCTGACACGCAGTTTCATCGCTCTTCACTCCTAGAGTTCCGTCATCACGATCTAACGTGAGTCAGTATACGACGGTTCCGCTGAACGTAGCGCAGTAGATGCGTCTTAGCGGCATAGTTTGAAAGATGGTTAGGCCAAGTTGAAGGATACGGTCACGGCGAAACCACCGCCCTCGCGATTATGCGCGTCAATGCTACCGCCGAGACCTTCGACATTGCGCCGAACGATCCATAGACCCAGGCCATAATGTTGCTCCGTCGGCGGCTTGCTGCTCATATTGACTTGTACTTTGTCCCGCACCGAAAAATTCCGGTCGAAAATATTCGTCAGATTTTGCGGGGCCACGCCCGGGCCGCGATCGGCGACGGTGAGATGGGCGCCCTCGTTCACCGTTAAAGTGACATCGATTGTGCCGCCGGACTTGGTGAAGCTCGCCGCGTTCTCCAAGAGATTTTCTACGATCGATTCGATCGCTTCTTCGTCGGCATAAATGGCAACATCACGCGCAAGATCGACGCGCAAGAATTTTTCCTCGGCCACCATCGCTGGCTCATAGGCTGCGACGAGGCGGGACAGATATTGCGACAGGTCGAGCCGCCGTGATTTGGGATAGATCGCGTCGGCGGCCGCCGTTTCCAGATCGCGTGCAGCGGAAACAAGCAAATCCAGTCGGGCGGTTGAGCGCTCGATCAGTTCGAGGCTGCGAAGTGCTTGCGGATTTGCTGACGAAACTGCGCGCCGCAACGGCTCGACCGCTTGCGAGATCACCGCGAGGGGAGCCTTCAACGCGTGGGCATTTTCTTCCGCCGCCTGAATGATGAAGGCCTTGGATTTTTTCAACGCATCGACGAGCGAGTCGAAATCTTCCGCCACGCCGGTCAATTCGGGAATCGTATTCATCTCACGGAACGAAACATCGTCACTGCCATGAAAGCGAATCTTACGCGCGGCAATGCGGAAGCGGTCGACATTGCGCCAAATATCCATGAATACCCACACAACGATGCCGGCGCTGAGCAGATAGATCGTCGCCGCAATGTGGATCGTGGGCGTGTTCCACACGGGGCGGCCGATAGACGATTGCAACACCCCTTCCGCAGTCTGCGAGGTGACGATCAGCCAGCAGCTTTCATTGATATGCACCGGCGTCATCGAAGTTAGAAGTTCGAGACGCCCCGCCGGATTGGTGAAGCGGACCGAAGAATTCACCTCGCCGTCGCAGGTGGGCGCCAACCTGTTGAAGACACCCATTTCGCCGAGTTGCGCGCGCTCCTGCAGCAAATAATCCGCCGATACCACGGGCGAAGAGGCGATATAGGAAAAGCCCCCCGAACTCGCATTGCTGAAGCCGCTTACCAAGACGCGGATATTCATGCCACCCGACGCAACCTCATTGAGGGCGCGTTGCAGCATTTCCGGCGGGTCTTCCTGAAAACGCTGCAGATGCGGCTTCAAAACGGCCGCGATCAACCCGCCCTTTTCCTCGACGGTCCGTTGCAGCAATACCGATTGCTGCGCATCGGCGGCGCGGAACAGCTGATAGAAAATAATCGGGACGACCAGGAAAACGACGGCGACAAAAATAATCTTTATCGCGAGCGATCGATATCCTCTTTGGAATCGCCGCCCTAGATTATCCGCCATCCACGGCCGTCCAACGATATCCGAATTCGGGATAGTTTTCGATGTGCGAGAATTGCGGATCCACATCGCGGAATTTTTGGCGGATGCGCTTGATGAAGGCGCGCACATTCACTCTGAAACCGAGTTCGCCGCTGCCGGCGGTGAACCCTTCGCCATGGACAATGTCGTAAAGGTCGCGGTAGCGGACGTCCCGTCCGGCGCGCGAGACCAGATATTCGACGATCTGAAACTCGGTAAACGTCAGATCAATCTCGGTGCCGTTCTAGAACACGCGGCTCACGTCGCGGTGCAGTTTCACCGGGCCATAGCGCAAGATATCAGGGCCGTGCGGCGCATTTCCGGCGGCCGCGCCTTTTTTGCGGCCGTCGAGAATGACCTCAAGGCGGCGAAATAGAATGGAGAAGCTCCGCGATTTCTCGATGAAATCGACCGCGCCACCCAAGAGGCCGGCCTCTTCGTAGATCTGATCGTTGAGCACGGTGAGAAACACCACTGGCGCATCTACTTCCGCGTGCGTACTTCGCGCAAGACTTCGATGCCCGTCATTCCCGGCATCTTCCAGTCCAGAAGAATGACATCCGGCGCACCCGCTTCCTGCAGATGTGCCAACGCGCCTACCCCTTCGGAGAACGCCGTCGTTTCGAACCCCGCGTCGGACAGATTCTGAACCAGGGATTCTCGGAACATGTCGTCGTCGTCGACGATTACAATATGGCCGCTCGGCCTTTCACTGGGCAAGTTTCGCATCGCTTCCTGTTACTGCAAATCGCCGCATGCACCCCGATGTGCCGCTCGCTTCTTGCTTGGCGGCCTCTTTGAGATCGTATTTCAAGAGGTGAAAACGCGTGGTTTGGATGTCGGGATAAAAATAGAGCTGTAAGGTGCAATCCGCTTCAGCATAGCTCCACACGACCGGCAAAACCGCATCGTGAACAGTGTCGGGCTTGCGCAGCACTTTCAGCACGCCGGCGAATTCAAGGCCAACAAGCTCGGCGGGTTTGATCTCTGGTTCAGGCTTCGGCGGCGGCGGCGCCGTTGGGCTAATTCCACCGCGCAATCGCACGGGTGGACGTGCCGCATTGGCCTGGCGCCTTGGCGCCGGTTCCGGTTGGGTCGTGAGTGCGGGCTGCGTGAGATCTGATGTCAAAACCTCCACCGGCGGTGGGGGTGCGGGATCCGTCATCACGACAGGGACAGGCTTAGGCTTGAACCAAGGCAGCGTGCTGCAGCCCGCGAGAAAAAACCCCGCGGGAAGAACGAGAAACATCGCAATCCATTGTGCCGATGATTTGGTCCGAATTTCGTCCATCATTGCAGCCCGCCCGAGCCACGTTCGCCTTCAATCGGGGCTTCGCAACGGGGTTCCAAGGGCGAGACCGCACTCTTGGCGTTTGGACGCTTCAGCCCTGCGAAACGCGCGCTTTTCAGCGGCTCGTTCCCGACAATTGCATCGCGCCCCGTCGCGATTCACTGCCTTCAGGAAGCCAAGTCCAACTCATTTACCCGGCGCTAGGCCGTTTCTGTGTGCACAATCAACAGAGTGACGACGCGCGTTCGCTTCCCCAACCCGCCCATGCACACGCCAAACACCGTAATTCATAGCCTTTTTGCGGCGTTTCCCGCAACAGCGCCCCTCCCGGCCAAGGCCGGACGTCAAGAAAGCCCGCGCGCGCCCTGCAGAACCCATTGCCTCGAAAGCGGTTCGCGTGCCTCATCCTCACACCGGCCCGGGGAATCACAGAGGCCGGATACGAATGGAACCGGGGAGACGTGCCATGATCGACCAGCGCACCGCGCCTTACGCCATATTCTGTCTCAGGGTGACGCTTGGCCTCTTCGCCATCGCGCACCTCTATTACAAATACGCCGTCGTTCCGGGCGGTGTTGACGGCTGGTGGGCCAATCTCACCGCCGCCGGCTACCCCGATTGGGTCGTCATCTATGTGCTGAGCGCAGAGTTCCTCGGCGCGGTTTTGCTCATCCCTGGAATCTGCGCACGCTGGGTGGCGCTTTACGCCGTGCCGTTGATGCTCGCCGCGGCGATCCATTGGTTCATGCGCAAAGGCTATTTCTTCACCGCCGCCGGCGCCGAGCTTCCGACATTGTGGACCATCGCGCTTTTGGTGCAGGCAGGTCTTGGCGATGGCGCTTACGCCATGGTCCGCTCGCCGACCGTTCCCTTCATCAATCGCGTACGTCACCCCGCGCACGCCTGACCGCCGCCTAAAGCACACATAAAAAAACAGATGTGAGGAACTGCGCATGCGCGGACCGTTCAAGGCCACCAATGTTGTCCTGGCGCTTCTCTGCGTCATGTATTTCATCACCTATGTCGACCGCGTGAACGTCAATTCCGCAGCCGGCGCCTTCCAAGACGAATTAGGCCTGAACAACACACGGCTTGGTCTGATCTTCTCTGCCTTTGCCTATCCCTATCTCGTGTTCCAAGTGATCGGCGGCTGGGTGGGCGATAAATTCGGCGCACGGCGCGTATTGTTCGTGTGCGGATTGATTTGGGCCGGCGCGACGATTCTGACAGGCCTGTCGTGGAGCTTCTACTCCCTCTTTTTCATGCGGCTTCTGTTGGGATTCGGCGAAGGCGCCACCTTCCCCACCGCCACGCGCGCCATGCGTAGTTGGGTCGAGCCCAAGAAATATGGCTTCGCCCAAGGCATCACCCATTCCTTCGCGCGCCTCGGCAACACGATCACACCGCCTCTGGTCGCGGCGCTGGTTGTTGCAACCAGCTGGCGCTGGTCCTTCGCCATCATCGGCGTGATCAGCCTGATCTGGGTGGCGGTCTGGTATTGGTATTTCCGCGATGAGCCTAGCGAACATCCCGCCATCACGCAGGCGGAACTCGCCGTGCTGCCGCCGTCGCGCGCCGGCAAGCAGGCACCGCAAGTGCCATGGGGCCCGCTGATCCGGCGCATGTGGCCAGTGACGCTTACCTATTTCTGTTACGGCTGGTGCCTGTGGCTGTATCTGAATTGGATTCCGCTGTTCTTTCAGCGCAATCACGACATGGACATTAAAGACTCCGCGCTCTTCGCATCCGGTGTGTTCCTCGCCGGCTTCGTGGGCGACACGGTGGGCGGCGTCATGTCTGACAAGATTCTGCACGCAACGGGCAATCTAAGATTGGCACGGCTCAGCGTCACCGTTCTCGGATTTGTCGGCGCCCTGCTTTCGTTGGTGCCACTCCTCTATTTCCACGACGTCACCATTGTCGCGCTCAGCCTTTCGGCCGGCTTCTTTTTCGCCGAATTGGTGATCGGTCCGATGTGGGCGATTCCCATGGACATCGCGCCCAAATATTCGGGCACCGCGTCGGGCCTTATGAATTCCGGTTCGGCCTTCGCCGCGATAGCGTCACCGCTGGTCGCGGGTTACATCATCGATGTTACCGGCAATTGGGAGCTTCCCTTTTTCGTGCTGATGGGTCTTCTCACGGTCGGTGCGCTGAGCGCCTTTCTGATGCATCCCGAGAAACCATTCGAGGATGCACCCACGGAGCCACGCACAGCTTAGGCATGACGGAATCAACACAATGACCATTGTTGCCATGCCGGGGCTGGAACGTCGGCTGAAGCAGGAAGGCCTTGGCGAAACGCTGTTCAGCGCGTTCGACCGCGGCCGCTATGCCACTGACGCATCCTCCTATCAGATGATGCCGCTTGGAATCGTCGTGCCGCGCTCCATCGCGGACGTGACGCGCGCGATGCAGGCCGCGAGGGCCGAAGGCGTCAGCATATTGCCGCGCGGCGCCGGCACGTCGCAATCGGGGCAGACGGTCAATCATTCGCTGGTGATCGACGCCTCGAAACATTTGAACAAATTAATTTCGCTCGATGTCGAGCGCCGAACCTGTGTGGTCGAACCCGGCATTGTGCTGGACGAGCTCAACCGCCTGCTGAAACCGCACAGATTGTGGTTTCCGGTAGATGTCTCGACAGCCTCGCGCGCCACAATTGGCGGCATGACGGGCAACAATTCCTGCGGCACGCGCTCGCTCCGCTACGGCATCATGCGCGACAACGTCATCGCCATAGACGCCATCCTGCCGAACGGCGAGGCAGCGCATTTCGGGCCCACGCCGCGTGATCTTTCGGCTCTAGCGCCCGATTCGCCGTTGCGCCCGTTCGCGACGAAACTCTTGGGCATTGCCGCGCGCGAAGCCGGCGAAATCGACGCGCGGTTTCCAAAAGTTCTGCGCCGTGTCGGCGGGTACAATCTCGACGCCGTCGTGCCTGGAATGAGCGACATCAATCTCGCGCATATTCTGGTGGGATCGGAAGGAACGCTGGCGTTCTCGACCGCGATTACGCTGAAGCTGTCGCCGATACTCGGTAAGCGCCAAGTCGGCATCTGCCATTTCGGCAGTTTCTATGAAGCTATGGACGCCGCCCAGCATCTCGAAAAGCTTGGCCCCATCTCCATCGAGCTGATGGACAACACCATGCTCGAATTGGCACGGGCCATTCCGCTGTTCCGCTCGACCATCGAGAAATTCGTTCGCGAAGATCCTGAAGCGCTGCTGATGGTGGAATTCGACGAAGGCGAACCCGAAAACACCCTGCGCATGAAACGCCTGAACGACTTGATGGGCGATCTGGGTTTCAGCTGGACCAAGATCGGCCGGCGCTGGGGCGGCGTGGTCGAAGTCAGCGATCCGGGCCTGCAAACGGCCATCGCCGATGTGCGCGCGTCTGGCCTCAACATCATGATGTCGATGAAGGACGAGCGCAAACCGGTGTCCTTCGTGGAAGATTGCGCCGTACCGCTGGAGCATCTGGCGGAATATACCGACAAGCTGACCCAGGTATTCGAGAAACACGGCACGCGCGGCACCTGGTACGCACATGCTTCAGTCGGCTGCCTCCATGTGCGCCCCGTTTTGAATCTCAAACTCGAGAAAGATCTGAAAGCGATGCGCGCCATCGCCGAAGAGGCCTTCGCACTGGTACGCGCCTATAAGGGCTCGCATTCCGGCGAACACGGCGACGGCATTGTGCGTTCGGAATTCCACGAATCTATGTTCGGTCCACGTCTCGTGCGCGCGTTCGAAGACGTAAAAGATCTGTTCGATCCGGATCAGTTCTTCAATCCGGGAAAAATCGTGCGGGCGCCGAAATTTGATGATCGAGGCTTTCTACGATTCGGCGACAAATACGGCGTTTCGAATTTGACGCCGGCTTTGGACTGGTCAGCGTATCCGGGTGGCGCGTCCGGTTTCCAGGGCGCTGCCGAGATGTGCAACAACAATGGTGCCTGCCGTAAACTTTCCGGCGGCGCCATGTGCCCCTCTTATCGTGTCACCCGCAACGAAGAAGACGTGACGCGCGGGCGCGCCAATAGTTTACGCCTTGCCCTTTCCGGCCAACTTGGCGCCGACGCTTTGGCCTCGGACGAAATGATGGCGACGCTTAAACTTTGCGTGTCCTGCAAAGCGTGTAAACGCGAATGCCCTACCGGCGTCGACATGGCAAAAATGAAAATCGAAGTTCTCGCCGCGAGAGCCAAGGCAAAAGGTCTTTCGCTGCGTGACAGGCTGATTGCGTATTTGCCACGCTATGCGCCATTCGCAGCACGGCTACCGTTTCTGTTCAACCTTCGCGACCGCGTGCCGGGCTTGGCACAGCTCAGCCAATCTATGCTAGGCCTCGCTGCGTCGCGCAAATTACCGCACTGGCGCTCCGACATTTTCGCGCCGAAGGCAAACGCGCTTGGCAAACCAGATGGGCGCGAAGTCGTTCTCTTTGCCGACACGTTCAACCGCTATTTCGAGCCGGAGAATGTGAACGCTGCGCTCGCGGTATTGATCCATGCCGGCTATCGCGTGCATTTGCCTCAAGCGAAGAAACGGCCGCTCTGTTGCGGTCGCACATTATTGGCCTCCGGTCTTGTCGATGAAGCCCGCGCGGAAATCGCACGCACCAAAGAAATGCTTTTGCCGTTTGTGACGCGCGGCATTCCCATTGTCGGCCTCGAGCCGAGCTGCATATTCACCTTCCGCGATGAAGCTGCATCGCTGCTTCCGGGCGACGACACGACGAGGCTCGGCGAGCATTTTCTTCTGTTCGAAGAATTCCTAGCGCAAGAGCGCGAAGCCGGACGATTGAAACTCGATTTCGGGCCCATCGGTGCAAGGGCGCTGCTGCATGGCCACTGCCATCAGAAAGCCTTCGACGCGATGGGCGCGGTGGAATCTGCCCTACGCCAAATTCCGGGGCTGGAAGTTTCTGTCGTAGAGTCGTCATGTTGCGGCATGGCCGGCGCGTTTGGTTACCAACATGAAACTATCGAAATTTCGCGCGCGATGGCTGAGCAAAGCCTGTTGCCGGCGGTCCGAAAAGCCGACGCCGAGACTTTGATTGTGGCCGACGGGACGTCCTGCCGGCAGCAGATTGCCGATGGAGCGGGACGAAATCCCGTTCACGTCGCACAAATTCTGGCCAGAAGCCTCGCCGCCGGGCAAAAGCGGGGCGCGTGAGCGCGCTTGCATAGCGCCTCGTTCACGTAAATCTAACGAAATGGTTATCTAGCGATACACCGCGTTTAGCGCCCCAACCCGCCTTGGTTTTTGCGGTCGCAGAAGCTATGTCTCGAACCCCGCCAGATATTTTCCAGGCTTATGATGCGCCTTCTGAAAACCGCTTCGGACAATAGTCATCGCACGTCTGCGCAAAGAATCCGCATTAGTGCGATGCTTACAATTCGTGACGTATCTTTACCCGCACCGGCGTTAGGCCACTCATAGGGACATCATGGCCAGCGTTGGCGTGACAATCCGCGTGAAAGAAGAAAGACCGACCCGCACATCCGAGCTGTTGCGGCAGCTGGCGGGATCGTTGCAATCCGAACGCGTAACTTTACGCGAGATCGTGGACGCGTTGGGCGATCGCGGCCTCGGCGTTCTGATCGCCGTCTTCGCCATTCCCAATATCATTCCGTCGGTCATTCCGTTCGGCAATGTGCTCTTCGGGTTGATGGCGATGGTGTTCTGCATCCATTTGATGCTGGGCGTACGCCATCTGGTGTTGCCCGATTATTTCGGCCGCCGCAGCATCCGCACCGAGACGTTCAAACCCTATGCCGAACGCATGGCGCAGGTCATGGCGAAATTCGAACGCCTATTGCGTCCGCGCCTTCCGGCGATCACCCATCCTGGTCCGGAACGTCTCATTGGTGGAATTGGGGCGATCTACGCGCTCGTCTGCGCTTTGCCCATTCCGCTGGCGCATAATATTCCCGCTGTCGGCCTCACGCTGATTGGGCTCGGCCTGATCGAACGCGATGGACACGCGATCATTGTCGGGCTCGTCGTCGGCGCCCTCGGCGTCGCGCTGTTCGGCCTCGTCCTCTTCGGAGTGGCCGCGGGTCTCAGCTATCTCGTCTAAGAACGCTGTTTTAGAACGGCAAAACCTTGCGTTCGGTGGTGTAAGACAAATAGCCGACATTGGCGCCCGCCCGCAGGCCTAAGCCCGTGCGCATCGGCGCCAGAATGATGTTCCCCGCCTGCTGATAGTTCACACCGATTCCGGCGATGAAATAATAACTGCCTTCGACACCCGGGAAGCGCTGAAAAATCGCGTTGTTGTTGGGCAGATGATAGACAAGCGTGAAGCTCTTCGAAGCATTGGCGCCAAGGTCGAAACCGATCGACGGTCCCTGCCAATAGACTTTCACCGAGCCGCCGGATTTGCGGTAAAGCGTGCCGTCGCCATAGCGCAAGCCGACGCCGATGGCGCCGGAGCCTTCCGACCCGATGATATAGGCGTTGGGCCGGCCATGGCTTTTGAACACGGCCTCGACCGCCTTGGCGACCGCTTCGCTTCCCATCTGGAAAAAGCCGGACGCGCTTTTGACGATCTCGTCTTCCGTATAGGTGTCGTCCTGACTTGCGGGAGCGGTTGCCGGATCGGCCGCAGCTACGGCGGGCTGCGCGTTCACGACGCCCAGAACCGCGAAAATCGCGAGGGCCAAAAGCGTTTTCATGGTTTTTCTCCCCGAGGCACGAAGCACCAAATCAGTCAGGCACGATGCTATAGGCAAGGCGCGAACTCAAACCCGGTAAACCTTCGGTTTCGAGCGGCTTTGCGCCGCGTTCTGTCCTCCAAGTCGCCGCAAATCAGTCTATGCTGTCCCCGCTTTGGCCGGAGGCCCGCATGACGTACCTAACAGCCGCGATTGTATTTCTCGCCCTCGTCATCATTTTCGCGGGGGTCAAGGCCGTGCCACAAGGGCGCGAATGGACCGTCGAACGCTTCGGCCGCTTCACGCGCGTCCTCTCTCCGGGGTTAAACCTGATCATTCCAATGATCGACCGCATCGGGCACAAGCTCTCGATGATGGAAGAGCTGATCGACATTCCGAGCCAAGACGTGATTACGCGCGACAACGCCATGGTCACGGCCGACGCCATTGCGTTTTACCAAGTGATCGACGCGGTCAAGGCGGCCTATGAGGTGCGCGACTTGCGCGGCGGTATTCAGAATCTGACTCTGACCAATGTGCGTACCGTCATCGGCTCGATGGACCTCGATGAGGTTCTGTCCAAGCGCGACGAAATCAACGAACGGCTTTTGCGGGTGCTCGACGCGGCCACGAACCCGTGGGGCATCAAGGTCACGCGTATTGAAATCAAAGATCTCTCGCCGCCCTCCGACATCACCGAGGCCATGGCGCGCCAGATGAAGGCAGAGCGTTTGCGCCGCGCTGTCGTTCTGGAAGCGGATGGCGAGAAAGAAGCTGCGATCTTGCGCGCGCAGGGACAAAAACAATCGGCCATTCTGGAAGCCGAAGGCCGGCGCGAAGCGGCGTTTCGCGATGCCGAGGCGCGCGAACGCGGCGCCGAAGCGGAAGCCAAGGCCACCCACATGGTGTCCGAGGCCATCGCTAAAGGCGATGTCGCGGCGGCGAATTACTTCCTCGGGCTGAAATATGTCGAGGCCTTTCATGCTTTGGCCACGGCGCCCAATCAGAAATTCGTCGTGGTGCCGATGGAAACCTCCGGCCTATTGGGATCGCTGGCCGGCATTGGCGAATTGACGCGCGAAGTTTGGGGCGATCAGAATCAGCGCGGCACAGGTCGTGGCCCGCGGGGTGACGGCGGGACACCGCGCGGCACCGTGCCGTCATCGGTCTAGAGGCAGAACCATGGAAGATTTGCTGCCGATTTTGGACAATATACGGGCGTGGCATTGGTGGGCGCTTGCCGCCATGATGGTCGCGCTCGAAATGCTGTCGCCGACCTTTTACTTCCTGTGGCCGGGCATCGCCGCCGCTGTCGTGGGTTTGATTCTGATAGCGGCCCCGGACCTTTCCGCGGACGTGCAGATTGTTACCTTCGCCGTCCTTGCAGTTGTCGCCACGGTGGCTTGGAAACGTTTCGCGCCGGCCTCGTGGATATCCAATGAGCCGGTCGGAACGTTGAACCAACGCGCCGCGCAATATGCTGGGCGGCGGGTCAAGGTCACCGGCGATTTTCAAGGCGGGCGCGGCGCCATACTTCTCGACGACTCGCGCTGGAGCGCGATCACCAGCGACGGATCCAATCCGCTGAACGGCGATACTGTCGAGGTGGTAGGTGCCGATGGCGCCATGCTGCGGGTAAGCCGCAGCATAAACTAGCTCCAAGCTAGTCTCGTTATCATGCGGAACGCGAACGTTGTCCCGCTTTCACTGCTTCCGTGTCCTGGCCCGCAACAGCGGGCCATCTAGATGACGACAGACTTCTTCTTTGAAGAAGAAGTGAGATTGATTAGCTATTTTATTTTCGTGTTCAGCTATTTTATTGTCGTGTTCAGTTGCCACCACGCGTGACGCGTCGCCTGGATGGCCCGCTGTTGGGGGCCATGACATGTGGGGATGGGCTACAAACGCAAAATTCTAACTCACGCGGCCGGCCGTCCACGCGCGATGAAATGAGGATTGGCGAATCCTTGCGCCGCCTTTCCGTAGCGAAATGGCGTTCCATCGATTTGCGTCACGGAACCGCCCGAAGCCGCCAGCACGGCGTGCCCCGCCGCCACGTCCCATTCCATGGTGCGGCCGAGACGCGGATAAATATCGGCCTCGCCGGTGGCGACCAGGCAGAATTTCAGCGACGAGCCGGCCGCTACGAGGTCCAAAATCTTGTACTGCGCCAGAAATTCTTCCGTCTTGTAGTCCCGGTGCGAACGGCTAGCGACGGCGATCAAGCCATCGGCAGGCGCGCGGCGCGCGCTGATGATTTTCGCTTTTGTCAGGTCCAGCTCTGCGTTCGCGAGCGCGGGGATTTCGGCGGCAAAGGCTTCGTCGCCGGTCGTGTCGCCGACAAACATGCGTTCCAAAGCCGGCGCCAGCACCACACCGCAGACCGGCACCCCGCCCTCGATCAACGCGATATTGACGGCGAACTCGCCGTTGCGCTGGATGAACTCCTTGGTGCCGTCCAGCGGATCGACCAAAAAGAACCTTCCGCTGGTTTTGGGGATACTCCCCGCCGCCGCGGCCTCTTCAGCCACCACCGGAATATCGGGGGCAAATTTCGCCAGCCGCGCCGAGATCAAGACTTCAGCCTCTTCGTCCGCGAACGTTACGGGCGAGGCGTCGGATTTGGCGCGGGCTTCGATCTCGCCGGCATAATGGCTGAGAATGAGAGCCCCGGCATCCTGGGCAATACGGCAAAGTTCCGCCGCGAAGGGAGAGAGTTTCAGCATGTCAGCACGCAGAAAGTCGGGTTGAAGGCCAGGCTCATCTTTAAGCAATCCTTAAGACCGTGGGGCGAAAGTTACCGCATAGAAACTATGATTCGGTGAACACCCCGTGCTGCATTCCTTAAAAGGCGTGGCCATGAACGATCTCGACTTTGCCGCTCTTCTCGTCTCGCGCGTGTGCCACGACCTTGTGAGCCCCGTGGGTGCGGTGGTCAACGGACTGGAAGTGCTGGAAGACGAAACCGATGCTGAGATGCGCGAGGACGCTCTGCGTCTTGTCGCCTCCTCGGCGGAACAGGCAGCGGCGCGGCTGCAATTCGCGCGAATCGCTTATGGCGCCGCCGGTTCAGCGGGTGCGGAACTCGACATGACCGAAGTCGCCCGCGTTGTGACGGGGCTGATGAAGGGCGGTAAGGTTGAACTGATCTGGACGCCACAAGCCATTAATTGGCCCAAAGATTGGGCAAAACTCCTTATGAATACGGTTGTTGTGGCGATGGACTGCCTGCCGCGCGGCGGACGTGTCAGCGTGGAATTGCCCGCCGATCCTCAGGCACGGCAGTTTTCGGTGATCGCCACGGGAACTGTGGCGCGCATCAACCAGGATACGGAGCGGGCCCTGAAGGGCGAACCGGCCGGCGCTCTGGATGGCCGCCTGATCCAACCTTATTTGACGCATATTTTGTCGCGTGGCCTGAACGCCGCGTTGACCGTGACTCTTGGCGAAGGCGAGGTCCGCTTCGACGCCGGCTAGGCCTCAATGTCCTGGCGCTTCACGCGGCCTTAACCGAGGCTTGCGATCATGACGCATGCGGAACCCGGCCGTTTTGAGGGCCGTACCGCAGCCGGAGAGCGCCATGAGACATTGCTTGATCGTCGACGATTCTCGGATTGTCCGCAAAGTCGCGCGCCGTATTCTCGAAGAATTCGAGCTGGATGTTTCCGAGGCGGATGACGGCTCTATCGCGCTCGATCTGTGCCGCAGGCAGATGCCCGATGCGATTCTGCTCGATGGACATGTGCCCAGCGTTCCGGCCAGCGAATTCTTACGCGCGCTTCGGCGCGAAGTTGGCGGCGACAAGCCGTTCGTGATTTTTTGCGCTATCGAAACCGACGTCTCGCAATTGACGGAAGCGGTGGCAGCCGGCGCGAACGATTATCTTCTGAAGCCCTATGACCGCAATATTCTGCTCGCCAAGTTGAGCGAAATCGGATTGTTGGAATAGGCGCGTTTTCGTTCGGCGAAAATCTCTATCGCAAAACAAAAGATAAGGGGCGCAACTCGCGCCCCTTGTTCCCCCGCTCTGCCCCGGCACCTTGCGGCACCAAACAAAGCCTATAAACGCGAAACCTACGCCGCCTTCTCTTCCGGATCGCGCAGTACATAGCCGCGGCCCCAGACGGTTTCGATGTAATGTTCGCCATTGCAGGCCACTGCGAGTTTCTTGCGCAGCTTGCAGATGAACACGTCGATGATCTTGAGTTCTGGCTCGTCCATGCCGCCGTAAAGATGATTCAAGAACATCTCTTTCGTCAGCGTCGTGCCTTTGCGCAGTGAAAGCAGCTCCAGCATTTGATATTCCTTGCCGGTCAGATGCACACGCTGGCTGTCGACCTCGACTGTCTTGGCATCGAGATTGACGGTAAGTTTTCCGGTGGTAATCACCGATTGCGAATGGCCCTTGGAGCGGCGCACCACCGCTTGGATTCGCGCAACCAACTCGTCCTTTTGGAACGGCTTGGTCATATAATCGTCGGCGCCGAAACCGAGCGCCTTAACTTTCGCTTCCACAATGGCATTGCCGGACAGGATCAGCACCGGTGTGATCACCTTTGCCAAACGCAGCGATTTCAACACTTCAAAACCGCTCATATCCGGCAATTGAAGATCAAGCACGATGATGTCGTAGTCATACAGCTTGCCGAGATCGATGCCCTCTTCGCCAAGGTCCGTCGTGTAGACGTTAAAACCTTCCGAGCGCAGCATCAGCTCGATGCTGCGGGCCATTGCGCTGTCATCTTCGATCAGGAGTACGCGCATTCCTAAACCCCCTCAAACCGGCGCGAGTGCCCCCCAAATGGTTAGCTGGCGCCGTTAATCAGTGACCCAACCCTAAAGGGAATTGGTCAACACGAGCTTTCGCGCTCCGGCTAAATGCAACCTTTGCCCGGGTTGCTCCAGGGCCTTCCGGCACCCGCAACATCCCTTGATTCGCTTCGTTAAGTTTACCGCCACTTAAAGCCTCTGGTTCAAGATGCATTGTCGGAAAGCGCCTCCCCCTACGAAAAAAGGTGGAAGCGGCACCGTCATGTAGGGGGATTCGTGGAAAGTTTACTTCAGGCTGTCGAGGGGCTTCCCCGCTACGCGCGATTCGGTCGCGTAACGCGGGTTGAGGGCCTTTTGGTGGAAGTTAGCGGGGCGCAAGGGGCCATTGGCCTGGGCGGTCGCGTCAAAATCGCCAATGCCGATACACCCGATCTGCCATGCGAAGTCGTGGGGTTCCGCGATGGACGGGCCCTGGCGATGCCGTTCGGCCGCCTTGAGGGCATTTCCTTGGGCGCGCGGGCAACATTCGACGATACCAATTCAGCTATTTTCCCGTGCGATGCGTGGCTCGGCCGCGTGGTCAACGCCTTTGGTCGCCAGGGCGACGGCAAAGGCGCGCCGGCTCAGGGGCTCGCCCCTTACGCGCTTCGCGCCTCGCCGCCGCCGGCGCATACACGCTCACGCCTCGGTGGTCCGCTCGATCTCGGCGTCCGCGCTCTGAATAGTTTTGTCACCTGCTGCAGCGGTCAGCGCATCGGCATTTTCTCGGGCTCGGGTGTCGGCAAATCGACTCTCATGGCGATGATGGCGCGCAACACCGTCGCCGATGTCATTGTCATCGGCCTGATCGGCGAACGTGGCCGCGAAGTAAAAGAATTCATCGAAGAACTCGGCGACGAAGGTTTGTCGCGCAGCGTCATTATCGCCGCTACCTCGGATGAAGCGCCGCTGCTGCGCCGCCAGGCTGCTTTCGTGGCCATGGCGACAGCGGAATATTTCCGCGATCAAGGCCTGCATGTTTTGCTCGTTATGGATTCGGTCACGCGCTTTGCCATGGCGCAGCGCGTGATCGGCTTGTCGGCCGGCGAACCGCCCGCCTCCAAAGGCTATACGCCAACCGTCTTTGCAGAATTGCCGCGTTTGCTGGAACGCGCCGGTCCTGGTCTTGAGGGGCAGCTTGGCAGCATTACCGGGCTTTTCACCGTGTTGGTGGAAGGTGACGACCACAACGAACCGATCGCCGACGCAGTGCGCGGCATTCTGGACGGCCACATCGTCTTGGAACGCGCCATCGCGGAACGCGGCCGCTACCCGGCCGTGAACATTCTGAAATCGGTGTCGCGAACAATGCCTGCTTGCAACACCGAAGAAGAGCGGCAGCTAATCGCAAAAGCGCGCGCGCATATGATCTGCCCCCTTCAGAGTGGTCCATCGACCATTTTAGTCTGGACCCTGAAGGAGAAGACAAATGGGCAAGAAGCACGGGCCTGAGGAGATTAACGGCACGTCGGTGATGCGCCGCATGGAAGAATTATTAGTCCAGGCCGCGACCATCCTCAACACTAAGGATGGCAGTTCCTACACCTATGCCGGTGAAAACGATCAAACGCCCCCGATCACCGTGACCAGCCTTGCCGATCTTGCGGCGCTGCCGAGCGTGGACGGTGCCTTTGCCAATGGCTCGATCGCGCGCACAGCCCGGATCGGCGAAAACAGAATGGTTCAGGTCGGCGTGCTCGCTTCAGATGTGGCCACGGACCTTTTCTCGCTCTTTCGCGACGTGGCGCAGTTCAACGCCTCGGCAAGCGGACCGTTCGGACAGAACCTGACGGCAGCGCAAGAAAATTTCATTCAAACGAATATTCCGACCGCTACCACCGCAATGTCGAATGCCACCTCCATTACGGCAGCCAATGGCGACCGCTACCGCATGGTGCAAAACGCCATCACCGACCTGGATTCGACCGCGACGGTCTACAAAGGTTTCACGGCGGATATCGAGGAAGTGGACATGGCCGAGGCCCTTTCCCGGCTCCAGCAGAACCAGCTGGCCCTCCAGGCCTCATTCCAAATTTCCTCGACGCTGGGGCAACTTACGCTTCTGGACTTCATCAACAACTAGTTCCCGGCTTGCGTCCGGAGCCCTTGCCCCTATAAGGCTCGGCTCATGAACGCCCCTTTGAACAGCCTAGGCTTGGCCAAACCGCCTTCCGCGACCCGTGTCGTCGCCGCCATGTCGGGCGGCGTGGACTCGTCCGTTGTCGCGGCGCTGCTCAAGCGTGATGGCTATGACGTCGTCGGGGTCACGCTCCAGCTTTACGATCACGGCGCCGCGGTGAAGAAAAAAGGCGCTTGCTGCGCCGGGCAAGACATTCACGATGCGCGCCGCGTCGCCGAGCATCTCGGCATCTCGCATTACGTGCTCGACTACGAAGAGCGCTTCCGCCGCCAGGTGATGGATGATTTCGCCGCCTCCTATGCGCGCGGCGAAACGCCGATCCCGTGCGTGCGTTGCAATGAGCGCGTGAAGTTCGGCGACCTCCTCGATCTCGCGCGCGAACTCGGCGCCGATGCTCTGGCGACTGGGCATTACGTCCGCCGCGAAATGGGCGCTGAAGGGCCGGAGCTTCACCGCGCAATCGATGACAGCCGCGACCAAAGCTATTTCCTTTTCGCCACCACAGCGCAGCAGCTCGACATGGTGCGGTTTCCGCTGGGCGACAAGCCGAAAAGCGATGTGCGCGCCATCGCCACCGAGCTCGGCCTCATCACCGCCGACAAGCCGGACAGCCAGGATATTTGCTTCGTGCCGCAAGGGCGCTACGGCGACGTGGTCGAACGGCTAAAGCCGGGCGCGGCGCAAGCCGGCGAGATTGTGGACATGGAGGGGCGCGTCATCGGCACTCATCCGGGCATCATTCATTTCACGGTCGGTCAGCGCAAAGGTCTGGGCCTCTCCGGCAATGAAGACCCGCTCTTTGTCGTGTCGCTGGATGCGGAAACAAAGCGCGTTGTCGTCGGGCCGCGCGAAGCCCTGCGTGTACGGACGATTACGCTCGCCAACGTCAATTGGCTGAGCCCCGTGGTTGAAGATTGCCTGGTGAAGGTGCGCTCAACGCGCGCGCCCGTACCGGCACGCGTCACCGCCCTCGAGGGTGGCCGTGCCTCGGTTGAGCTTCTGAACGGCGAAGAAGGAGTGGCTCCGGGCCAGGCTTGCGTGTTCTACGCCGAGTCCGGCTCACGCGTGCTTGGCGGCGGCTGGATTGTGAGCCGCGAACGCGCCGGCAAGGCCGCCTAAACACGGCACTAAGGGCCGCAAAACTGCTGGTTTTTCCGCGCCTTGACAGGGAAGACACCCGCCCCTTACATCCGCCGCCTATGGCAGCGTAGCTCAGTGGTAGAGCAGGGGAATCATAATCCCTTGGTCGGGGGTTCAAATCCCTCCGCTGCTACCAATTCGAGTCCCCCCAGACCTATCCGCAATCGCCAACCCTGAGGAAGGGGCGCGGTCAAACGTTTATAGTGCGATAGTTGCAGCAGATTGCAGCAAAACCTTCTCGGGGGATGGACCATGACAATTCGCTTCGGTGCCGTGGCTATCCTTCTGGCATTTATCGCAACGCCGCCGTCGCGCGGGGCTCAGAAGTTTCCCCGGGCGGCCTCCTGCAATATCAGCTTGTCCAGCGTCAGGTCGGAGATCGCCCGCCGAAGCCGCAGGTTCTCCTTCTCCAGATCCTTCATCCGCCGCGCTTGATCGGTCTTCAGACCGCCATATTCCTTGCGCCAGCGATAGTAGGTCTGCTCGGTGACCGCGATCCGACGACACGCATCCCCCGTCGTCCCGCCTTGCGCTAGAATAATCTCGGCCTCGCGCAGCTTACCGATAATCTCCTCAGGCCCGTGCTTCTTGCCCATTTGTCTTCTCCTTCAGGGTCCAGACTAAAATAGTCGATGGACCACTCTGAAGGGGGCAGATCATTTCCGTATTCGCCGACAACGCGCGCGTCGTCGGGCGCGATGAGTACAAGCTGGCTCAGCGTGCGAATCGCGGCGTCGAGATTGCCTGCTTTGCGCTGCACTTGCGCCTGGGCGACAGCGCCATCCAAATTGACTGGATCGTTGTCCATCTTGAGTACAGGAGTAAGCTCGAGCGATGGCTTCGTTGCTGCTGATCCTGAAGTATCCGTTCCGAGAGTCGCACACGCGCCAAGCGAAAACGCGAGGCCGGTGATCGCTCCCAAATTCGTGGCGGTTCGATGCATGTTTGAGGTCCTTCAGCCAAACCCTGCGCCCTTACGCGAGGGCCGACATTCACCTGTTCATCGGTGCCTGCCCTCTGGGTCGCGCAAGGATGGGGCGGACACGGTCAAGAAAGCTTTAAGCGCCTGCAATTTAAAGATGAAATTCCTTGTGAAGCGGCGCTTTTGTCCCATTCTGGCCGCAATAGAACTGTTTACATTTACGCCATGACACCGAAACCATCAGTACATGCGTGGAGACCCGTTATTGCAGCGGTCTTCGGGCTTGCGGTGCTGGTGTGTATGGCGGCGATTGCGAAGGCACAGCCGGCTGCGCTGCCCCAGCGTATTTCTTTCCAAGTGCTTACAGGTTCCACCAGTGGAACCTATTTCCGCGTTGGCGAATTGCTGGCCGGTCTTCTCAGCCATCCGCCGGGCATCAGCCGATGTGAGACCGTGAATTTGTGCGGTCCGGCTGGATTGATCGTCAGCACGCGGGCAACCCAAGGTTCCATTGCCAATCTGCTCAGCGTGAATTCCGGCGCCGCCAACAGCGGATTGGCGCAAGCCGATGTCCTGGCAATGGCCGTCGCGGGGCAGGGGCCGTTCGCGCGCCAAGGGCCGGCACAGCAGCTGCGCACGATCGCAAATCTTTACGGCGAAGATCTGCACCTCATCGCGTCGCGCAAATCGAATATTGTTCGCGTTGCCGATTTGCGCGGAAAGCGCGTGTCGCTTTCAACCGAAGGCTCCGGAACCATCATCACGGCGCGCGCAACGCTTGCGGCCTACCGGTTGCCTGAGTGGCGCCTCGTGCCCAATTACGAAGGCGCCGACCGCGCGGCCGCGCTTTTACGCCAAGGGCAATTGGACGCGTTCTTCTTTGTTGGCGGTGCGCCAGTCACGCTGGTCACGCAATTGCTGAATGACGGTGTGGCGGTGCTCGTTCCTATTGATGGTGAAGGCCGTCGCCGCCTATTGGCGCAACAGAAATATTTGACCGAGCAAACCATCGCGCAAGGCACCTATCCGGGCGCGGTAGCGGTGGAAACGGTCGGCATTGCCGCTCATTGGGTCACGAACGCATCGCAGCCGAACGATCTCATCTATGGCATGGTCCGTGCGCTCTATAACGGGCGCAACAGACCGATGATCGAAGCGCGCCGCGCAGGCCACAATTTCCTGGACATCAATTTCGCGGCGCGTAATCCGATTGCGCCACTGCATCCCGGCGCAGAACGTTTCTTTCGTGAGATGCGCGCATTGCCGGCGCCCGCGGCCGTCCCGCCCCGCTAAGGGCATTTCTCCAGCACTGCCTCGCCCCACGGCAACACATTCACCGAAATGGGGATCACACGGAGCCCACCCGCGCGCTCCTGGAGAAGGAAAATCGCGCTGTCATTGGAATCCGAGACAAGCTGCCCGCGCCGCGCACCAACCTGCACAAGCTTACCCATCACAACAATGCCGTCTTTGCTGACTGTTCCGATGACGGCGGCTTCGTTGCGCCGCGATTTTGCCGTCGCGCCCAGTTGCAAATAGGCAGGCATGCAGCTGCCGCCCGGACTGCGCCAATCGCCGGTAAACCACGGCAGCGGCTCCATCGCGGAAGCGGGAGCCACGCAGCCAAGACCGATTGTTACAATTGCGAACGCCGTCAGCGCGCGTGCGTACATGATCGCGTGCTCCAGGCTGTGCTCTGCTAGGCTTACGCCGTTACGGGCATTTCTCCAGGTTCACATCGCCCCACGCAAGATATTGCTGCGCGAGTGGGAACACATTCAGCTTGTCGCGCTGCGGATCGATACCGAACAACACGAGGTTGTTGCTGCTTTCGGCAACGAACTGCCCGCGGCGTGCGCCGGCGAGAACAATCTTGCCATTCACCACCGTGCCTTCACGCGTCATGATCGCGCCAACTGCGTCATCGCTCGCGGCGGCTGGGGCGGTAATTTTCAAATAGGGCGTGGCGCAATTCCCGCCCGGTAGGCGCCAGGAGCCGATGATCTGCGGGGCTTCCAAAGCCAAAGCGCTCTGACCCGTAAAGCCGGCGACGATCGCCAAAACTGTAAATGACATCACATGACGCGCGCGCATGATTTGCTCCCGAAGTTTTTTGTTCTGCCGAAGCATACCGCAAATCTCAGGGCCTAGGCAAAACCGGGAGGTTGGGGTCAAACCGGCGCGGCGGGGCGCGTCTCGGCCAGGGCGGCTTGGCGCCACTCCCGCATGGAAGGGAGCGCCTGGATACGGGCCGCATAGGCCTCTGAAGCTGGGGGGAGCGCTACGGAATAGGTCTCGAAGCGGGTAACGACCGGTGCGTAGAAGCAATCAGCAATGGAAAAGCTGCCGCACAAAAATTCGCCGCCGTAGCGCTTGAGAGCGGATTCCCAGAGAGCAATCAGCCGGGCGACCTGTGCAGAAGTGGCCTCATCCAACTCAGGCGTGGGAAGAATTTTGCCGATGTCCATCGACAGGTTTTTGCGCACATCCGGGAAGCCTGCATGCATCTCCGCCGCCAAACTTCGCGCCTCGGCTCGGGCCGCAGGGTCGTGCGGCCATAGAAGCGCTTCGGGATGGCGCTCGGCGATGGTCTCGCAAATGGCGAGCGAATCCCAAATGGTTTGCGCGCGCCCATCTTCTTCGATTGTCAGCGCCGGCACCTTGCCGCTCGGTGACACAAGCGCAATGCGCTGCTTGGTGTCCGGCATACGCAACGCAATCATGTCTTCCGTAAAACTGAGCCCGGCGTGCTTCATGGCAAGCCAGGGACGGAGGCTCCAGGACGAGAAGGATTTAGTGCCGATATGGAGCGTGTAGCGCGGGTGCATGCGGGGTCGTTTCGATGCGGATTGCGGCGCCGTGGTAACATTTCAAGCGGGTTTCAGCCACCGAGTCCGGCCATTAAGGAATTGGATTTGAAGTTCCTATAGGCCGGTGCCATCCTTCTTGTCTCAACGCCAAATCCACCCATTGGAATCGCCCATGCTGAAACTGTTTGCCGAGCGCGCGGAATTGCGCGGCGTCGTGCCGATCCCGCTGCATGCCGTCGGCACCGGCGACATGGACCGGTTCATGGCGGCGCGCAAAGGGCCGGAAGGCAACTGGCTCAAAGCCACCGGCTTTTCGGGACGCGACGGCGAGCTGGTTCTGGTGCCAGGAGCAAACGATGCCGTCGGTTCGGCGGTGTTGGGTTTGGGGGCGGGCCGCGATCCCCATGCGCTGGCCGCGTTTTCTGAGCGCCTGCCAACCGGCTTTTATGTGTTCAGCGATGTGCCGACTGTCTTTGCCGGCGAACGTGGCACCTATGCCTGGGCCATCGGCGCCTATGGCTTTGATCGCTATCGCGGCCGCGCGCGCACCACGCCGAAGCCGGAACCGCGCCTCGTGCTGCCGCCCGGTGTCGACGGCGAGAAAATTTCGCGGCTTGCAGAAGGCGTGTATCTGGCACGCGATCTGATCAACACGCCGGCCAATGACATGGGGCCGGTGCAGCTTGAAGCTGTTGTCAGAGATTTGGCGCAGAAGCATGGCGCGCGTGTGCATGTCACGACAGGTGACGAACTCCTCGCTGACAATTATCCGATGATCCATGCGGTCGGCCGCGCCAGTGAACGCGCGCCGCGATTGATCGATCTTGTGTGGGGCAATGAAAATCATCCCAAGGTGACGCTGGTCGGCAAAGGCGTGTGCTTCGATACCGGAGGTCTCGATCTGAAAAACGCCTCCGGCATGTCGACGATGAAGAAAGATATGGGCGGCGCGGCGTGCATGATTGCTTTGGCCAAGATGATTATGGAAGCGCGCCTTGCCCTTCGTTTGCGTTTGATGGTGCCGGCCGTGGAGAACAGCGTTTCCGGTTCGGCATTCCGGCCCGGCGACGTGCTCTCGAGCCGCAAAGGTTTGACGGTGGAAATCGGCAATACCGACGCCGAAGGACGTTTGGTGTTGGCCGATGCGCTGACCGACGGCGATCAGGAATCGCCGCAACTGATGGTCTGCATGGCGACGCTGACGGGCGCTGCGCGCGCCGCGACGGGCATGGAATTGCCGCCCTATTTCACCGACGACGAAGCGTTGTCGGCCGATCTCATGCGTCACGGGCAGGCTGAACATGATCCTGTGTGGCGCCTGCCGCTATGGCGTTCCTATGAACCCACACTGGATTCGCCTGTCGCGGATTTGAACAACGCGCCCGAATACGGGCTCGCCGGCGCGATCACCGCCGCGCTCTTTCTCAATCGCTTTGTCGTGCGCGCCACAAGCTGGGTGCATTTCGACATTCCCGCCTGGACCGATCGGCCGAAGCCGGGACGCCGCAAAGGGGCAGAAGCCAATTGCATTCGCGCGCTCTATGCGTTGCTGAGCGAACGTTACGGAACGTGAAAAAATTCGATTCGCGCGTAACACCGGCGCGCGCCGATCTCGCGGCAGCGGAGCTGAGAGGCGTTGTTGACGCGCCGCGTTTCGCGACGGGACGCGTTCTCACAGTCACACGCGGGATTGCCGATCTCAGGGTTCGTCCCGATGCTCGCGCCCAGCTCGAAACCCAAGTTCTCTATGGCGAAATCTTCATCGCCTACGATGAGGACAATGGCTGGGCGTGGGGCCAAGCCGCGACCGACAACTATGTCGGCTATGTCCGCGCCGATTGCCTGACGCTTGGCGCAACGGAGGCGACCCATCGCGTAACCGCGATCTCCACCCCTTTATTGGCGGGCGCCGATCCTTCGGCGCCGACGCTCGATCTCTTGCCGCTGAATGCGCGTGTTGTTGCGAATGACAGCGCGCGTTTCGTAAATGCCGGCGCTGGATTCGTGTTCGCAGGGCATTTGGCGCCTCTTGCCGAGACTGCTCCCGATTGGGTTGCGGTGGCTGAGCGTTTTGTCGACGTGCCTTATGTCTGGGGCGGTAAGGCGATTGCCGGCATCGATTGCTCCGGTCTGCTGCAGACCTCGCTGCAAGCCGCCGGCAAAAATGCACCGCGCGACACGGACATGATGGAAGCGGCACTCGGTTCAGAGATCGCGAAGGGTGAAACGCTTCGCCGTGGCGATCTGGTGTTTTGGCGTCGCCATGTCGGCGTCATGCGCGACGCTGAAACGCTGCTGCACGCCAATGCTTTTTTCATGGCGGTGACAAGCGAGCCTTTAACAGTTGCCACCGACCGCATAGCGCGGACGGATGGCCCCGTTCGAATGGTAAAAAGGCTTTAGAGCCCGATCTTCTCATCTGGGAACGGCTGCGCCGGCGGAAATTTGCGTTGCGGGCAGGAGAAGGGCGCAGCGCGTAGCGGCACTACGGGCAAGCCCTTCGACGAACCCGCAACGCAAATTCCCCCGGCCCCTCAGGTTGTGTGTGTGCGGGCGACCGCTTCGTTGCGCCGCTCGGCCGATGTACCCACATCGCCCGTCGCAGCGCGCCTGGCGGATCGCCTCGCCCACACGCAACGCAGACGATCCCAGATGAGAAGATCGGGCTCTAGTGCGCTGCCGGAGCCGGTGCAGCTTCAGCCGGTGCCGGCGCTGCTGCGCCTTCAGCCGGAGCTGCGCCTTCGGGGGGTGCGCCTTCCGCAGGAGCACCTTCAGCCGGCGCCGCTGCTTCTGCGGGACGCGGCGGCGGCAAAGCCGCCGGAGCATCGGCCTGCATGCGTAGGAAGGCGATGATGTCGATGCGTTCCTGCGCGCGCGGCACGCCTGCGAACAGCATCTTGGTGCCGGGCACGTAGGCCGGCGGCGCCTTCAAGAAGCGGAACAGTTCGTCATAGCTCCAGTCGCCGCCTTTGGCGTGCATGGCGGGCGAGTAATCGAAACCGGCTGTGCTTGCCTTGGCGCGGCCGACGACATTGTGGAGATTGGGGCCGATGGTCGGCGCGGCGCCGGCTGCCCACACATGGCAAGCGGCGCATTTGGCCGCGGCGGCTTCGCCCGCTGCGAGGTCGGCGGCTGGAATGGCGGCCGCAAAATCCGGAAGCGGTTCTTCGACGGGCGCCGCAGGGGCAGCGGCAGCGCCTTCTTCTTCGACGCCTTCGACGACATAGGCCTGCTTTTCCAGCGGCTCCACGTGGAACAGCGTCTCAGCAACGACCCTCGTGCCCAGCACGAACAGGACCGCGCCCAACACCGCACCCGCGACCTTGTTCCACTCGAAGGAATCCATCAGCTTGCTCCGCAATCTTCGGCGAATTATTCCGGGCCAAGCGCGATAAAAAATGCCGGCCAAGGCGCCCAACCGGCAGCCGGGGAATCCGGCGCCGAAAGCAGGGCGACATTACCTACCAGCCCTTGGTCGTCATTGCGGCGAAGCGTCGCATAATCTCTGGCGATGGGATAAAGAGCCGGTCGAATCCCGCGTTTAGGAGCAGGTGTGAACCCCATCATTATCATTCCGGCACGCATGGCCGCGACGCGCCTTCCGGGCAAGCCGATGGCCGATATCGCCGGCACGCCGATGATCGTGCGGGTGTGGGCCCAGGCGGTTAAAGCGGCTATCGGCCCCGTGCTGGTGGCCACAGCCGATGAGGTCATTCGCATGGCGATCTTGCGCGCCGGCGGACATGCCGTGCTGACCGATCCGGCGCTTCCTTCGGGTTCCGACCGCATCCACTCCGCCCTAGTCGAGTTCGACCCGGAGCGGCGCTACGACGCAGTGGTCAATCTCCAAGGTGACCTCCCGGCGGTCAGTCCGGTGGCAGTGCGGCTGGCCGCCCGAGTCTTGTCCGAAAGCGGGGCCGACATCGCGACGCTTGCCGCTCCCATCCACGCCGCCGAGGAGGCCGACAACCCGAATGTGGTGAAAGCCGTGGTGGCTTGGAACGAAGACGGCTCGCGCGGCCAAGCGCTTTATTTCAGCCGCGCGCGGACACCTTCCGGTAAAGGCATGTGTTTTCACCATGTCGGAATCTACGCCTATACGCGGTCCGCATTGGCGCGCTTTGTGGCGTTGCCGCCTTCGCCTTTGGAGCGCCGCGAACGCTTAGAGCAATTGCGGGCTTTGGAGGCTGGCATGCGCATCGTGGTGGCGCGAATTGACGAGGTTCCCATCAGCATCGACACTCCAGAAGATTTGGAAATCGCACGACGTCTTCTCGGCTAAGCCGAAAATATTTCTCGAAAGCGCCCATCGCATGTCTCAACCGTCCAAGATTAAATCCGCGCGCAAAATCGTGTTCCAAGGCGAGCCCGGTTCGTACTCGCAGCTCGCGTGCAAAGAGGCCCTGCCGAATTACGAAAGCGTGCCGGCGGCGACGTTCGAGGAAGCGTTTGCAGCGATCCGCGGACAGGGTGTCGATCTCGGCATGATTCCGATCGAGAATTCGCTGCACGGGCGCATCACCGATATTCATCATCTTCTGCCTGACTCACCGCTGTATATTGTGGGTGAGCATTTCTTGCGCGTGCGCCATCAATTAATGGCGGCGCCGGGCACGACGCTTTCTGACGTCACCACGGTGGTGAGCCAGGAACCTGCACTCGGTCAGGTGCGCAATTTCATTCGCGAACATGGTTTGAAGCGCGAATTATGGGCCGACACGGCGGGGGCGGCGCGCCATGTGGCAGCGGTCAAAGACAAGACCTTGGCGGCGGTGGCGTCGTCATTGGCGGCCGAAATTCATGGCCTCACCATTTTGCGGCGCGACATCGAAGACGCCGATCATAACGTCACGCGCTTTCTCATCATGTCGGCAGAGCCGGACGATGCGGAGCACAATGGCGATCCCATCATCACCAGCATTATTTTCCGTGTACGGAACGTTCCGGCATCGCTCTATAAAGCGCTGGGCGGTTTCGCCACCAATGGCGTGAACATCACCAAGCTGGAATCGTACCAGCTCGAAGGCTCGTTCAGCGCGACGCAGTTTTATGCCGATGTCGAAGGCCACCCCGAGGACCGCGCGGTGCGTTTGGCGTTGGAAGAATTGCAGTTCTTCACCTCGACCCTGAAAGTGCTCGGGGTCTACAAAGCGCATCCGTTCCGAAAAATTGCCGGCACGAAATAGTCTAGTCGCGTAACGCCGCGATGAGAGCGCTGTAGCGTTCGCGGTCGGCGCGGGTGAAACAGCAAAACGTCACCAAGGTCTGGATATCGCTCTGGCGTAGATGCGCGATGACGGTTGAGAAGGCGATTTTCGTCGCGACATCGGCCGGCCAACGATAGGCGCCGATGCCGATAGCGGGAATAGCGATGGTGCGCACGTCGTTTGCATCGGCAAGCGCAAATACGCTTTCGTAGCAGCGCGCCAGCACAGGTTCCTGCGTCGCCTTTTGCGCCGGCCCGCCCCAAATCGGCGCCACGGTGTGGATCACGAATTTGGCCGGTAGTTTGAAACCGTCGGTGATGATGGCCGCGCCCGGTTCGCAATGACCGATGCGGGCCAATTCTTCATCCAATTCCGAGCCCGCGCGTTTGCGAATGGTACCGTCCACGCCGCCACCCGGCCCACCAGTGTGGGTCAGCTCGGCATTCGCGGCATTCACGATGGCATCCACGGGAAGCGTTGTGATGTCGGCCTCGATGGCCTCGACCCGGTCACGCACATTCATACTTCGGCCCAACCCCTTATGAGATGAAAAGCGATAGCCTGTGTCCGTGGCAATTCTATGCCAGATTTTTCACCGGCAAGAATTTTCCGCAAGTCGGTCTTGCTGACCCAACGCGCGGCCACGATTTCGGTGCCGTCCACCGTGATCTCTTCGCTTTCGGCCTCGGCGTAGCAACCCAGCATCAGGGAGTAGGGGTAAGGCCAGGGCTGCGCCGCGAAAAAACGCACCTGGCCGATTCGAATGCCGACCTCTTCTGCAACCTCACGTCGCACCGCGTCCTCGATGGCCTCGCCCGGCTCGATGAATCCGGCGAGCGCGGAATAATTTCTGGTGCCGGCGAAGCGTTTGTTGTTGGCGAGAAGGCAATACTCGCCGCGTGTCACCAGCATGATCACCACCGGATCGGTGCGCGGGAATTGCTCGGTTTCACAAGATTGGCAGAGCCGTCGGTAACCACCGTCATGGACGATGGTGGGCGCGCCGCAATTGGGGCAAAACCCGTGGCGCGCATGCCATTCGAACAGCGCCTTGGCCTGACCCATAATGGCGATCTCCGGCAAAGGCAGCGCAGCCGCCGCGGCGCGCGCCTCGCTGAAATGACCGAATTCGGCCCAAGCACCGCCAGCCGGATCGCTTAGGATCGATACGTCGCGCGCGAAAACGGCTTTCTCCCCGTCCAGCCCCAGAAAAATCTCCTGCCCTTCGGGTGCGCGTACAGCGGCCAGCCCGGCACTGTCGACGAAGCCGAGCTCCTTATGCGAGGCGCTCGCCGCCCCCAAAAGAAAGGGCTGCATCCGCCACATCGGCAGGATAAGGGTGCCCGGCGCTTGGCGCTTAGCCGCAAGCCAGGCGGCATCGCCGCGGCGCTCACTGGCGCGGTCGAGTGGATTGGCGGTGTAGGGCAAAGGGGGGCGGGACGACATCGCCCCAGCCTAACCCGGCGGCATCGCCCACGGAATAGCGGCAGGAACCTCCCGATTCCTCTTGTTCGCGACGGCTCGGCCCTTGATATAGTGCCCCTGGGAGGCTGGCGATGGACGAGACCCTCGCCAACCCGGTCAGGTCCGGAAGGAAGCAGCCGTAACGAGTTTCGTCTCGGGTCTTTGCCGGTCTCCCACCGATCCCGAAAGAGCCACGCCGCATGGACGAGAACGAGGAACCGGGCCTGGGCCTCGACGCGCCGCCCGCGAAGGCCGGCTCTGCGTCCGTGCCCTATCGGGTCCTGGCCCGCAAATACCGCCCCTCCGACTTTACCGGCCTGATCGGGCAGGAGGCGCTGGTGCGCACCCTGCGCAATGCCTTCGCGTCGGGCCGCATCGCCCATGCCTTCATGCTCACGGGCGTGCGGGGAGTGGGGAAAACCACGACCGCGCGCATCATTGCTCGGGCGCTGAATTGCATCGGGGCGGACGGGACGGGCAAAGCACCCACCATCGATCCGTGCGGCGTGTGCGAGCCCTGCCGCGCCATTGCCGAGTCGCGCCATGTTGACGTTCTGGAAATGGACGCCGCGTCGCGCACCGGCATCGACGACATACGCGAGATTGTCGAAGGCACGCGCTACGCACCCGCCTCGGCGCGCTACAAGGTCTACATCATCGACGAAGTGCACATGTTGTCGAAGTCGGCTTTCAACGGTCTTCTGAAGACGCTGGAAGAGCCGCCGCCGCATGTGAAATTCGTTTTCGCCACCACCGAAATCCGCAAAGTGCCGGTCACGGTTCTTTCGCGCTGTCAGCGTTTCGATTTGCGCCGCATTGAATCCGGCGAGTTATCGACGCACCTCGCATCCATCGCGCAGAAGGAAAGCGTGGCCGTGGATGCTGCTGCTCTAGCGCTGATCGCGCGTGCTGCGGAAGGCTCGGTGCGCGATGCGCTGTCGCTGCTCGATCAAGCCATCGCGCATCACATCGGCGAAAGCGGCACCACGACAATCACCGGAGAAGAGATCCGCGCCATGCTCGGCCTTGCCGACCGTGGCCGTGTGCTAGATCTCTTCGAAAAATTGATGGCGGGCCAGATCGCCGCGGCGCTGGCGGATTTGCGCGACCTCTACGACGGCGGCGCCGATCCTTTGGTGATCATGCAGGATCTCTTGGAGACCACGCATTTTCTGACGCGCGTGAAAGTGGCGCCGGGCGCGGAAGGATTTTTCGACGGCGGCAGCGCCGAAGCGGCGCGCGCCGTGACCATGGCCGGAAAATTGACCGTGCCGTCGCTCACCCGCGCCTGGCAGATGTTGCTGAAAGGCCTTCTGGAAGTGCGCGATGCCGCCAATCCACTGCCGGCCACTGAAATGGCGCTGGTGCGACTCGCTTATGCCGCCGATCTGCCGCCGACCGAACGCTTGGTGCGCGCATTGCGCGATGGTGACGCGGTATCGCCCCTATCTTCATCGCCCGCGCCGCGCGCTCCACAGCCTGGCCCGCGCGCAAGTGGCAACGGACCTGCCATGAGTGCGCCGCAGCCACGCGAGGCCATGCCGGCACCCGATCTGGCTCCGGCTTCACCTGCGTCCATGGTGCCGATGGCGAGTCTTTCGAGCCTCGAAGACATCATTGCTTTGGCAAAAGAGCGCGGCGCGCGGCTTCTGGCGACGCAACTCGAGAACAATTTTCATCTGGTGGCGCTCGAACCGGGGCGCATCGAATTTCGCCCGGATGCGCAGGCGCCGCGCACGCTCTCCGGCGATCTGGCGCAACGGCTGAAAGATTGGACCGGCCAACGCTGGATCATCACCGTCGCCAGCGAAGGCGGTGCGCCGACGCTCGCCGGGCAGAAGATAGCGACGGAGCGTGCCAGGAAAGACGCTGTCGCCAACGAGCCTTTCGTGCGCGCGGTGATGGACGCGTTTCCCGGTGCCGAGATTGTCGCCGTGCGCGAGCGCGTCAGCGACGAACAAGCCGCGGAACCGCCGGTCGAGGAGGAGAGTCAGTAATGGACATGCGCGAGATGATGCAGCGCGCCAAGGCAATGCAGGAAAAGGCCGCCGAGCTGCAGCGCGCCATGGCGGGAATCGAAACCGAAGGGCAAGCCGGCGGCGGCCTCGTCAAAGCAATCATGTCCGGCAATGGTGTCTTGAAGCGCGTCACGATCGATCCGTCGCTGCTGAAGGCGGATGAACGCGAAATTCTGGAAGATCTGATCGTCGCCGCGCACACTGATGCCAAATCGAAGCTCGATGCAAAATTGGCGCAAGAGATGAGCCAGCTCACCGGCTCGCTCGGAATTCCCGGGCTCGGCTGATCACGTGGCAGGTTCGCCGGCAGGGCCCGAAATCGAACGTCTGATTCAGCTGCTGGCCAAGCTGCCGGGGCTTGGCCCGCGGTCGGCGCGGCGCGCTGCGCTCGCGCTGCTCAAGAAACGCGAAACGCTGATGGAGCCGCTGGCATCGGCCATGGCCGGCGCGGCCGCCGCCATCAAGACCTGCGCCACATGCGGCAATCTCGATACGGTTGAGCCCTGTGTAATTTGCCGTGATGCGCGTCGCGATCCGCATGTCATCTGCGTTGTCGAAGATGTTGCCGATCTTTGGGCGCTGGAGCGCGCGGGCGTGTTTCGCGGACGCTACCATGTGCTCGGCGGCGCTTTGTCGGCGCTGGATGGTGTGACGCCGGAAAAACTGAATCTGCCGACGCTGCTGGAGCGCGTGCGCGCCGGCATCAATGAAGTGGTGTTGGCGATGAACGCCACCGTCGAAGGCCAAAGCACGGCGCATTATCTGATGGATGCGCTGGAGCCTTCAGGCGTGCGCGTGACGCGGCTGGCGCATGGCGTGCCGGTGGGCGGCGAACTCGATTATCTCGATGAAGGCACGCTCAACGCCGCCTTCAAAGCGCGGCGGCAGATGTAACGGCTTCGGCCAACATCGTTACTCAGATTTCTTTCCCGAGGACCGATTTATCCGTGACCGATGATCTTAGAATTCTGATTGTCGGCGGGTATGGCGTTTTCGGCGGTCGCATTGTCGAACTTCTTGAAAACGAACCGCGCCTCACGCTGATCGTGGGCGGAAGGTCGCTATCAAAGGCCGAAGCTTTCGTCCGGTCGCGAACGAGCGCCAAGGCCCGGCTTGTTCCGGCTGTGTTAGACCGCGACGGCGATGTGGATGCGCAGTTGAAAGCTGCGCGGCCTCACATCGTGGTTGATGCAAGCGGACCATTTCAATCTTACGGGGATTCGCGCTATCGCGTAGTCGAAGCCTGCCTCGCGCAGCGCGTTCACTATCTCGATCTCGCCGATGGCTCGGAATTTGTCGCAGGCATTCGCGCTTTCGACGCGCGCGCGCGTGCGGTCGGCATTTATGTGCTTTCCGGTGCTTCCAGTTTTCCGGTGCTGAATGCGGCAGTGGTAGGCTCGTTGTCGTCCGATATATCCCGCGTAGACAGAATTTTCAGCGGCATCGCGCCGTCGCCGTTTGCTGGCGTAGGCACCAACGTTATTCGCGCTATTGCTGGTTATTCCGGTAAGAGAGTTTCGGTGCGACGCGATGGAATCGACGGTTTCGGATATCCCTTCACGGAAAGCATGCGATATACGGTCGCTCCGCCGGGTAGCAATCCACTTAAGAGCACTCTTTTTTCGCTTGTCGATGTGCCCGACCTTCGCGCGCTCGCAGAGTTGTGGCCGGACGCGAAGACGATCTGGGTAGGTGCAGGGCCATCGCCGGAAATCCTACATCGCGCCTTGATCGCGTGTGCTTGGCTGGTTCGCTTGAAATGCGTTCCCAGTCTTTCGCCTTTGGCGCCATTGATGCATTTCGTCACCAATCATTTTGTTTGGGGTGAGCGCCGTGGCGGGATGTTCGTGGAAGTCGAGGGCGTCGGAAACTCGGGCACAGCTCAAGCGCTCATGGCATATGCTGGCCGAGGGCGACGATGGACCACTGATCCCATCGATGGCCGTGGCGTCGATCATACAGAAATCGTTGCTCGGCGAGGCTCCGCCCCCGGGTGCCCGCGCCGCCACGCAAGAACTAGAACTGAGCGACTATGAAAAAATATTTGCCGGTCGCGCAATCCGCGTCGGAACGAGAACGACTGATTTCTACGGCCCGATCTATGCCGAGCTTCTCGGCAGCGCCTGGCATGATCTGCCTGCTGAAATCCGTGCCATGCATGATGTCACAATAGAAGTCGTGGCCGAAGGGCGAGGCAGTGTGGAGCGAGGGCGCAGTCCACTGGCACGCATGGCGGCGGCGGTGATCGGTTTTCCCAAAGCGGCTGCGGATACGGAGGTCCGCGTCAACTTTGAGGTTAAAGACGGCGTTGAGACATGGACAAGGACTTTCGGAGACGCCTCTTTTTTCAGTCGCCAATTTTTGGGGCGCGGCCGATCCGACGCCCTTCTCTGTGAGCAATTCGGGCCACTGACATTTGCAATGGCGCTTGTTTTGAACGATGGCCGTTTGTCGCTTGTGATGCGGCGATGGGCCATATTTGGTGTGCCCCTGCCGATGTGGCTGTGCCCTCGATCGAATTCTTACGAGAGCGTCGAGGACGGTCGTTTTCGATTTCATGTCGAGATCAGCCATCCGCTCACCGGCCTTATTGTTCGCTATCAAGGCTGGCTCGTTCCGGTGCAGAAAAATCCCAGTTAAGGCGCGTCTTTACTCCGCGCTTTCGATGCGGCGCGCAGGCTCGGCTTCCGGCAATTCGACTTGCTCGATGCGTTCGGCGCGGCGCAGGATTTTGTCGGTCGATGTGACAATTTCAGACAAATCCGTATTCGCCTGCATTGTGTGGCGTTGCAGATTGGTCACGCGTTCCGCCAGGCGTTTGACATCCTTCATCATATCGCCGACTTCGCGCTGAATGATGTTGGCCTGTTCGCGCATCCGCGCATCCTTCAGAATGGTCTGCACCGTATTGACCGCCAGCATCAGAATATTAGGCGATACCACGACGACGCGCGCGCGCTGCGCCTGCGTGATCAGCTCCGAGAAATTTTCGTGCAAATCGGCATAAACGGATTCCGATGGCACGAACATCAGCGCCGGGTCCTGCGTCTCGCCCGGAATGAGATATTTCTCGGCGATGTCCTTGATGTGTTTTTGCACGTCGGTCTTCACGCGCGCGATGGCCACGCGCTTGTCGCCATCGCCTGCGGCGCGGCGATAAAGCTCGAAACATTCCAGTGGGAATTTTGAATCGATGACAATCGCCGCCGCGCTGTTCGGTAGATGGATCAGGCAATCCGGCCGCGAGCGGTTGGAAAGCGTCGCCTGAAACTCATACAGCGTGGGCGGTAGGGAATCGCGGATTATGGTTTCCATCTGGCCTTGGCCATAGGCGCCGCGCGCCTGCTTGTTCGACAGAATCTGCTGCAGGCCCACAACGTGGCCGGAAAGGTCGGTCAGGTTCTTCTGGGCTTCGTCGATCACCTTCAGCCGCGCCTGCAATCCGCCCAGCGATTCAGCCGTCTGGGTCGCGGAATCCTTGAGGCTGGCGCCCAGCCGCGCGTCCAGCGCCTCAAGCCGCTCGGTTACGGCACGGGTCAGGTCGGTCTGCTGGCGGGCCTGCACGTCCACGGCATGGCCGAAACGCCCCGCAATCTCGTTTTGGGCGGCCGTCAGCTCCCGCAGCCGGGAATCCAGAATGGCGTCCAGCGTGATTTTCGGGGCGCTCTGACGCTTCAGCACCATGAGGGCCAGGACCAGCGCCACCGCGAAGGCCAGGCCGGCCAGAATTACGCCTGCGATTTCCATGATGCGTCCCTGATCTTGACCGTTCTCCGGCCTTCACCTATGTGCCCCGGATGGCCGTCATACCCTTGGTAAAAGCACCCGATCCCCGTCTCAAGCTGGTTTCAAAGCCTGTCGATTCTATCGACAAGGAGCTGAAACGCTTCATGGACGATATGATCGAGACCATGTACGCGAACAAAGGCATCGGGCTGGCGGCGATCCAGATCGGCGTGCCGAAGCGCGTCGCGGTCATCGATCTCGATCCCCAGGGCCCCAACTCCAAGCCGCTTTACCTCATCAACCCCGTCATCGTGGAAAAGTCCGAGGAACGCTCGACCTATAACGAAGGCTGCCTATCGGTGCCGGAGTTCTGGGAAGACGTTCACCGCGCCGCCCGACTCACGGTCGAGTATACCAATGAAAGAGGCGAGAAAGAGCGGGTGGAGGCCGATGGGCTGTTCGCCACCTGCCTGCAGCACGAGATCGACCACATCAACGGGCTGCTGTTCATCGATCATCTCTCCAAGCTCAAGCGCTCCATCGCGTTGCGCAAATCGGCCAAGCTGAAGCGCCTCGGCGACGACGATTGAGCGGCGGCACCAGCCCGGCGCCGGTGTATCGTCGCGTGTTTGATCCTCGGACGAGCAAGCCATGACACTGCGCCTAGCTTTTATGGGAACGCCGGATTTCGCCGTGCCGACGCTGGCGGAGCTGCTGGGCCAGGGGCATGAGATCGCTGCCGTTTACACCCAGCCGCCGCGCCCCAAAGGCCGCGGCCTCGGGCTGGAACCCTCAGCGGTGCAGAAATTCGCCGAGGCGTCGAAGCTTGAGGTGCGGGTCCCAGCAAGTTTGAAAAGCGCCGAGGAACAGGCGGCGTTCGCGAATCTCGAACTGGATGCCGCAGTGGTGGTCGCGTATGGGCTGATTCTTCCCAAAGCGATTCTCGCCGCGCCGCGATTGGGCTGTTTCAATCTGCATGGCTCGCTTCTGCCGCGCTGGCGCGGTGCCGCGCCCATTCAACGCGCCGTCATGGCAGGCGACACGGAAACCGGCGTGATGGCGATGCGCATGGATGAAGGGCTCGACACCGGGCCGGTGCTAATGGCCGAACGCGTCGTGGTCGGCCGGAAAACCTATGGCCAATTGCAAGACGAACTCTCGGGCCTTGGTGCCAATTTGATGGGCCGCGCGATCGGCGCGCTGGAGCGCAGCACCATTGAGGCTCGGCCCCAGTCCGACGGCGGCGTCACCTACGCGAAGAAAATAGATAAAGCCGAAACGCGGATCGATTGGACGAAGGCTTCGCGCGAGCTCGATTGCCTGGTGCGCGGGCTTTCGCCGGCGCCGGGCGCCTGGTTCGAACTCCGCGGCGAACGCATCAAAATTCTGCTGGCCGAGCCGGTACCGGACCAGGGCCGTCCGGGTGAAGTTTTGAGTGGCTTGACCATCGCCACGGGCGAAGGTGCGTTGCGGCTTCTCACCGTGCAACGCGCCGGGCGCGGCCCCACCGACGCCGATGCGTTCTTGCGCGGTTTCGCGCTTGCCTCCGGCGATTTCGTTTCCTGATGCCGCGCTATCGCCTTACGGTTGAATATGACGGCTCGCCCTTCGCGGGTTGGCAGCGCCAGGAGAATGGCCCCTCCGTTCAAGGGGCGTTGGAAGACGCGATCTTCAAATTGTCGGCGGCGCGCGTAACCGTAACCGGCGCGGGCCGCACCGATTCCGGCGTGCATGCGCGTGGGCAAGTGGCGCATTTCGATGTGGAGAAAGATTATCCCGCCGATACGGTGCGCGACGCGCTGAACGCGCATTTGCGCCCGCATCCCATTTCTATTGTCGAATCCGCCATTGCGGCTCCGGATTTTCATGCGCGCTTCTCGGCACTGGCGCGCAGCTATGAATATCGCATCCTCTCCCGGCGCGCCCCGCCGGCGCTCGAGCGAGGCCGTGTCTGGCATGTGGCGCGTGAACTCGATGTCGAAGCCATGCATGCGGCGGCACAGGTTCTAGTGGGCAAACACGATTTCACGACGTTTCGTTCGATCCAGTGCCAGGCGAACTCTCCGGACAAAACGCTGGACCGGCTCGATGTGCGCGCCGAGGGCGAAGAGCTTGTCATCTACGCCCGCGCGCGCTCCTTCCTGCACAATCAGGTGCGCTCGATGGTGGGATCGCTCCGGCTTGTCGGCGAGGGAAAGTGGAAGTCGCGTGATCTCAGTGCCGCGCTTGCCGCGCGCGACCGCGCTGCCTGCGGTCCAGTGGCGCCGCCGAACGGCCTAAGCCTTGTTCGGGTGGACTATCCGGCGGTGTGAGGAAGTTTCTGCAGATCGATTAGTTCGACCGTGTCAGGATCGATCTTGCGGCCCAGGAAAATTTCTCCGACGCGCGCGAAGCGTTCCGGCGAGTCGGTCGCCAGAAAGCGTGGCGGCAACGGTGCGCCATCATGCGCATTACCTGTTTCCTTGAGAAGCTTTGCCACTGCGTCGGCGGTGGTGGCCGCGCTGTCGACCAACTTGATGCGGGGACCTGCGACGCGGGCGATGGTTTTTGCCAAAGCCGGAAAATGCGTGCAGCCGAGCACAAGACACTCGGGTTGCTCGCGGCCCTCCAATAGCGGCGCAAGATAGCGTTCCGCCACGAGCTCCGGAATTTCGCCCTCGGTCAGACCTTCTTCAGCAAGCGCCACGAAAAGAGGGCAGGCTTGTTGCGTGACCTGCGCATTCGGGTTGCGGGCGTGAACGGCGCGCATATAGGCGCCGCCTTTGACCGTGCCCTCGGTGGCAATCACCGCGATCCGCCCCCGAGGCGCGGCGGCTACAGCTGCTTCAGCGCCCGGCTCGATCACACCGATCACCGGAATTGGCGCGAGGCTTTTCTGCAGCGCCGGCAATGCCACCGACGAGGCCGTGTTGCAGGCCACCACGAGAAGTTTGACGCCATGCGCGGCGACAGCTTCGGCGCATTGCACGGCGTAGCGGGTGACTGTTTCGGCGCTTTTGGTCCCGTAAGGAAGCCGCGCCGTGTCACCGAGATAGACGAAACTTTCCGACGGCATTTTTTCCATCAAAGCGCGCATCACCGTGAGACCGCCGATGCCGGAATCGAAGACGCCGATGGGCGCGGCGCGGGTCATGTTGCGCTCTGCAGGCTTGCGGTTCCCAGCTGCACAAGAACGCTGAGAAGGATTTCCAGAACGACGATCCCTGCAGCGCTCGCGGCGCTGGTTTGCAGTCCCTCGCGCGCCACCAGCCAGAGATAGACGAGCGCCGCAATCAGCAAGGGCAGCGCGGTGGCGGTGGCAAGAAATTGCAAGCCGGCGAGCAGAAACAAAGAGGGCAGAACTTGGGCCGCCAGCACCAGGCAGCTTGCCCAATTATGCGCAATGATGAACGGCACGTAGCGTGGGCCAGCATTGATCAGCGGCACGATCGCAATCATGGCCAGAGGAAAGGCGATCCATTCGACCGCGTAAAAAAACAGGTCGACGGCAAACATGCCCGGCCCGATGGGTTCGAGCGCAGGCGCGTTTTCCATACCGGATATCACATAACGCTGGGCCGCCATTTGAATCAGATAGAGCGGAATGCACAGCACCATCGCCGCGAAGGATTTGAAAAACCCTTCGAAGGAAGTGTCGAAATCGCCGATGGCCGTTTTATCAAACCGCGCAAGGCGCACCGCCGCTTCCAGCGATTGGCGCACATAGGAAACAGCATTCATCTGGCGCCGCCGAAATAGATCTCGAGCACAGATTCATAGATGCGTGTTAGCGCATCGATGTCGGCAACGGCCACGCATTCGTCGGCTTTGTGCATCGTGCGGCCGGGAAGGCCGAGTTCCACCACAGGGCAATAATCCTTGATGAAGCGCGCATCCGAGGTGCCGCCGCCGGTGGAATATTCGGGCACGGTGCCGTTCACGCGGCGCACCGCTTCGCTGAGTTTTTCGACATAGTCGCCGGGATGGGTGATGAAGGCCATGCTGCTGACGCCACGCTTGAACTGCATCTGGCCGCCGCGCTTGTCGATCACCGCGCGCGCAATATTCTCGATGCGTAACATCAGTGAATCCGGCGTGTGCAAATCGTTGAAGCGGATGTTGAACGCGGCACGCGCCTCGCCCGGAATCACATTCGTCGTTTTGTTGCCGACATCGACGCTGGTGAATGAGAGATTCGACGGCTCGAAATGCGCGGTGCCGGAATCCAGCGGATCCGCAGTCAGCCGCATCACAAGATCGGCGAGAATCGGCACCGGATTGAGCGCCTGCGACGGATAGGCGACATGGCCCTGAATGCCGAGCGCCTTCACCTTCACATTCATGCTGCCACGGCGGCCGATTTTGATGACATCGCCAGCGCGTGTCGCTGCGCTGGGTTCGCCGACAATGCAATGGTCGATGGTTTCGCCGCGCGCCTTCAGCCATTCCAAAACCTTCACGGTGCCATTTATCGCCGGGCCTTCTTCGTCGCCGGTGATGAGAAAGCTGATAGAACCGGCAAGGGCTCCGCGCTTCAAATGGCGCTGCACCGCCGCTGCAAATGCCGCGATGGCGCTTTTCATATCGGCGGCGCCGCGCCCGTAAAGCAGACCGTTCTCAATCGTGGCGGAGAAGGGATCGTGTTTCCAGCGCGCGACATCGCCCGGCGGCACCACATCGGTGTGGCCGGCGAAACAGAAATGCGGACGCGCAGTTCCAAGCCGCGCGTAAAGATTTTCAATGGCGGGCGTGCCCTCTGCTTCGAAGCGAAGCCGATGGCAAACAAACCCGAGCGGTTTCAGCGCCGCTTCCAGCACGGCCAGCGCGCCGCTATCGTCCGGCGTCACGGAGGCCTGGCGGATCAGCGCCTGCGAGAGCTGGACGGGATCGATCATCTCAATCCCGCAGGAGTTCGTTGATCGATGTCTTGGAGCGCGTTTTTTCGTCCACGCGTTTCACGATGACGGCGCAGGCGAGCGAAGGTCCGCCCGTCGCGCTCGGCAGCGATCCCGGCACCACCACGGAATAGGGCGGCACTTTGCCGTAAGAAACCGCGCCGCTGGCGCGGTCCACGATCTTGGTCGAAGCGCCGAGAAACACGCCCATCGACAGCACCGAGCCTTCGCCCACGAGAACACCTTCGGCCACTTCCGAGCGCGCGCCGACGAAGCAATTGTCTTCGATAATGACAGGCCCGGCTTGCAACGGTTCAAGCACACCGCCAATGCCGGCGCCGCCCGAGATGTGACAGTTCTTTCCGATTTGCGCGCAGGAGCCGACCGTGGCCCAGGTGTCGATCATCGAGCCCTCCCCGACATAGGCGCCGAGATTGACAAAAGACGGCATCAGCACCGCGCCTTTGGCGATATAAGCGGAGCGGCGCACGATGGCGCCCGGCACGGCGCGAAAGCCGGCGTCGCGAAATCTGTTCTCGCCCCAGTTGAGGAATTTCGAATCCACCTTGTCCCACCACACGGCGCCGCCGGGCCCGCCCGCGATAACGCTCATATCGTTCAGGCGGAACGAGAGCAGCACGGCTTTTTTCAGCCATTGATGCACGGTCCATTCACTGCCGATTTTTTCCGCGACACGTTGCTGGCCTGAATCCAGCGCATCCAAAGCCGCATCAACCGCTTCGCGCACAGAGCCGCGTGTAGTGGCGCTGAGCGTGTCACGCTTCTCCCAAGCGGCTTCGATCTCTTGCTTCAATTCTTCAGTGTTCATGGCGCGGAAACCTCGATGGCGTGGAGGAAGTCTGAGAGGTGGTCTGTCTCGTGATGAATGTGAGATAGGCTTGGGGATATTTGCCCCGATTTCTTGATCAGAATAGTGGTCATACCAAGCGCATGCGCGGGCGCCAAATTGACAGCGAGATCGTCGAACATGGCGGTCGTACGCCCCGCCAATCCGGTGCGGTCGAGTATGGTTTGGTAGGCGGCGGGCGCGGGCTTGGGCATGAAGCGCAAAGCGCGTACGTCGAAAATATCCTCGAAGAATTCGCCGGCGCCCAATTGCTTCAAAATACGCTCGGCATAGCGCCCGCAATTATTGGTGAAGACAAAACGTCTGCCAGGCAGGCGGGCAAGCGCGGCGCAAAGCTCAGGATTGGGCGCCAGCGAATCCACCGCCACATCGTTCACATAAGTGAGGAAGCGCTCGGGTTCGACGCCATGATTTTGCATGAGGCCAAACAATGTCGTGCCGTGTTCGCGGTAATAGGATTTCTGCAGTGCGAAGGCCGCGTCCGGCTCGAGATTGAGTTCCTGCTGTACGAAATCGCGAATCCGGCTTTCGACCAGCGTCATCAAGCGGCCGTCGGCCTCGTACAGCGTGTTGTCGAGATCGAACAGCCAGTTCTCGACATGCCGGAACGATACGGCAGGCGGGCGCGCTTCGGCGGCGAAAGGAGCTGGTTTCAGGCTGGCGGACATGGGCGGAACATGGGGGAGAGGGTGAGCTTAGGCAAGCGCTTAAGGAACCCTTAAGCGGGCCATGGGACGCTGTGTCTCCGGTATATCGGGAGACACGGGTCGCATCCATGAAAAGCTTTCTGGCACGCATTTTTTCGCCCAAGGCGTTGCCGGGGGACCTGACCTACGAGCAAGCGCGTGCCGTGCTCGAGCAGGAGGAAGCCAAGCTCCAGGAAGAGCTGGCGTCCCGCCCCGATGCCGAACCCGAGATGCTTTATTATCTGGCCGAGCATGCGACGCCGGAAGTGCGCCGCGCCGTGGCCGCCAATGGCGCCACACCAGCGCTCGCCAATCTTCTTCTGAGCGGCGACGGCGATACCGATGTGCGCGTGGAAATCGCGCGCAAAGTCGGCCGCCTTTTGCCCAATCTCGATTCCGCCGAAAAAGGTCTCGCCTATCAGCAGACCATGGAGCTTTTGACGCGGCTCGCTGCGGATAATTTTGTGCAGGTGCGCGCGCTGTTGGCGCAGGAGATAAAATCCCTGCGAAACTTGCCGCAAGATTTGGTGATGCGGCTCGCGCAGGACGTCGAAGAAATTGTCGCGGCGCCCATCCTGGAATATTCGCCGCTGCTATCCGACCGCGATCTTATCGACATTGTTGCGAGCGCACGCGCGCAAGGCGCCGTTGCAGCGGTCGCCCGCCGGCGCGGCCTCAGCGAAGAGGTTTCCGCGGCGATTGTCGCCACACTCGACGTTCCGGCCGTGACCGCACTTCTGGGCAATAAAGATGCGCGCTTGCGCGAAGACTGCCTGGAAGATTTGGTCACCTACGCCGAGAAAAATCTCGATTGGCACGCGCCGCTTGTGGCGCGAACCGATCTTCCCATCCGACTCATCCGCCGCATTGCAGGGTTTGTCAGTTCGGCGCTGATTGAACAGCTCTCGCAGCGCCAAGGTTTGGAAGAAAATTTACGGACCGATCTTGTCCGCGCCATGCGGCTGCGGTTGGAGAAAGAAGATTTTGGAACGCATGGCAAGAACAAGGCGCGCGGCGAAGTGATGAAGGCCCACGAGGCCGGTGAGCTCGACGATGTTTTTATCGAGACGGCGGTGGAAGCCGGTCAACGCGAAACCGTCGTGGAAGCGTTGGCGCTGCTAGCCGGTGCAACGCGTGTTTCAGTGGAAAAAGTTTTGGCTTCGCGCGGCTCGAAAGCCGTGACGGCGCTGGCGTGGCGCGCCGGGCTTCCGATGCGCGTCGCGTTTAAAATTCAAACCTTGCTGCTGAAACTTACGGCCAACGAATTGCTACCGGCGCGCGCAGGCGTGCATTATCCACTCACCGACGAGGATATGCGCTGGCAGCTTTCCTATTTCGGCATCGCCGGCAAATAGTAAGCGCTAGCCTTTGCAGACCAGCGTTCCGGCGCCGTGCTCGGTGAACAATTCCAGCAGCAGCACATGCGGAATGCGGCCGTCCAAGATGACGGCAGCTTTCACGCCCAGTTCGACCGCGTAGATCGCGGTCTCCACTTTGGGAATCATGCCGCCGCTGATTGTGCCGTCGGCGATGAGCCGCCGCGCTTCGGACGCGGTCAGCTTCGGAATGAGCTTGCCCTCGCGATCCAGCACGCCGGGTACATCTGTCAGCAACACCATGCGTTCGGCAGCGACCGCGCCTGCAACCGCACCGGCAACCGTGTCGGCATTGATGTTATAGGTTTCGCCGTCGCGCCCGACGCCCACCGGTGCGACCACTGGAATGAGATCGGAATTGAAGAAGGTGCGCAGGACTTCCGCGTCCACCTTCTCCGGTTCACCCACAAAGCCGAGATCAACAACGGTGGTCTTTCCGGTCGCGGGATCGGTCTTAGTCCGCTCCATTTTCGAGGCGATGATCAGATTTCCGTCCTTGCCGGAAAGGCCAATGGCGCGCCCGCCGGCGCGGTTGATGAAGCTGACGATCTGTTTGTTGATGGTGCCAGCCAGCACCATCTCGACAACTTCCATCGTGGCAGCATCGGTGACGCGCAAACCATCGATAAAGCTCGAAGGAATGCTCAGCTTCTTCAGCATGGCGCCGATCTGAGGGCCGCCGCCGTGAACCACCACTGGATTGATGCCGGTCAGTTTCATTAGGACGATGTCTTGCGCGAAATGGCGTGCGCCTTCGTCGTCCATGGCGTTGCCGCCATATTTCACGACGACGGTTTTGTTGTCGTAGGAGAGAATGTAGGGGAGGGCCTCGATTAGAACGCTGCCCGTCATGCGCCAACGTTCCAGTCCCAGCGAATCTCCGTCTTCGCGCTTGCTGTCTTCGGTGTCACTCATGACGAAAATGCCCTGCTGCAATTGGCGCAGGGCTTATAGCGGCAAGTGGCCCAAATCTGAAATTCGAAATCGACGCGGGCAAGAAAATTCGCGGCGCGAATCTTCGCAGGTCAGGCAATCTATTGATTTCAGTGTGATTTTTTCAGATTACCAGGTCGCCAGTGCGGTCAGCGCAGCCCGCAATTCTGGAATTCCGAATCCGGATAGGGACGACGTTGCCAGGATTTCGGGATGCGCGGCGGTGTGACGCGCGGCTTCCGCCAAGGTGTTCGCATGGGTCGCCGCGAATTCCACTGGGCGCAATTTGTCCGCCTTGGTCAGGACCAGTTGATAGGACACGGCGGCTTTGTCCAAGAGTTCCATCACCTCGATGTCGCTCGCCATCGGACCCCGGCGCGCGTCGATCAAGAACACAACGCGCCGAAGGCTTGGCCGCCCGCGCAGATAGCCGAAAATAAGTTCATTCCAGCGCGCCGATTCCGCTTTCGACACGCGCGCGAAGCCGTAGCCCGGCAAGTCCGCGAGCATCAGCCTGTCGCCGAGGAGGAAGAAATTGATTTCCTTGGTGCGCCCCGGCGTGTTGGAGACACGCGCCAGATGGGTGCGATTGGTGACGGCGTTCAAAAGGCTCGACTTGCCCGCATTGGAACGGCCGGCGAACGCGATTTCGGGATAGGATGCGTTTGGCAGCCCGTCCAGGTGCGCGACGCCCATGACGAAGTCGCATTCCTTCGCGAAGAGAAGGCGCCCATCTTCGAGCGCCTGGGCATGCGCCCGTGCGATTTCCGCTTCGTCGACGATCGGTTCGTCGAATACCGGTTCGTCGGCTTCGGTTTTTCCGGTCATGGACGGCACAGTATCAAAGGCGCGCTCAATCGGGCGGTCCGGCGGGCTTTTCGGCGGGTTCGCCGCGACGTAGGCGTTCACGCATGCCGCGCAAGCGGTCGAACAGATCCACCGGCGTGCCGGTGCGCTTCATGATGTAAATCTGCTGCGCGATGGAAAGAAGATTGTTCCAGGCCCAATAGATGACGAGGCCGGCGGGGAAGCCCGCGAGCATGAAGGTGAAGATGATCGGCATGAAGGCGAAAATGCGGGCCTGTGCCGGATCGGCGGCCGGCGGATTCAAATTTGTCTGAATCCACATTGTGATGCCCATGAGGATGCCGAATACGCCGATCATCAGGAAATGCGGCGGCGTCCATGGGATGAGGCCGAACAAATTGAACAGCGAAATAGGTTCGGGGGCGGAAAGATCTTTGATCCAGCCGAAGAACGGCGCGTGCCGCATTTCGATGGTGACGAAGAGAACTTTGTAAAGCGAGAAGAACACCGGAATCTGAATCAGCATCGGCAAACAGCCGGCGAGCGGATTCACCTTCTCTTTCTTATATAATTCCATCAGCGCGGTTTGCTGGGCGACTTTGTCTTCTTTGTAGACTTCGCGCAGCCGCTCCATTTCCGGCTGCAATTTCTTCATCCGGCTCATGGCGCGATAGGACGTGCTGGCCAGCGGGAAGAAGAGCAGCTTGATGCCTACGGTCAGCAGCAAAATGGCGACGCCGAAATTCCCGACAAAACGGGTGATGATCTCGATGGCGTGGAAGATCGGTTTGGTGAAAATCCAGAACCAACCCCAATCGATCGCCATGTTGAAGCCGGTAATGCCGAGCTGTGAGTCGTAACCTTCGATGACGTTCACGACTTTGGCGCCCGCGAACAGGCGTTGTGAAATCTCCGTCATTCCACCCGGCGCGATGGTGCGTGCTTCCAGGCGATAATCGGATTGGTAGGCTTTGGTGGCGTTTTCATCGAAGGCTTTGAAATTCGCCGTCATCTTGCCTTGCGCTGGCGGAATAATCGCGGCCATCCAATATTTGTCAGTAATGCCGGCCCAGCCGCCCGTCGACTCGAATGCGCGCGAAGTGTTCTCCTTGCCCAAATCCGCGTAGCTCGGGTCCTGCAACACGCCATTGGCAACGCCGATGAAGCCCTGATGCACGATCCAATTGGCGGTGAAGACCGGAAGATTGCGGCGATTCACGAGGGCGTAGGGATAAAGCGTCGCCGGCGCGGCGCTTTGATTCTCGACGCGATCGGTCAGCGTGAACATGTAGGACGCGTCTACCGAAATGCGGCGCGTGAAGCGAAGGCCGCTATCTTCGTAGCTAAGCACCACATCATTGCCGGGGGAGAGCTGGCCACCCTCAGTTTGCGTCCATTGCGTTGTCGCGTCGGCGGGATGCGCATTTGTTCCGGGCGCTGCCAACCATCCGAACTCGACGAAATAGGGATGCTCGCTGGTGCTTGGCGAAAGCAGCTCGATCTCCGGGCTCGCGGGGTCTGGTTGCTCGTGATAGTGGCGCAAACGCAAATCGTCGAAGCGCCCGCCGGCTAGATTGATGGAGCCGCGCAAAGACGGGGTCTCGATGGCCACACGCGGTGCCTGCGCCAAAGCTTCCTCACGCGGCAGCGCCTTTGGCAAAGTGGGCGCCGGCAATCCTGCGGCGCCCGGTGCCGCCTGTTGTTCAGTTTGACGCGCGCGCTCGCGCTCCATCTGCGGCTGGGCCACGAAATATTGCCAACCGAACAAGACAATCGCCGAAAGAACGACGGCGAGGATCAGATTGCGTTGTTCGGCCATGACTACTCCGGGATGGGCAAAAACAAATGAGAGCGAACGCTAACGATTCTGGACTGGCGGGACCGGGTCGAAACCCGAACGGCCGCCCAGCCACGCGATGGGATGACAGCTACAAAGGCGCCGCACGGCGAGGCGGCTTCCTTCTAGCGGACCGTGAACATGCAGCGCTTCCAGCGCATAGGCAGAACATGTGGGCTGAAATCGGCATGACGGTGGCAGAAGAGGCGACAGAAGGTAACGGTAGGCGCGGATAGGCCCGGACATGAAAGCGATGAGAACGCGGCGACTTTGCATGCGCCAAGACCTTGCCATCTCATCCTCCCTTCCGTTCCGCAAGTCGCACCCGAAAGCGCGCTTGTCAGTTTTTCGTGCTCTTGCGATCGAGGGCGGCATGAGCGGCCGACAGCGACCGTATCAAATCGTCCAGCAACAGCGCGAAGGGCCTGGATAGGGTGGCCGTTCGGGCGACAAGAACATAGTCGTGCCGTTCACGCCCATAAAGAGGAAGGATCGCCGCTGCCGCGGCACGCATCCGGCGCTTGGCGCGATTGCGTTCGACGGCACCGCCGACTTTGCGGCTGGCGGTGAACCCGACGCGAGCGGCGGAGCTTTGCGCGATCTCGCCGTTCGTGAGGAAAACTTCGAGTCCAAGCGCGGGTTTTGAAGCGCGGGCGCCTTGGCGCTGCGCGCGCAGGAAATCCGCCCGCGATCTCATTCGGGTTAAAGCAAGCGTGGCTGCGGAAACGGGCTGAGAAGGCCCCTGGTCAGGCGCCGTGTTCAGGCGGACAGTCTCTTACGGCCATGGGCGCGGCGGCGGGCGAGAACTTGACGGCCCTTCTTGGTGGCCATGCGCGCGCGGAAGCCGTGCCGACGCTTGCGGACAATTTTGCTCGGCTGATATGTGCGTTTCACGGCTTTACTCCGGAATTTGGCCGGTTTTCACGAGGAGCCGAGCTTCTAAGGGGGCGCCCTCACGATGTCAACCGACACCGTGATTTTCAAGAATCTATCGGGTAGTGGGCCAGTGTCAGCTTGGTATCAGGCCGGATGGGTTCAGATGAAGGTAGCGGTCAATGGGCTTCTTGCTGCAGCGCAGCAAAGACAGCTTTTGCCGCAAATTGTGGACCAGCCTGTGCCTAGATGGCTGTTTTGTCATGAATGGCATGCATTTCAACCGTAACTGGTGTTTGCTCTTGCCCATGCTTAGCCCCGTTGAACCGCGGCTCCACACTGGCTGGGGGGCTTTCACCCGCAGCCTTTCGGGCCATGTGCTTCTGCTCACGATCCTGTTCGTGTTCGTGGGCATGGTCGTGATTTATGTCCCGGCGGTCGCGCGGCATCACCATCAATTGCTGGCCAACCGCGTCAGCATGGCGGAACTGGCGATCCTGCCGTTCACGGAGGCGCCGGGCGCGCAATTGTCGCAATCCATACGAACGGAATTGCTGGAGCGGGTTGGCGTGCGCGCCATCGTGCTCACCGGCGGCGGTCAACATGAATTGATCCCCGTGGGGCAAGACCCACCGCGCATCGATGCCGTCTACAACGCTGGCGACACCGATATTTTCGAGCAGGCACGCGATGCCTTACGTTCGCTGCTCGCGCCGGCGGGCCGCATTGTGCGCATCGACGCGACCAGCGATCTCGCCGAGAGCCGCGGAATTTTTGTCGTCGCCAGCGAAGATCCCATCCGTGCTGAACTGTTCGCCTTTTCACTGCGTTCATTGGGGCTAGGAATTGTGATCGCAGCGGTCGCGTCGCTGCTGATGTTCTTGACGCTCTACCGCATGGTGGTGCGCCCGATTAAGCGCGTCACCGAAGCCATGGTTGCGTTCCGCACCGATCCGGAAGATCCGGCGCGCATTCTTGAGCCGTCACGGCGCGGTGATGAAATCGGCATTGCCGAACGCGAATTGGCGACGATGCAGCGCGAGATTTACGGCTTCTTGCAGCAGAAATCGCGTCTGGCATTGCTGGGCACGGCGGCGGCGAAAATCCAGCACGACGTGCGCAATATTCTGACCAGCGCACAGCTGGCGTCCGACAGCATTGCATCGAGTCAGGATCCGGCAATTCGCCATGTCACGCCGCGTCTTGTCGATGCGCTCGACCGCGCGGTCGCGCTCGCCACGAACACGCTGCAATACGGCAAGGCCGACGAGAAGCCGCCGGTGCGCCGCCGCGTTTTGCTGGCGCCGGTGATTGCGGAGGTGAAGGAATCGACCATTCCAGAGAGCGGCGATGTGCAATTCGAAAGCCGCGTACCGGCAAATCTCGAGATCGATGCCGATCCCGCGCAATTGTTCCGCATCCTCTTAAATCTCGTGAAGAACGCACGCGAAGCATTGGAGGCCTTGCCTGCGAACGCACGTGCGCAAGGCAAATGTTTGACGGTTTCCGCCGAGCGCCAGGGCGATTGCGTCAGCATACTTGTCAGCGATAACGGCCCCGGCGTGCCGCCGAAAATTCGCGAGCGTCTGTTCTTGCCATTCGCCGGAACGGCGCGGCACGGCAGCACGGGGCTGGGACTGGCCATCGCCCGTGAATTGGCGAAGGCCCATGGCGGCGGGCTTCATCTGGTGGCATCGGACGCAACCGGAACGGAATTTCGCGTCACCATCCCCGACCGCAAAACGCTTCAGGGCCGCGTAGTGGCCGCTCCGCCGCCGGGAGAAACCGCGAAAGCGGCCGGCGCTTCGCCGCGTTGACTGCGCGCCCACATCTCTTCGTAGGCCGCTTCCAGATTCCGACAGAAAAGCTGCGTGTCGAACAGCGTGGAGCTTTCTCTGTTCGCCACTAACTTGGCGCGTAATGCTGCAAGGGATGCGGGATCTTTCGCCAGCCGTATCGCTTCACTCTCGAAGGCCGCACGCGACGGCGCGATCAGCTCCGGCAGATTCATCGCGGTGAGAAGGCTGGAAGCCACACGGCCCGCATAGGTGTGTCCCGGAAATGTAAGAATAGGAACGCCGGCCCATAGCGCATCGCTGGCGGTGGTGTGGGCGTTGTAAGGCGAGGTGTCGAGAAAGAGATCGGCCAACCGCATACGCGCGAGATATTCCTCCGGAGTGCCGACAAGTTTGCCAAACACGATGCGGTCGGGATGGACGCCGCGTGAAGCCGCCTCGCGTTTGAGGTTGCGCACCTCCGCGCCGTTATATTCGGGAAGCCAAAGCACGCTGCCATCGACTGCGGCCACGATCCGCATCCAGCTGTCGAACATCTCGGGCAGAATCTTGGCGCTGTTGTTGAACGAGCAGAACACGAACCCTTCTTGCGGCAGGCCTTCGGCGGCGCGTGAATAGGGCTTGTCTGCGATGCGGCGGTTGCGATCGTTGGGCTGAAAGGAATTCGGCAACCAAACCACTTTTTCGCCGAATGCGGCGAAATCGAATTCCGGAATGACGATGCGGTCGGCCAAAATATAATCGTTGAAGCCGCTTCCGGTGGTGCCGGGGTATCCGAGGAAATTCACCCGCACCGGCGCCGGATGGTGGGCGAAAATTGCGGTGCGGCAATTGCCGGTGAAGCCCATGAGATCGACAACAATGTCGATCTCGAGTTCTCGTAAAAGCGCCGCAACTTCTTTGTCCGTCTTTGCATCGACGTCGACGAAGCGGTCGAACGCCTTTTTCAGGCGGTTGCGCAACCCGTCGGAATGGTCCTCGTGGCCGAAGGCGATGGCAGTTGTTTCAAAGCGCGAACGGTCATGTGCTTCGAACACACCCGCCATTAGCCACGAGACGGCATGGGTACGAAAATCCTGCGATACATAGGCGATTCGTATTTTGTCGTGAGCGTAGCGTTCGCCCTGCCACAAAGGGGGCGTGTCTACTGCGTAGCGTTTAGACGTCCAATTTTGCGCGCAATTGCGCTGCTCTTCGAGCGAGTTCGAGAACAGGATGACGGCCAGCGGCGAGATAGCATCTTTGCCTGCGGCAATGTCTTTGCCTATCTCGTTGCGGGTTTCATCGAACTTTTTCCAATCGCAGCACATCAGACGGCTGTAGAAAAGATTACCGCGCCCGTAATCGAGCTCGGGGTCGAGGCGCAAAGCGGTTTCCTGATCGGCGGCCGCGTTCTCGAAATCTTTGAGCTGCACAAAAGCTGCGGCGCGCGCGGTGTAGGTTTTCACATTGGGTGGCGCCAGCGACAGGGCCTTGTTGTAGGCCTCGATGGCTTGCGGCAGACGCCGCAGCAGCGTCAGCGCATCGCCGCGATTGTGCCAAGCCTGGGCATCGCGCGGCGTGCGCAAGATAACGGCGTCGAAACAGCGCAGCGCCTCGGCGCTGCGCGAAATCTTCAGAAGCGACGTACCCCGGTTGAACAGCGCATCGGTGTACTCGGGCTTCAACGCCAGCGCGCGTTCGAAACAAGGCACGGCCTCTTCGTGCCGCTCCAGCTTTTGCAGCGCGCAGCCGCGATTGTAATAGGCGTCAGGCGAGCGGGAATCGATCTTGATGGCGTCGCCGATCATGCGCTCGGCGGTTTCGAACTCGTCCTTTTGGAAATGAACATAACCAAGCAGATACATCGCCTGAAAATGGCGCGGGCTGCTCTTGAGGATCTCGGTATAGAGACGGGCGGCTTCGGCAAGCTTGCCGGTTTGATGCGCGCGCATGGCGTCTTGCAGAAGGGCTTGGTTCATGGTGCCACGGTGAAAGAGTCCGGCGAGTGCCCGCTTTGCGCGCGCTCCCACATCATTTTATAGGCCGTCTCCAAATATCGTGTGAAGCGCGGCGTGTCGAACAATGGCTGCGTTGTGCGGTCATGCGCAAGTTTTTGTTTGAGCGCCGTTAGAACCTCCGGGGTACGTGCGAGTGCGCACGCGCGCAATTCGAAGCCCGCTTCGCTTTTCGTCACCATCTCCGGCAGACCCACGGCATTTAGCAGGCTAGCGGCGACGCGGCCCGCAAAGGACGTTCCACGCAAGCTAAGCACCGGCACGCCGGCCCATAGCGCATCGCTGGCGGTGGTGTGTGCGTTGTAGGGCAGTGTATCCAGGAATAGATCGGCCAGGCTGAGCCGCGCCAGATGCGCTGACAATTCCGTACGCGGCGCGAAGAGAAGCCGGTTGCCGTCCACCCCGCGCGCCTCCGCTTCACGGCGCAGATTCCGCACCGCCGTATCGCTTGCCTCCAACAGCCACAAGACGCTGCCGGGCGTAGCCGCCAGAATGCGCATCCAGAGGTCGAATGTCTCAGGCAGGATTTTATAATTGGCGTTGAAGCAGCAAAAGACAAAACCATCTTCCGGCAACCCCGCATCGTGACGCGATGGCGCGGGTCCTATGGCGCGCTTATTATCGTTGCATTGATAGCTGTGCGGCAGGGTGACGATTTTCTCGGTATAGAAGCGATGCTGTTCGGGTGGAATTACAGTTCGGTCCGCAATGACATAGTCCATGTACTCCGCGCCCGTCGTGCCGGGATAGCCGAGATAGGAAATTTGTACTGGGGCCGCGCGCATCGCGAAAGGCACGATGCGTCCGCCTTCGGTATAGCCTTTGAGATCGATAAGAATATCGATTTCAACGTCGCGAATCCGGCGGGCCAAAGCTTCGTCGGATGCAAGTCGCACATCTTCGAAATGTTCGATGGCGCCTTGCATGCGCTTGCGAATATCGCTGCCGTCGTCGGGGCCGGAGGAAAAGGCGAAAATCTCGAATTGCGCGCGGTCATGGTGGTCGAACCCGCCCGCCATCAGATGGGCTGTGGCGTGGGCGTGGAAATCAGCGGAGACATAGCCCACGCGAATACGGTCGTGGGCATAGCGCTCGCCGCGCCATAGCGGCCCGAGGGACGGTTGGCCTTGGCGGCGCACCCAGAGCGAAGCGCATCGCATCTGCTCTTCGTCAGATTCGCAGATCGCCGCATTCTGCTGCGGGTTGAGAACATTCTTTCCCGCCGCCAGACCTTCGCTGATTTTGCGCCGATGCGTGGCCAAATCGTTCCAATCGCAGGATTGCAATTTGGACCAGACCAGCACCCCTCGCGCATATTCGAACTCGGGATCAGCGGCGAGAACGAACGCACAGTCGCGCGCGGCTTCCTCGAAACGCCTTAGAAGCGTGAGTGTATTGCCGCGATTGTAATGCGCGGGGATGTGGCCGGGATCGAGCGCCAACGCGGCGTCGAAGCTGGCGACAGAGTCGGACCAGTGGTTCATCTGCGACAGCGCAATGCCGCGATTGACCAGCGCATCGACATGCTGGGGCGTTGCGGCAAGCACCCGGTCGAAATCTTGAATGGCATTTGCATAGCGCCCCAGCGCCAGAAGGGCGTTGCCGCGCAGGAGAAATATGTCGGCGCGCCCAGGCTGCAGCGCCAAAGCGCGGTCATAGCTTACCACGGCCTCTTGCTGCCGGTTCAACTCTGCCAATGCCGCGCCGCGCTGCATATGCGCATCGGTGGATTTCGGATCGAGGGCAAGCGCGTGGTCATAGGCCGTGATCGCATCCTGAAACTGCCGCAGCGCCAGCATTGCCGTCCCGCGATTGCGGACCGCATCGGCAAAGCGTGGATCGATAGCAAGGGCGCGGTCGAAACAGGCGAGGGCTTCATCGAAACGGCGCAGCTCCAGCAGCGATCCGCCGCGATTGCTCCAGACCGACGCGGATCTAGAATCGAGCCGAAGCGCATGATCATATTCATGAAGCGCCTCTTCATGTCGGCCCATTTGAGAGAATGCCACAGCGCGCGTGGCGCGGGCCGGCGCGAAGCTGGGATCGGCGCGGGCGGCGGCTTCAAGGGCCGCAAGCGCGTCGTCGAAGGCGCCGCGCTGCATATGCGCAATGCCCATATAATGCTGCGCCTGTGCATTCGCGGGTTCGCGCCGCACGATGTCGGCATAGAGCCGCAATGCTTCGCTAAGTTGGCCGGCCTGATGAAGCCTGATCGCGTTCTGCAACATGTCCGGCAATGGCGAGGGTCCTAAACCGAGAAATCGACGGGCGCTTCGCCCGCTTCCGACCGCAGCCACATGGTTCGGAATGCGGCCTCCAAGCTACGACAGGTGCGCGCCGTGTTGAACAGGCGATCGTTCCGCCATCCCGCAAGCTGCCGGCGCAATGCGCGCAAGGCGTCCCGGTCGCGGGCGAGATGCAGCGCCAACTCCTCGTATTCTTGGAGGCTATTTGGAGCCAGATCCTTCAGGCCGGCGGCTGTTACAAGGCTTGCCGCCACACGACCCGGGAAGGTAGAGCCTGGCGCCGCAAGCACGGGAACGCCCGCCCACAACGCGTCGCACGCGGTGGCATGTGCGCCGTAGGGGAGCGAATCGAGAAAGAGGTCGGCAAGACTCAGGCGCGCCAGATGCTGCTCAGTTGCATCGACAAAAGGCGCGAAGACGAGGCGCGAGGGGGCCACGCCAGCTTTTTCGGCTTCGTGTTTTAAATGATGGGTTGCGTCGGCGTTCAGGTGCGAAAGCCAAAACACACTGCCGTCCACCTCGCGCATCAGGCGCATCCATACGGCGAACATCGTGGGTGCCAATTTATACGCGCCGTTGAAACAGCAAAATACAAAGCCATTTTCCGGTAAGCCTGCCTCGCGACGCGATGGCGGCGGCGCTGGTTGCGCGCGCTTGTCGTCATTGGGGAAGAAAGAGTTGGGCAGGCGTGCGATTTTTTCACTGTAGAAGTCGCGATGCGCCGGCGGGATAACGACCGCGTCGCCGATAATATAGTCGATATAGGGAACGCCCATGGTGCCGGGATAGCCGAGATAATTCACCTGCACCGGCGCAGGCCGATTGGCGAAGATGCCGGTGCGGTTTTCGCGCGTATACCCCATCAGATCGACAGCGATGTCGATCTCCATCGCGCGCAGCAGCTTTGCGATTTCAAAATCGCTCTTCGTCCGCACATCGAGGAATTTGTCGACGCCCTTTTCAAGGCGCGTGCGCAACGGGCTGCGATAGTCCGGCGTGAAGGAGACAGCGATGGTTTCGAAAGTGTCTCTGTCGTGTCCCTCGAAAATGCCTGCCATCTGAAACGCCACCGGATGGTCGCGGTAATCGGCGGAAAGATAGGCAACGCGAATACGCTTGTGGCCGTAGCGTTCGCCTCGCCACAGAGCGGGCGCGGGCGGAAAGAGATATCCGCCCCATAATTGTGCGGCCCGTAAGGATTCCGCAGGATTTGTCGACACCGCCAGAAGCTCGAACGGCGAGGCGACATTGCGGCCAGCTTCTAGCTCGGCCGAGAGTTTCTTAACGTGCTCGTCCAGACCATTCCAGTCGCAGATCTGCAATTTAGAAAACACGGCGATGCCGCGCGCGAAGGGATAGTTCGGATCGATGGCAAGCGCTTTCTCCGCGTCGGTAATCGCTTCCGCGTAACGCTTCAAAACCGAGTAAGCGTTGGCACGATTGTATAGTGTGTCCGCGCGATCCGGCGCGGCAGAAACGCTGCGTTCGAGATCGGGCAAAGCGTCGGCATAAAGATGCAAATCCGATAGCGCGCGGCCTCTCGCTTCGATCACATCGATGCGGTCCGGGGCAAGTGTAAGTGCTGCAGAATAGGACGCAACCGCCTCCTCAGCCCGCGACAATTGCACCAGAGCCGTGCCGCGATTGATGAGTGCATCGATCTGACGGGGATTGAGCGACAGCGCGCGCTCGTAATTGCCGATCGCGTCGGCGGGGCGCCCCATCAGCAGCTGCGCATTGCCGCGATTGTTCCAGGCGTCGGGAAATTCCGGCTTGCTGGCGATGGCTGCATCGTAACTTGCTAAGGCTTCATTGTGCTGTTCCAGCGCCGAAAGCGCGGCGCCGCGATTATTGTGCGCTTCCGCGAGGCGCGGCGAGAGCACCAGCAAACGATCATAGGCGGCAATGGCTTCATCCAGCCGCCCCATACGGTGCAGAAGCACGGCGTAAGAATAGGTCGCTTCCAGCGATTGCGGCCGGACGCGCAAAGCTTTGTTCAGTACGACGAGTGCCGCATCGAAACGTCCCGATTGGGCGTACAAATTTCCGAGCAGATAGAGCGCATCGAAATGGTTCGGTTCGGCGCGCAGTACTTCATTATAGAGGCGCTCGGCCTCGGCAAGGCGCCCCTCGCGATGAAGACGATGGGCGTTTTGAATCGTCTGTGCGGTTTGCATGGAGTGGCGGTGCTCAGTCGCCCCGCGCGACGCCTTCGCGTCTCGGATCGGCGCCGCCTTCGAAGCCACCTGGCACGCGTCGAATGCCGTTCACGCCGCTTTCGAATCCGTTGACGCGAATTTGCTGGCCGAGAGCGGTCAGTTGGGGCGCGAGCGTCTCCAGCACCGTGCCCGATTCCACCACTGTGGCGCCGTTGGTGTTGATATGGCGCGGTTGCGCGCTCACTTCCCACATCGACAATTTCGCGTCGATCAATCCGATGATTGCCTGCGCCACATAGCCGATGATCTGCCGCCCGCCGGGCGAGCCGAGCGACGCGAAGAACCGCCCATCGGGCGAGAACACGATGGTGGGCGACATCGAACTCAAGGGGCGCTTGTTGGGCGCCGCCGCATTCGCCACCGGAAGATCGTTGGCGACGGATTCGAATGCGAAATCGGTGAGCTGATTGTTGAGCACAAATCCGCCCGCCATGATTCCGGCGCCGAATGCCGCCTGCACCGACGTGGTCATGGAGACAACTTGGCCTTGCTCGTCCGCCACCGACAAATGGCTGGTGCCGGCGGAATAATCGTTACGTTGCGGCGCGAAGCGCGATTGCCCGCGGCGCACCGGCGGATTGCCAGCCGTTGCGGTTCCAAGCGAGCGCGACGGATCGATCTGACGCGAGCGGCCGGTGATGTAGAAACGGTCGAGCATCGCGGGCATTGGAATTTCGACGAATTCAGGATCGCCTAGCCAGCGGTCGCGATCGGCATAGGCAAGTTTACTGGCCTCGGAAATCAGATGCACGCCGAGCGCGGTGCCGGCACGCAAATCGGCGGAGGGAAATCGCTCCAGCAGGCCAAGAATTTGCAGCACCGTAATCCCGCCCGATGACGAAGGCGGCATGCTGCAGATTCGGTAGGCGCGATAGGTGCCGCATAGAGGCGCCCGCTCCCGTGCGCGATACTCCGCGAGATCCGTGAGCGTGAATGGCACTGGATTGACCGGCGCGTTGCTAACCGCCTTTGCGATTTCTTCGGCGATGGCACCTTTGTAAAAGGCGTCCGGCCCCCCGGCTGCTATCTTGCGCAAAGAGTCGGCATAGGCGGGATTGCGTAACGTTTCGCCGGCCGCAACCACCGTGCCGTCGGCGTGAAAAAGATAGGCGCGCATATCCGGCATGGTCGGCAGGCGCGGCTGGCTCTCGGCGCCCGAGGAAAGGCGCGGCTGCACCACAAAGCCGCGCTCGGCCAGCGCGATGGCCGGATCGAACAGGCGCGCCCACGGGAGCTTTCCGTGTTCTTTGTGCGCCATAGCGAGCATGGCGAGATTGCCCGGCACGCCCACGGGCAGGCCGCCATATTGAACATCGCGGAATGGCTTCGGTCCGCCATTACCCATGAACATGTCGGGAGTGGCGGAAGCGGGCGCCGTCTCGCGCCCGTCATAGGCGCGCACATTGGCGCCGTCGGCCACCATCATGAAGGAGCCGCCGCCTATGCCGGAGGATTGTGGCTCCACCAGTCCCAAGACCAGCTGGGCGGCGATGGCGGCGTCCACCGCCGAGCCCCCGGCGCGCAGCATGGTGAGGCCTGCGTCAGCCGCGTCGGGCTCCGCCGCGACAATCATATAGCGCTTGGCGATGGCGAATTGGGGTTGGGCGGTCTCAACCGGTGCGGGCGTGGGCGCCAGCAAGGCCTGCGCCCTTGCTGAATCTGTGGATGCGGCTCCGGCCAGAAGGCCAGCCGTCAGGACGAGGAAAGGGAGGCTCGAGCGACGCATGGGCTTCAGGCTAGCGCACCCGCCGTACCCTGCCCAGGCCGGGCAGCGCGCGGGAGCATTTTCCAACAAAACTCTACGTCGAGCCCGCTTGCCAAGAGCGGGCCGCCTCACTAGGTTCGCGGCCCTTGACGAAAAGCGCCCGTAGCTCAGCTGGATAGAGCACCAGACTACGAATCTGGGGGTCAGGAGTTCGAATCTCTTCGGGCGCGCCATTTTTCCTCATAAATTCAGTATGTTAGTAATTTTATAAAAACTGCCGTCGCGTCGCGCTTTGTTGGCGGACCCACAGCGGACCCCGTGGGACTCAATCGCACGTTTTTGTGCAACTGCTTGCAGGTTGCCGGAATTGTCAGGTTAACTTGCTCAGCCGCACGAAATCTCTGATCTAAAGATTCACGCATTTGCAGCGGACGCGGCGGCCCACCCGTCCATGGCGGTTGCCCGGAAGGTGCGGAGTGTGCATCGGGAGATCAGGTGACGCTGGACGTTGAAGAGATTGTAGATGGAACCGTGGATGGAGACGAAACGCTGGGCCTGGCCCTGAGATTTAAAGCGCTGCATCTTCCTCTCTCGTCGGCGCACGGATAGATGCGAATTCTCGGCGCGGTTGTTGTCGCGTAATCGCCCAGGTCGGTGACGCCGGCGACACTTCAATGTTTCGAGTGCGGCACCATAAGAGAGCAGGCCATCGGTCACGAAGTGATCGGGAACGTAGCCCTGTTTCTTCAGTAATTTCCGCAGCAATCGCAGCGCTGCATGTTTGTTGCGACGTTTCTGAACCAGAACGTCGAGTACCTCGCCTTCGTCGTCGACCGCACGCCACATGAACATGCGTTTGCCGTTGATGCGGATGACCATTTCGTCGAGATGCCAGACTGAACCGGGGCGGGGCCGCGATCGCCGAATGTTGGCTGCGATGGCCCGACCAAATTTCTCTGCCCAACATCGAACCGTTTCGTAGGAAACGTCCATCCCGCGTTCGGCGAGAAGATCCTCTACATCCCTCAGACTGAGGGTGAATCGGAAATACAGCCAAACCGCCTGACGGATGACATCAGGCGGAAATCGGTGCCGTTTGAACGAAATCCCAGCCATTCGCCCCTCCGTTTCCCCTCACCATCGAGGAATCCAGAGACAAGTTAGCGTTAGACTGACAGCACCAGCGCGATTAGTGCCTTGGGGGTAGGCTTGGGGGTAGAAACCTAAATTATGATATAAGTAATTGATATTGTTGGGTTCAGTGGCGGACAGGGAGTCCGCCATAGACTGATACCAGCCAGCGCCAACAAGTATCAGAAGTCTAATATTTACGCGGTCTATCGTTGATTCTCTGGATGCAACGCGTCTCAGCGCGTATCATTGAATCTCATCCTTTTGGGTAGGTTCTTGGGTATGCCGAAATTCGCGAAGGAACTATCAGCGCTTGCCGTAAAGCGCCTTAAGAGTCCCGGGATGCACTTCGTGGGCGGCGTCGCTGGGCTGATATTGCAAGTAAAACCCGCTGTAGACGGCGACAAACCTCCGCGACGATCCTGGATCTTACGCACCCGCCTTGGTGTTGAGCGTTTGCACATTGGACTTGGCCCCTATCCCGGGGTGAGCCTTGCTGAAGCTCGGGAACAGGCCAGGAAGCTCCTCGTTCGATGCAGGGAGGGTGTGAACCCAATCAAGGAACGCAAGGCCGAGCGCAGCGCACTGATAGCCTCATCGACTAAGGCGAAGACGTTTCGAGAGTGCGCTGAAGCATACCTGTCGATGCATTCGACCAAGTTCTCCAACGAAAAACACCGCAAACAATGGCGCTCAACGCTCGAGACCTACGCTTACCCGTTCTTGGGTAACATGCTGGTTTCCGACATAACCAAGCAGGACCTACTCGACGTGCTGCTTCAAGATGTAAAGGATCCCGCTACTGGCTTGTCGGCGGGAAAGTTGTGGCACGTGAAAACCGAAACAGCCGCAAGGGTTCAAGGTCGGATCAAAGTTGTGCTCGATTACGCAATCGTCAACGAATACCGCCCTAGCCTGAACCCGGCAATGTGGAAAGGGTACCTGCAGACGCTGCTGCCGACACCGGCGAAGATCAAAACGGTCAGGCATCAGCCCGCCGTTCCTTATGACCAGATGCCGGGGTTTATGTCTTGCCTGCGCAAGAATGACAGCATCAGTGCTATGGCGCTCGAGTTCCTCGTACTGACTGCCGTACGCTCGGGGTCCGTTCGACAAGCCACGTGGGACGAGATTGATTTCAAGCGTAAGCTGTGGGTGATACCTGCCGCCCATACCAAGATGCGGGAGGAGCACCGGGTACCACTCCCCCCCCGAGCAATAGCACTTCTTAAAACCCTGCCGAGATTTGCCAAGTGCCCGTACGTGTTCCCTGGACCGAAACTAAAGCCGCTCTCAGATATGGCGCTGTCGCAGCTCATGCGCGGCATGCGGGAGCGTGGGGAGCTCAAAGTGGATGCCGTGCCACACGGCTTCAGATCGACCTTCCGAGACTGGGCTGCGGATCAAACGGGCTACTCCGACGAAATTAGGAAAGCAGCGTCGGGTCATGCTGTGGGTGACGCGGTGAAGGAGGCCTACCAGCGCACCGACCTGCTCGAGAAGCGTCGCAGTTTGATGGACGAGTGGGCGGACTTTTTTGAGCGAGAAGATCAAGAACAAACGCAGCATTCAAGGGTAGCGCAATGACCGCCGATAGCCCGCCGCCGTCCAAACCACCCAGTCGCGAGCCTTGGTACAGACGCGAATACGAGAGCACGCGCCGCCGAGTGTTGAATGAAGGCCCGGCAAGAAGCGCAAAGTTCAAGATCTACGAACTCGTCGGTGCGTTCCTTACGATGCGGCGGCGTGAAGCCGGTATCGACGCCCGAGTAAATCGGGCAGAGGCGCAAGAATACGAATTTCAAACCCACCAAAGCCTTCTTCATTGGATCCAGTGGAAGGATCCCGATGTAGATCGCTTGCGCGAGACCCTTAGAGTGGTTGCGAAAGGCAACCCTGAATACGCACGCACGATAGATGAAGCACTAGAAACGTTTCTCGAAGATCAAAGACGGTCTTTCAGTAAGGCGCAGGCCGAACGGGCGGCGAACCCCAGAGAAAGGCCCTTCAATGATTACATCGACGCAGTTCTTAAGGAGTGCCCTAACATCTCCGAGAAAGGCCTGTTACGGCGAATTGAAAATGATGAGGGATTAGATAGCCACCCAGCAGATTATATCGAAGAGGTCCTGCCTAATATGATTTGGGTTGTGGACCCGGCAACCGGAAAAAAAGAAAAAGTGGAAAGGGGGGGGATCCGCAGCCGCCTCTCTCGGAGAAAAGAATTTCTAAAACAGCAGTCCCGCCAGCCAGGCTAGCGAGAATCCCCTCTGCTTCCATCACCTCGTGATTCAACCAAGATCATGAGGTGCCAACGTGTCGAATACGAAACCACCGAAGTCCAGCGACTTGCCGGACGCGCCGTCCACCACTCTCGCAGAGCAGCTAGACGATAAGGTCGCTCCGATCTCCGACTCGCCTAAGCAGAAGGGAGCCAAGCGTCCCAAACCAGAACCACTGAGCTTCGACGACTTGCCGGACTCGGCGTTCATTAGGCTTGAAGAGCTGAGGTTGGAGAAGGTCGTGCCCTACTCCCGCTCGTCTATGTGGCGGAAGGTCAAGAGTTCCGAATTCCCAGCCCCAGTTAAGTTATCCAGCCAAATGACCGCATGGCGGGTCGGGGATGTAAGGCGCTGGCAGGCGACCCCGAAAAGCTTCCCGAAACTGCGCATCAAGCGGGGGGGCGGCCAATGACTCACCCTCTTGAAAAATCCAACCGCAAGATGAAGGCCGCGCGGCACCTTTACCGCAAACATCCCGAAATGGAACTCCCGGCGAGGATGCTGCAGGCAGCTACCGCAGACCTCATAACTGAATCGCTTTGTACATGTGGCGGCTTCAGCGAAGCCAGCGCCAGGGCGACGGCTAAGGCGGTGTGTGGTGGGCGTGCCGGGCGGCTGTTCGTCGAACTCGCGTTTTCCGAAGCGGACGATGAGAAGGCGCGCGACCATGTTCGATAACGAACCCACCCCTCGGGTCACTGCCGAGAATCCAACGGCTCCCGCCGAAACACCGGCGGATCTAGAGCATCCCACCATCACGTTCCTGCGCGCGCTCGATCCGTCACCGACTGCCAGATTCAATGTCGCGACGTTCACCGACGTCCCCAAGAACAGCCAGAAACCCAACCCCGACAAGCTAGCGCGGCGCTATGCAGACCAGACGCTTTTGGATGTGGTTCGCCTACTACCAAAGCTGGAGCACGCGAACCAAAGGGGCGCCGGTATCTTCGGGACCGTCAACCAGTGCAAGGGCAATCGGTCAAAGGCTAACGTCGTCAAAATTCGCGGCTGCCACGCCGATCTAGATGGCGTCTCGGCTGCACAACTGCAGGCGATCCGCGCGATTCTGCTGCCGACGATGGAAGTGGAAACAAGCTCGCCGCTTCGTTGCCATTGTTACTGGCTGCTGAATCCAAAAGAAGCCCTCGCACTGGAAACTGCAGAAGCGATCAACAAGAGCCTCGTTACCCTCGGCGCCGACAAAGCTGCAACAGACGCATCCCGCTTACTGCGGCTACCGGGCTTCAAACACATGAAGTACCGAGAACTTGGACGCTGCCCAATCGTAACGGCGACTTTCAACGGTGTCTATTACACCGCCGATGATCTTGTTACCCATCTCTTGCAGGGCAGTCCGGTAAGCGCGAACGCGCCACAACCAAGCGCTGCGATTGGCGCACTATCTAGCATACCCCCTATGCCTCACTCAGGCGCAACAGACATTGCGACGCTCATCGACCGCATCGCAGATTACACCAAGAACAAATACCCATTGCTTTGGAACGGCGACTGGCAGGCAAAGGGCGCGACGACTAAGCCCGGCGGATTTGGGAGCCAGAGCGAAGCAGATCTTGCGCTCGCGGGATACATCGCGAGCGGCGTGGTGATGAACGAAACACTTTCCGAGGGGCAGCAGCAGCGTTTGGTGGAGGACGTTTTCTCCCGTTCGCGCTTGGCAGAGCGCGAGAAATGGACAGATCGCGCCGACTACAGAAATAGAACTATCACGAAAGCTCTGGAAGGCGCGCTAGCAGGTAAGGGCGCCGCCGCAGCGACCACGTCGGAAAGTTGCGGCGACATAAAGAATGGCCGCGTGTTTGCGAACATGTGGCGCGGAAAGCTGCTTTACATCGCAACTCGCGGAAGCTGGCTCTTATGGTCCGATGACCGGTGGAAGGCTTGCGAGAAAAGCGAAGAGCAGGCGTGCGCCAAGATCACATGCGATGAGATGTTGAGCGCCGCTGCAGAGGGGTACAAGACCGATCCAGACAAAGGAAAACGCCAACTCCTAGAAGCTATGGCAGCGTGCAAGCTGCCCAGGATTCAAGCGATGGTTAAGCTTGCGATTTCGGAACCGGGCATGTCGGTAACGGGTAAGGAGCTCGATGCGGACCCGATGCTAATCGGGGTCGAGAATGGAGTGGTCAATCTTAAAACCGGGCAGTTGCTACCTAACAACCCCGACATGCTGATCACCCGATTCTGTAACGCCAGATGGCACCACGAAGCACAATGTCCACGGTGGCTGCGGTTTCTTGATGAGGTGTTCGAAGGCGATGCGGGCACCATCGACACCGTTCAGCGGCTACTTGGGTACACCCTGACTGGCCTCATAACTGAAGAAATCCTGATCCTCTGCTGCGGCTTCGGCAGCAACGGTAAATCCATCTTTTCCAACGTGGTGCATAGGACACTTGGCGGCTATGCGAAGACAGCGCCGCCTTCGCTTCTTGCAGCACGCCGCGCCGATGATAGTGCCCCTCGCATTGATCTCGCAGCCATCGCCGGGGCCCGCTACGTCTCCATCAACGAATTTCAGGCTGGCACCCGCCTCGATGAGCAAGTTGTAAAACAACTCGCCGGAAGGGAGCCGATAGCAGCGCGATTTCTCTACCAGGATCTTTTTGAATTTACGCCGACCCACACCGCTTGGCTTCGCACAAACCACAAACCAATTGTCCTCGGTGATGATGACGGCATCTGGCGGCGCTTAGTGGTCGTACCGTTTCGACGGAAGTTCGAGGGCAACGAGAAGGACCCGCTTCTCGAGGAAAAATTACTTGCCGAGCGCGATGGAATCCTGAAGTGGATGCTTGAAGGCACACGCCTTTACTTAAAGGACGGCCTGCAGCTCAGCGCGAAGATGAAGGCTGAACAGGCTGCGTATCGAAAGGAAAGCGATCTCCTTGGCGAGTTTCTCGACGAGAAGACAACGCCGGACCCGAACGGGAAAGTCGAGCAGAAGCAGTGTTTTCTTGACTGGAGATTCTGGTGCGATGGGAACGGTGCGAAGCACGGATCGAAAAAGTCATTCACCCAGCGCATGGCGGAGCGTGGTTACTCAATATACGAGAGTAACGGTAAGCGTTTCTATACTGGGCTGAGTCCGCTCCCAACGTCTTCACAGTGCGGGTAGTGCAGGATGTGAGGCATTTGCGTAAAGTCTCCCATATTTCTTCTTCATGAGGGACTTTACCGAAAACCACTTACATCCTGTACTTCCCGCACTGTGTCTATTCGCAACACAAATTGATTGGAACTGACATGCCGTCCGTGAAGAACGAGAGTTTTTCTACTTTTTGCGATCCCTGCACAATTTCGGTTCTGGCGTTCCATCCAGAGGGACCGTCCATCGAACTGGTTATCACCTTGCTGCACGATGCCCCGAGGATTTTCGTCGTACCGAGCTACATGAGCGTACAAACCCTGCGGAGGCAGCTAGCAAGACACGGCGGTTTAGTTTCCCACGCCAAAGCAAAGCTAATCCACCGGATGCTGTTCGACTTCTGCCAATTCATCATCGCGAACCATGGGTGGACAAAACCGTTCCGCTTCGGTGAGGTCAGCGAGGAATCTAACAATGCCCCTCTGCCCGGGCACAGGCTAAGGCCTGAATAATCCATGCCGCTCCCCAACGTCGCCTCGGGTAACACTCGACGGTGCCGTGCGCGGTGCAAAGCACGCGGTGACAGGTGCCGAAACCCGGCAGCTTACGGCCAGCCCACGTGCCGAATGCACGGCGCTAGAAAGCTGGGAACTATCAAACGAGGCGCAGACCATTCGGGCTATAAAACCGGCGCAGAAACCATCGAAGCAAAGGCCCTACGAAGCCAAAGACTTTCGGAACTACGGGAGCTTGAGGCGGGACTTTTCTTACTCGGGGCAATGACGGGCCCACGCTGGGCCGGAAGGAAACCTGGAAAACGCTAGCTTCTATTATGGGCTGCATTACAACACGATCCGCCCCCACAGCAGCCTCGGCTACCGACCACCGGCCCCGGAAACCGCGACGCCGCCATTGCCGCCTTCCGGTTCCGCTACGCTCCACCTCCAGGCAGCAATGGCCAAGGAGGAAGCAATGCACTAACATTCAAACCGGAACACCTAATGGGGGCCGATCAGTTTGGTGATCGACAGGCCGTGGTGACGGTCAATCATCGCTTTGCGCTCAGCAGGCCGGCCTTGTTGAGCGCTCCTCCCAAAAAATCATTCTCCAGCGTCAGTTCTCCGATCTTGGCGTGCAGCGTCTTTACGTCAACC
>CANIHD010000014.1 GCA_947467345.1 Alphaproteobacteria bacterium
GCGAGTTTGTAGGCGTCGCGCAGGTTTTTGATCGGCTGCTTTCCAGACGGTTTTTCCATGCCGAAAACGTGACACGTTTCCGACCCGCTGAAAACTGCATTAACAGATTGATTATAATGAAGTTCTATGTGGCGGGGCGGCTAAATTTGCCCACCTTTTCCGCGAAGAGCCGCTTTTCTTATTGGTGTTGGCAAAGACATAACCGGAGGAAAGGCCGCGCACGACGCTGTCCCAGCCGCGAATGACATCGCCTACGCCAGGCTTCTCGATCTTGATGACTTCAGCGCCCATGTCGGCGAGGATTTTCGTGCAATGGGGGCCAGAGAGCGAAGCCTCCAGCGCCAAAACGCGCACGCCCGAAAGCGCGCGGGGCGCGCGCGAAGTTTCTGCCGTCACGAAATGACGCCCAGCGTTTTGGCGAGCGATACAGTCTGGCGGGCGCGGTCTACAACGGGAAAATCAAGCATCTGGCCACGGAAAGCGATGACGCCTTCGCCGCGTGCATGCGCCTCATCAAACGCCTGTAGCACATCGCGCGCGTATTGGATGTCTTCCATCGTCGGCGTGAAGGCCGCGTTGACGTGGTCAATCTGCGACGGATGGATGACCGACATGCCGCTCATGCCGAGACGGCGCGCCTGGAGCGCGAAACGGCGAAGCCCTTCCGGGTCTTTCAAATCCGTCCACACACCATCGACCGATTGCACATTGGCGGCTGCCGCGGCATTCGCAATGGCGGAGCGCGCATAGATGAGATCGATGGCTTCGCCTTCGCGGCGCAGCGGCATTCCCATCTTGCGGCAATAATCCTCCGCGCCGAACGTCAGACCCATAACGCGCGCGCTCGCCGTGGCAACGCGATAGGCATTGAGAACAGCGATGGGGCTTTCGATGGCGACGAGAAGCTTTATCGAGCCTGCCGGAACTTTTCGTGCGGGCTCGAGCCGATTCAACATGTCTTCGACCGTGGCCACTTGCTCCGGATGATCGACCTTCGGCACCACAAGCCCGTCGAGACCGGGGCGCACAATCGATTCCAAATCCTGACGCAGCCATTCGGACCCGACGCCGTTCACGCGCGCATAGAGCGCGGGTATGCGTACATTCGGATCAGTAGCGAGGCGAGGCGCGATGGCATCCATCGTGGCGGCGATCTGACGACGCGCATTGTCCTTCTCGGCCGGCGCCACACCGTCCTCGATATCCATCATCAGGGCATCGACACTCAGACCCAGCGCCTTGTCGGTCATGCGCTGACGGTCGCCGGGCACGAACATCCAGGAACGGAGAAGCCTTTTGTTGGCGGTCATGGCTACGCCCTATGCCTGCACCAGCATAAACCCGTCGAAATAGGCAGCGAGTTCTTGATATCCATCGAGCGGCAGCACATGGGCGACGTATTGATCGGGGCGCACGACAACCATACAGCCTGTGTCACGGTCGATGCCGCGCATCGCAAAGACATCGGCGCCGCCTTTTCGATCCACGCAGAATATTTTCTCATGATCGCGAAGGCCGAGGCGCCCCTTCTGCGGCAGAAGCAGCGCCGGCATGCGCTCGATGGCAAGCGTGTCATGCGCTTGTTGAAACACTGCGCGCAGATCGATGACGCTGTCGATATCGTCGCCCTTACGGGTGTATTTGCGTATGGGCGATGATTGATCATCAGTCAGATAATCGCACAGAAGACGGATCGCGGAGTTGGGCGCGGCCGGATCGCCGGCGCCCGCAAAGGTATAGATCCGAAAGCGCCCATCCGCCCCCCCCGCATGGCCGAGATGCATCGGCTTTGCATCGGCGAGGCGCAAAATGGGCGCTGAGTGAAAGCGCGTTCCGATGACAAATCCCTTGGCGAGATGCTGATGCGTAGGTTTGCCTGTCAAAATCGACGGGGTGTATTGGGTCGCGGTTCCCGCCGTATAGCGGCCGTGTTGGATGAAATAGGCTTGCGTCTTGGCGGGGTCCAATTTGCGGCCATGTTCCGGGCTCGAGGCAATGAGTTCGGCCCACTCGCGGTCGAAATCGATCAGCTCCTTGGCAATCGCGCGCCGCTCGGCCGAATAGCTATGCAGCAAGGAAGCCGGAGATTGCTTGCGCAACACAGCGCCAAGCTTCCATCCGAGATTGAAAGCATCCTGCATCGAGACATTCATGCCTTGCCCGGCCTTCGGACTATGGGTGTGGCACGCATCTCCTGCGATGAACACGCTGGGCGCGACGTCAGCCGCTGCACCGGCGGGTAGGTCGTCGAATTTATCGGTCAGGCGTTGGCCGATTTCATATACCGACCACCAGGGAATTTCCTTCGGCTCGAAGCGATACGGATGGAGAATCCGCCGCACCTTATCGACAATCTCGTCGATGCCGATATTGCGGCCCGCCGCGCGTTCGCCGACCTCGAGCTTTGTCAGTTCGACATAGAGGCGAAACATGTACCCGCCTTCGCGCGGGATGATGATCATGGTCCCGTCATGGGCCGACTGGATCAGGCACTTGCAGCGTATGTCGGGGAAATCGACGTCCGCGAGAACATCCATCACGCCCCAAGCATGATTGGCGGAATCGCCTTTGAGTTCGAGACCGATCGCGGCACGAACGGCACTGCGCGCGCCATCGCATCCGACAACATAGCGTGCGTGAATGGTTTCGGGCGTTCCGTCGGGCCCGTTGAGAGTCACGATCGAACCGCCGTCCGCCGACGGTTTCACCAAAACAAGACGGCGCGAATAATAGGGCAGGATGTTTGCCGCCGATTTGCGCATGCGATCGAGATAAAAATCATGCACGCGCGCCTGGTTGAGAACGACGTGCGGAAATTCCGACAGACCGTCTTCAACATCTTGCACCCATCCGCCGCGGACGATGTTTTCCGGCGTCGTGTCGTCCGGCTTCCAGAACGTCACCTTGTTGATCCAGCAGGCTTCCCGCAGCACGCTCTCGCTGAAGCCGAAGGCGTGAAACATCTCCACCGTGCGGCAGGCGATTCCATCGGCCTGGCCCCGCCGAAGCGGGCCGTCCTTCTGCTCGACGATGCAGGTTTTGATGTCGGGATAGGCCGCGAGCTGCGTTGCAAGCGTCAGTCCTGCCGGTCCGCACCCCACAATGAGCACGTCGGTATCGGCGGGCAGCGGGCCCTCGGCGCTCGATGCGGGGTACCGTGCTTCGAGGTCTGCGATCTCGGGATCTCCGGGCGCGAACCCGTTCAGGTGAAACTGCATGGCTCTCTCAACGTCGCTTGATCCCAGACCACGCGGCTGAAGAATGGTTGAGTTCTCATCCGTTTATCTACGCTATCAGAACAGCTTGGCCAAGCAACCGCCGATCGGGCTAGGAAAATATATTCGCACTAGAGCACGCTTCCCATGGTTCGAGACGGCCGCTATGCGGCCTCCTCACCATGAGGAATGAGTACTACCTCATCTGAGGAGCGCCGAAGGCGCGTCTCGAAGGATGCGACTTAGGCCGGTACGTGCGTCGAATGGTTGTGTTCGTCGATCTCGGCGATGCGCCCATATTCCATTTTAACCACGCGGTCGGCGACGCCGAACCAGCGGTCGTCGTGGGTCACGGCAATGATGGTTTTGCCGTCGGCTTTCAGGCGCGGAAGCAGTTCGGTGTAAAAATAGCGGCGGAATTGCGGGTCCTGATCAGCGGCGAATTCGTCGAACACATAGACCTGCCGGTTGGCGAGCCGGCTGATGGCATAGGCAAGGCGTTTGCGCTGCCCCGCCGAGAGGTTGACCGTCGTCATCATGCCGTTGTGCAGACGCGTCTTGTGTCCGATTTCAAGCTCGCCGAGCAGCGCATCCATCAAAGCCGGATCGGACACGTCCACGCCGTAGAGGCGCTTGAAGAGATGGAAGTCACTGAACACGGCAGCGAACATCTCACGATAGGCTTGGCGCTGCGCCGCTGTAACCTCCTCGCCGTTGACCAGAATGGCGCCTTCGGTGGGTTCGTAGAGCCCACTTAAGAGCTTGAGGAAGGTTGTTTTGCCGGCGCCGTTGCCGCCGACGATAAACACGATCTCGTTGCGCTTCAGTTTCAATTCCAGCGGCCCGACGTCGAAATGCTCGTCGTCGTGCTCGCCTGAAAACGCGAACTCCGTCGCCTTGAATTCGATGTCATGAAAATTCAACGGCGGCGACGCGGTGGGACGATGCTCCTCCAGTGAAATGCCTTCGTTGAGATTGGCTTCGAGGCGCTCGACACTGTCCAGCGCAACACGCGCACGCGCAGCGGTCGGCACCGCGCGAGACAATGTTTCAAAGGGCCCGACAAGAAAGAGAACCGTGGCGAGAAACTGGAACACGGTCACGCCGTGCTCGGGAGCCATCAAAGGCATACCGAACACAAGCACCGCGATCATGAGAAATGTGAAAGCCTGCGAGCTGAGGAAACTGCCGAGAAACAGTGTTTCCGTCTTGATCGTGAGATCGCGATATGACGTCGCGGTTTCGTCGAGATGCTCCATCAAGCCGGCTTGGTGCGCACGACTCAGCTTCAGTTCCTTGAAGCCTTGCAGGAGGTCATTGATGCCATCGAAGAATTGTTTCTGCAGGCGCCGCGCCTTCTGCAAATGCTTGCGTGCTTTGCGGTCTTGAACGTAGGCAGCGCCAGCACCTGCCGCGATGACTACGACTGCTGAAAGAAGCGCCCATGGCGAAAGCCAAGCGAGATAGGCCAAAGCAAAACCCACCAGAATGAACGCCTGAAACACGCCAAGAAACGTTGTGGTGGCACCCGCGAGTTGATTCAGATCGTGGCTGAGCTGCGTGTAAAGCTCGCCTGTTCCCTGACGTTCAAGAAAGCGAAGCTGCGTGTGCAGGAGCTTCGTGCAGAGCCGCAAGCGCAGACGCTCGATCATGGTTTGCACCGCGACTTGCGCGCTGCGCACGGAGTCGAAGGTCGACGCGAGATAGATCGCGAGCGCAACGACAAATGCCCCGATCAAGGGCGCAATGTTGTTGTTTGCAGCCGCAGCCGCCGCGGCACCGGCATTGAAGATGGCAAGCAGCGCGCCCCGGCTCAGGCCTGAAACAACCGACATACCGACGACGCGGAATTTCGATCCGGCGGTTTCGCGGTACAGAAACTTCAGCAGCCGAAAGGTGACCGGATTCGTGAAATTCGTCATGCCTCAGCGTTCGCTTCGAGGCGCGCCAAACAAAGCGCGTGCGCGAAAGAAGCGCTGCACCGCCGTGACATGCGAGAGAATGCCGATCAAAAGCAGGCCGAGCCATAGCGGATGTGTGCCGAGAAATTCCGGCAGGCGCAAAAACGATTCCAGGATCAGCGCGGCGCAAATCATGACGATACGTTCAAAGCGCTCCAAGAGGTCAGGCCAAGCGTGGTTCTCGATTGGAATCTCGATCGCCGCCCGCGCCTTGTTATAGCTCACCATCAGCGAACCGCTCATGGCAAGAAACGACACGGCCCACCAATCGGTCATCCAGGCGATGACCAGATAAACCGTGATCTCCTGGTAGCGGTCAATGACGCCGTCGAGATAGCCGCCATATTTGCTGGACGTGCCCTGAATCCGGGCCACAGCCCCGTCCAGCGCGTCGAAGACAAAAGACAGAGAAAGCCCCGATGCCAAAAATCAGTGGATTCCGGTGCCAGGCAAAAGCGAGGCAATTGCCGACCACCAAAAACAGGCCGATCCAGGTGACCTGGTTCGGGGTAAGGCCTGCGCGCGCCAGGGGACGCGCGATGTCCTCCCACAGCCGTTCCGTCCAATGCCGGTTAAGACCATCAATCATGGTGCGCCGATCATGCCCCAGTGCCTACGCCCTGGTCACGATCCCAGCCATGTTAGCGCGCGCACATCGAAGTGAGAACGCGCGTCGGGCTCTGACGTTGCCGTGTTTCTATTTCGGCTTGGCGAGCGACCTGCCGTCCAGCACCGCCCGTGACGCAACGGCCACAAAGAGGCCGAGATCGGTTTCGGTGAAAATCCGTAAAGGCACAACAAAATGCCGGTCGGGATCAGCGGTGCTCTGAAACGACGTCAGCCACACATTGATGTCAGGCAGCGCCTTGACTTCGAAGATGCGCTGCCGCGCGCCGGCAAGCTGATTGTATTTCAGCCGGCATTGCTGGACGGGGCCGCTATAAAGCCCGTTGTCCATTTTCACATCGGTTTTGCGCACGAAACTCATCGTCACGTCGTAACGGCGCCGTCCGTCAAACACCGGTGCCACTTGCGTGCAAGGTTTCTGCTGCATGGTTTCATATCCCGTGACCAACGAGACCATTGCACTCACGGGATCGAGCGTGGATTTTTTGAGGTTGTCGTCTATCGCATCGAAATTGCGGTTCGATTTCACTTCGGGAACCGGGCCGTCATAGACGAGCGAGACTTCACGGCGCTGCGGATTGGCGCCATTCAGCGAAAACGAGTCATAGGCGCTGGGCCCAACCCGTTCGCCGTTCAACTTCCCGCTGGAGGACGCTTCGATTTTGGAGCGCCACACCGTATTGACCACGCCGGATGTTTCGAGGCTGGAGACCGCTTTGTAGCCGTCGCCTTGAACGCGGGCGTTGAGGTCAACCTTCCCGAGCGGAATCCCGCCAATATAGAGCGTGTAGGTGAGTTCCAGCGTGGATGTCGGCTCGCCGGTAGCTTCTACGGATTCGCCGCCCGCGGCCAAAGCCGCTTGAGGAGAAACCGCCAATCCTGCAAGCAACAGAAGGAGCGCAGCGGCGCCAGAGGCGACAATCTTCATCAGCAAGACCCAGATGTGCGAAGCGGTTGTCTCAGCAACCAGAAAATAGTCGATAGACCCTAGCCGTTCCAGACCCGGCCCACACACATTAACGTAACGCAGGATCGCGGCTTCGGTGTGTCGCGAATGTGGCAAGCCTGAAGCTACGGCGCAAGCAGCGGCTTTTCGTAGATTCTGTAGCGCTTATAAGGCTCTGCGCCCACCATGGCGATCACGTGCTTAACCGCCTCATTGCGGTCCAAAATCCAGGAAAGCTCGCTGCTTTCCACGCCGCGGGAGAAATTGAACTCGCGCACGGAGCGGATCACGGAGAGGGCCAAAGCGGCGCCAATGGGCGACGTCTGAAGGGATTTGCGCACGCCCATCAGCGGCATGCGCGCCGTCTTGGGCCGTTTCACCTTCATCCGCCACAGAAGCTTGGCCCAGCCGAAGGGGGCCAACCGACCGCCAAGATCGCGAATGGCCTCATTGAGATTGGGGAAAATCACCGAGAAGGCGGCGGCCTCGCCGCGATACTCCGCGATCGCCACGTCGCCGGGGCGGAGGAGCAATTTCAATATGCCGGCGAGATCGGCGATCTCGGCTTTGGTCATCGGCACGAAACCCCAATTGTCCGACCACGCGTCATTGAGGATGTCGAGCATCAGATCGACCTCGGACGCGAAATGCGCCTTGTCCATGCGGATATTGCGCAGTGTGAGTTCACCCCGCTTCTGCGCACGTTCGAGGATGCGCAACGCCAGCGGCGGAAATTCCATATCCGGCGTGTAGCGATAGGCGATCAAATCCTCGGCCGTCACATAGCCGGCGGCAGAAATATGCTGCGCGAAATAGGGAAGCGCGTGCCCCATCATGACATAAGGCGGCGTATCGAACCCTTCGACCAATAGCCCCGCCAAATCCCACATCGAAAAACTGACGGGGCCGACGACACGTTTCATGCCGGCATCACGCAGCCATTTCTCGGCGGTACTGAGCAACGCCGCAAACACCGCCGGATCGTCGATGGCTTCGATGAAACCGAAATGGCCGGTGGAGTCTTTGTGGGTGGCTAAATGCAAATCGTCGATCTGCGCTGTGATGCGGCCGACCGGTTCGCCGTTCTCATAGGCCAGCCAAAACGCGGCGCGGGCGTGCTCGAAAAAAGGATTGTGCTTGGGGGTGAAATGAAGCTTGCGCTCCAGCAGCAGCGGCGGAATCCAATTGGGGTCGCCCTGATAGATGCGATGGGGCAGCTGATGGAAATCGCGCCACTGGGCTTTTGTCGTAACGGGAACGATCTGCACCACGCACACCCTCGAAAATCGCGCACACCGGAAAGCGGAATGTGGCGTGTGTCAACAGTTCCGTTTCTTGACATCGGCATTGGGGCGCGGTGCTGTGGCCGTGATGACACCTAACACGATTTTAATCACAGGCGCGTCGAGCGGCATTGGCGCGGCTCTCGCCAAACACCTCGCCAAACCAGGCACTCATCTCATCCTCTGGGGACGAGACGAAAGCCGCTTGGCTGACATCGCCCAAGCCTGCCGGCAATCGGGTGCGATTGTCACGACCGCCTCTGTGGACGTCAGCAATATCGAGGACTTCAAAGCACGGCTGTTGGCCAGCGACACGGCGACGCCGCTTACGCAGGCCATATTCAACGCCGGGCTTGGCGGGACGGCGGATGCGGACCGGCCGGGAGAAGATGTGGCGCGCGTCGAAGCCATTTCGATGGTGAATTTCGTTTCGCCGATTGTCGGCGCGACCATGCTTTGCGAGCGCATGGCGGCGCGCGGGGGCGGACATATCGTGTTGATAGGTTCGGTTTCGGCCTATTTCCCACTGCCGATGGCGCCGACCTATGCCAGCACCAAGGCGGGGCTTGCCATGTTTGCCGAATCGCTCCGTATGCGGATGGCAAAGCACAACGTGGCTGTCACATTGGTTTCACCCGGCTTCATCGACACGCCGATGAGCCGGGCCTTCGATTCGCCCAAGCCGTTTTTAATGACCGCGGAAACATTCGCGCGCATCATTGCTCAGCGTCTACCAAGCCGCCCGGCCAATGTGATTGTGCCCTGGCAATACACCGTGCTACGCGCGCTGTCGCACGCTCTGCCCCGCGCGCTGACGCGCGCGATTATCAACCGCCACTAGATTTCTTACGCGCAAGCTGGCCGTAAAGCGCGAAGAGATCGGCGAAGTGTTCATCCAGGCTGCGTAGAGGCGGTACTGGCACAGGGTCTCGTGGCGCCGCGAGAAATTCCAGAATCGTGGCAGCGCAAGACTCCACATTGCCCGTTTTATAAAGGCGCGACGGCGCGCGCGAGGCGAGATCGGCGGCGCCGCCCGTGTCGGGAACGATGACAGGAAGCCCGGAGGAAATCGCCTCAGCGACGACCAGCCCATAGGTTTCCGCGCCCGATCCGTGCAGCAGCGCGTCAGCGCTGGCATAGAGCTTCGCGAGCATGTCGCGGTCGCGTATGGCGCCCGCCAAATACACATTGCCGGCGGCAGCGGCGGCACGCTCGACATGCTTGCGTGCTAGACCATCACCGACGATGACAAGCCCAATCGGACGGCTCGCCTTAGCGCGTGCGAATGCGGATGTGATGGTGCCAAGCCGTTTCTCGGGATGAAACCGGCTGACGGTGAGCAGCAAGGCGGCATCTGGCGGCACACAGCAACGCGCCAGCAATTCCTGACGCAAAGACTCGTCGCGGAAATTCGGCGAGAAGCGTCCCGCTTCCACGCCGAAAGGCACGGCGACAGGATTGTGAATGCCGAAGCGCGCGAGGCGTTGCGCCAGCCACTCGCCGCCCGTCACGGTGGCATCGTAACGCGCGCTGAGGCGCTTCAGATAATTCCAATACCAGCCGAACAGGCGGTCGATTTTCGCATGCGACAATTTCTGATCGAGGAACGTGGAGGGATAGACCGCGACGGCGTCTTGATGAAACACGAAAGCCTTAGCGGCGCGCCCACTCCAATGGCCAGCGATCCAGCCGCCGCGCCATGGCGATGAACCTTCGACCACGTCGGGCGCTTCCGCGTCAAGCACGCGCCAGACATCGGAGGCGCTCCAATACATGCGGTAGTTCTTGTCAAACGGAAGCGACGGCGCTTCCACCCAAATGATTTTGCCGCCGCGGCGTTGTTCAACGCGGCTTGTCGCGCCAGGTGCAATGACAGTGAGCGCGTGTCCGTGCTCCGCCGCTACATCGAGTTTGCGATCGACATAACTGCGAACGCCCCCGCCGGTCTCGGAATAGAACTCGCAGACATCCACGATCTTCATGTCTGCGGACCCGACGCGGCGATCTCTTCGTAATAGCCGAGAATGCGCTGCATGGTTTCGTCCCAGCCAAAGGAGAGACTGCGTTCGCGCGCGGCACGCCCCATGCGCCTCAGTAAGGCGGAATCATTCGCGAGCTTCTCGATATGATCGGCGAAAGCGCGCGCATCGTCGGCCGGCGCTAAGAAGCCTGTGACGCCAGGAGCTACTAGCGACCTACTGCCGGTGGCGTCCGCGCAGACACATGGGAGACCTGACGCCATCGCTTCCAGCGTCACATTGCCAAAGGTTTCAGTATCGCTCGGAAACACGAAAGTATCGGAAGAGGCGTAAGCCGTAGCGAGTTCGTCGCCATGCAGGAATCCTGTGAAAATGCCTTGCGGAAATTGGCGTTTTAGATTTTCGCCCTCGGGCCCGTCGCCTACCAGAACGGCGCGATGGGCAATGCCGCGCGTTTCCAAGATGCGGAACATTTCGACCAACGTCGCGAGGCGCTTCTCACGCACAAAGCGGCTGGCGAAAAGAATCACAAGCTCATTTACGCCAATGCCAAAATTCTCGCGCCACAGTTGCGAACGGTTTTCCGGCTTGAAGCGAACGATGTCGACGCCGCGCGTCCAAGGGCGAATATTGCCTATACCGTCGGCCTTCAGAACATCGGCCATGGAGTCCGACGGCACATAGATCTCACGGCAGGCAAGATAGAAATTGCGCAAATAGCGCGCCAGCAAACCGGTGAGAACATTCAGCCCGTAATGCTGGAGGTAGGTTTCGTAGCGCGTGTGATAGGACGCGACGATGTTCCATTTTTCCTTTTGCGCGAATTTCAGCGCGCAAAAGCCAAGAATATCCGGCACCGCGATATGCACGATGTCCGGCGCAAATTCGCGCATGCGCTGGCGGGCCGCCTTCGGCAGGCAAAGCGCGATGCGATATTCGGGACGCAAAGGCACCGGCACGGATGGCACCGGCAATAGAGTGCCGCTATGGGCGAGCGCCGGAACTTTCGCGACCGGCGCGAAGACGAGCACCTCGACATTTTGCGATTCGAGATACGCGACCAGACGGTTCAGCGTCAGCGCCACGCCGTCTTTGATATAATTGTAAGAGCCGGTGACCAGCACCACGCGCAATGGGCGCGAGCGCTTCGCCGGCAAAGCCAGATCCGAATTCATTGCGGACTGCGCGCGCAAACCAAGTTGCGCAGGAAAATATTAGCCGGCATCGCGATGTCGAACTCCGCCGCGCGAAATCTACGCGGGACGCCTGGCCGTCCGCTTTGCTTAGGCCGTAGCCGCCGGCAAACGTTCCCATTCTTTCGCAATAACCGGGATCGTCGCCTTGAACTGGGCTTCCGTGTGGTTGAGCGTGATGAAGAAGCGCAAGCGCGCTCCGTCTTGCGCCACCGCCGGATAGACGATCGGCTGAACGTGGATGCCGTGCTCCAGAAGGCGCTGCGACAGCAAAAGGCAGGTGTCGCCATTGCCGACCACCAAGGACGCCACCGGCGACTCTTCCTCGCCGCGAATCGGGAGACCGTATTCGCGTGCCATTTTGCGGAACAGCTTCGCCTTTTCGCGCAGGCGCTGCGGCCGTTCCGGCTCGCGCTCCAGAACTTTGAATGCTGCCAGAGCGGCGGCGGTGTCCGGCGGCGAAAGACCGACGCTGAAAAGGAAGCCAGGTGCCAGGAAACGGAGATACTCGATTAGCGCGCGGTCGCCGGCGATATAGCCGCCGCAACCCGCAAGTGTCTTGCTCAGCGTTCCCATGTGGACATCGACGGCGCTGGCCGGCACGCCGGCAGCTTCGCAAATGCCGCGCCCCGTGGCGCCCATCGTACCGATCGAATGGGCTTCGTCGATCATGAGCAAAAGGTCGTGGCGATTCTTGATTTCCAGCGCGCGCTCAAGATCGAGCACCGTGCCGTCCATGCTGTAAACGCCCTCGCCGACCAGTAGGCCGCGGCGGAATTCGTTGCGCGAACCGCGCAACACTTCGTCGAGACCGTCAAAATCGCCGTGTTCGAATTCGATCACGCGCGCGCCGGACAAACGTCCGCCGGTGATGATGCTGTTATGCGCCGCGCTATCGTAAATGACCGCGTCGGGACGGCTCAGAAGATGACTAATAACCGTCACATTGGTGAGGTATCCAGACACGAATACCAAAGCATCTTCAGTGCCTAGGAAGGATGCGATGCATTCTTCCAATTCGGTGTGGACGGAGATTTGTCCGGAAACGATGCGGCTGGCCGATGCCGACGTGCCGTATTGGTCAATCGCGGCTTTTGCAGCGGCGGAGACTTCCGGATGCCCGGAAAGACTGAGGTAATTGTAGCCGGAGAAATTAATGAGTTCACGGCCATGCCAGTGAATGGTGCTGCCGCTAACGCCGTCGCGCGGTTCAAAATACGGGACCGCGATCCCTCGGCGCGCAACGCTCGCGATGCGGCGCTGCAATTTGCGGTAACCCGCAAAACCTTCAACGAAACGGTCGCCCGAGCGCGCCTGTTCCGGGCTGCCTTGCAGCCTGTCAGTGATGTCGTCCAAAACCCCACCCCCCAACCGGCGCAAAACGCGACACCGGAAAAAGCGACTAGCAACTCACTCTAACTTCCCGACGACGCCCCCACGGCGGTTAGTTGGGAAGGGAACGAAACAACGCGGCAGGTGCACTACCAGGAGATCCGTCCCCGGTGCCAATAGCGCCGGTTGCCAAACGAAGCGCTGCCAAACTTGAAGCGAATTGTAGGCGCGCGTCAATGTGTTGCCGGCGGATCCCCGCGAACTCGTCCTGCATGATGCGATATTCGGCGCGGGTCAAGAAGCCTGCTTGAAAGCGCCGCTCGGCATCGGTCACCACCACATCGAGCCGCATGGCAGCCTCGGCCAAAGCTGTCGCCGCGCTCCAGGCGTCGCGAAGATTGCGGACCTGCTCGCCGACATCCCGTCTGATCTGGCCTTGTAGTTGCTGCAAATTTAGGCGTGCCTCGTTTTGTGCAGCCATGGCGTCGGCAATCTGACCCTCGGCTACATTCCGTCCCAGCGGTTGTGAAAGACGCACGAGCGCCCGGGTCGGGTCTAGGAAAATATCAACCCTAGGTTGCAAATTGTCCTGGGCCCCCGCAACCCGCTCATGCTGCGCTGCGTCAAAACGAGCCAGGGCCTGAAGGTCCGTCCGGCGACTAAGCGCCACCTGTACCAAGGCGGCCTCATTCAGCCGCATCACCTGGTCGGACATCGGGGCTGGGTCTAGCAAGGCCCCCACCACGGCGGCCGGCGGGGCTTCGGAATTGGTCCCCATCGCCACCGCCAAATCCTCACGGCAGAGCCGGTCGGAGGCGATCGAGCGGGCGTAAATAACTTGGGTGGTGGCTTGGCTGGCGGAAGAGCGGTCCAGCATTGTCTGGTCGGTCTGGCCGGCAGCGAGGGCATTGCGAACAATGACCAAATTCTCGTCGGCTAAGCGGCGGTCGACTTCGGATATCGCCAGCTGATCGCGCGCGGCGACACAGCGCCAATAGATGATGACCGCTTCAGCCACAGCGCGCTGGCCGGCAAAATCGCGGCTGTAGCGCGAGCCTTCCAGCGCGGCGATGGCGGCCTTTTCATTCGACGCACTCAGATTATCGCTGCCGAAACCACGCATCAGCGGAATGGTTACGTTGAGCGCCGGGCGCGAACGCGTGAGGCCCAGCGTCTGGCCCACTGTGGCGTCGGTGCCGTAGAAAAATGTCATTCCCGGCTGGATGGCGATGCCGTTGCGGAAGAGGCGCGTGGCACCGAGCGTTGTCCGCCAGGTGTCGACCGTCGCAGTGTCGTTGGTCAGAAATCCGTTTTGGGTGCCAGGCACATAGAGCCGTTCCCAGCCGCTTTCGCCGCTGAGCGTCCAGTCGAAGGCGCCGCGGGCCTGTTGGGCCTGACCTTCGGCACGGCGCACCGATTCGTCTTCGCGCCGCACGCCGGGGGCCGAGGTGCCGGCCGACATCACCACCTCTTCCAGGCCCACGGTCTGCGCCAGCGCGCCGCCTGGGCAGGCGCTCGCCACTATCCCGACGAGAAGGGCCTGCAAAAACAATGAGAAGCGGGTTTGCATCAGATTTGGCGTTTCGATTCCTGGCGCACGCTTTCGATGCGTCCGTCCATCATATTCACAATCCGATCCGCTGCCGAGAAGATGCGGTTGTCATGGGTCACCATGAGCGCCGCGGCCTTTTGCCCTTCAATGCGCGCGCGCACCAGATCGATGACCCGCTTCGAGGAGGCATGGTCCAGCGACGCGGTGGGCTCATCGGCAAGGATCAGCGGTGGATCGTTGATCAAGGCGCGGGCAATGGCAACGCGTTGTTTCTGGCCGGTGGAAAGCTCGCCCGGCCGCGCGTGAAGATAATCCCCCATGCCCAGCGCGGTCAGCAGCACGTGCGAGCGTTCCAAGGCCTCTTCGCGCGACGGGCGCACCGGCGCGAGTTCCATCGCCAGCCGCAAAGTCTGAAAAGCTGTAAGAGCATCGAATAAATTGTGATCTTGAAAAATGAAGCCGATCTTCTTTCGGACCTCGCGCTGGCCGGCCGGCGATAGTCCCTTCAGCTCGGTTCCCAGCACGACAATGCTTCCGCCCTGCACCGAGCGCAACGTTCCGATCAGGGTCAGCAGCGTGGTTTTGCCGGCGCCCGATGGGCCGGTGAGGATCACGAACTCGCTACGCTTCAGCGTGAAATCGATGGAGACGAGAACCGGCTTACTGGCGTCCGGCCCGAAAGCAAAGCTGGCGTCGACCACGCGCACGGCGACATCGCCTTCGGCAGAAGCGGCATTCAGAGCTGAGCGGGCAGAAAGATCGAGCATGTTCAATAGAGTTCGGCTGGATCGGCGTTAAGAACGCGCCGCAGCGCAAGCTGTCCGGCGACTACCGACATCAGCGTTGCCAGCACGAAGATCGTCGACACCGACACTATGTTGAGCCGGACCAAAAGCGCTGTCTCTCCCGCGATGTAGAGATAGACCAGCCAGGACGCTGCAAGCCCGACCAGAAATCCGCCCCACGATAACAAAATCGCCTGCTCCAGGATGACGCGACGCAGAAACATCTCCGAGAATCCCATCGCCTTAAGCGTGGCGTATTGCTCGAGACGGTCGACGATTTCGTTGAACAATATTTGGTAGCAAGTGATGGAACCTATCACAAGGCCGGCCAACATGCCGATGCCAAAGAGTATTCCGATCGGTGCGGATCGGAGAGTGAAAGCAATTTCGCGCCAGCGAATTTCGCGGGGCGTGTACACGCGCACATCGTTCGGAAGATTTTCCACGATGCGCGCCCGCGTGTCTTCCAGATCGGCACCAGGGCTGAGACGAATAATGCCCATGATCGGCCGCACATTGGGACGGCGCGACAACAGCGTGCCTTCGCTCATGACGATCGCGCCGTCATTGACGATATCTGGGCCAATGGAAACCAAACCCGCAACGCGATTTTGCGCGCCATCGAGCTCGATATTCTGCCCGGGTTCTATCTTCGCATAGATAGGCCGCGACAGACGGTCGAAGAGCACATTGTCGGGAACGGAAAGCGCAGCGGAAATTTCGCGCGGATCGCCGATGGCGAGCGGAACCTCGGTCGCCGGAAATGCGAGAACCACAATACGCCGAATCGCTTCGTCGTCGGTGTTCTTCAGCCCCATCGGAACTTGATAAAGCGGAATTGACGCCGCGACACCGGCAACGCCGCCGATTTGCGATATGCGCACGCGGTCCATCGTGTCCCATTTGTGAAGGTTGGAACGCGCCTCATCGACAACGACAAGATCGCCTATGACCAGATTCGCCATCAGCGCCTGCGAATCGAGAATGCCGAGGAGAAGGCCAAGCTCCACGAACATCACCACCACGGCGACCGCCATGCCGGCAAAGGCGGCGGCCAAGCGTCTGGAGCTGAGCGCGAGAAGGCGAATGCCGAGACCGGGCGACTGCATCTCAGTACAGCTCCGCCGGATCGGCATGAGCGACACGCCGTATGGCGCTTGCCGCTGCAAGTCCGCTCATCGCGAGCACGATCAGCAGCACCGTGACGCCGAGAAGCGGCGTAGCTGCCGTTGGCAGATGCGTCAGGCTTTGCACAATGCCGAGAATAATTGCGGCGATGACAAAGGCTGGAATGAAAGCCGCAACAGCCAGCATCAGGGCTTCCAGAACGCCGATGCCGAACACAAACAGGCTTCCAAATCCCATAGCGTTCAGCGTCGCAAATTCGTTCATGCGATTAACGATTTCTGTCGAGATGACCTGCAGCAAAATAACGGCGCCAACCATGAAGGCGATCCACATCGACAGTGTGAGCATGATGCCGATGGGTTTCGTGGAAATGAAAAAGGATTGTTCCTGCGAAAATAATTCGTTTCGCGTCAGTACCCGCACATCGGGCGGCAGAACGCGCATCAGCTGCGCTTTCACGGCGTTCACGTCGGCGCCATTCGCAAGACGCAAAAGCCCTACACTCGTTTGGCGCGCGTCACGCCGGGTCAAATTCGCGAAATCGCTGTTGCGCACGATGGCGCTGCCGTCGGTATAGAAGAAAAGTCCGAGCTGGAAATTGCCCCCGACCTGAACGGGTTGACCGCCAATATTGCCGGATGCGCCAGGCTGAATATTGCCGAAATCGGCGCTGGAAAAGGAATCGACCAGCACATTGCGGCCCGCAGGCAAGGCGCTCAGCTCGGCACGCAAAGATTCGTCGCGAATGAAATTGCCGGGCTCATCGACACCAACGACAAGCAACGTGGAGCGCTCTTCCGTTACGGGATCGGTCCACGCGTCGGCTTCGATGTTCAGATTGAAAGCCTCCGCGACGCCCGGAACGGCGAGTGCCTGCAGCAGGCGAACGCGATCGAACGTGCCGCCTTCGAACAGGAATTGATAGGTGGGCGGCACAATGACCACATCGAAGGCGAAATAATCGTAGAGCCGCGTGACCTGGATGCGGACGGAATCGAGCACCGCCATCTGCATGATGAGGAGAATGATGGGAACGGCGGTTCCAATCAGCGCCACGATCAGGCGCATGCGATGCTGTGTCAGATTCGAGACCGCGAGGAAAAACGCAAAACGATTGCGGGACAGGATTTCACGAAGGCGCGCCAGGCGCCCCGCCGCCGTCGCGTTCGTCACGTCAACGCGCAATGACGACTTCAACTTCCATGCCTACAAGCCGGCTCGCCGGTTCCGCCGAATCCAGCTTGATGCGTATCTCGCCGAGGCGCGCGCGCGTATCGACCAGGCGGCCGACCTCATCGACAACGCCGGTCAAAGGCTGCGCGAGTGTGGCGCTTCGGATCGTTGCCTTCATCCCGGGGCGCAGCTTCAGAAGATCGCCCTCATAGACCTGTGACGTCACATACATCGTGCTCAGATCGGCCATCTGTATGGCCGGCTCAAGCGTGAGGCGCTGGCCGACGCGGCGGTCGATCTTCAGGACCGTGCCGGCGCTGGGAGCGCGGATTTCGCTATTGTTGCGTGCGATCTCCAGCCGCTTATTGGCTGCATTCACCGCCCGATTGGATTCCGCACCGCTGGCGTTCAGCCGTGCCTGTTCGATTTGCAGCCCCAGGCGCGCTTGGTTTTGCACCGATTGCAGCCGGGCCATTTCGCCGGTCGAGGTGCCTTGTGGGCCCAGCGAGCGATAGACGTCGACCTGACGGGTGGCTTCATCCAGGCGCTGCTTGGCAAGGTCCACGGTGAGTTTTTGGGCTGAATTCTGCGAGGCGGCCAGATTGCGCGCGCCTTGCACTTCCAAACCGGCCAATTCCAGCTCGGCGGTAATGGCCTCACCCTGCAGCACCATCAACACCGTACCGGCCGGAACCTGTTGGCCAGCACGCACTTTGATCTCGCGAACCACCGCACCCGGCATTCCAGTCAGGAAAACGATGCCGCCGGCCGGAACGATCTGGCCGATGGCGCCGGAATCTTCCTTGGCGGCGGGGGCAGGCGCGGCCATGGCGCCGGAATGCGCGGCCATCCCGAGGATCAAAGCGCAGATGAGGGCCCGTGCCATATTCATCGCTCCATCCATAGGTTCCGTGTGCCTGCTCTTTTTAGGGTTGTCCAGACTTGGCGGTGGTCGTCACGCGGGGAGCGACGCCACACGGTGGTCCTATAAGGGAGGCGCGAATAAGGCTAAGGGGGTAATCACCTTTTCGCACAGAACGTTACAGAGCTGCCAAAGCCCGCGTTTCAGCGGCCGGGCTGGCTGCGGTCCACCGCGACCCCGCGCAAATACACGGCCGAGATACGCCGTGTATTGGTGATGTCGTCCAGCGGATTGGCGTCGAGCACGATGAAATCGGCGCTCTTGCCTGCTTCCAGCGTGCCAGAATCCGTCATGCGCAAGAATTCCGCCGAATTGCGCGTGGCAGCGACAATGACCTGCATCGGCGTCATGCCCGCCGTCACCATGTCGGCCATCTCAGTGTGCGGCGCCCATGGCGTATTGCCGTCGGTACCCAGCGCAATGCGCACGCCGGCCGCACTCACCTTGGCGAGGTTGCGGGCCTGGATTCCAAACGCGGTCTGCGCCGCCGGGCGATCGCTGTTCTCCGCTTCAAGAGCCGCCATTTCGGCAGCAGGGATATTTCCGCGCAGCCAGTTAACATCCGTTCGTACGCCGCGGTCTGGTAGGTTCGGCACCAGGACGAGATTGGGACGCGCCCGAAACAGCGCGATGGTCTCGTCGTCCACATCGACATCGCGCACGCCATGCGCGAAGGCATCGATGCCGGCGCCGCTTGACGGCAAGCACAGCATTCCGAAAACAATCGAAGAGATCGCAGCGGGATATCTCGCCGATATTCGCAAGGTGCAAGCCAAGGGGCCGTATTTTCTTGCCGGCTATTCCTGGGGCGGACGATTGGCGTTTGAGATATCGCAACAGTTGACGGCGCAAGGCGAGCGCGTGGCGTTTCTGGGCCTGATCGATACGATGTTCGATTTCACGCGCGAGATTGCCGGCGAAACGAAGGAAGCGCGCGTGCAGCGCCATGTGCAGGCGCTCAAAAGGCAAGCCATCGGCCCCTATCTCATGCGCCGCATCCGCAAAACGGCTGCGCACTACGTGACTCAAACAGGTGTCATGACGCGCTTTTTGCCGAACTACCTTCGCATGCGGTTCGGGCCTCCCATTCCTTACACACGCCGTCTGGATGTCTACAGCTATGTCTACAGTTCCGCGACGTGGCGCTATACGCTGCATCCATATTCGGGGCCGATCACGATGTTCGCCGCTATAGGCCGGGAAGAATATCAGCGCGCGCGGTGGTCGCGTGTGGCCAAAGGCCAATTGACAGTTCACGAGATGCCAGGCGCGCATTTCGACATGGTCGAACCGCCGCACAGCACGGTCCTGGCAGCAAAGTTCGATGAATGCCTCGAGCGCATCGGCGCCTAAGGTTGGCCACAACCGAGCTAGCGGCCACAACAGATCGTGGACAGACCTAGCGCAACGCAAGCGCGTGATTGACCGTTTGCGCAAGCTGGTGCAGGGGTAAAACAACGAAGAAAACTTCAGGGGGAATGCATGGCGAAAGTCTCGCGCCTCAAATCCGATCTGTCCGCCAGCCACACTGGTCTTATTCTATTCGATGCGCTGCACGGCTATTTGCACCCTGAAGATCCAGCGAAAGTAAAATTCCTTGCGGATCGCAACATTCTGCCGAACCTAATCCGCCTGCATCAGGGCGCGCGCAAAGCGGGTCTGACCACGTTCTATCCGGCAGGCGCGCACGCCGTCGATGGATCCGATTTCATTCAACGCTTGACCGACACAGACATGGATTTGCAACCGGGCGGCGGCGCCGACAAACCCATTCGTCCGTACTTCTATAAGGGCCACAAGAATTCCGAGATCGCCGCCGAGGTGGCGCCCGGCGATGGCGATGTGGTGATTCCCAAGCAGCGCTGGAGTTCCTTTTTCCAGACCAATCTTGAATTGCACCTGCGCGCGCGCGGCATCGACACCATCGTGATTGCCGGCGGCTCCACCGATGTGGGCATTGCTTCGACCGCGTTCGCGGCGCGGGATCTGGATTACAACATCGTGGTGATACGCGACGGCTGCTATTCGTCGCGCGGAAACAACAATGAATTCTTCATGGACCGCGTCTTCCCGCGCATGGCGCGAGTTATGACTGTCGGTCAGGCGGTCGCGCTCATGCAGTCATGAACCTGACTGTCACATTCGCCGAACGCATATATGCCGACGGACTATGATTTACTGAAAACCTGTTTTTCTCTTTGCCTTGAGGCACTTGCGCGGAAATTTCACGTTCTGCGCGTGCTAAAACCCTCGTCACGCTTAACCAATTTGAATTTCCTACCTATAAAATCTGCGGAAATCTAATATGTTAGCGACCGTACCGAACGGCCCACGCGACAATGAACCTATCTTCGCAAATCTCACCGTCTCCGGCGAACGACAATTCGCGTCTTTCGCGCGCCAAGACTTTGCGCTGGTTAGGGATTGCTATATTCGCTGGCCTAGTTGCGGCTATCGGATTTTATCGCGGCGCGGCGGCGGCGCTCACCACTCCTGCCAGCCTTAGCGAGGGCTTGGTCGGATATTGGAATTTCGACGGGCCGCGCGATCGAATCGTCGATGCCTCCGGCAATCACAACGACGGCGTATTCATCAACAGCACGCTGACTTCGGGGCGAAATTCACATGCGCTGAAATTGCTCGGCCGCGACGATTCCCATGTCAGCATTCCGGCGACACCGAGTCTGAACAATTTTACGGACAAGATGACCATCAGCGCGTGGGTGATGCCCGAAACGCCGCCGGATGGTTTCGTCGTCGTCGCATCGCGCCAGATCAAGGCACTTAAGCACCCCGACCAATTTTATTTGGGCTTCGGCCGTCTGCACGGCAAGACGAACTACAAATGGCATATGGGAACGCTGGTCGATGGCGTCGAGAAAGAAGGCTCGATCTATCGTGGTACGGCGGCCTCGCATCGCTGGATTTACATGGCCGGCGTCTATGACGGCGAATGGATGATTCTCTATGTCGATGGCGTTGTCATCGGCAGGACACGCCACACCGGGCCAATTCAGGTCGATGACAATCCGCTCACCATCGGCGCCGAGGAAAACAGATCGGAATCGCATGTCGTCGAGGGCGAATTCCAAGGCCAGATCGACGAAGTGCGGCTCTACAACCGCGCGCTGAGCGCCAGGGAAATCAAAGCGCTCTGGAGTCGCCGGCCGCTTTAAAGCTATCGCGCCGTCAGTTCAGCCACCAAAGCCGTTTGGCCGTAAACCTTTTCCAATGCTTCCGTGATTGCGGCGGTTGAAACGCTTATGCTGCGGTTCAACGCAGGGTCAAACGCGTAGCTGCCGCCCAGCGAATGGATGTTGCCATCGAAGATCGCGCCCAGCACTTCGCGGCGCGCGCCGATCAGAGGCGAACCGGAATTCCCGCCCAGAATGTCATTGGTGGTGGAGATGTCGAACACCGTGTCGGGATTGAGCCGCGCTTCCGCAGCTACCCAGCGCGGCGCCAATTGAAATGGCGGCTCGCCGGTGGCGCGCTGATAAAGCCCGCGCACGGTGGTGAAGGCGGGAATGGTACGCCCCGGCTCGGTCCAGCCGGCAATCTGGCCGTAAGACAAGCGCAAAGTGAACGTGGCATCTGGATAGACGCTGGTGCTGTAGGCCGCAAATCGCGCTTTCGCCAAACGCTCTGACGCGTGGTCGGTCAGGTTTTGAAAGCGCTCTTCATATTGTTTGCGCACCAGACGCGCCGTCGCGTCGGTCTTTAGCACGAAGCGGATCATGGGATCGTCGGAGGCACGGATCGCGTCCATGCCGCCGTCCCACAGGCGCTTGCACAAAGCCGGATCGGCGAGACGCGAGACCGCGAGGGTGCGCGCCAGCGTCTCCGGCGATTCCTTGCCGAGGTAGAGAATTGTTTCCGGCGCGTCGGCCGTGAGGTTTTCGCGCAGCTTTAGAAACCAGAATTCGAGTAGAAGCTGTTCGAGGTCGGCTTCCACGGGCTCAGGATCGAGCGTGGTCTTTTCCAGAAGCGGTAGACGAGCATCAGCATATTCGGGAAGACGGTCGCCGTTGGCCTTGGCGCGCTCTTCGGCGGCGCGCACCAGACGCCGTGCATAGGCATACAGCGACGAGCCCATTCCGGCCCGCCCTTCCAGCATGGTGTAAGGCAGATAAAGTTCGCCGCGGGCGGCTTGCGCCGCGGCGATTTCCGCCCAGGGATCGCCGATCTCGGCCGCAAGCCGCGCATCGGCGGCGACGCGCGCACGAAAATCCGTCTCGGCCTGGCGGCGGCCTTCAAAAAACGCCGGTTCGAGCAATGCCTTCAGCTGGCCCCGCTGACGCTTGATGTTGTTTTCCAGAAAGAAAAGCTCGCCCGTCGCAATGCGCGCGTGCTCAGGGCTTTCCTTCATGAATTGGATGAGACGGCCGCGCAGTTCGGCATTCAGCAGCAAGCTTTCCGGCTGCACGACATCACGCAATGAGGCGAGTTGCGCTGTGGTGAACAGGCGCTGCGACGCGCCGGGATTTCCCGCGACGAAGACCGGATCGCCATCCTTCGGCGGCGCAGTCGTCCATACAAGATGGTTCGGCGTCGCGACCGGCCGCCCGTTTTCGTAGAGCCGCACAAACGCGGAATCCAGGCAATAACGCGGAAAGTTGAAATTGTCGGGATCGCCGCCGAAAAACGCCGTTTGAATTTCGGGCGCGAAGGCGAGACGCACATCGGAATATTTGCGGTAGGTGTAAAGCTTATATTGCCCGCCTTGATAGAGCGTGACCACCTGACAGCGATTGGTGGCTTCGCGCCCCGCGCAGCGATCTTTCTCCAGCCCCGCCATGGCCGCATCACGGGCGCGGCCGTAAGCATCGCCGGTGCGCCCCACCGTGGCTGCGTTCACCAGCACGGTTACATCGTCGATCGACACCAGAATTTCCGCCTGCATGCCGGGGCAAAGGCGCTCTTCAGCGCGGCTCGCCGTGAGAAATCCGTTCTTGATGTGATCGCGTTCGGGCGTCGAGAGGTTCTCCACGCAATCTTCGACGCAATGATGGTTTGTAAGCACCAAGCCTTCGCGCGAGACCAGCGAGGCCGAGCAGCCGGTGGACAAGCGCACCGCGCTTTGCTGCACGGAATCCAGCCAGGCCTGATCAAGGGTGACGCCGTATTTGGCGCGCACCTCGGCGGCGGGAAAATTGTCGAAGGTCCAAAGCCCCTCGTCCGCCCGCGCCGAAAAAGCGATGCAGGCGAAAGCGGCGGTGGCGAGCAATTTCACGCGCATGGAATTCACGTCCTATTATTCGGCAGGAATTTTTTCCCGCGCTTCGGAATGCCCGGTGAAAACCTCGATCAGCTCGTCGGCAATGGGCGAGAAATGCGACATCTGCCTACGGAGCTGATTTTTGAATCCGTCGGAATACATATCTTTGCCTTTTTCGCGAGGCAAATCGATGACCCGGTTGTGCTGCTCTTCGCGCAAAATACCGATGGGATCTTCGCCGTTGGCGATTTTCTCCAGCTCGCGTTTCAGCATGTTGCGATACAGCACCAGGCCACGATCGCTGGCGCCGAGCCGCTCTTTGGTACGGTCGGCAATCGCGCCTTGCGTCACCCACGCCATGATGTCCTGCGCGTGGATGTAATCGAGCAGATATTCGCCGTTGGCGTCCTTGGCCGGTGGCTCGTAAACCGGAATACGATTTAAGAGATGCGACGGCACCGGAGCGTCAGCCGGCGGTACATAGGCGTGATACCAAAAATGCCGCGTGGCGGTGTCGTCCACCGGCACGCGAATTTGGAAAATGAGCTGCTTCCACAGGCCGCCGCCGCTGCCGCCCGCCAGCGTATTGGGGAAAATCAGTGGATGGCCGGTGCGCCAATCGTCGGCGTCTTCCGATTGGCCTTCCAACAGGCGGCGCTTGATGATGCCGAATTCGAATTCGTCGAACGCGATTTTCGCGTGGTGCCGCGAGATCGCGACCTTCGCATTCTTATGTTCATTGCGAAATTCATAGAGCTGGCCGTGCAGCCATTCGGTGTGTACCGGATCGACCGAGTTCTCCATGATCTGAAGCCAGTTGCAGGGAATGATCGCCTTGCCGATATGGCGGATGGCGCGCGACACGACATAGCCATCGAAGCGCGGCAGAACGGGCGCGGGCAGAGGACCCATATAGCAGAAGAGAAGCCCGCCCATTTCCTGAACCGGATAGGCGGTTGTAACGACCGTGCCTTTGAGCGCGTTGCGCTCGCTTTCATTCGGAAGCTCCACGCAGCGCCCGGCGGAATCGAATTTCCAGCCGTGATAGGCGCAGCGAATGCCATCTTCGGTGGGGATGCCATAGGCGAGCGAAACCGAACGGTGCGGGCATTGTTCGCCGATCAACCCAAACGTGCCGCCGCGCGTTTTGAAGAGGACCAGATCCTCGCCCATGATCCGGACGCGCATCGTCCAGCGGTCCTGCATCTCCGCGGTGGCGGCGACCGGCTGCCAATAGCGGCGCAGAAGCGCCCCCATTTCCGTGCCCGGTCCGACGCGGGTGAGGAGCTCGTTCTCTTCTGCCGTGAGCATGGTTTCCTCGTTCTATTTGCGTCGGATTATGTCAGGCCAGGTGGCGCTGTCCAATGGCCACCACCGCCCGTTCAGGGCAGGCAGGACCTTCGACAAGGCACCGCCGAGGGAATAGTAACGCTATTGCAGCGATCCTGAGATGCGTGGGGAACCGACGGAATGCCGGAATTGCGGGTTGCGATAGCGGGACTAGGGGCAGCGTCCAAACTGGTGCTGCCGAGCTTTAGCAGCGTCGAAGGCGTGAAGCTCGCGGCAGCTTCCGACCTTCGCGCCGAGGCCCGCGCCAAATTCACAACGACCTATGGCCTGCCCGCCTATGACGACATTGCGCAACTCTGCGCCGCGCCAGATATCGACGCGGTGTGGATTGAAACGCCGAACCATTTGCACTGCGAACACGCGATCCTCGCCGCAAGCCACGGCAAGCATGTGATCTGTGCCAAACCGCTGGCCACCACTTTGGATGAATGCGACCGTATGATTGCAGCAGCGAAGGAAAACGGCGTTCGCCTCCTAGTCGGCCATTCCAAAGTGCTCGACACGCCGGTTGCCGCGATGGCGGATATTGTGAAAAGCGGAAGACTGGGACGCGCCATTCAGATCGACACGCTTCTCTACAATGATTGGCTGCGCCGCCCTCGCCTGGCGGAGGAGTTGGACGAAAACCTAGGCGCCGGATTCATTCTGCGCCAGGCGCCGCATTTGATCGACATCGCCAGTGCGATTATGGGCGCGCGACCCACACAGGTGCGGGCGTTGACGGGAAGCTGGGATGACAAAATGCCCACTGCCGGCAATTGCGCCGCGCTGGTCCAATATGAAGGTGGCGCCTTCGCAAACATCAGCTTAAACGGCTATGGCTATTTCGACAGCAGCGAATTGACGTTCGGCATCGGCAGCATGGGTGATGCCAGAGCAGCGGGAGCAAAACCAAAATCCCGCGGTACCCCCCTCAGCGCGGCAGAGAAATACGCCGCTGCGAGCGAAACGCGCGAGCGCGGACCGGCGCAACCGTTCTTCGGGCTCACCATAGTATCTTGCGAGCGCGGGGTTATTCGCCAATCACCGAGTGGGCTTCTGGTTTACACCGATGATGGCTGCGAAGAGATTTCCCTGCCGCCACCCAAAGGCCGCGCCGCCGAACTGATCGAGTTGCTTGATGCCTTGCGAGAAAATCGCGATGTGTTTCCGAATGGCGCCTTCGGTAAACAGACGCTCGCCGTGTGCCTCGCAATCCTGCGTTCGGCGCGCGAGGGACGAGACGTGGCGCTACAGGGATAAATCTACACGATCCAAGCGTTTATCGACCTGGATTCCCTTCCCCTCGCATCGCTACGCGATGCTCGGCCGGGAATGACAAGAACGACCTGGATCCCCCTTCCCTTCGCCGCGCTAATGCGCGGCTCAGCCGGGGATGACATCAAACCTATAATTTCTGTCATCCGCGACCGAACTATGCGGAACATTTCGTATTTTCTCGACCAGAATGTCTTCTGTCATCCCCGGCCTCACGATGCGGAAGCATCGTGAGGGGAAGGGGATCCAGGTTGCTACGTCACTCAGACATCAAGGCGTTCATAGAGATCATTCCAGCCGGAATTTCTTGCTTCGATCGCGTGAACTTTCCAGGCGCGATTCCAACGTTTGATCTTTTTCTCCCGCCGAATGGCAGCGTGCACATCCTCGTGGACCTCGTACCAGACCAAAATGTGCACACCATATTTCTTCGTGAAACCTTCGATAATCTCGCTTTTGTGTTGCCAGGTGCGGCCAATGAGGTCGCTGGTCATGCAGACATAGAGCGTGCCGTTGCGACCACTCGCCAATATGTAAACGTAATAGAGCTTCACGGACGGCCGCTTGCGTTTTTCTACGACCGCATTTCAGCTACGGATCGTGGCGCTTTAGCGGCCGCGGGCCTGGAAGATTTCTTGAAACTTACGGCGCCAGGCGGCGAATTCATCGACATAGCGCGCCATATCGGCAACGACGAGCTTCATGCCGGGCGGCAGGCGCTGCGCTTTCAAATTAGTGGGCACGTAATCGAAGCCGGCGAGAATGGTCTGCCCTTCGCTCAAATAGAAATCCATGAACAGCATCGCGGCATGCGGGTGCGGCGCGTTCTTGAGAACAGCTAGACCCGTCGGCACCGCAATGACCGGATCGAGAATGGCAATGCCGATGGGCGCACCTTGGCGCTTAGCGCGCACGGCCTGTTCGTAATAGGCGGTGAAGGTGAGCGGCACCTCGCCTGAAGCCAGCATATTTGTGACAAGCCCGTGGCCGTTACGCACGGCAATGCCGTTCTTGGCAACAATATCGCGGAAGAGCTTGAGCGCGCGCTCCTGCCCCAAAGCATGCGACATGCCCATCAGCCAGTTGGAATCGCCTTGCTCTATCGTAAGCTTGCCCTTCCATTTCGGATCGAGCAGATCTTCAAACCGTTTGGGCGCATCGGCCGCGCGCACCAGATTTGTGTTGTAGGCGGTCACGAATACGATCTGCCGCGATGTCACCCAAGGGCGGCCCTTCACCACCGATCCCGGCATTAATTCGGCGAAGACCGGCGAGGACACTTCCTGCAACAAATGCTCGCGGCCGATAGCTTCAATTTCCGCCGCCGCGGATTCCACAAGATCGACGGCATGGCGCCCGCCGCGCCCTTCGGCAATGGTGCGCTGAAGAATTTCCTCGGAGCCGCCGCGCCAGACCTTGGCGCGAATACCGTATTTCTTTTGAAATGCGCCCGTGATTGCCGCCATGACATCGACGGGGATCGACGAATAGATGCTAACACTGCCTTCGCGCTTGGCGCCCACCAAAATCCGCGCGGCGCGATCCGGCCCGGTGAATTGTCCCACCTGTGCTGACGTAAGTGTTAGCTGCGCCGCCGCCGCCGGCCATGCCAGCAACGCTGCGAGAAGAGCGACGACGAAAGCATTCGCAAAGCGCGCCAAGAGTGCCATCCGCTGCGGGTTCACGCCGGGCACCACCTTAAGACGAAATTCGCCGCGATGGGAATTGCCGAGAGCGTTACGTCTTAGGCGGCAAAGTCAGCAATTCCTCAGCATAGACCTTCTCCATGCCGGACTTAACCCCATGCTTGGCAAGGTCTTGCACGAACATGCTGCGCACAATCTGACTCTCGTCGGCGTAATCGATCTGATTTCCGCCTTTGCGCCGGCTCACCCAAGAGAGCGGCACGCCTTGCGCATTGCGCGGCGAGAAATGCTTGAAGGCGAGATAGCGCCCCGGCGTTGGCCCAGTATTGAAATGTTGGTGAAACCAGCGATTGGGCGGAACGATCAGCGTGCCAAGTTCCCAATCGTAGCGCTTCGGCTCTTCGCCTTCCGGCCACATCAGCGAATAGCCTTCGCCGGCGAGAAGAATGACATGCGCGCCCGGCCCGTGGCAGTGGCCCTTTTTATAGGTGCCGACGGGAAATTCGGAAATGTGACTGGGGATCGAACCCTTCGCCATGTTGAAGCGGATATGTCCGCCGCCGGCGCCGCGCTCTTTCGCCTGCAGCAAAGGCAATGACACGACGTCGTTGACGAAATTGGTTTCGAGAAGAAAGCCGTTCTGCTCGCCCTTGCGGCTGAAATAATCGGGTTCGCCAGAAAAGCGCCCGGCGAAATCATATGTGTGATTGAAGATAAAATCGGTGTCGTCATAGAGATTGATCACCGATGGGCCGTTGGTGACGGCGACATAGCGGACACGCTCAGTGCCCGAGCCATTGAAATGCTGATGCCAGCAATTCAGCGGCACGGCGAACATGGCGCCGGCCTTCCATTCAAAGGTCAGGCGCTGGCCGGCATCGTTCCATACGGAGGTTGAGCCGCGGCCCTCCAGCACAAGCACCATTTCTTCAAAGAGCTGCCGATGTGGCGGCACTTTCTTCCCGGGCGCGATTTCGAGCACATAGCAATCGTTCGAGGTTCGAGAGGCTTCATGATTGATGTAGACGCCTTTGGCGTCACGCCGCGCCCACGGCTTCAATTCGACATGGCGCAAATTGGGAATGTAATGGGCCGCGATAATGTCGAGCCCCTGCGCCGTCACCCAGCGCACATAGGGCGTGTCTTTGTCTTTTTCGGTGGCGAATTTATTGGCCAGCTCGTCGGGAACAGCGTTTTTCTCGGCCATGGAAATAGATCTGCTCTCGCGAAAGGCGGCCTAACGCGCAAAGGACAGCAGCGCCGGTCAGCAATGAAGGCAGGTATTAGAGAATAAAGCTCACCGCGCCAAGGGAGCCAAGCTCATGGGTGTCGATAACCGCCCGGCGATGTTTGATCTTGAAGCCGTCTTCGCTGTGGCGAAGCACATAGCGATAGGCGCCGACATATTCGCGGATTTTCTCGTGCCGTCGGGCGCGATAGACGACGAAATTGGCCGCGACGGTTATGAGGTTACCCTCAGCGGCGAGAATGCGGACATTGCTGATCATGCGGCGCGTGCGCGAATGCGGATGTTCGGCATGGCAATTGGGGCTTGAAAGCCGCTTCACGCGTTCGCGGATGCGCACGATATCGTCGGAGAGAATAAACAGCGTGTCGGCTGGATTGGAATCAGGGCGGTCATTCGGCGGCACCTGGTAGGTGGCGTCTTCGGTGAGCAGCCCGAGCCATTCTTCCAAGCGCCATTCGTCGAGAAGCGCCGCTTCTTGGAAAAGAAAGTCCTCCACTTCGGCGCGCGTGACAGGCGGATTCTTCACGCGGTCCATCACGGTGACTCCATCATCTGGCTCCAACGGCGCCAGAAAATGCGCAAATGATGTTCGTCGCTGTTGAGTTGCTGCTGATCTGGGCCACGGCCCATGCCGCGCGACATTTCCGACCAGGGATCATCTTCCCAATTGGCGAGGCCTTGCTGCACGAGTTCGAGCGCTTCGACATCGTCGGGCGTGGCGAACCCGCCGGGTCCGTAAAAGGTGAGGAACGCATCCAGCCGACGGGCGCGCGCCGTGGGCGTTTCTTCCACCGGACCCAAAGCCCACGCGCGCACATTCATCTTGTTTGCGCTGGCGGGATAGAAGGTACGAACCGTTACCGACGAACCATCATTGATCACAAGATTTGGGAAGATCACCAAATTGCGGTTCGTATCGGCCACGCGCTGCGCGCGCTCGGCGCCCAAACGCGCCACCAGCTCTTTGCGGATTTCTTCCATCTCGGGCTTGGAGTCCTCGCCGTAAATGGGAATCCATTTCGCCACGGGACGGCCGCGGAAATTCACATTGTCGGTGGTGAAATTGCCATTGCCGAGATCAATCGCCCAGCCTTTGGTGGGCAGAACAAGCCCCTCGCCTTTCGGCACTTCAATGCTGACGCCGGAGTTCGCCATATAGGCAAGCCAGGTCGAGTGCGTGGTCGGAATATGATAATCGTCGACGCTATTCTCGACCATCAGTTTCCAATTGGCGGCGATGTCGTATTCCTGCGTGCCGGAAATGATCTCCATTTGGCCGGACGGCGATTGCTCGGTGACGAGATCGATATAATCAGTCGCGCGGCCCAAATAATCCTTCAGCGCCATCGCATTGGGATCGAGATTCATAAACCAGAAATCGCGATACGATTCGAAGCGTGCCGGTTTGCGCAAGCCGAGCTCCGATTTGTCGAAGGTCTCAGCATAGGCTTCAGCGCCGGGAACGCCTGCTAGATTGCCGTCATTGCGATAGGACCAGCCGTGATAGACGCATACGAAGCTGCGTCGATTGCCTTCGCGCTCCGCGCAAACAAGCGCGCCGCGATGACGGCAGGTATTGAAGAAGCATTGCACCGCGCCGGTCGCACTGCGCACAAAAATGACCGGCCGTCCCGCAACCAAACGTGTCTGAAAATCACCCGGCTTTTTTAGCTCGGAAGAATGACCGACATAAATCCAGCATTTCGAGAAAATATTCTTGATTTCACGCTTGAGCACATCAGCCGAAACGAGCGCTTCGCGGTTGAGAAGAAATTTCTTTCCCACGGCGTCGTCGATAATGAAGCTGTCGCGCATCGAATTCCGCGTGCCGAAAAGAGAGGCCGTTCTACTCGCTTGTAGGTGCGGCTAGAAAAAGTGTCAAGTCCCATATTATGGGATTTTGTCACATAAATAATTTGCCTTCTAAGATACATGTCCTTGCACCGCTTTGGTGACGATGCGGGCGCAGAACATCACCCGCTCTCCGATCTCTTGAAGTTCGTTTTGATTGAGGTGTCCGCGGCCCACCGTGAGGCTCAAGCTTCCCAAAACCGACCCACGTTGATCGAACACCGGCGCAGCAATACCGGTGACGCCGCGGCGGACCTGCCCCTCGGTAAAGTCCCATCCCCGTTGGCGAATTTCCTTCAAAGTCACTTTCACCGCGGCGAGCGTGTCACCCAATTTTCCGTCGCGAAACGCATCCGGCTCGCTCTGGTAGAGTTTCCCGGTGGCGCGCGATCCGAGATTTGCGAGGATGATTCGTGATGCCGCGCCGCGTGTCAGCGGGCGCGCACGGCCCCGCTCATAACTGCTCACGAATCCCGTGACGCCACGCTCCTGATGCACGCATAAAACGGTGTTGCGATAGATCCGGCATAATAGCGCGATTCCGGGCGCCTGGCGAACCAATTCGGCCATTACCGGACGGCTGGCCGAGACGAGCGGATCATGGGTGCGCATCTGATAATCGAGCTCGGCAACGCGCGGGCCGAACGTGTAGCCGGTTCCCGGCAGCGAGGCGATAAGCCCTGCGGCAGAAAGGATTTTGAGATAGCGATAGAGCGTCGAACGTGTGAATCCGAGGCTTTGCAGCATGGCTTCCGGACCGACCGGGCCATCGCTGTCCTCGATCACGTCGAGCACGCGCAGCATTCTCTCTAGGCTGCTTTCAGTTCCCGTCATCGGCTCGTCTTTTGAGGCGTTCGCCAGCCGCACGGGGACAAGAACACGTCATTCGTCCAAAGGCCAGTAATGATTGCGCGCTCCTGTTTCGCCTACTAAGTTTCCCACAACAACTGTGCGGGAGATGCCGTCGTGCGTTCGACCGTGAAGCATTTGGGCACGCTCTGCCTGATCGTAGGCGGGACCCTTTTGGTAGGCGTTTCAGCGGCCCAAATTCCGCCCGAGCGCCAAGCTGAAGGTTTGTCAGTTCCGGATTTTTCCGGCTTCTGGAATCATACCGTCCCGCAAATCGATTTCGAGAATCCGCCGGGGGGCGGACCGGGCCCGGTGAAAAACACCTTGCCCATTATCGGAAACAATCCCGTCTGGGTCGGCAACCACGCCAACCCCATCCTAAAGCCGCATGCGGCCGATGCGGTCAGACGTTTCGGCGAGCTGGAGAAAATCGGCCAGGGTCCGCCGACCGCGCAGATGGTGTGCATGATGTCCGGCGTGCCCAACGCTTACACGCTCATGGGCAGTATTCAGATTTTGCAGACACCGGAGATGGTGATGCTCGTGCACCAGCGCGATCATCAAGTGCGCCGCATCTATATGAATGTCGCGCACACTGCGAACCCCAAGCCGAGCTGGTACGGTGAATCCGTCGGTCATTATGAAGGTGATGCGCTGGTGGTCGATACGATCGGCCTCAATGATCGCACTGTCACCGACCGCAACGGCACGCCGCATAGCGACGCGATGCATGTGGTGGAGCGCATTCGCCTGATCGAAGAGGGACGGCGGCTGGAAGTGCAGTTTACCGTTACAGACCCAGAAACATTCAACATGCCGTGGTCCGCGATGGTGCGCTATCAGCGCAACCGCCAGACGATCATCGAAGAAGAGATCTGCGCCGAAAACAATTTCGACGTGATCACCAAAAAAATGTTTCCGATTCCCATCGCGGAAAAACCGGACTTCTGAACAGCGCGCCGGATAAACGAAAAAGGCCGCGATCGCTCGCGGCCTTTTTCTAGCCCACCCGTAAGACTTACCAATTCTTGGTGATCTGGAATGCAATCGCGCGGCCCAGCGGGCTGCCGCCGATTACCGCCGTGCTGCCGCCATTGGCTGCAACGCGATAGGCAAATGGCGCATAGCGGTCCGTGATGTTGTTGATGTTGAGCTGCAGCTCGATGTTATGCAGGTAGGTGTTCTCAAACGTTTCGCCGGTGTCGTAGCCGATCGACAAATCCATCGTGTAAACGGACGGATGGATGTTGCCGTAGTTTGGGAAGGCCGGCGTGATGCCGGGACAGTTCGTTCCCGCCGAGATATAGCAGGACGGCGGGGCCACCTGGGTGTGGTGGAAATGGGACGTGTAATTCACGAAGCCGGTGACGCGCCAGCCATCGTGCTTCCAACCCAAACGGCCGCGATAACGGAAACGCGGCACAGTGGAATTGCCGATGCCCGCATTTTTGTTTGTGCCTTCGAGCGGGCTGTCGCCGTTGGTTTCCTGCTTGATGCGGTAGTTGCCATCGAGGCCGATATTAAAGACCCCCATGTCGTCCGTGTCGTAGTCATAAGCAGTGGTGAAATCGATGCCGGTTTGAGTCTGGGTGCCTTCGTTGCGTGGCGAGCCGTCAAGCAGGAAGCGAACCTGATTGACCAGGTTCGGCGGCACTTGTGATTGCGCACTGTTGCCGATCGCCGCGATAGCGGCGTCAAATTCGGCCTGGCTGACAATATTGTCGCCATCGGGCGTTGCCCAGGTGGTCGCCTTCCCCGCCACCAAGATGAAATCAAGACATCTCGGGTCGTTCAAATCCGTGCAACCGCCGCTGATTAAATCGTCAATGACGACATGATAATAGGTCATGTGAATATCGAGACCGGAAAGGAATCCGTCCGACGGCGTGAAGCTGAAGCCGGTGGTCCAGGTCTTCGACTTCTCAGGGCCGAGAACGAACCCTACAGGACGCGTGAGGCCATCGAGCGCGTCTTCCAGAATCTGCGTGCCGCCGATGGCATTGATGCCGCCAGGAAATTGCAGCGCTGCCGTGCAGGTTGGATTTAACAATGCCGCCGCTGAACCCGGCGTTGCCGCGGTGCCCAACTGGCCGTTGGTGCAAGCCGGCGTGCTGTTCGACCCGCCTGTCGGCGTATTGGCTTGCTGATAAGAACGTCCCTGCACTTCGGCTGTATCAGCGAACGGCGGGGCACGGAAAGACGTGCCATAGGAGCCGCGCAGCATGACACCATCGAACGGCATCCAATCGACGGCGAAGCGCGGATTCTTAGTGGTGCCGAAATCGTTGTATTTGTCCCAGCGATAGGACGCTTGAACGGTCAGCCTTTGAATGAGGGGCATCGCATTGGCATCGCCCACCAATGGAATATTCAACTCACCGAAGGCAGAATAGAAATCGCGCCGGCGAAATTCCGGCGTGTCGGCCGGGATATCGGTACGATATTGCAGATAGGAGACGACGCGGCGGAAATCGAATGCGTCTTGGGTAAAGCCACCGCCGATTGCTGCCCGCAACTCGCCCCCCGGAAGTGCAAGGAGCCCGCCGTCGAACTGCACGCCCATCTGGCGCTGATACCAATGGGTGTTGTCGTGCCGATAGCCGCGAATATATTCAAGCGTCCTGGGATCGTTGCAATTCTCGAAAGCGAGCGAGTCGCAGAACGGATTGAAGAACGGAATATTGGCCGGCTTGGAGAACGGACCCACGGGTCCGGTTCCAACGAGAAGGCTGGCAACGGTATTTCCCAGTGCCGCGGCAAGATGATTGAAGTTGGGATTATGCTCTTGGTAGGCGAAGCCGTCTTCTTCGTTGACGACGTAGAACGCTTTACCAGCCCAATCATAGGGCAATTCGAAATTGAACCCCGCGTTCCAGCGCTTCGACACCACCGAGGTGATGAAGAGGGACGGGAATTCCGCCGAGATGTTGTAGGCCACGCGCAAGGGGCCGGTGGCACCCGTAGGGAGCGGCCCAGTGGGGAAATACGGATTGTTGGTCGGAACCACGGCGACGAACGTGTTGTTGACGCCGGTGTTGAAACCGCCCGCAACAATGCCGCGCGACTTGCGGTTGGAATAGAATGCATCGACGAAGAGTTCGACGCCCGGCATGATCATTTGATCGAAAGTGACCGCGAATGCTGAACGCTTCTGCCACGGCGTCAAATCGGAATTGAAATAGGGGTTGACCAGATTCTCCACGCCGGGATGGCCAGCGATCGTCGCCCATGTCAGGCCGGTGCCGTTTTGCCCTTTCGGTATCGAATAGCAGCGTATGGCATCGCTTGCGCCCACCGTGTTCGGCGCGATGATGTCAGGCAGAATGTCGGCATCGCAAGCAGACCCCGTTTGCGGGCTCGGATTGGTCCCGCCGAAAAATAGAGTTGCCGGAATAGACGAGCGCACCGGCGTGCGGTCGTCTAGGCCCCACGCCGTGAAATCGAACGTGTAGAAATCACGGTTTTTTGCCAGCAGCGGCGCACGCCAGTAAAATTCCAAACCGATCGTAATATCGCCCGTATCCCAGCGCGTGCCGTATAATTGGCTGGCGTCCCAATCGGGACCCATATCCGCGTGATGGACGATCCGGGCCTGTGTGACAGCGCCTTCGAAGCGCCGTTTCAAAATGACATTGACGACGCCGGCGACGGCATCTGAGCCGTAAATGGCGGATGCGCCATCGGCCAAAACGTCGACGCGTTGCGTCATGATGGCAGGAATGGTGGAAGGGTCGGTCTGCGAGTTGTCGTTGCCCTGCAGCGGGAAACGATAACCATCGAACAGCACCAGAGTTCGCGGCGTGGAACCGTTGAGATCGTGAATATTGACGCCGGCGGCCTTGGTGAAATTCCCGGTTCCGGTGGCGAGCGAGAAACCTTCGGCCATCACGGTGATGGAAGGAACGCTGCGCAAAACGTCCGAAACAGTGAGCGCGCCCTGTTCCTGAAATGCTTCGGCATCTAAAGCCGTTACGGGAACGCCGACCGCAGCTGCGCCGCGAATGAGCGTGCCGGTAATCAACACCTCTTCTTCACCAACTGGTGGTGGCGGTGCCGCCGGCTGCGCGAATGCTGCGCTTGAGAGGGTGAGAGCGGAGACGGAGCCAAGAAGCGCTGCGGCAACGGACATACGCAAAGGCGTGATTGTCGAAGACATTCGTTTACCCCCCGGTTTATCTGTTCGCGTGTCCCGACTGGTGTTTCCAGTTCGAGCCAGAATTCTTGTATTTTGAGAAATGTGTGCGGGAACCACGGCATCGGTCAAGACGGAACGATGCACCGGGCCGTTTGGCCGGACATTGTTGCAGAACGGATACAGAATTAGGCGGCTAAGGTGGTGTTAGGCGGCTAAGTCCGCCGCTGACTACGGCAGGTAGGCGCCGCCGTTCACGTGGATGGTCTGGCCGGTGAGATAGCGACCATTCGGACCGACCAAATGCCGAATCATCGCGGCAACCTCCTCAGGACGTCCCCGCCGCCCGAGAACCATCGCGGCATGCTTCTTATGGTGGTCGGGTGCGAGCGTGGAATGGCCGCCCCGCACCGTGTCGATTAGCCCAGGGGAGACCAGATTGACCGTGATGCCCCGGGGCGCGAGCTCCAGCGCGAGTGCCTTTGTCAGGCCGTCCAGCCCCGCTTTGGCGGACACGACATGGGCCCGGTGCGCGGCTCCGGTATAGGCGGTGAGTCCGCCAATATTGACGATCGCTGCGGTATCGCTTTTGACCAGATGCGGCAGCGCCGCTTGGATGGTGAAAAAGGGTGCGTCGAGGATGACGCTAAAGACCTGGCGCCATTCGGCGAAGGTCAGGTCCTCGATCTTGGATTCGGGGCGGACGCCGGCATTGTTGACCAATATGTCGAGCTGCCCGAAGGCTCCGATGGTTTCGGCCACCATGCGCTTGATCCCCTCGGGATCGGCGATGTCCGCGACCACTGTGATAGCGCGCCCGCCTAGCCCCTCTATCTCCGCAACGACGCCGCTGGCGGCAGCGATATCGCTTTTCGTCACCACGGCGACAGAGGCTCCTGCACCGGCCAATTCGAGCGCGATGGCGCGGCCGATATTGCGCGAGGCGCCGGTGACCAGAGCAACCCGGCCTTTCAATTCCTGATTGGCGGTATTTGACATGTTCAACCCCGTGCACTGTTCAAATTGACCGCCGCGCCGCGTGCGGCGTTTTCGAGCGCGGCCGCGACATTTTCCGTACGTGCTTTATCCCAGCCGCCGAAGGCGGCATTGTCGTGATATTTGGAACGAATTTCGGATTCCGGCAGCGGCTCATGCGCCCCGCCCCGCATATGGGCTTTGCGGATCTCGCGCACGCTGCCGTCTTTCAGGACGGCGCGGATATGGCCGGTGAAATTCTTCGGATAGGGATTGCCCGGATCGATGACGTAAGAAATCTTCGCCATCAACGCACGCAACACGGGATCCTTCACGCGTTCATCCGTGAATTGACCAAATCCGGCGCGGCCGTCGACAAAGCCCACCGCAATGCAATAGGGCGTCGAGAATTTCCCGGCGTAGCCGTTGGGCGGCGATTGCTTCAGCGCCAGCGGCGCCCAGAGCCGATGCACTGTACCCTCGCCCACTTCGCATTCCATGCTGACAATGTCGTCCGCCCGCACGCCTGAGGCGGCCAGTTGAATAGCGCAGTCGATAAAGGGTTGCGTCATGGTTCCGCAGGCATAGGGCTTGAACGCCAGCGTTTCGGTGACCCAGGTTTTGCCGAGCCCATCCAGCAGCGGCGCGAAATCCGGCTTACGTGACGGCGCAAACGCGCGGTAAAAACCGTGTTCGCCTTCCAGTACCGTGGCGGGACCGGTGAATCCGCCTTCGGCCAGAAGCGCGGCGCGCAATCCCGATTGCGCGGCAGCGCCGGCGTGCAATCTCTTGGTCCAAGTGCCGTCCGCAAGATATTCGATGATGCCGGAAGCAAGGCTGCCTGAAATGCCGATGGCATTGGCGGTTTGCGCCGGATCGAAATTCAAAGCGGTGGCGACAGCGACCGCCGCTGCCGGCGCGCCGATCACTGCGGTGGGATGGAAACAGGCTTTGTGAATGGCCTGCGGCGTTACCAGGCTCATGCGGCACATGATTTCGACACCGGCGGCAATGCCCAGCATCACCGCTTCACCGGAAAGCCTACGCTGTTCGGCAATCGCAAGAACCGCCGGAACAATGACTGCACCGGCATGCACAGGACCGCCTTCAAACGTGTCGTCGTAATCTTCACCGTGCGCGGCAGTGCCATTGATGAGCGCCGCATCGTAAGGCGAGAAACCACCGGCGTGACCGATCGCCGTGGCGCGGCCTTCAGTGAGGGCGCTCTTCATCGAGGCCTGGATGTAATCGCTGTTGCGCGCTGCGACGCAGAGCCCGGCAACATCGAACAGAAGATTGTGGATGGTCGCCTGAACCGGCGCCGGCAGGCCGCCACTTTTTAGCCCGGCGGCAAAACAGCCGAGGTCTTCACTGACAGTCACGTAGATACCTTTCGTTTGGATGTGGCGTCGCGCCATTCGCGCACCAACGCTCCCACCACAATGAGAGAGGCGGCAACCAGGAAGCCAATAGCAATAGGATCTTCAAGGAAAATTCCGATGTCGCCGCCGGAAAGCTGCAGCGAGCGGCGATAATTGGATTCCACCAGCTCGCCGAGCACGAGCCCGAGCACCGCAGGTAAGAAGGGAAAACCGAAACTGCGTAAGAGATAACCGACAAGCCCCGCGGCGAGCACTAATCCGACATCGAACAACGCCATGTTCAAGGTGAAGATGCCGGAGACGACAAGCGCGAATATAAAAGCCGCGAGATAAGGACGCGGCCGGTTCACCAGCCACAAACACACCGGCAGAATGAGAAAGCCGACGGCCAATTGCGCAATAGTTGCAACCAGCGATCCGACATAGAGCCCGCCGATGACATCGGTGTTTTCCTCGAACAAACGCGGGCCCGGCAAAAGTCCATGAATGAGTAGCCCGCCCAAAAGCACCGCCGCTGAATTCGAACCCGGAATGCCGAAACTGAGAAGCGGAATAAGCGCCGTACTGGCCACCGTGTTGTTCGCGGTTTCGGGCGCGGCAACGCCCTCTTCGGCGCCCTTGCCGAAACGCTCGGGATTTTTCGACCAGCGCTTCGCTTCGTTATAGGCGAGGAATGATGCGATGGCGCCGCCGCCGCCGGGCGTCAGCCCTTCCAGCGTGCCGAAGACGCAGCCAATGGCTTGCGCCGGCCATAGTTTTTTCATCATGGCGAAATTCGGCAGGCGCAAACGAATTTCCTGGCGACCGATTTCAGTGCCGCTGGTGCCCGAGCGTGTCATCAACTCGCTGACTGCGAACAGGCCGACCATGGCGAAGATGGGAGCAACACCATCCAACAGATCGGCTGTGCCGAACGTAAAGCGGCTGACGCCATCGACGGGATCGGTGCCGATAGTTGCCACCATCATGCCGAGCACGGCGGCGATGCAGCCTTTCAGCAGCGACTTGCCAGAGAGCGAAGCAATGACGGAAAGGCCGAGAATCCCCAGCGCGCAATAGGTCGTAGGCCGAAACAATAAAGCGATACGCGATAAAGGTTCGGTCAGCGTCATCAACATGAGAAGGCCGAAAAGACTTCCGATGACACCAGACCAAAGCGAAATGCCCAAGGCTTCGCCCGCGCGGCCCTGCCGCTTCATCTCGTAGCCATCGAGAACAGTGGCGGCAGCAGAATTGGTGCCGGGCGTGCGCACAAGAATGGCCGGAATGGAGCCGCCATATTCAGCGCCGATATAGCAGGTGGCGAGCATGACAATCGCCATCGACGGTTCGAGCGTGTAGGTGAACGGCAGCAGCAGCGCCATGGTGATGGAGGCCGAAAGCCCCGGCATGGCGCCGCCAAGAATGCCCCACACCAAGCCGCCGATGGCGACAAACACGAGCGGCGTCGACACCAGCATTTGCAGGCCGTGGAGAAATTCGTTCATAGCCGGAACTCGCTGAACATACTGGGCAGCAACACGCCGTCCGGCTGCGGAATGCCGAGCGCCTGCACGAAGAGAAGCCAGAAGATCGCGGCGCCGCCAGCGGCCACCGCGAAGAGGCGCCAGCTCACGCGCGCGCCTTCATAGGCTGCGATCGCTACAACGAGCAGAAAAATCGCGGGCACGTAACCCAGCGCATAGGCAGCAGGGACGTAAAGTGCGCCGACAAGAAGAAGGCCGAAGGCGCGCAAAGTTGACGCTTCTTTTTCCTTGTCGTCTTCAATTTCGGGCGCCGCGACCGGTGCAGCAAGAAGCGCGCGCGCGCCAAGGCCAATTGCCAGTAAGGCGAGAAGAATCGACAGCACATTGGGAAGTCCACGCGGCCCGATATCATCAGACAATGTGGTTGTCGGTATGTCGGTTGTCGCCCAATAATAAAGGCTGGCAACAAGCAGCAGCACGGCGCTGGCGACCAGATCCTTACGCACCCGCCAAATTCCTTTCCGCTTACCGAATAACGCCGTTCTGTTTCAGGAACTGCGTCGTGTTGTCGGCGAACTTGGCAATGAACGGTGCGTAGCGATCATGCGCCATGTAGTTCGGGATCAACGCTTCGTTTTCATAGGCGCGTTTGTAGTCCGGATCGGCGAGAACGCGCTGTGCCGCCTGCTCCCAGATGGCGATGATATTGGCCGGCATGCCCTTCGGCCCGGCTAGGCCGCGGAATTTCTCCATCACTACCGGATAGCCGAGATCCTTGATGGTGGGCACGTCAGGGAAGGACGGCAGGCGCGCCGGATTGAAGGTGGCAAGCACGCGAATTTTATTGCCCTGCAATTGCGCGCGTGTTTCGGCGATTTCGCCGACGCCGATATCGAGCGTGCCGTTGAGCACGTTGATCATCAGATCGCCGCCGCCTTCATGGCTGACGATGGCGGCATTGACCTTCGCTTGACGTTTCAATTCTTCCGCCGCCTGACGTTCCAGCGAGGCCGGATTGGCGGCACCCCAACGGCCGCGCGCAGTCTTGGCCTTGTAGATGACATCTTTCATCGTACGGAAGGGACCGTCGGCGCGCGTATAGACGATTTCGGAATCGGTGAAGAGATTCACCACCGGTTCAAGGTCACGAAACGTATGCGGCGTGCGCGACATCAACGAGGCGTAAATATAAGTGGGCGTCGTCGCGTAGAGGATGCTGCCATCCGGTTTGCCGGCAGCCACGCGTGTAATCGAGCGGGCGCCGCTGCCTCCCGTGACGTTCTCTATGATGAACGTTGCGTTTATATATTTGCGCAAATGCCGGATTAATTCCCGCAAGAACACATCGCTGCCGCCGCCTGGGGACGAATGGGTGACCAGCGTGACGACGCGGTGCGGATAGGCGACAGGCGCCGGGGCCGCCGCAAGTGCGGAAGCCGAAATGGCCGGCCCGGACAGCACGGCCCCGAGAGCGAGGCCACCAAAGCTACGCCGGTTCATATCCATCGCAGATAGGTTCCCAAAAAAATGCGGCCCGAGATTTAAGGCCTACAGCCTAGCAAATATTGGAGGATTTGTCCGAGCCGCTCGTTTCGTCCCCCGACATCCGTAAATTTTGCGGGCCGCATTTAGAGCATACTTAATCCCGGTATTTTACATGAGATGCAAGACGACGTGATCTGGCCGCCAATCCTCGCACATTCAGCCCAAGGACCCCATGACCGACCCGCGTACGGACTCCGGCAATGAGCGGCGACGCGCCAAAAGGCAGGACGCCCAACCCGGAATATTGGAAGCCGCGCGGCGCCTCCTTGAGACGCGCGAGGCCGCGGACCTGACCTTGGAAGAGGTGGCGGCCGAGGCCGGCATCGATCTGAAAACGATGACCGAGCTTTACCGCAACAAGAACGAATTGGTGGTGTCGCTGGCGGCGGACGAACTCACCGGCGTGGCGCGGCAAATGTATTCCGGTAATGCCGATGACGGCGAGTGGCTGACTGCATCCTCGGGCGCATTGGGCCTGTTGCGTACCGCCAAGAAAGTATTGGGTCTGGCCGGCGAAGGCGAAGTGGGCGAAGCCGCTCCACCGGTGTTTGGAAAACGGCCGCCGCGTGAATTCTCGTTGCAAGAGAACGAAGACGTGATGCGGCTCGAAGACCGCATCGAGGCGGTAGAAAACTTTCTCGCTGAAAACAGGAATGAGAGCGACCGGAGCGGCGCCAACGCCTCGGTCCTGGTCGATGAAAGCGTCGCCAATCTCAATGCACGTTTGAACGCAATGGAAGCCCGCCAGAACGAGGCAGTGGCATCCTTACATAAGAGCGTGGTCGAATTGGGAACGCGCTTGCGACTGGTGGAAGCTTTGCCGCCGTCGCCAGTTGCGGTGGCTGAAGCGCATCAACAGGCGCAGCAGCAGATCTCCGTGCCGATCGTAACGCCGCTGGTGACGACGATCGCGGCACCGGCAAAAGCCCCGATAGAGCCGACATTCGACTTAAGCGCCGCGAACGAAGCGGACACGCATGATTTGTTTTTTGACGCAGAGCTGCGCGAGGCCGGCGAGATTGCGGATGAGGCATCAGGCGAAACGGCATCGGCGGCCGAGATCCGCGTGCGCCGAACCGACATGCCATATGAAGGCTTCCTGGCAGCAGCGCGCCGCGCCGCCAATGAAGCCGCCGCGCACCACAATTCACTGCGCGAAAAAGATTCGAAATACGCACTGGCCGTGAAGCGCGCCTATTTGTCGTTCTTCGGTAAGCGGGCGGGTGACCGTAAACGTCTGCAGATGCTTGGCGCTGCCACGATTTGCTTTGCCGGCGTCGCTACTGCCGTTGTGCTCACAATGCCGCCGCAACAAAGGCCGCAAACCGCGGCGGTCGCGCCGAAGATTACGAGTGAAATCCGCCCCGTCAACATCAATGCGCCGGAAATGGCGCAATTGGTGGAGCTGGCGACCGCCGGCAATGCCAAAGCGGAAACGCTGATCGGCCTGCATTATCTCCGAGGCGAAGGCGTGGCCCACGACGATGGCAAAGCCTTTTATTGGTTCGAGCGCGCAGCGCAATCGAACCAAGCCGTCGCGCAATATTGGCTTGCCAATCTGCATAGCCGTCCCGGCGGCGCCTTTATGGATTCCGCGCAGTCCGTGCGCTGGAATCTGACGGCGGCGAAGAACGGCAATCGGATGGCGATGAACGATCTCGCGGTGGCTTACGCGCAAGGCGCGGGCGTTCCTTTGGATATGCGCCAGGCTGCCAATTGGTTCGAGCAGGCGGCGAAGCACGGTCACGCCGTGGCGCAGTTCAACCTTGCCGTTCTGTATGAACGCGGCGACGGCGTGAACCAGAGCTTCGACGAGGCGTATAAATGGTACGCGGTCGCAGCACGCGCAGGCGATGAAGAAGCCGCCAAACGGCTTGAGATATTGGGTGGGAGCCTCGGCCCCGCCGCGCTGCAAGCGGCACAAGAGGCGGCTGAGCAGTTCGCACCGGTGCCGCTCGACCGCGCCGCGAACATCGAACCCACGCTGGCGGAACTCCGCGGCACGTAGCAGCGCGCGAACTCATCCTTCGAGACGCGCGCTGGCGGGGCTTGGCGACGCACCTTCCCCTTAATGTCATGGCCCGCAACAGCGGGCCATCCAGGTGATCATAAACTCTATTGCTCACGCCGACGCGTGAGCGCTGGATGGCCCGGTCAAGCCGGGCCATGACACGTAAAGTAGGAGAGAGGAAAACGTTCCTTAGTGACCGTCTCACCATGAGCAGCGAAGCGTGAGGTAACGCTAATCCTGCGCTGAACCCAGGCGCAAAGCAGGCGCGCCGGACGGCGGCGCGACTTTAGGGGCAATGACTGTCGGAGCAATTGCAGGCTTGGCCACCGACGCTTTCGGGGCCACTGGGGCTGCCGAAACGGAAACCGTCGTCGGGGCCGCATCTGCGATGAGGCGAGCGTCGGGATAACCCAGCGCCTGTACGCGCGCGAGAATGGCAGGGACGTTGTCGCTCTCTTTCAGCGGCCCAATGCGCACGCGGTGGAAGACCACGCCATCGCGCTCGGCCTCCGTTGAAGTGGCGCCGAGTGCGTTCAATTTTCCGAGTGCGCGACCCGCGGAGTCTTCCGACGAAAAAGCACCGACTTGCACGAAAATGGCGCCACCACGCGGCACCGCCACACGCGGCGCCAGAGGGCGCTCCGGAGCGACGGCTATTTGCGTATGAGCGGCGATAGCCGGTCCGACGATGTTTGCGGGCGGCTGCGTTGCGACGGCCGGCGTGGCAACAGCCTGCGTCGTTTCGGGGGCCGCCGCGACAGGCTGCAGCGCCGGAGTAGGCGGGTTTACTGCGGGCGCGGCCGGGGCCGGCGCGGGCAAACGGGCTTGAACGATCGGCGCAGGTGGCGCGACGGCAACGACAGGCTCCGGTGCCGGTGTTACAGCCGGTGTGACGGGAACAGCGGCGGCCAATTGCGGTCGTGGCTGTTGCGCTGTGGCGCTGGCGCGCAGTTTACGAACCAGCGCTAAATTCTGTGCCACGCGCGGGTGATCTGCCCCCGCGGGGCTGGCCCGGAGCAACAACGCTTCGGCTTCATCGAGCTTGCCGGCCTGCAATTGCGCCATGGCGAAATTGTTCAGAATCGCCGGATCGTCCACCTTCATCGCGAGAGCGCGCTGAAAGGCCATCTCGGCATGCGGATAATCTTCTGACTGCGCGTAAGCGACGCCTTGCGCGGAATAGGTGTTCGCGTCGGGCTGCAATTCGAGCGATCGCTGCAGGAACGCCAGAGCATCATTCGTCGCGCCCTTGTCGAGCAGCACCTTGCCGTATTCGCTGAGTACGCGCGGATCGTCCGGCAACGCGAGAACAAGCTGGCTGAGCGTGCGCGTTGCCGATTCAAAATCGCGGTTCATGCGCTGCTTCTGCGCGGCCTTCAGCATAGCATCGATATCGACGGGCGCATCGATGTCGAGACGCTTGGGCAGCGCCGCTACATCTTGGTCTGGCTGCGTAGCGCAGGCGCTAAGCGCCAACGCGCATAGAAATGCGCTTTGTTTCAAACCATGAAATCGCATGAGTCCGCCTGCCCTTAGCTCACCGTCGCAGGGACTATGGGGAAGAAACTCTTGCAGGCCGCTAAATACCGGAACAAAGCCTGTTCCGACGCTGTTAGGGAATTGTTAACGAAACCCCTTCGGATCCGCGCCGCTATCGCGTAGCGTGGCCGGAAAATGGGGGGCCGGAGGAAACCCGCGCGCCCAGGGAGAACTCTTCCAATGTCCGGCACCGCGCCATTTGGCGGCGATCCGCCTTGGGTTTTGGGACTTAGCCTTTCCCATAACGGGGCGGCGTGCCTGATGCGCGGCAACGACATCGTGGTGGCCGTGCAGGAGGAGCGCCTGGCGCGCAAGAAGCGAGCCCGCCTCGATCCCGATCAGCACAGCCTGGCGGTGCAATATTGTCTAAGTACAGCGGGGATCGGCGCTCCCGACCTTGCCGCCATTGGCATGTGCAGCCAATTGCATGCCTCACGCGCACGGGGCAGTCATCTTTTGGAGTCGCAGCTCGCGGCCGGTGCGAACGGCACGCCGGTTTTTCATCTTTCCCATCATGCCGGCCATGCCGTGCATGCATTCGCCACCTCCGGCTTCACGGATGCAGGCGTGCTGGTGATCGACGGCATGGGGTCTCCAGCCGAAGATCTAAGCGCCGACGAGCGCCGGGTCTGCATCGAGGAGGTAGAAAACGGCTGGGAACAGATCTCGCTTTATCGTGCCGAAGGAACGCAGCTGACGCCGCTGGAAAAACATCTCGTTCCTAAAGGCGAATGGCTTGGGCGCGGTCAAAGCGGCATGGCGTCGTTCCGAAGCCTCGGCGGCATGTATTCGGCGGTCGCGCAGCAAGTGTTCGGCGAAGATATGGACGCCGGGCACGTGATGGGCCTTGCGGCCTACGGCAGGGCCGATATTTCGGCGGCGGAATTCTTTGCATTCGAGAACGAAAATCTGCGCTTTTTGGATTGGGTTCCGGCTCGTTTCCGTCACGGCAAGCGTTGGCCCGACAACGAACGCGCCTATGAAAACCTGGCGGCGTCGGTGCAAGCGGCTTTGGAAGAAGCGGTGCTGCATCTCGCGGGGCGGCTTGTGGCATTGAGCGGAAACACGCGGCTTTGCTATGCCGGCGGTGTGGCACTGAACGTCACCACCAATGAGCGGCTGCACCGCGAATCTACGTTCCACGACATCTATATTCCAGCGGCGGCGGAAGATAGCGGCCCCGCCGTCGGCGCCGCCTTTCATGCGCTGTGGCAAATCACGGGCAGACATGGACCCGCACACATTCACACGGATTCATTCGGCAAGAGTTACAGTACGCAGGAGATCGACGACGCTATCGCGGACACGCCGGGATTACGAACCGTGTCTACCAACGATGTATTGCGCGAGGCAGCGATGCGTCTTGCGAATGGAGAAATCGGCGGCTGGTTTCACGGCGGCGCTGAGCTTGGTCCGCGCGCGCTTGGCAATCGCAGCATTCTGGCCGATCCGCGCGACCCCGAAACGAAGAACCGCCTCAATGCCAAAGTGAAATTCCGGCAGGGCTTTCGTCCCTTCGCGCCCGCCGTTCTAAACGAGCGCGCAGACGCCTGGTTCGAACTCGCGCGTGACGATAACGACAGTGAATTCATGCTGCGATCTTGGAAGGTAAGAGAGCACGCGAAGGCCATCGTTCCCGCCGTCGTGCATGCGGACGGAACGGGGCGCGCGCAAACGGTCGACCGTGCCCATTTGCCCCGCTTTCACGCGTTGATATCGAAATTTCACGATCTCACCGGCGTGCCGATGCTGGTGAACACGTCGTTCAACGTGAACAAAGAACCCATTGTCGAAACACCGGAGGATGCGCTGTGGTGCTTCCTCTTTACCGGCATCGATTTCTGCGTACTCGAAGACCACCTCGTCGTCAAAACAGAAGGCCTTGCAGCCGTTCGAAATTGCCGCCCTCGCCTTATCGCGCGCGGCATCACAACTGACGGCGCTGCGCTGTCGGCTAATGTCGATACGCCATGGGGGAAACAGCGCGTGCAACTGTCCGCGAAAGTGTTGCCCTTGCTCGACATCATCGACGGCAAGAAACGTATTGCGGATATCGCGGATTCGCTCCGCCGCGCCACCACGGAGCCAATTTCCGACGAGGCATTGGTGGAATTGTTCGCCAGCCTGCGGCGGCTGCGCGTGGTTTCTCTTTCACCCAGGTAAAAAGTCATGAATCTCACACCCTTCGAGACGCACGCTACGCGTGCTCCTCAGGGTGAGGATGAGATTAGTCCCATGGAGAGGAGGCCGCGCGAGCGGCCGTCTCGAACCATGAGACGCATGCTCATCAGCATAACGAAGTGACTAGGCGAATAGAAAAGGCCGCGGGTTTGCCGCCCACGGCCTTTCGCTTTCACAGCAAAGCCAATTCTACCAGGTCTTGGTCACCGTGATCGAGAGCGTGCGTCCATTCGGACTGATGGATGAATCATGCGCGAACGTGCCGCCATTATTGGCGATGCGGTAGACAAAGGCGCCGCGCTTATCCAACACGTTGTTCACATTGAGATTGAACCTGAGATTCTTGAGGTAATCATTCGCAGGTTTGTCCATCAGATCGTAAGCGACAGCGAAGTCGAAGAGATAATAAGACGGCACGAAATTATTATAGTCCGGGAACTGCTCAGCGCCCGCATAGCAGACCGGACCGCTGATGAAGCACCCCGGCGGATAGGCCTGGTTATGAAAATAATGCGAGCGGTAATTCATGATCGCCGTCACATTTAAGCCCTCGCCACTGTCCCAATTCAGCCGCGCACGATAACGAAAACGCGGATCGCGCGTTTCACCCGGGAGGGAATCTCCAGAGTCATAGGCGTCTTCCGCCGGCTGTCCCGGCCCACCAACCGTTTCGCGGTTGATGTAATAGGTGCCGGTGATCGAAGCGCCGAACGAGCCCCAATCGTCCATCTGCCAATCGTAACCGGCGTGAAAGTCGATACCGTCGAGCTTCAGACTGCCGATATTGCGCGCCGCACCGTCGGTGACGAATTGGATCACCGGCGCGAGCGTCGGGCTGACCGTGGACAGCGGGTTTGCCAGCACCGCCTGAACGGCAGCGTCGAATCCTGCGTCGCCGCGAATATAGATGTTGGGACGATCGAACGGATTGAGAAGATCCGTGCCGCCGCCTTGAATCGTGTTGGTCAGGTTCACCCAGAAATAGGTGGCGTGAATATCGAGGCCCGGAAGGAAAGTCGGCATGAACTGGAAGCCGTACGAAAAGCTCTCCGCTTCTTCGGGTCCAAGCGCATAACCCGCATCGCGCGTAACGCCTTGCAGCCCATCCGAACCGCCGCCGACACTGACGCCGCCGGGGGAACTGGCGCAGGTTAAACCGAAGCCACCATTGATAAGCGCTTCACCCGCCGAACCCGCAACCGGCGTCGTCGCGCCGACTGCACACAGACGCACATTGTTGTTCGCGGCACCGGCCGGCGTGTTCTGAGGCATGATCAGACGCCCCGCGACCGCCGAAGTCTCGGCAAAGGCGGGCGCGCGGAACGACGTTCCCCAGCTGCCGCGCAACGTGAGCGATTCAAATGGCATGTAATCGACTGCAACACGCGGGTTCGAAGTGCCGCCAAAATCATTGTAATGGTCGTGGCGCCAAGAGGCCTGCAGATCCAACGAATAAATGCCTGGAATGCGATTGGCTTCGCCGAAGATCGGCGCGTTGATTTCGCCGTACGCGGCCCAAATATTGCGCACGCCGATGGACGGCGTGGTTGTGGCAAGCGCTTTCGACACCGAATTGATGCTGTTGGTGTCGATGAATTTGTAGTGATTGGTCACTTTGTCGGCGCCGATGGCGGCGCGTAAGGGTCCGCCCGGAAGCTCGAAGACCGGACCGTCGAACACAGCCGCGAATTGCCGCAAATTCCATTTCTGGTCGAAGATTTCGTTGCCGTTGATATAGGCCAACGTCACCGGGCTGTTACACTCATAGACCTGCGGATCGCAGAACACATTCAGGAACGGAACGTTCGCGGGCTTTGAGAAGGCTGCCTGATTGCCGGAAGCGACAACAGTATTGCCCAAAGCCGCGAGCACCATGTTGGTGTTCGCGCTATTATTCGTGATGGCGTAGTTCGCTTCTTCACTCGTGTTGAAGAAGAGCCGGCCGTTCCATTCATATGGCAGATCCACATTGAAGCCGCCTGCATAGCGCGAATTGCGCGAATGACCGCTCGTATAGGGGCGGAGTTCGTCTGTGAGGAGGTAGGAAATGCGAAGGCCCGCCGGCGCACCGGTTGGGTAATAAGGGTTTGTGGTCGGCACCGTGATGGCGTTCAGCGCGGTGTTCGCCGGGCGATTATGCGTACCGCTGTAGAAGAACTGCGCGCGCCGATTGGAATAGAAGGCGTCGGCGAAGAATTCGACGCCTTCTACAATTTCCTGATCGAACGTCACGGTCGCCGCGTTGCGCTGCTGAGCGGCCTGCTCGTCGGCATAGCGATAGGAATTGATTTCGTTCTTGACGCCTTTGTTGGCAAGAAGCGCCGTCCATGTTGTCGTGGCTGCGCTGCTCCCGACCGTTGGATTTGTGTGTGCAGCCGTGTCGCCATAATTCCAGCCCACGCCTTGTGGAATGGAATAGCAATTGTTGCACCACATCGTGCCGGACGCGGCAGAGAAGCCGGACGGCGCGCCGGCAATTGTCTGCAATGCGCCGGTCGAAACGATACCGGGCAGCGATGAACGCACGAGTGTGCGATCGTCCAGCCCCCACGGCGTGAAATCATAGGTGAAGGTATCGATGGTGGAGCGCGGGACGCGCTTGGCGTCGTAAAATTCATAGACCAGCGTGACGTCGCCGCCTTCCCACGTCGTGCCCCAGAGTTGGCTGGCTTGATAGGTGGGGGCGCCCACGGCGGAACGCGAATATTTCAATTGCGAAATGGCGCCTTCATAGCCGCGCCGCATGACGACATTGAGAACGCCAGCGATAGCGTCGGAGCCATAGGTGGCCGAGGCGCCATCGACAAGAATGTCGATGTGATCGAGCGCAAGTGACGGGATGATCGAGGGATCGAGCTGGCAGGTGCCATGCCCTTGCACGGGATAGCGCATGGAATCGATCAACATCAGTGTGCGCACGCCGGCATTGGTGGAAAGCCCGCGCAGATCAACCGACGTCAGACGTTCCCAATTGCCCGGGCTGGAGCCCGCGCCGGTGGAAGCATCAACTTCGACAGCGGGAACATTGCGCAAGAGTTCGGACACCGTGAGCGCGCCGGTTTCCTGAAACTCCGCCTCGCCGAGATTGGTGACCGGCACACCAACCGCCGGTGCGCCGCGGATGAGCGAACCAGTGACCAGAACTTCTTCTTCCGGTACCGCGGCCGGGGCCGCTTGCGGGGCTTGCGCATGCGCCGCATTAGCGAGCACGACAAATGAGGCAGTACTCAGAAGCGCAGCGAATTTAGCCACGACACGCGCATGCGATGTCTGTTCCACGGCAATCCCCCGGTTGTCGGACCACCGTTTTCCGGTTGGTCCCACATATAGCTCCCCGTCTGTCGGCGCTTGCGCACCTGTCCAGACCTCCGCCGCCTTTTGAACGCGGCGGTTCGGCAGGCGCCTTTGCAGCATGGAATTCGTGGGCGGTCAATCTTCGTATGCTAAGAATGGCGCGATCTTAACATGGCTGTGTGAAACTGTGGGCGCTCGGCATCACAGCATCGATCGGCGCCCGTTCCAGCTTTGATCTCTAATGGTTCTTCTCATAGTTCGAGGCGGTCGCTACCCGACCCCCTCACCAGGAAGCAGTATTTCCTTCGTCCTATGCGGCACTTCTTTGTCATGGCCCGGCTTGACCGGGCCATCCAGCGCTCACGCGTCCGCGTGAGCAATAGAACCTACGATCGCCTGGATGGCCTCGCCAGCGTGCTTCGCACGCAGATCAATGATTGGCGCGCAAAGCGCGCCGGGCGGGCCATAACAAAGAGAGAATAGGACGCGCAAGGCGCGCCAGAGAACGCGCGTCTCGAAGGATGAGGGACGCCCGCACTTCCTTTGTTCGCCGCCTTGGGCTGATATAGGCTTCAAGCCCAAACAGAGGTGAGCGATGGCTTGGCGTATTTCCAACATCGTAAGAGCGGCTGCCATGGCAGCCGTGCTGCCACTTCTGGTTGCCGAACCGGCGTCAGCGGCGCCGGCTGCCGGTACTGGTCCTGTGGTGGATTTGGCCCTCGTCCTCGCGGTCGACGTCTCCGCCAGCATCGACTGGTCCGAGGCCCAATTGCAGCGTAAGGGCCTGGCCGACGCCTTTGTCAGCTCAGAGGTCCTCCGCGCGATCAGCTCAGGCACCAATGGCCGCATCGGCGTGGCGGTGGTGTTCTTCTCAAGCTACGGCCGTGGCGTGATGGACGTGCCCATCCCCTGGACGGTCCTCAGCGACCAAGCCAGCGCCGTGGCCTTTGCCAAGGCGATTATCGCGGCGCCCCCGATGTCGGGCCGAGGCACCTCGATTTCCGATGCGCTGAACCTCTCCCTCCAGGTTTTCGCCGCCATGCCGCTGCGCGCCTCCAAGCGCGTGATCGACGTTTCCGGCGACGGCATGAACAGCGCGGGGCCGCCCATCACGGGCGTGCGCGAGAAGGTTCTCGCGCAAGGAATTTCGATCAACGCGCTGCCGATCAGCGAAGACTATATGGGCGATTATCTGGAACAATATTTCAAAGGGTGCGTGGTCGGCGGGCCGGGCTCGTTCATGCTGCCGGCCAAAGGGTTCACCGATTTCGCCCGCGCCATTCGGCGCAAATTGGTGCTGGAAATTTCCGGACTGACGCCCGCCGAGATGCCAGAGCGCCAGGCGCGCTTGATCAGGACGGCAGGCGCGCCCTTGACGGGGCGCGATCTGCTCCCGCGCAACAACGAGCCGGCAGAAACGCCCTTTCAGGGCGATTGCGACTTTCCGATGTTCGGCGGCTTCGGACGGTTCTAAATCGCGCCCTTACTGAGAGCGCGACTTCACCTCTTTGCGGGCGGCGTGGAGAATCCACTCGGTGTAGCCGTTCGGCTGCACGCGGCCTTTGAAGATGAGATCGCTCGCCGCGCGAAAGGCCACGCCGTCAAAGCCCGGCGCCATCGGTTTGTACAGCGGATCGCCTGCGTTCTGACTGTCGACGATGGCAGCCATGCGGCGCAGCGTTTCCGTGATGTCGGCTTCGCTGACCACGCCATGATGCAGCCAATTGGCCAGATGTTGGCTGGAAATGCGCAAGGTGGCGCGGTCTTCCATCAAGCCGACATTGTTGATGTCCGGCACTTTGGAACAGCCGATGCCCTGGTCGATCCAGCGCACGACATAACCGAGAATGCCTTGCGCGTTGTTGTCGAGTTCCTGGCGCACGTCGGCCGGCGCCCAATTCGAACGCGACACCGGTATGTTGAGAATGTCCGACAATTTCGCGCGGGCACGCTTCTCCAATTCCTTCTGGCGCGCGAACACATCGACGCGGTGATAATGCATCGCGTGTAGCGTGGCGGCGGTTGGAGACGGCACCCAGGCTGTGTTGGCGCCCGCCTGCAAATGGCCGATCTTTTGCGTCATCATATCGGCCATTTTGTCAGGCGCCGCCCACATGCCCTTACCGATTTGCGCGCGGCCCGGAAGCCCGGCGAGAAGACCCGTATCCACGTTCCAATCTTCGTACGCCTTGATCCATTGAAGCGTCTTCATGTCGTTCTTACGCACCATGGGACCAGCTTCCATGGAGGTGTGGATTTCGTCGCCGGTGCGATCGAGGAAGCCAGTGTTGATGAACACGACGCGGGCGCGCACCGCGAGAATGGCTGCTTTCAGATTGACTGTGGTGCGACGCTCTTCGTCCATGATGCCGATTTTCATCGTGTTGGGACGAAGGCCCACGATGTTTTCGACGCGTGCGAACAATTCACCGGCGAATGCGACCTCCTCCGGGCCGTGCATTTTCGGCTTTACGATATAGAGCGAACCGGTGCGGCTGTTGCGAAAGGCGGTCTTGCCGCGCAGTTCGCGCGACGCAATCGCCGCGCTGACCAGAGCGTCGAGGAAACTTTCTGGAATGGACTGGCCGGAAGAGTCGCGAACCGCATCCGTATACATATGGCTGCCGACATTGCGTACCAGCATGAGGCTGCGGCCCGGCAGGATGATTTCCGCTTCACCAGGCGCGCGGAATTTGCGGTCGGCACGCGGCCGCCGATCGAGCGATTGACCGCCTTTGTCGAATTTTGCGGAAAGATCGCCGGTGTAGAGGCCGAGGAGATTGCGATAGATGAGAATCTTATCTTCGGCATCGACGGCAGCGACGCTGTCTTCCATATCCACGATGGCGGTGAGCGCGGATTCCAGCACGACATCGGCAACGCCAGCGGGATCGGCCTTACCGACCGGCTTGCTGCGGTCGATGACGATTTCGATATGCATCCCGTTGTTGCGGAAGAGAAGCGATGTCGGCGCAGCATTCTCACCGAGATAGCCGACAAATTTTTCCGCCGACACAATGCGCGCCGCGCCATTCTTGGTGCGGGCACTGAGCTGCCCGCCGGGACCAACCGAATATGCCACAACATCGGCGTGCGATGCGCCTTCAAGCGGCACTGCTTGATCAAGGAAAGCCTTGGCAGCGGCAACGACGCGCGCGCCGCGAACGACGTTATATCCTGTCCCGCGCGCCGCGCCGCCTTCATCAGAAATGGCATCGGTTCCGTAGAGCGCGTCGTAAAGACTGCCCCAACGCGCATTCAGCGCATTCAGCGCATAGCGCGCATTCGAGAGCGGCACGACAAGTTGCGGGCCAGCGGTGTGTGCGATTTCCGCGTCAACGCCTTCGGTCGTGATTCTCGCGTCGGGCGGTTCCGGCAGGAGATAGCCGATCTTCTTGAGAAAGGCCTCATAGGCGGCGGCATCGAGTTCGCCGCGATGCTCGCGATGATAGGTGTCCAGCGAGGCCTGCAGCGCATCGCGCCTTTCCAAGAGCGCGCGATTGCGCGGTCCGAGCTCACCGACAATGGCGGCCAACCCGCTCCAGAAAGAGTCCTCGGATATGCGCGTTCCGGGCAAAAGCTCTTTGCCGACAAAATCATGCAAAGAACGGACGATTTTCAGACCATGGACTTCGACAATGTTCATAAAACTCTCACGGATGGAGGACCATTAGATTGAACGGCCAGACATAGGCCTGGAGCATTACCAGAACGCCTACAAGAGATGCCAGGACAATCGAGTGCAAGAAAACGAAGCGCAAAATCGTCGATTCATGGCCGAACCAGCCTGTTGCCGTGGAAGCAACAACGATGGATTGTGCGTCAATCATTTTGCCCATGACGCCGCCGGAAGAATTCGCTGCCGCCATCAATATCGGTGAAATGCCCAGCTGCTCCGACGTGACGCGCTGCAAACCGCCGAACAGCACATTGGACGCCGTGTCCGAGCCGGTTAACGCGACGCCGAGCCATCCCAAAAGCGTTCCGAAGAACGGATAGAACACGCCGGTTTGTGCGAATGAAAGGCCGAGCGTCGCGTCGATGCCAGAGTAGCGTGTGAGCGTTCCAAGCGCGAGCATGGCGGCAATCGTCACCAGCGAATAGCGCACGATGACAAGCGTTTCGACATAGGCGCGCACAATACGCACCGGCGAAAAGCGCATGTAGAACGCCGCGATCAGCGCGGCGACCAGAATGCCGGTGCCGGTATAAGAAAGAAATGAGAAGGTGAAAACCGCGCCTTCAGCGGCCGGCATGGGAACAACCGGCGGCACTTTCTGAATCAGATTGTGCAAACCCTCAATCGGAATAGCGGGCGCGAAATAGGCGTTCACCGCGTTACGGAAATCGCCTGAACCCCAGATGACAACGATGCTGCAAAGAATCGCCCACGGCATCCACGCGGTGATGATTTCCTTGCGGCTCGCATTCGGCAGCGCTTTGGGCACCGGCATGGTGGAGGCGGAATCGTCGCGCTGGCGCAATTTCGGCGACAGCCACAATTCTTTCGGCTGCCAAATCTGCAAGAAGCCGAGCAGGCAGAGAATGGAGATGATCGACGCGCCGATATCGACAATCCACGGATTGATGAAATTGGAGATCAGAAATTGCGGGACGGCGAACGACACGCCGCAGACCAGAATGGCCGGCCAGATTTCCTTCATGCCGCGCCAGCCGGCGAAGGCCCAGATCAGCCAAAACGGAACGATGACTGAGAAGAACGGCAATTGGCGTCCGACCATGGCGCCGAGAATGTAGGGATCGTAGCCTGTGGCGGTGGCGAGACCTTGGATCGGCGTGCCCAGAGCGCCGAACGCGACCGGTGCGGTGTTGGCAATGAGCGAAAGGCCGGCAGCGGCGAGGGGCGAGAAGCCGAGCCCCATCAGCATGGCCCCGGTGACGGCGACCGGTGTACCGAATCCCGAAGCGCCCTCGAAGAAGGCGCCGAGGCAAAAGGCAATGAGGAGAAGCTGTAGCCTTCGGTCGGCAGTGATGCTGCCGATGGACGATTGCAGGATGGCGAACCAGCCCTTCTCCACCGTCAGGCGATAGAGAAAAATGACATTGAGGATGATCCAGCCGATCGGGAAGAACCCGGTCACGGCACCAAGCCCAGCGGCCCTGAGTGCCATCCCCGCCGGCATGGTGAAGGCAAAAATGGCGACCAGCAGCGCGACGCCAAGGGCCAGGATTGCCGCTATATGCACCTTCATCTTCCCGGACGCGATCAGGCTGAGAAGGAAGACCACCGGGACCGCGGCGGCGAGCGTAGAAAGCGCCGCACTGCCAAACGGATTATAGACCTGTGCCCAGGTTTCCATGAACGCTGCCCGCCCTTCCCCCTGGCGCCTCTTGCCCCACCGGGGAATTACTCCCGGGCCGGGCGCCTTGTCTCAGCTTGTCACCCCTCCGGCGAGGCGCGCAAGTGAGGCTTTGGTAGGAGTTGCGAGCCTCACCACTTGCCTGTCTATAAGGGGCTATGATCGATCTTCCCATTCCCGATGAGAAAGTGCTCGCGCGGCGGCAGGAGATTGCGAACGCGCTGCTCCGCATCGTTCCCGACGGTGTGGTGGCGGATCGCGCAACCCTGACCGCCTATGACAGCGACGCGCTGAACGGCTATCGGCAGATTCCGCTGGTGTGCGTGTTGCCGCGCAATGCCCAGCAGGTGTCGGCGGTGCTGAGTTTTGCAGCGCGCGAAAATATCCGCATCGTGCCGCGTGGCGCCGGAACCTCACTTTCGGGCGGCGCGCTGCCTTTGGCGGACGGCATACTTCTCAGCCTCACACGCATGAACAACATTTTGGATATCGATTACGAAAACCGCTGCGTGGTGGTTCAGCCGGGCGTGACAAATGCAGGCGTCACGCGCGCAGTTGAGGCGCGCGGCTTCTACTACGCGCCCGACCCGTCGAGCCAGATCGCCTGCACCATTGGCGGCAATGTGGCGGAGAATTCCGGCGGCATTCACTGCCTGAAATACGGCCTGACGACGCATAATCTCATGGGCGTCGAACTCGTTCTGATCAACGGCGAGCGCGTTCGCATCGGCGGCAAACATGCCGGCGATTGCGGGCTGGATATTCTGGGTGTCATTGCCGGCTCCGAAGGCCTTCTCGGTGTGGTGACGGAAGCGACATTGCGCATCCTCCCGCGCGCGCCGGTGACGCGAACATTCCTGATCGCTTTCGCCGACACGGAATCGGCCGCGCGCGCCGTGGGCGAAATCATCGCCGATGGAATTGTTCCCGCAGCGCTGGAATTCATGGACCGGCGCTGCGTCGATGCCGTGGAAGCATTTTGCGCCCCCGGCTATCCGCCCGGCGCCGAAGCGATTTTGATCATCGAACTCGACGGCATGGAGGTCGAAGCCGAGGACGTGTGCCGCCGCGTCTCCGCCATCGCCGCCCGAAACCACGCTATCTCCTCGCGCGAATGCGCCAGTGCGGAAGAACGCACGCGCGTGTGGTCGGGGCGCAAAGCCGCGTTTGCCGCCATGGGTCGGTTGCAGCCCGACATGCTATGCATGGACGGAACCATTCCACGCCGCGCTTTGCCATTTGTCTTGGGCGAAATCGCCGCCATGTCGGAGCGCTACGGGCTCGGCTGCTGCAATGTATTTCACGCCGGCGACGGAAATTTGCATCCACTCATCGTGTTCGACGTGATGAAAGACGACGAGCTGGAACGCGCGGAAGCGTTCGGCGCCGAAATCTTGAAACTCTGCGTCAAAGTTGGCGGCGTTCTGACCGGCGAGCACGGCGTCGGCGTTGAGAAAAAGGCGCTGATGGGCGAGATGTTTTCGCCGACCGATCTAGGCCAGCAGGAGCGGCTGAAATGCGCCTTCGATGCGCGCGGGCTTCTGAACCCCGGAAAAGTATTTCCCATTCTCCATGCCTGCGTCGAGCAGGGCCACATGCATGTGCGAAATGGCCGGATACCATTCGCCAATCTGCCGCGAATGTAGCGCGTGCAGAAACTTTCCCCTCGCGACGAAACGGAAATCGCCGACATTGTGCGCGCGGCAGCGGACGGCGCGTCCTTCGAGATTGTCTCCGGCGGCAGCAAGCGGAATATGGGCCGCGCCACTGAGGCAGGCACTCTTTTGGACGTCAGCGCTCTTTCCGGAATTGTGGCCTATGAGCCGGACGAGCTGGTGTTGACGGTGCGCGCGGCAACAACGCTCACTGAAGTGACCGCGTTGCTTGCAAGCCGCAATCAGATGCTGGGCTTTGCGCCGGCAGATTGGGGGCCACTTTTGGGAGCGGAGCAAGGCTCCGCAACGATGGCAGGAATTGTCGGCAGCAATTCCAGCGGCGCGCGGCGCGTGAAGGCTGGCGCGGTGCGCGATCATCTGATTGGCGCGCGCTTCGTTAACGGGGCCGGCGAAATCATCAAGGCCGGCGGACGCGTGGTGAAAAATGTTACCGGCTTCGACATCGCTAAATTGATGGCCGGCGCATTCGGCACGCTCGGTGTTTTGACGGAACTGACCTTCCGCGTAGTACCCGCGCCGCAGGCCGCGCCTGTTGTAGCCTTACGCGATTGCACGCCTGAGTCAGGGTTGCAGGCATTGCGCGACGCGGCTTCATTGCCGCTGGAGGCGACGGGACTTGCCTATTTGCCAAGCTCGATCTCAGGCCCGCAATTCCCGAACGGCGTGGCTTTGATCCGCGTCGAGGGTTCGCATGACGCCGTGGCCGATAAAACGGCGCGATTGATGAAAGCTTTTGTGGCGCATGATCCCATCATGCTCGCGGAAGATACAGGCGCGGCTCTGTTTCGCGAGATCGACAATGGCGGCGTCTTCCGCGGCACAGGCTCCGATCTTTGGCGCCTATGTGTTCCCACCTCGGCGTCTGCCGAGGCTTTGTCAGCCAGCGGTGCTACGAACTGGTATGCCGATTGGGCCGGTGGGCTTCTCTGGTTGGAATTGCCGGCCACGGAGTCAGTTGCCGCACACCTTCGTGCGATCACGGCCAAGCATGGCGGGCACGCAATGCTGATGCGGGCGGCAGTGCAGTCACGTAAAACGCTTGCCGTATTCGAACCCGAGCCACCGGCGCGTGCTGGTCTAACGCGGTCGATCAAAGCCGCGTTCGACCCCAAGCATGTCTTGAACCCCGGTCGGATGTACGAGGATCTCTAATGCGTACGGCGTTCAGCGAGGAGTTGCTTAAAGATCCGCATCTGAAAGATGCCGAACGTAATTTGCGTAAATGCGTGCATTGCGGATTTTGCACCGCCACCTGCCCGACCTATCTGGTACTGGGTGACGAGCGCGACTCCCCGCGCGGTCGCATCGCGCTGATGCAGAACATGCTGGAAAGCGGCACTGCGCCTTCGCCGGAAACGGTGAAACATCTCGACCGCTGCCTCTCATGCCTTGGATGCCGCACCACCTGCCCGTCCGGTGTCGACTACGCGTCGCTGATCGACACCTCGCGCGTTCATATCGAAAAGCATTATCGGAGGCCGTGGCGCGAACGCATGCTCCGTGCCTTTGTGCTGCATATGCTGATGCGCCCTCGCCTATTCGGGCTCATGGCGCGGGCGGCGCAACTCTTCCACCCACTGACGCCATTGCTTCCGAAAGAATTACGCGCGATGGCTTCCAAAGCGCCCCGCTTACAGTCTCTTTCGTCAGCACATCGCGAAGAGATCGCGCTCACTTCCGCGGCAACACGCGTTGCTGTTCTGCCCGGTTGCGTGCAGCGCGAAATGGCGCCGTCCATCGATTTGGCGGCCCGGCGTGTGCTGGCGCGGCGGAATATTTCCGCTGTGCCTCTCACGCAAACTGGCTGCTGCGGTTCACTGGCGCTTCATATGGGCCAAGAAGAACTGGCCAAATCTTGCGCCCGCAAAATGATCGCTGCGGTCGAAGCGGAAAACGTAAAATCGCCGTTGGACGGCGTTCTTATCAACGCGACCGGCTGCGCCGCCTATATGAAGGATTACCCGCGTCTTTTCGCAGGTGACCCGGAGTGGCAAGCGCGTGCTGAACGCTTCGTGTCCACACTTAAAGATTTCTCGGAAGTCGCAGTCCCTCGCACCGCATCAAACAAAGGCATACGCATCGCCTATCATCCGCCCTGCTCGCTGCAGCACGGACAACGCATTCACGGCCTAGGAGAAAAACTTCTGGCCGCAGCCGGCTATGAACTCACCGCTATTCCCGACAGCCATTTGTGCTGCGGTTCGGCGGGCAGCTACAGCCTATTGCAGCCCGAAATTTCCTCCGAATTGCGAGAACGCAAACTCGCGGCGATACGAAGCACCGGCGCCGAGATCGTGGCGTCAGGAAATCTCGGTTGCCTGTCGCAGCTTGCGGGCGAGGATGAAGCTCCAACCGTCCATATCGCCGAACTTATCGATTGGGCTGAGGGTGGCCCTAAGCCGGTTTCGCTGCGTTAAAATGGCTGATGAAGCGAAAGCGGCCCGCAGCAACCGGCGTGTGATAGGCGCGCGCGGCCAAAGCAAGGCCCCAGATCAGGCCCATATTTATGTAGAGATGGCGCCAATGATTGCTGTCGATCAAAAAGCCCTGAAGCGCGTGTACAACGAAACTCGCCAGCGCCACCACCGCAATACCGCGCAATGAAGGCGGCAATTTCAGCGCGCGGATCCCAGCGCCAATCGTCAGGACTGTAAGCCCGCCCCAGCCGGCAATCGACATCAGTCCGCCCGAGACGAATACATTCACATAAACATTGTGCGGCATGAGTCCCCAAATATGCGGCCACTGGAAAAGGCCGATGCCGAGGGGATGCTGCAACGCCATCCAGAAAGCCGCCTGCATGCTTTCGAAGCGTCCGCCGGCGGCGGTGTCATAGGATTGCGCTAGAGCGAAGCGCTGCACAAAGAGATCACGCACCTCGGGCAGTGTCAGTGCCCAGCCAATGGCGATTGTAGCAATCGCAGTCAGCGCAAGAACGAAGCCGGCGAGCCGCGTACGTTGCCCGCCATTGGCCGATCTGATCTTCAAGCGATGAAGAATGATTGGGCGACGTCATCGCTTATGCTCCTCGCGGAAGCGCTACGGGAGCGATTACGAGCGCGCCCCAGATGTTTTGCAGTGTGGCGTCCACCGCTTGCCATTGCTGGCGCTCTTCGGCGAGCTGAGCGCGGCCCTGTTCCGTGATGCGATAATATTTGCGGCGGCGGCCCGTTTCGGCGACCTCCCACTCGGCCTCGATATGGCCGAGCCGCTCGAGCCGATGGAGGACCGGGTAGAGCATTCCGTCCGTCCACTCCATGCGCCCGCGCGAAAGCTCCCGCACGCGCTTGAGGATGGCGTAGCCATAGCCCTCCCCCTCCGCCAGGATCGCCAAAACGATCGGGGTCGAGGACGCGGCTATCAAGTCTTTGTTTATTTTCATGATTCTTAACGCACGGCGATGGCGGATATGCCCACCATACATACCAGCATTATACATAGCAGTGTTATGTATTCAAGTCGTCAGACGTCATAGGCGCATGGCAGAATGCGTCGGACGCTTCACCGCCGAGTTCTCGATGCTTCGCCTCTCCGCGCTCATTGCTGCGCTCGCCCTGTTGCCGTTCATGGCGCCAGCACGAGCCCAAACGCCGTTGGAAGCGGGCGCGCGGATCTACGCGAAGAAATGTTCCGAATGTCACGGCGCGCGCCTGCGCAATCCGGGCACCTCGTTCGACCTCAAGAAATTGAAAGCCGATGAGCGCGCACGCTTCGAGAAATCGGTGCTGGACGGCAAAGGGCAGATGCCGCCCTGGCGCGGCGCGCTCAGCGAAGAACAAATCGGCCAGCTCTGGGCCTATGTCCGCGAATACGCTTACGAGTAATTTAAGTTGGAAGTGCCGGCCGTTGTGCCCAAACGGAAACGGGCGACCGTTGCCGGCCGCCCGCTCCAATCAACAAACGATGCGAATTACACCGCTTTCAGATTGACCGCTTTGACGCCGCGCGGGTCGGGCTGAACGTCGAACGAGACCTTCTGCCCTTCCGTCAGCGTACGCAGACCAGCCGCTTCGACAGCGGTGGCATGGACGAACACGTCCTTGCCGCCGGTCTCCGGGGCGATAAAACCGAAGCCTTTGGTTGCGTTGAAAAACTTTACGGTTCCGATTGCCATGACAATGCTCCTAACGTGAAAACCGCCCGTGCAACATGCGCGGACGCTACGAAGGCGCAATCATTGGGAAGTCTACCGTCTTGCCAGGCGCGCATAACGCGGGTCGGGGTCTTAACAGGTGCGCTTCGTCTAACGGGACGCCTCGTATCTGCGTTATATGGCCCCGTTTGCCCGGGCGGCAAGCCAAGTTCTAGTGACTGGGCGCTTTTTTCATAGCGCGCTTACGGAGCCGCGCGGCCGGCGCGGGCTCTTTGCCGGCCTTCACAGCCGCGTCGCTTTCAGCGCGTTCGTCCTCTTCCTTGGCGAGGCGCAGCGCCTTCAGCCGCGCAATCTTGCCGGTGTCGGCTGCGTGGGCGCGCTCGCGCTCGTGGCGGAACACATCATCGCGTTGGGAGATTTTGGCGAACTGGTCTTGAGCCTTGCGGCGCCCCACATTCCGGCGTGAATCATTCTCGGCCATTGGGGCAGTCCCTTTCCCACGGGTAGCTGAGCCCAGCATAGCGGAAGGGGCCCGAATTTCCACCGGGTGGACGCGGTTTTGCAGCGTCTTGGGTCGCGAAACCGCAGATTTGTTAGGTTAACGGGCCTAGCGAGACTAGATCGTGCTCATGGTCCGCGCAGCGTAAAAGCCAATCGCAGCGGAGACACCAGTGATCATCGATCCCCAGGCAATGTCGACAATCGCCACCTTCACGGACCAGAGCTTGAGCACGGCAAGATTGGTCAGATCGAAGGTCATGTAGCAGAAGAATCCGAACAGAGCGCCGTAGATGAAGGCGCTTGAGACGGTGCCGATCTTGAACGCCGGCGCCACCGCGAAAATCATCAGACCGACAACCTACAAAAGATAGAACAGCACGGCAGCGACAATGTTGGGATTGTCGGTGAGCATCTCGCCGATCTCGGCGCGAAATATCGCGCCGCCCAACGTGCGCAGCCAGATAAGATCGAACACGATCATGAAGAGCGCGGCGGCAACATAGGCGATCGCGAAGGGCAGCATGCGGAATCCTTCGCTCACATGAATTGGCGGACGACCCACCCGGCAATACCGGGAAGACGCGGCGTGCCTTGCGAGCCGATGAGACAGACGCAGGCCTCGTCGGACGAAACGACGGGACTATGCGCGTGCGTTCCGTCCAGTTCCTGAAAATCGCCCGGACCGTATTCCACGCCGTTGTCGCTGAAGCGGCCGCACAGCACCAAGGTCATTTCAACGCCGTCATGACCATGATGCGGCAAAGCGCGACCCGCGCCGGCATAAAGAAGATAGGCGCGCAAATCGGTGGTGCGGTCGTCGATCACCGACGCCATTCGGATGCTCGGCCCGATCCAACGCGACTGGCGAAATTTTTCATCGATGCCGGCGAGAACCGATGTCGCCATCAGCGGCACGGCTTCCACCGGCGCCGGTGAATCAAGCCTCTCGAGCGCTACGGACAAAGCTTCTTTGCTCAATTCCGGTTGCGGCAGCGATTCCAAATAGGCGCCGCCGAATGCGTTCCAGACATGTCCTGCACGGCGGCAAACCTCGCAGAGATGAAGATGCGCGGCGGCGACCAATTCCAGCGCCGGAGGCAACGAACGCGCGGCGAAGGCCATAAGCGTGGAATCGGAAGGGTGATGCAACGCGGTCATAGAATGTCTCCAAGGGACGCACGCAACCGCGCCATCGCAAGACGCAGGCGGGATTTGACGGTGCCGAGCGGAATGCCGAGATCACGCGCGATTTCGGCATGCGGCTTCTCTTCAAAAAACGACAGGCGAACAACTTCCATTTGATCCGCAGACAACTCACGCATGGCGACGCGCACACACGTCTCGCGCTCTGCAGCAAAGACCGACGCGCTTGCATCGTCGCTTTCCGGAAAAGCGGCGGGGTCTATCGCGTAGGCCTGGAGACGGGGCGTGCGCCGCAAGAGGTCGATACGCAGGTTTCGCCCAACCGCGAAAATCCAGGTCGATGCCGAACTGCGCGAAGGATCGAAACGATCGGCTTTGCGCCACACGGTAAGCATTGTTTCTTGAACCAGCTCTTCGGCCTGCGCGGAATTCATTCCAAGCCGCATAAAATAAGATTTCAAACGCGGCGCGAATTCCAGGAACAAAGTCGCGAAAGCCACGCGATCTTTTGTAGACGCTATTGACGCCAACAAGAGCGAGCCGACCTCCAGGGGGGGCTGAGGCGGTTCGGCCTGCGCCGGCATCAGGCTTGGCACCCGCAACACAATGGCGAATTGCGCAGGCGCATAGGCCCGACAAGCAACGGCGTGATGGTCAATAGCGTCCACAATTTCATTACGGACGTGAACGGAAAATGGATCACCTTGGCCTCAGCTTGGGACTTTCCAAGTCTTACTCCAGACGCGAGCAGCAGCGAATAGCGGGATAGTTCCCAGGGCCGGCGCGATTTGTGATCCAGGCCTGGAAATCCCGCGTATAAGCTGCCGATGAAGAAAATAGCTATTGTCGGCACCGGCATCTCGGGCTTGGGCGCGGCCTATCTGCTCCGCTCCGAGAACAACATCACCGTCTATGAAAAAGCCAAGCAGATCGGTGGTCACTCGCGAACGATGTCTGTGGCATACGGCGGCAGGACTATTCCAGTCGATACGGGCTTCATTGTCTTCAACAAACCCAATTACCCAAACTTCTCGGCGCTGCTGAAGCATCTAAACGTCAAGGTGCATGAGAGCGACATGACCTTCGCAGCCACGGTGCGCGACGGCTGGCTGGAATGGGGCGCCAAAGATGTTCGCTCGATTTTAGCGCAACGGCGCAATCTGCTGCGGCCGCAATTCTATCGCCTCTTCCGCGACATCTTGCGCTTCAATGCGCGCGCGCTTGAAACGGTGGAAACGCATCCGAACCTGACGCTCGGTGAACTCATCGGCAAGCTTGGCCTCGGCAGATGGTTTCAGCAGCATTATTTGCTGCCGATGGGCGGCGCGATCTGGAGCTGCCCCACGCATCAAATGCTGGAATTTCCGGCCGAGAGCTTTGTGCGCTTCTTCGCCAATCACGGGCTTCTAGCACTGAACGGGCAGCCGCAATGGTACACGGTTACCGGCGGCGCGCAGGAATATGTGAGAAAACTGACGGCGGAATTTGCGCAGCGTATTCGCACCAATTGCGGCGCGGCGCGGATTACGCGCACCGACGGCAGAGTGGTGATCACTGACACGAACGGCGAGACGGAAACCTACGACGATGTCGTGCTTGCCTGCCACGGCGATGAAGCGTTGTCGTTACTTGCCGATCCGAGCGAGCGCGAGACCGCGCTGCTCAGTGCTTTCCGCTACCAGGCCAACCGCGCGATATTGCACAAGGATTGCAGCGTGATGCCCAAGCGAAAATCCTGCTGGGCAAGCTGGGTTTACCGCTCAGATGGACACGCGGTGGAGCCTTCCATCAGCGTTTCATATTGGATGAATTGCCTGCAAGGCATCGACGCGAATTATCCTTTGTTCGTCACGCTCAATCCGACGCGGCCCATTCGCGACGAGGACATTTTCGACGAGCATCTCTTCATGCATCCGGTGTTCGACCGCGCCGCGATCGAGGCACAACCGCAAATCCAGAAACTCCAGGGCGCGCGCAACACCTGGTATTGCGGCGCTTACTTGCGCCATGGATTTCACGAAGACGGGCTTTGGAGCGCCATTCAAGTGGCGACGGGCCTGGGCGCGCGCGTGCCATGGGCAGAAGCGCACGCGGAAGCCTCCGAGACCTCTGCGGGGGAGCGCGCCCGCCGTCGCGTGACTGACCCCTTGCGTCCAGCGCTGACACCTGCCGGCGCCACAGCGGGGACCTGAGATGGCGCAGATCTTACAGGGGCGCGTTTTTCACGCACGGATGAGGCCGAAGCATAACGCGTTCGGCTATAGCGCGTTCTACCTGCTGCTGCCGATAGAAGAACTGATCGACGGCATTCGCTGCGCCTTCCTCTCCCTCAATCGCTTCAATCTCTTCAGCGTCTATTTCAAAGATTATGACGCCGGCGCGCGTCCGCGCACATGGATTCGCGATCTCCTCGCGCAATGGGATGTGAAAGAAGCGGATGGCAAAATTCTGCTTCTCACTATGCCGCGTGTGTTGGGATACGCGTTCAATCCCGTCAGCTTCTGGATGTGCTTCGACCGGCAGAAGGAACTCCGCGCCGTCATCGCCGAAGTGAACAACACCTTCGGCGAGCGCCATTCTTATTTATGCCTGCACGACGATCATCGGCCGATCGCCGGTTCCGACTGGTTGCACAATGAAAAGAATTTCTACGTGTCGCCGTTTCTATCGGTCGAGGGGCACTATCGTTTCCGCTTCGATTGCAGCGACAGCAAAATATCGGTTTGGATCAATCATTTCGGCGCCGAGGGTCTCCGGCTTTCGACCTCCCTCATCGGCGAGCGCAAACCTTTGACCTCGCTTGGTCTTTTGGGGTGCTTCTTCCGCTACCCGCTGGTGACGCTAAAAGTTATTGCGCTCATCCATTACCAGGCGGCAATCTTAATTCTCAAAGGGGTCCGGCGGCAGGACAAACCTGCGCCGCCGGCCGTGGATGTGACGCGATGAATTTGATTCCTCCAGCTCTGATCGAGAAGCGTTGGTACGAAGCAGCGGCCTCCATCGAATACGGCACACTGCATTTCATGGGCCCGGACGGAGCGAAGCGTAGCTTCACGGGCGTTCGGCCCGGCCCGGAAGCGAAGTTCGCGATCTTCGAATGGGAGGTGCTGCGGCGCCTGGCTTCACGCGGCGATATCGCGCTCGGTGAGGATTTTATTTCCGGAGCCTGGCACACCGACGATGTCGAGGCGCTGGTATCTTTGTTCTTGCTCAATCTCGATCATTTCGGCGGCTTCGCGCATGGCAATATGCTGAACCGCATTGGCTTTGTCGTGAAGGACCAGTTCCTGCGCCGCAACAGTGTGGCGAACGCCAAGCGCAATATCCGCGCGCACTACGATGTCGGGAATGATTTCTACCGGCTGTGGCTCGACGAAACGATGACCTATTCGTCGGCTTTATTCTCCGGACGCGAACAAGCTCTCGCCGATGCGCAGCGCAACAAATACGGCCGCATACTGTCCAAATTTGTGAATCCCCGTTCCTCCGTGCTGGAGATCGGCTGTGGCTGGGGTGGTTTCGCCGAAGAAGCGAGCAAGCAGGACCACGAGGTGACGGGCCTGACCATTTCACCGGCGCAGCATGGCTTCGCGCGCGATAGGCTGGGCTCGAAAGCGGATATACGTCTGGAGGATTATCGCCACGTCCGCGGCGCCTTCGACATGATCGTCTCAATCGAAATGTTCGAAGCTGTGGGCGAGAATTATTGGCGCCGCTACTTCGATACGATTTCGCAGCGGCTTCGCCGAGGCGGGCGCGCTGTGGTGCAAACCATCACTATCGGGGACGAGTTCTTTCCCGGCTATCGCACTCGCAGCGATTTCATCCGGCACTACGTATTCCCGGGCGGGATGCTGCCTTCGCTCAAGCGCTTCCGCGAGGAAGCGGAGTCAGCCGGATTAAAAATCGTTGAGGCATTTACCTTCGGCCAGGATTATTGCCGCACCTTGCGGCAATGGAGCGAGCGCTTGAAAGACCAGGAAAAGCAGGTTCTGGCGTTGGGCCATGACGACGCGTTTATGCGCAATTGGCAGTTTTATCTTGGTATTTCAGCGGCCTCGTTTGCCGTTTCCCGGGCCGATGTGGCACAGGTGGAACTGGTTCACGCCTAGGCATCGAGATCCCATAAAGCGCGACTCTGTCCTTTTCCGTCCTGCCGGTGCCACGACAGCACCTTTTCTGTCAGCTTCCTTTCAGCTAGGCGTCAGCCTCCCGCCAGCCGGGATGCCCATGTTCAACGCTAAGTGGACGGCGAGGTTTTGCCGCCCCGGAGTTCGGAAGAAGTAGAATGATTTCGAGAAACATAGTTCTTGCGGGCCTCGCGGCCGCGTTGTTCGCCGGGCCGGCTTTGGCCCACCATTCCTTTGCCATGTTCGATGCCGCCAAGACCGTGAACCTCGAAGGGACGGTGAAGGAATTCGAATGGATCAACCCGCATAGCTGGGTCCATCTGGCGGTTGCCGATGCGGCCGGCAAGATAGAGACGTGGTCGTTCGAATGCGGCTCAACCGGTCAGTTGATGCAATCGGGCTGGACACGCGACATCATCAAAGTCGGCGACAAGATCAATATCGGCTTCCATCCTTTGAAGGACGGCTCGAATGGCGGTCAATTGCTGACCGCGAAGCTGTCCGACGGTAAAGAGCTTTGCCAAGGCGGCGCGTGCCGCGCGGCTAACCGCCCGCAGTAAATTTGAGTTTGGAGAGATCGGCCTAACGGCCGGTCTCTCAGATTGCTTCGATGGCGCGTTCGCGTTTGGCCGCTTGGGTGGCGAGAACCGCCGCGGCCAGCGCCGGAATACCCAGCACGGCCCACGATACCGGCCGCGACCAATTCGCTTCGATCAGCATACCCCCGACATAGGGACCGACGACGGCGCCCAACCTCCCGATGCCGATGGCGACGCCGGTTCCGGTGGCACGCACATGGGTGGGAAACACCACGGCGACAATGGTGTAGAGGCCCGACATCGTTCCGATCATGAAAAATCCGAGCAGCGCCGAGACGGCGAGGAGCACGGGAATATTTGCCGGCAGGTTCGAGAATAAAATCATGGTTGCGTACATCAGCACCATGAAGACCGACGTGGCGCGGCCCACCGGGAAGCGATTGGCCCACACGCCGAGCAGCACGCCGCCGAGAAATCCGGCGAGGTTCATATAGGTCGACGCAAGAATCCCGACATTGGGCGTTTGCCCCATCGACACGATGACACGCGGCGTCCAGCTCAGCACGAAATAGAACGTCATCATGTTCATGAAATAAGTAGCGCAGATGAGCGCCGTTCCGACGCGCATATCGGGTTTGAAAATGTCGAACAGGCTTGGCTTGGCGCCGGCCTTCTGTGCGGGCAAGGCGGCGAGTGCAGGCCGCCCCGTCGCGGCCATGACCATGTTTACACGCGCCAGCGCGTTTTTCGGCTTACCGGAGAGGAGGAACGCCAGCGATTCCGGAAGCGCGAAATACACGATCGGAATCATGATCAGCGACAATATTCCGCCGAACATGAATACGGCGTGCCAGCCGAATTCCGCGATCAGCCGAATGGAGGCAAAGCCTCCGAGCGTGGCACCCAGCGAATAGGACGCGGTCACCAGACCAATGGCGAATTTACGCTGATGCGCCGGCGCGTATTCCGCGGCCACCGTGTTGAGACCCGACAACAAACCACCAATGCCGAGGCCGGTGAGGAAGCGCAAACCCACAAGCTGCATCAGCTCGGTTGCGAAGGCGGACAGCATCATGCCGGCCGTGACGATGCCGAGACACAGCAGCAAAACCGCGCGGCGGCCGATCGTGTCCGCGATCGGCGACAGCGACAGAGAACCCACCACCATGCCGGCCAATCCGGCGCTGAAGAGAAGGCCGAGTTCGGTCGGCGCCAGGCCCCATTCGAGTTCGATCAGCGGTGCGGTGAACGCCATCGCCAGGATGTCGAAGCCATCCAGCATATTGATGACAAAGCAAACCCAAACCGCGAGCCACGAAGCACCCGTTGCCGCGCGCGGCGCTGTCTGCGAAACCGCCTGAACCATAGATACCCCCGGTAAGATCTTGATACGTCTTTTGCCGGAGCTTGGCACAGTTTCGGGCGGCGCGTCTCTTCGCCTTTGCGTGCTTTCTGACGGAGCCCTGCCCGTCTATCCTGCGCTATGACAAACGGGGGATTGTAAGATGGCTATGATGATGGGCGCAGACTAAATGGACGCAGGCCGCATCGACGTTCATTTCCATGCGATACCGGAATTCTATCGCAGCGCCCTCAAGCTCGCGGGGCGCGGCGCCACGATCAGCACCGGCACGCCGCGCTGGAGCGTTGCCGAAGCCCTGGCGACGATGGATGCCAATGACATCGCCGCCGCCATACTTTCCATTTCGCAGCCGGGCACGCATTTCGGCGATCTGGCGGAGGCACGGGCGCTTGCGCGCAACTGCAATAATTTCTTTGCCGATCTGATCGCGGAGCGTCCCACGCGCTTCGGCGCTTTCGCGGTCACCCCGCTGCCTGACATTGATGGCGCGCTCGCGGAAATCGCGTACGGGCTGGACGTGCTGCATTTGGACGGCGTGGGATTACTCGCCAGCTATGGCGACCGATTCCTTGGCGATGCGTTTTTCGATCCTGTTCTCGAAGAGCTGAACCGCCGCCACGCCGCCGTATTCGTGCATCCCAATTTTCATCCCGCGAGTCGCAGCTTGAGTTTGAACATTCCGGGCTTCGTGATGGAGTTTCCGTTCGACACCACGCGCGCCGCGATAAATCTCATTCTGTCAGGCGCGCTGGAGCGCTATCTGCACATCAATTTCATTCTCGCGCATGCCGGCGGCACACTTCCTTATCTGGCGTCACGGCTAGAGGCGGCGAGCTATATCGACGCCAAATATCGCGCGTTCACGCCGGCGCGCATGAAGGAAGCACTGGCGCATTTCTGGTACGACACCGCCCTTTCCTCCGGCGATGCAACCCTCGCGGCGTTGGGTGCGGTAGCGCGCCCCGAACGCATCCTTTTCGGGAGCGATTTTCCCTATGCGCCGGCAGAGCTGGTGGCGCGCTCGGTTTCAAATCTGGAACATTCACGCATTTTGGATGCAGTGCAGCAAAAACAGATCGGCCGGACCAATAGCTTAGCCCTCTTTCCACGGTTGGCTGAATCGTAACGAGTGATGGTCAAGACCGCTCCGTTTGCGTTAGGCTTCGCAAAAGACCGGGGGGGCGAATATGGCGACGCAGCGCAGCATCGATGTTGGCGCCCTTATCGAGCGCAAAACTTTCTCGCCACTGCAGGTCAGCGTGGTGGCGCTGCTCTGCCTGCTGATGTCGCTTGAAGGCTATGACATGCAGGCGCTGGCCTTCGCCGCGCCGGCCATCATGAAAGAGTGGGGCACGGATCGCGCGGCCTTTGGTTGGGTGCTCAGCGCAAGCCTGTTCGGTTATTTGATCGGCGCGTTGGTGCTGACACAATTCAGCGACACGATCGGACGCAAGAAGCTTCTCATCGCCGGCACGTTGGTGTTCAGCCTGCTTACGCTGGCGACGGCTTTCGCCTCGTCGCCGATGGAAATTTGGGGCTTGCGCTTTTTCGCCGGCATGGGATTGGGCGGCACGATCCCAACTTGCATCGCGCTCGTTGCCGAATATGTACCGGCACGCAAACGCGGGCTCATCATCGGCCTGTTATTCGCCGGCTACACTTTAGGTTCGGCACTCGGCGGGTTTCTGGCGGCGTGGATGGTTCCGACATTCGGCTGGCATACGGTCTTTCTGGTCGGCGGGTTGGCGCCATTGCCGATCATCGCGTGCATCGCGCTTTTCCTGCCTGAATCCATTCGCTTCCTGATTGTGAGCAACGCGCCGCATGCGCGCATTTCCGCGATTGTGCGCCGGCTGGGTCACGATACGCCATTGACGGGCGATGAGCACTTTATTGTGCAGGAAGAAACCAAGCAGAAAGTGCCGGTGGTCGGCCTCTTCAGCAATGGCCGCTCAGCCATGACGGCGCTTTTGTGGTTCGCCTTCATCGCCAGCTTCATGGGCCATCACTTCCTTACCACATGGCTGCCCACGCTGATGACCGACGCGGGACTCTCCATCGCCTGGGCAACATCGGTGGGCGCGGTTTTCCAATTGGGCGGCACAGTGGGAAGCCTCGTCGTGGGCATGATGCTGGACCGCTGGGGCATTCGCACGGTCGCCGCCACCTTCATATTCGCAGGCCTGTTCGTGGCGCCCCTGGGATTGCTGACCGGCGCTGGCCCCGCACTTCTGCTTCTGGCGTTCATCGCCGGACTCTGTGTGCTGGGCGGACAGAACGGGTTGAATGCGCTCTCAGGATCGCTGTATCCGACATCGATGCGCGCCAGCGGCGCGGGCTGGGCGCTGGGCGTCGGACGTATCGGTGCCGCGGCCGGACCCATCATCGGCGGACATCTGATGAATGCCGGCGTGTCGCACGCGTCACTCTTCGTGCTGGCGTCCATTCCGCTGGTCATTTGTGCCTGCGCGCTGCTTGCGCTGGTAGGCACGACACGCCGTGCTCAAGCGCATGAGACGCGCGCGACTGTTCCAGCTGGCCGGCAATTCGCGCGGTAAAAATTATCTGATATTGCCTGTCTTGCACGCACTATTGTTTGCGTAGGGAGTTGTTGTGAACGAAATTCCGCTGACCGCCGCGCTTTGCGACTACGACCATGTGCGCGATCTCGTGATGGGCCGCGTGAACGCGCAAGGCATTCGCCTGACGGCGCTGACATTGCCGGTTGAAGAGATTTTCTATCGTTTCCTGTTTCACAAGGAATGGGAGATTTCCGAACTCTCTTTCGCGAAATACACGTCGTTGCGCGCGTCCGGCGACGACAGCTTCGTGGCGATTCCGGTGTTTCCCTCGCGCGTCTTCCGGCATTCGTCTTTGTTTGTGCGCGACGGCGGACCGATCAAAAACATTTCCGATCTTAAGGGCCGCAAAGTCGGCCTCCCCGAATGGGCACAGACGGCGGCCGTCTATTCGCGCGGATTTTTGGTCGATCAATTCGGGCTCGATCTCACCAGCATCGAATGGGTGCAGTCGGGCGTGAACCAGGCGGGGCGCAAAGAGAAGGTTCAACTGAACCTGCCGCGCGGTTTGAAACTGACTCCGCGTCCCGAACGCTCGCTGAACGACATGTTGCTGGACGGCGAGATCGACGCGGTGTTGGCGGCGCGCCCGCCGACTGCCTTCAGCGAAGGCGACAAACGGATAAAGCGGTTCTTCGACGACACGTTGGAAGTGGAGCAGGCCTATTACCGCGAGACCGGTGTGTTTCCCATCATGCATGCGGTGGTGATCCGCAAACATGTGCTAGAGGCCAATCCCTGGGTAGCGCGCAACCTCATGGACGCGTTCGAGGAAGCCAAGGTCCGCAGCATCGAGCGCACGCTGGATGCGACCGCCTCGCTGGTCCCCATTCCCTGGGGCGCAGAATATGCGCGCCGGATGCACGAGATGATGGGGAGCGATTTCTTCCCCTATGGCGTGGAGAATAACCGCCGGACTCTGGAATCCTTCCTTGCCCATGCCTTCGCGCAAGGGGTGACGAAGCGTCACCTCAGCGTCGAGGAATTATTCCCGGCCAGCACGATGGGCGGGCACAAAGTCTAATAGCCGGCGCCCAGGAAACTGCCCATTTTCGCAGCTGTCCTTGCCCTTTAAGCACCAATCGGGTTAGTTGAGCCCATGTTCGGCACCTCTTCCCGGCCCGTATTCCGCTGGCTGATGGCAGCATTGCTGCTTCTGCAATGGAACGCGGCTGGCGCAGGCTTCCGCACCATCGACGAATCCCGTAGCGCCGCCGCCAAAGCCGGCGCCAGCGATAGCACGCTGCGGCTGCCGCGCGCTTCGTTGCCGAATGAGAACCTGAAGTCTGCGCTGCGCGAATTCAGCTCGGGCAATCTCGACGGAGTGCTGGCAGCGGGACCCGCCATTCTTCCTGTAGCGCAAGATTTTGCGCGCGCAACGCTCTTCGTAAATGAAGCGCCGATCACATCTCGGCACAGCTTCGACTCCCGCGCACCGCCTCCGCGCGTGTGAGCCTGCCGCGCGAAGCGGCACACAATTTTCCACACATCAGTCCTAGCGACTCGTGATGGCCGGCATGCCGGCGAGCGAGCACGCATCACCCGGAGTCGACGCGTATGCGCACGCCAGCTTGGAAACTCTATCTCTATCTCGCCATCATCCTGATCGGAATTCTGACGGCGCTTCCCAATCTCTTTACGAAGGAACAGCTGGCACAATTGCCAGGTTGGGTTCCCAAGCAACAGGTGAGCCTTGGTCTCGATTTGCGCGGCGGCTCGCATCTCGTTCTTGAGGTGGACTCGGCCGCTTTGGTGCGTGAACGCGCGCAAGCGCTTGTCGGCGATTCCCGGCGCGTACTGAGAGCGGCGGACATAGATACGACCAGCATCCGGCGTGACGGCAATGTCGTCGATATCGTGCTGCAAGACCCCACCAAACGCGATGCTGCCATCACCACCTTGCGCCAGCTCGGCGCGCCTATCGGCACATTGGGTGCTTTGGGCGGCGTCACGGACCTTGGCATCGCCAACGGTCCTGAGGGACAGATACGCCTCTCTTTGACCGAACAGGGCATCAAGGACCGCGTTACGGCCGCCATCGAACAAAGCCTTGAAATCGTGCGCCGCCGCATCGACAATGTTGGCGTTGCCGAACCGACCATTCAGCAAGTGGGCACTGACCGCATCCTGGTGCAGCTGCCCGGCGTGCAGGACCCAGAGCGCGTGAAGCTGCTTTTGGGCAGTACCGCGAAGTTGACCTTTCATATGTTGAGCCCGGACCCGACCGCGCAAGTTGCGCCGCCCGGTTACACGATTATGCCCGGCCAAGACGGTATCGCGCGTTACATCATCAATGATCAGGTTGCGGTGGCTGGCGATCGCTTGACCGATGCGCGCCTCGGCTTCGACGGACAGACCAAAGAGCCGGTGGTGACCTTCCGCTTTGACGGCCTGGGCGCCAAGCAATTCGGCGACATCACGCGCGCCAATGTCGGCAAGCCCTTCGCTATCGTGCTCGACGGCAAGGTTTTGACCGCACCCGTCATTCAAGGACCCATTTTGGGCGGCTCGGGGCAGATCACCGGCAATTTCACAGTGGAAAGCGCCACCGATCTTTCGGCGCTGCTGCGCGCAGGCGCATTGCCCGCGCCGTTGACGGTTATCGAAGAACGCACCGTGGGCGCCGATCTAGGCGCTGATGCCATCGCGAGCGGCATTCAAACCGGCGTGGTGGGCTTCGGCCTCGTCGTCGCCTTCATGTTCTTCCTCTACGGACCGTGGGGCATGCTGGCCAACTTCGCGCTCGCCTTGAACGTGGTGCTCACCTTCGCGGCGCTTACGCTGCTGGGCGCGACACTCACACTTCCCGGCATCGCCGGTATCGTGCTCGGCATCGGCCTCGCGGTGGATGCCAACGTGCTCATCAACGAGCGTATCCGAGAGGAAACGCGCAAAGGTTCGCGCGCCATCGTGGCGTTGGATGCGGGCTTCAAGCGCGCTTACTCCACCATCGTTGACTCCAACCTCACGGCGTTGATCGCCACACTGCTTCTCTTTCAGTTCGGCTCGGGCCCGGTGCGCGGCTTCGCGGTCACCATGGGCCTCGGCATCGCCATCTCCATGTTCACTGCGGTGTCCATCGTGCGCGTGGTGATGTTCGCCATCGTCAAGGCGCGCAAATTGAAAGTGCTGCGGATCGAACCGATGTTTGGCGCCAAGCTGGTGCCGGATAACACCGTCATTCGCTTCATGAGCTGGCGCCGTTTCGGCATCGCGGTGTCCGCCGTGCTGTCGATTGCCTCGATAATTTTGTTCTTCACACCGGGCCTCAATTACGGCGTCGATTTCAAAGGCGGCATCCAGATGGAAGTCACCACGCAAGGACCTGCCAATCTCGGCGCTTTGCGCGAGGGCTTGGAGAAACTTGGCATTGGCGAAATCGCGTTGCAGGAATTCGGCGGACCTTCGCAAGTCTTGATCCGCGCCGAGCGGCAGCAAGGCGGCGAAGAGATGCAAACACAAGCAGTGCAAAAGATCCGCGCCGGATTGGAGCAAATCGCGCCCAATTCCAAGGTCGAACGCACCGAAGTCGTGGGACCGAAAGTCAGCGGTGAACTTGCCACCGCGGGCTTCCTCTCGGTCTTCCTCGCCAGCCTCGCGATGCTCTTCTACATCTGGGCCCGGTTCGAATGGCCCTTCGCGGTGGGCGCCATTGCCACGCTGATCTTGGACGTCACCAAGACCGTGGGCTTCTTTGCCCTCACCGGCCTTGAGTTCAACCTCACGGCTATCGCCGCACTGCTAACGCTCATCGGCTATTCGGTGAACGACAAAGTCGTCGTCTATGACCGCATGCGTGAAAACATGCGCCTCTACAAAAAGATGCCTATGGAAGAGATGATCGACCGCAGCATCAACGAGACGCTGGCCCGAAGCCTGTACACCTCGGTTACGGCCTTCCTCGCGCTTCTGCCGATGGCGCTGTTCGGCGGCAGTGCGGTGTCCAGCTTCGCCATTCCCATGGTGTTCGGCATCGTGATTGCTGCGACCTCATCGGTGTTCATCGCGGCGCCGATTCTGCTCTATCTCGGCGACTGGAGAACCAAGCGCCGGGTCCGCAAAGCCAGCGAAGCCGCCTCCGTTACGGACGCGACCGAATTGCCGGCGGCCTAAACGACCGCCGCCGGGCTGCCGGCGCCAGGAAAAGGCAGGAATTCCATGGGGTGCTGGGGTGGCAAAACCCTCCCTGGCACCCCATGTCCCGTCTGACGGCCTCCCCTCTCAAGGGGCTTGAGTCCAGGCACTTGAGTCCTTGGGTCTTCTCATGTTGATTGCCCCCGCCTTAGCCAGGACCACAAACCCGTGAGCACGAAACCGACGACCCTGTACGACAAGATCTGGAAGAGCCATCTGGTCCACGAGGCCCCCGGGGAGTCATCGGTCCTTTATATTGACCGCCACATCATTCACGAGGTCACCAGCGCCCAGGCCTTTGAAGGCTTGCGGCAGTCAGGCCGTAAGGCGCGTAGGCCGGAGCTGGCTCTGGCTGTGGCCGATCACAACGTGCCCACCACCAACCGCCACAACGGCATCTCCGAGCCGGAATCGCGCCTGTCGGTCGACACGCTCGAGAAAAACGTCCGCGAGCTCGGGATCGAGTATTTCGGGTTCAACGACAAACGCCATGGCATCGTTCACATCATCGGTCCCGAGCAGGGCTTCACCCTGCCCGGCACGACCATTGTGTGCGGCGACTCTCACACAGCTACGCATGGCGCCTTCGGCGCGCTGGCCTTCGGCATCGGCACCAGCGAGGTCGAGCACGTACTCGCCACCCAGACGCTGCTGACGTCGCGCAGTAAGAACATGCGCGTGACGGTAGAAGGCAAGCTGCACACCGGCGTACACGCGAAGGATATCATCCTGGCGATCATCGCCAAGATCGGCACGGCTGGCGGCACCGGCTATGTCATCGAGTTTGCCGGCGATGCCATTCGCGCACTTTCCATGGAAGGCCGCATGACGGTCTGCAACATGACCATCGAAGGCGGCGCCCGCGCCGGCCTGATCGCGCCCGACGAAACGACCTTTGCCTATCTCAAAGGCCGTCCCAAATCGCCGAAGGGCGCCGATTGGGACAAGGCCGTCGCCTATTGGAAGACGCTGAAATCGGACTCCGACGCCAAATTCGACCTCGAGGTGACGATCAACGCGTCCGATATCGTCCCGATGGTCACCTGGGGCACGAGCCCCGAGCAAGCACTGCCGATTAGCGGCAGCGTTCCAGACCCCAAGGCCGAACCCGATCCGGGCAAGCGCCAGGGCATGGAGCGTGCGCTGGAATATATGGACCTCGCGCCCGGCACGAAATTGAGCAGCGTGAAGATCGACCGCGCCTTCATCGGCTCCTGCACGAATGGCCGGATCGAGGATTTGCGAGAAGCGGCAGAGATCGTTTCCGCCGAGCTCGCGCGCGGGCGCAAAGTGGCCTCGCATGTCGGCGCAATGGTGGTGCCCGGCTCCGGCCTAGTGAAAGAACAGGCCGAGAAAGAGGGCTTGGACAAGATATTCCTCGAGGCCGGTTTTGAATGGCGCGAGTCCGGTTGCTCGATGTGCTTAGCCATGAATGCCGACCGCCTTGAACCCGGCGAACGCTGCGCCTCGACTTCCAACCGCAATTTCGAGGGACGTCAGGGCCGCGGCGGGCGCACGCATTTGATGAGCGCAGGCATGGCGGCGGCAGCGGCTATCGCCGGACATCTGGCCGACGTACGGGACGTTTGATTTTAGCCGTCACGCCGCAACACGATTCTTCTGAAAGGTTTCTCGCCATGACGCTCTCGATGTACCAGGCCTCGGTTCCGGCCTTTAAGCAGATGCTCGCCTGCCAAACCGCCATCATCGACAAGGCCGTGGCATATGCCGCTGCGAAGAAAATCGAACCGGCCGCGCTGCTGAATGTGCGGCTCTTCCCGGACATGTTTCCGTTCACCCGCCAAATCCAAATCATGTGCGATTTCGCCAAAGGCGCGACCGCGCGCCTCGCCGGCGCTGAAGTGCCGAGCTACGCCGACACAGAAACGACCTTCGATGAGCTGAAGCAGCGCATCGCCAAGACCGACGCCTTCATTTCTTCGTTCAAGCCCGCGCAATTCGACGGCGCGGAAACCCGTGAGATCAAACTCAAGATCGGCGGCCAGGACATGCAGTTTTCAGGGAAGGATTATTTGGTCAGCTTCGTGCTGCCCAATCTCTATTTCCACGCCACAACCGCTTACGCGATCCTGCGCCATTCCGGTCTGGAACTCGGCAAGCGCGATTTCATGATGCCACCCACCGCCTAATCATAGATTTGAGAAACGAAAACGGGGCCTATCAGGCCCCGTTTTTTATTGTGCGATGCGCTGCTCTTATGCAGCGGCTTGTGCGCCCTTGCGACGACGGCGTAGCGCCGCGAAGCCGACGAGACCTGCGCCGAACAGCGCCAGCGTCGCGGGCTCCGGCACCGCATTCAGTCTCACATTCACAAGCGCCGGATCGACCCCTGCAATCGTCAGATTGGATTGCAGTTTGCGCATGTGAACTCCCATCGACTTTCGCGGCACGATTAACAGTTCGTTGCAAAATCGATGGCGACAGTTTTATGAAATGTCGGACGCGCCTGCTCGAAATCACGACAGTTTTGTGAAGGCATGCGCGCTGAGTATGGCTTACGGAAACGCCATGTCGCGCCATTGCCGGTATTCGGCATCCGACGCCGTGGGCAGCGGCAGCACGCCATCCGTCGTTTCCGCTACGCGGTTGTTCTCGGCGCAAATTTCTTCGGCCAACACGGGAAGATTGGCATTGCGCGCAAACGTAATGGTGCCGGACCATGGCATCGTGAAAACATTCGGATCGTCGACTGTAATATGGGCGACAAGCGAGCGCCCGTCCGCAGAGATGCGATAACGCTCGACGACGTGTGTCGTTTCCGTTTGCGGCGCGCCGAAGCGGTCGATGGTGGAACGGTCATTAAGACCGATCGTGTCGATCACCAGAATATCGCCTTCATAGCGTCCGATGGATTCGCCGTACCAGCTTGGCTTGAGATTGGCCGTATGCGGACGATTCATCCACACGCGGCGCACTTGATGGTCGCGCTGATAAAGAATGGTGATTTGATCCGGCGTTTGCAAAAACTGCACCGGCCCAAACACGGTGGTGATGTGCGGTACACCGGAAGGCGCGCATAATTCGGTGGCGGCATTGACGATTTCGCCGGAGCGCCAGAGGTCGCCATTGGCTTTCACAGCCGCCGCCGCGTTCGGCTTCAAAATGGGATTGGTATGATCGCCGATAAAATGCTGTCCAGCAGGACGCGGCGGGCAATTGGGTGTGCAGGCAATGTTCAGAACATCGATCACCGGGCCTGCAGCGGCGCCGGGAATGGGCTGATAGACGATCTGCGTTACGCCATGGGCCCAGAAACCTGAAAAATCGGGAACGCGCGCAGGGTCATCGGCAGCGCGTGCTAACCCAGCGACCGCTACACACATGACCACCAACGTGGCTCGCTTCCAGGCGATTTGGCGCATGCCAACAGCCCCCCGGCTTTCCTCTTCAGTCTATGCCGAACCTGAACTGCCTGCCAGCGTGAGCTGAGTTCATTTGCGCTTTACACGCCTTGGTTGACAAACGCGGCGTTGGACGTGATGGAAGATAGGCCATCGCGTTCGCGCGCCCAGCGCAGACGGTCTCGGATGGCGGGTTTCGAGGTGCCTCCATGTTCGATTGTTCGAAATGCCCCGGCTATTGCTGCTCCTATCCGCTCATCGAATTGAACAAGCGTGACGTCGCGCGCCTGGGTAAACATTTCGGTCTAAGCTTCGAGAAGGCGCAAAAGAAATTCACCGTCGAACGCTGGGGCGCGAAATATTCCATGCGCCGCAAGGCCGACAAGATCTTCGGCCGCATCTGCCAGTTCTTCGACACCAAAGAGCGGCGCTGCACGATTTATGAAGCACGCCCCTCCACCTGCCGGTCTTATCCTGGCGGGCGCTGCGGCTATTATGATTTCCTATCGTCGGAACGCTCCATGCAGCGCGATCCCAAATTCATCGCTACGACCTGGAATAAGTCGTAAGGATACCCGTCTCTCATCCTTCGAGACGCGCACTGCGTGCGCTCCTCAGGATGAGGAGTGGTGCCTATCCTCATGGTGAGGAGGCCGCAAAGCGGCCGCCTCGAACCATGGGGTTGTCGTTAGGGCTGCGCAGCCGCCTTGTCTCGCGCCAGACGGGCGAGATAGGCCTTCTCGTATTCAGCGATCTTCTCTTGATAGCCGCCGCTGAAGCGCTTCGGGTCATAGGAATCGCCCGGCTTATGCCGTTCATGCAGATCGAATTGCCCGGCATGTGAACCCACCCAGACATCAGGGTGGAGGAGCTTCTGGGCCGCGAAGGTTTTGGCGTAGTCCTCGGCGATGTTGGGATAGCCGACCTGGTTCACGAGTCTTACCCCCTCGTTCACCGTGGCCATGTTCAGGATGGCGATATTCACCGGCTGGCCATTCTCTTGAGCCGTGTAGGTGAAGCTGGTGGCGCCCTTGGTATGACCAGCATGCAAATGAGCCGTCAGTTCGACATTGCCGAGGCGGATTTTGTCGCCGTCCTTGAAGGGATGCTCGACTTTGACCGGCTCGAAAATCAGGCCACGCCCTTCGGGGCGGCGATAGTCGTAATTGCCGCCGGTCTCCAGAATCGAAAGGTCGTTCTCCTCTATATACATAGTCGCGCCCGTCATGCGCTTGATTTCGCCGAGACCGGATACGTGATCCTGGTGCCCGTGGGTGGCCGTGATGATCTTGATGTCGCTGAACTTGAAGCCGAGTTGTTCGACGCTCGCTTTGATCATGGGCACCGAACTGGCGACCCCGGAATTGATCAGAATATGGCCCTCGGGCGTGGTGATCAGGAAACATCCCAGATCGTAGGTGCCGACATAATAAAGATTGGCCGCGATGTGAAACGCCGGATAGGGCTTTTCCCATTCGGCGTTGGTCACCGGTATCGGCGTCAGCTTCAGGGCGGTGTCTGCTGCTATGGCGGCGGAGGCAATCGCCAACGCACCAACGAAAACAAATCCAAATCGCATTGAGCACTCCCTGAAAGCTCGAGGCCGTTTCGCCCGCCGCAAGCTAGAGCGTGGAGCCATCCGCGATCAAGCCACCCGCACTTCCGGGCCCCACCGGAACCGCCTATCGTGGGTTGTAACGCGGACCGGGTTCAACGTGAGAGTTCGCGCTTAGGGAGGGCAGACCGTGGAACGACACATTGACGCTCTTATAAAAGATTTAGAGAGCGGGAAGATCAACCGCCGTGAATTTTGTGAGGCCGTAGCCATCGCCGCCGCAATGTTCGCCGCAAGCGGCCCCGCCAATGCAGCCGCGCCGCGCGGCTTCAAAGTGATTGGCATCAATCATCTCACCTATGATTGCGCCGACTATCGCAAGGCGCGTGATTTCTACACGTCCGTGTTCGGAATGCAGACACTCAAAGACGACGGCCGCACGCATGCCAATCTCGGCTTTGGTCCGGCGCAAGGCCAAGGCGGCAGTTTCCTCACCGTGCGTAATGCGCCAGCCAATGCACCGAAGCCCGGAGCAACCATTGATCATGTTTGCTACACGATTCCCAATTGGGACGAAGGCAAAGTGGTCGCCGCGCTGAACGCGCGCAATCTTCCGCAAACAGGGCGCCCCGGCAGTTGGCACGTCTACGATCCGTTCGATTTCGACGTGCAGATTGGCAATAGCGTCGAAGAAAACGCGTTTCGTCGCGGCTGAAGGGAGAAACGATCATGCAAGGCTTTGTCGCTTCAAAGCTCGATGAATTCGAGAAGGGTAAGATCAGCCGGCGGATGTTGCTGGAATCGCTGACTGTCGCTGCAACCACGACGTATGCCACTGGCGCGATGGCCGCGGCGGCGCCAGATCCGGCGCTAAAAGTTTCGATCGTCAATCACGTGTCTTATATCTGTCCTGATTTTAAGCGGGCAGCGGATTGGTACACGCGCGTTTTGAATCTGGAGCAGATCGGCGAGACCAATCGCGATGTCAACATGCCGTTCGGCAAGCAAGGCGAAAAACCTTACGGCGTCACAGCGAACGATATTCCGCTGACATTTCTGCTGACACGCACGCGCGATCCAAATGCCGTACCGGCGCCGAACGCCGCTCCGCCGCACCGTCCCGGCACTGCCTTTATCAGCAGCGTTGCTTACACCGTGGCGGATTACGATCGCGCGCGCGCGACAGCGGATTTGCGCGCATTGGGATTGACCGACATTCGCAATGATGGACCGAACAGCATCGCTGTCACCGATCCTTACGGCATCGGCGTGAAGATCACCGGTCTGTCCAACACCGCACTGACGGACGTCTAATTCGGTAGTTGTAAATCTTAGATGGGCGGTGCCTTCGGATACCAATAGGTCCGATGGCACTGCTCACACGCCACATCGAGCGCTTCACCCGAAGCGAGCAGACGTTCTACGTCCTTGGCTTCGATGGCGGCGAGCGCCTCCACGCTGGCGTCGTGCAGCCCCATTGCATAGGCATTGAATGCCGGACGATTGGCGTCGATGGCTTTCTGGATGTCTTCCGGCGCTTCGCTGGCGAGCTCTTCTTCATCCAGAGCATTGCCCGCCTTGGCGACCTTACGCCCATCGATGAGAAGCAAATTGCTCGCCTCGATCAGAATGAGCGCGTTGCGGCGCGCCAATTCCCAATCCATGTCGGTCTTGGGCCGCCGGTCTTCGATTCCGGCCTTAGTGGCGATGTAGGCGACCGTACCCCAAAGATAATCGGCGGCGGGATCGACCTCGGCATCCATGAGATCCTGGATGGTCGCGGTGGGGCGAAATTGCACCGGCGGCACTGCCGCAGTGACAGCCGGTGGCGCGGCCGGTTCCGAGCAGGCCGCGACGCCTAGCAGCGCCACAGAAGCCAGAGACAATGCCAAACCGTGCCTCATTCGCCGTTCTCCCTCATGCCCTATGGCAGATGCAGCGCACCCTATAGGGGCGCGCGGCCGCAATCCATGGTTCCATAGCCCATAAAATGTGCCTAACCCCTTGCTCTTCATTAAGAAGGCGTCATGGAGGCCATAGTGGACCGGGGCTGCGGCGGCCGGGTTTCTGCTCCTCGGTAAAGTCCTTGGTAAGCGCTTGGAGGCACAATGGCCCCATGCACGCACAGTCCGAAGGCTTGGTTTCAAACCTCGCCCCCGACCAAATGTTGAGAGTGACATGCGGACGCTGCCACAAGGCGGGCGAACTTTCCGCGCGGACAATTGCCATCGCCTTTGGGCTCGACGCGACGGCCCAAGACGTGCTCGAAAAGCTTCTGCACTGCCCCAAACAAAACGGGGCCGGCCCGTGTCAGGCAAAAATCGAGAAGCCCGAATCCGTTTTATAAACGGGAGCAGTTCGGTTCGCGAAACGTGCAAATTTTATAGCTGCTCAGCGGCAGATCGCAGCGCCATTTAAGTTGCAACGCATTGCCATCGCCGCCGCACGATAGGTTTTCGAGCGGCTAGATCAGAATAGATATTTCAGCAACGCGTAAATCCAAACCAGAAGCAGTATCGACGTTACGGCTTCGAGCGTCGCGAATGTGAGCCACGCTCCCATTCCAGCTTGACCTGACCGGGCTTTTTTGGACCAAGGGTTTTGATAGAAACCGTCTTGGAAAGGAGCCTGGTCATGCCGAAGAAGAGGTTCAGCGCGGAGCAGATTGTGACGTTGCTTCGCCAGATCGAAGTCGCGATGGGTCAGGGCAAATCGACC